>NZ_JAKEVD010000022.1 GCF_022398325.1 Shewanella sp. Isolate13
ATTCCATACCGATTCTAATATATAATATATTGCTAATTTCTTATTTAATAGTTAGGTTTGATGTTAAATGTGTTCTGAGTACCGGACCTGGTCTCTGTATTTTTCCTTCAATTTTTTTTAAATTTTTTTGTAAAAGTACTATAGTTTTTTTTGAGTCTTCTTGTATGTTCTATAGTAAAAGTATGACAGGCTCTATCATGAGTTATGTAGCTAATCACATAATAGTACAGAATGAGGAATTATTGCAGGTCTACGATAAATCAGTGTTCTTAGGAAGGTTATGAAAATATTAGTTACTGTAGGTACAGGTTCTTTTGATTCCTTGGTAGAGCGTTGTGATAAAATCTCATCTAATTCAGTCGATGAATTTACTTTCCAAATTGGCAAAGGAGGATATCAACCTAAAAACGGTCTTTATTTTGATTTTTCTCCAGACTTAAATCTTACGGATTTTGATTTAGTAATATCACATTGTGGTGCTGGCACAGTTTTTAAGTGCCTTAACAGTAAAATTCCTTTGATAGCCATTCCTAATTTGGAGCGCAGTGATAAACATCAGTCTGAATTAGGATGTTATCTAGAAAAGCATAACTTTTGTTGTACATGCTTTGATTTGACTCACCTAAACAGATTAATTGTAGACTATGATTTTAAAAATTATAATGATTATAATAACATTTCTTTTTTTGGTGTTAGTGAGGTCATTGATATTATAAGTGATAGTTTTAAGGAATAGACATGAATATATTAGTCACGGGCTCATCAGGATTTGTTGGGGATTATTTTGTAAAGGCTGTTCAACCAGATTTATATCGAACCTCAACTTTATCATTTACGAAGTTTTTAAGTGGAAGTTATGATAAGTCTACTTTTTCTAATATCTCAGTCGTTATTCACTGCGCAGCACGAGTTCACGTTATGAATGACCATTCGTCTGAACCGTTAGATGACTACAGAAAAGTTAATACAATAGGAACTATTAAGCTTGCACAGCAAGCATTAGAAGCTGGTGTCAAACGCTTTATATTTGTTAGCAGCATAAAAGTTAATGGTGAGTCGACCCTAAGTGGTATACCTTTCACCGCAGTTGATCCAAGAGCCCCTGAAGACTTTTATGGGAAGTCTAAATCGGAAGCTGAAGAACAGTTGTTAGAATTTGCTAAAGAAACTGGGTTAGAGGTCGTTATTATACGACCAACATTGGTTTACGGGCCCGGAGTTAAGGCTAATTTTGCGTCGCTATTAAAATTAGCTTCAAAAGGTTTACCTTTGCCTTTCGGCAACATAAAACATAACAAACGAAGTCTAGTTTCAGTAAAGAACCTGGTTGATCTGATTATGAACTGTGTTGAACATCCAAAGGCTGCAAATCAAATATTTTTAGTTTCTGATGATCATGATTTATCTACTGCCTCAATGGTAAAGCATATGTCATATGCACTCGGAAAACCCAGTAGATTACTGCCAGTACCTTTATGGTGCTATCGCTTCGTTGGTAAGTTAACTGGTAAGTCTGATTTAGTAGATAGGCTTATAGGGTCTTTACAGGTCGATATATCACATACTAAAGATACGTTAGGTTGGGTTCCTCCACAGACGCTTGAGCAAGGTTTTAAAGAAACCGCAGAGTATTTTCTTCTCAATAAAAATAAATAGAGTACATAAATGATCCGCATTATCGATTTTTTAGCCTCCTTCTTTGGACTGTTATTGCTTTGGCCTGTTTTATTGGTCGTCACAATTATTGGCATGTTTGATACTGGTTCGCCTATTTTTGTTCAAACCCGTGTAGGCCGAAATAAAAAGCCTTTTAAATTGATTAAGTTTCGCACTATGTCTGTTGAAACCAAATCAGTCGCTAGTCACTTAGCGAGTAATGCTTCAATTACAAAATTGGGTAGCTTCCTACGTAAAACTAAGATTGATGAATTACCGCAATTAATTAATGTGATTAAAGGTGAAATGAGTTTGGTTGGTCCTCGACCGAACTTATTTAATCAAGAAGAGTTAATTAAAGAGCGCGATGCGTTAAGGGTTTACGATGTTTTACCTGGCGTTACAGGTTTAGCTCAAGTTCAAAATATTGATATGTCTACACCTGCTTTATTAGCAAAAACTGACAAGCAGATGATTGATAGCCTAAATGTTAAAGATTACTTCAAGTACATCATGATGACAGTCTCAGGTAGTGGTTCTGGTGACGCGGTAAAATAAATATGTGTCTCTGGTTATTAGTTTATTTTGCGCAGTTTTAGGAAATTAATTTATGTCTCGTAAATATTTTGGTACTGATGGAGTTCGTGGAAAGGTTGGTGAGTTTCCTATCACACCCGATTTCGCAATGAAGTTAGGTTGGGCTGCTGGGACTGTTTTGGCCTCAAGCGGTACTAAAGAAGTGTTAATCGGTAAAGATACCCGCATTAGTGGCTATATGCTTGAGTCGGCGATCGAGGCTGGTCTATCTGCAGCAGGTATTAATGTCGCGTTAGTTGGGCCTATGCCAACACCTGCGGTTGCTTATCTAGCCTCGACTTTCCGTGCTGATGCTGGCGTTGTTATCAGTGCTTCACATAATCCTTTTTATGATAATGGGATTAAGTTTTTCTCTAATTCAGGCACTAAGCTTAATGATGAGCAAGAACTTGAAATCGAAGCTCTGCTAGATAAAGCGATTAATCATAATGCGATGCAGTGTGTAGAGTCTGCTGAATTAGGAAAAGTAAGACGTATTAATGATGCTGCTGGGCGCTATATTGAATTCTGTAAAGGCGTATTCTCTAATGAGCTGTCATTAGCAGGGCTAAAAATCGTAGTAGATAGTGCCAACGGGGCAGCCTATCATATCGCGCCTAATGTCTACAGAGAGCTTGGCGCTGAAGTGGTTAGCATCAATGACAAGCCTAATGGGCTTAACATTAATGCCGAGTGTGGTGCAACAAGCCTAGATAGCTTACAAACTGCTGTGATTGTGCACGAGGCTGATTTAGGTATAGCGCTTGATGGTGATGCAGATAGAGTGATGTTCGTTGACCACAATGGCCATGTTGTTGACGGTGATCAGATCCTGTATATATTGGCAAAGTCTGCAAAACAGCAAGGGACTATGTCTGGTGGTATTGTTGGGACATTAATGTCTAACTTGGGCCTCGAGATTGCGTTAAAGGGAATGGACATTCCTTTTAAACGCGCTAAAGTAGGTGACCGCTATGTTGTAGAGCAATTAAAAGAGACCGGTTGGCGTATAGGGGGCGAGGGTTCAGGACATATTTTGCATTTGGATCATGCATCCACTGGTGATGGTGTGGTGGCTTCGTTATTGGTGTTACAAGCAATATTAGAAGCTCAACAATCATTGGCTGAGATCGTTTCTGGTATGAAAAAATTACCACAAGTACTGATCAATGTGCGCTTGTTGACTAATAACGCCGATGAAATTTTAAATTCTAACGTCGTTCAACAAGCTGTTATTGAAGCTGAATCAGTCTTGGCTGAAAATGGTCGTGTGCTACTACGTAAATCGGGTACTGAACCACTTATCCGAGTGATGGTTGAATCTACCGATGTCGAAATGTCTCAAGCACAGGCAGAATATATTGCAAATGCTGTCCGCTCTTAATTTACAATTTACATTGGTCTAAATGAAATATAAGCCATAGAGTGCGAAAGCGACTATGGCTTTTTTTGTTATAGAGTTACTTGCTCTTTCATCAACAAATCAAAAGCCTTTCCATCTGTTCTAGACGCATTAGCCACATATGGCGCATACACATCAAATAGAAGTCTTGTATCGCTGTGCCCTAGCATTTGCGACACGTATAGCGGATTTTCGTGTGCAGCGATATGTAGTACGGCCGCAGTATGGCGTGTTTCATAAGGGCGTCTTGGTTTTAGCCCTGCTTTTTTAAGTGCTGGATACCATAGCTTTCTACTCACATAGTGTGTTTCTAATGGTGTGCCAGACGGTCCGATAAACACAAAGTTTGAATCTGATTGGCTCGCCTCTTTAACCCGTTTAAATGCTTCATACACCGAATCACACATCTTAAGTTCTCTACGAGATTTCGGTGTTTTTACATCACATGTTTCGCCATTGACCCAGTTTTGTCTTATACGGATTAAACGGTGGTCAAAATCAATATGCTGCCATTCTAATCCATGCACCTCACAACTTCTCATCCCAGTCCAGAAGCGGACGATAAAGTAATCTTTCCATTGTTTGGGTACATGCGTTAAAAATTGGCGCACCTCATCAATTGTCATCGGGTGTGATTCGGCTTTTTCTTCTTTGAGAGAGCGATAGCGTCTCAATGAATAATCAAACTTACACTCTTCTGCTGCAAGGCTGACTATCGCCACTAGCGGCCACAGAATATTATTGATGCGCCTATTCGATAGCAGCCGAGTACCATCCTTTTTCTTGCCCTCCATTAATTCCTGACGAAAAAAATCAACTTGCGATAGAGTGACTTCGTTAAGCAAAGTATTGCCAAACTGGGGGATTAGGTATTTATCCAGCGTATTACGCACAGTATCGCGGTAGCTGTTTTTCCATTTGGCTTTTTGTCGTTCAAACCATTGAATAGCAAACGTATCAAAAAATGGATATTGGCGGTCGGGATATTTGTCTCGTTGTAGCTTCTCAAACTTGGCGACTTTTTTACTTTTTGGAAAGTAATCGCGGTACTGAAAACTGCCTAAATCAATTTCAGCATTCATTTGCTTGAGGGTGGCTTTGGCACTAGCGAGGTTTTTAGGTGTGGCCATCAGTTTGGTGCCTTCACGAAAACGGCAGCCATAGAGGTGTAGGTCGAACTGAATGCGCCCGTTAGGACGGATGCGAATATGAGCCATAATGGCCTCCATTGATTGCAGATCGTTAAATAGATCTGTCCCTTACCAATGGAATTCGTTAGAATTTGTCCATCGGCTGGATTCGGTTAATAGACTGCGCAGCCGGTACGGGGTAGGGTGGTTGCCGCCACTCTGCCCCAACTGCTTTTTTTATAGGTTAACTTATTTTCTACTTCTCGCTTGTCAGTCGCGTTTGCCTGTCTCGCTTGTAAAACACGCTTTCTTAAAGCAAAAGCTAACCTAGCTTACTTATTTTGTTTTTTTTCCTTTTCTTTGTTGCTAATGACCAATATTGCTTAAAATAGGACTATTGGTTAAAAACACATCTATTACTATAGCTGTAACTGTATATTTGTCCAGTGCTAATGGGAAGTGCTACTCAGAGGTACTATTCACAAGTACTAATCGTAACCACTAACTACCTTGAAAAACGCCGCTACAAGTACTAATCACAAGTGCCGCTTATAAGCTATGTTCATAAGTAGTCGTCGTAGCGTTAATCAGTGCATGTTGTTATCAAAGGCGCATCAACACTTACTTATGCTGTTAATGCCGCTGACTGATAATAGCGATGTTTTCAAGATAGCCCTGTGTCAGAATCGTTGTCAGCGCTAACGCTAGTGCTAATTGATGTTAACTGTAATTTAAATCGTTAAGTACAGACAATGCTTTATGACTGCCAAATATTTTGGTCACACAGTGGATATAGAGCAGCCATTATCAACTTGATACTTTCAGTGTTTTTCAAGGTGGTCAGGCACCCTGTGTCGGTATTGCAAGCTACCTTGAAACACGCTGCTACTTTCAGCGTTTCGATTGCTGTTTGCAGCAGTTATCTACTCTGAAGCGCTTAAAGTTAGCCTGAGTTGACACCGACCACATAATCACACATCCTCAAAACCAAGCATATCAAATTGATTTGATTCATCACCGATAGCATTTTGTTGTTTTAGCATGATTTCTAGTTTGGCTTTTGAATTAAGTACCAACTCCATTTTGGGTGAGGCGTATTCGATATCAGTGATGCTTTGATAAGGATCGCTATTATTTCTGTCGTTATAAAAGCCCAGCTTTAACTCGCCTTGCTCATTAATTAATACTGCGATTTTCATTTGTTCTGCGCTAGTCATATCTTTGATCGGCACACGATTAAGCTGACTTAAGTTGATGCTGTATAGCGAGGGCTTGTCACATTCGATATGTTTGGTGCGGATAAAACGGTTACTACCGGTTTCTTCAACTAAGCTGGCAAGCATGACATAGTCTGCATCGATATAGAGTAGCGCTTGGTTGGCTTTTTTTAACGGCGTAATCGACAAGTACTTTTTAAGATCTTCCTTAAAATCGTAAATGTTGATGATAATTTTCACTTCGGTTCGATACACTGTTTCTTTTTTCAATCGATATTCACGCAGCGATGCCAACGAGCTTGAGCTCACGCGGTTCCCATCACTAAATATCGCGCGTTCATCATCCAAATAATACTGGATCTGCTCTGCATCCGAGTTATGGCAGATCCGTTCCAGTTGTACCACGCTTTCTTTGTTGAGCAATATGCCATGTGTGACGTCCATATTTTCTGGTAGCGCACAGGTTTGAATGTTGTTATCACGCTCAATGCGGACTTTTTGCTGCTCTTTATTGAGTTCAAACACATCAAAAGGTTGGTGAGAATCGGCGACTTCAAGGATCACCCTAGCTGAATCTGTTGGTAATACTTGGTAAGTTTGATTTTTATGTTGTTCAAGAAAGGCAAGGTGGGACTCTATCGGCGGTTTGGCTTGAATATAGAGGCGAGAGACTTGCGCCATCAGGCCATTAAGAAGCGGTAGTTTTTGCTGTTTGCCATATTCCACTTCGATGCTGATTGGGGTTTCATCTAAGGTGTTTTTTGACTCCGCTCGCCACCATGTACTAAAGCTACTGGCACATAATGACCATTGACCTTTTTTGAGCCCCCAGTCGCTATTAAGTGGTAACTTAACCATAGAGGGAAAATCGCTCTGCCCACCAATTAAATAGCCGACCTCTTTGGTCTCTATCACCACGGTGACATAAGGGATCGGATCTTTGTCGCTGATGTCGTCAACTAGGTGGCTTATGTCTCGTTTACTGTCAGCATTAAATTCAAGTTTTGGCATGTTGGGATCCTCTTAAGCAGTGATAGTTGATAAATTATCAAAATATTGGGTGAGTGGACGTTTGAATGTTGCAGCGGAAAAAGGTGTGTGCAGGGTGATGTTAAGGCAGGTGTCACCAGCAGGTATAACCTTATGCTGCACCTTGTCTTGTTTGCGCGCAAAGCGGCTTTTGACCAATCCTAGTTTATGGCTGTTAAGGCTTTTTCGGTTTTGCACTAAGGTCAGTGTCGCATCGAATGATTTCATTGCGCCTTGATGACATAAGCTTTGAAACGCCTTAAGCGTGCGCTGGTTACAGGGGCAATTGAAGACCATATCGAGCTTACTCGGCTCATCTAGCCTTGCTAAACTTTTACTCGCCTTTGCTTCAATTACTCTTGCACCGCCTAAGTGCTTAATCGCAGTGCGTTGCTTTTTATCCAGCACGAACCCTTGGTGTTGCCCCAATTGCTGCCACGCTTCGCTAAGGGTTTTCATGGTAAGCTCACCCGTTGTCAACATGCGTATCGCCTGGCCATTCATGAGATAAAAAGTTTGTTCGCTATGCCATTGCCTTGGTATATGCTCACTCCATTGTTTCAACCACTTATCGTCGCTCCATTGTTTATGCTTAGAAATGGCCTGTTTGGGTACCACCCTTTTTAGGAGTTGCGCCTCACTAAAGCTGGGTTGATGGTACTTTTTGGCTTGTTCAGGCAACGCTGCATATTCAGGACTGAGCTCTGCAAGCACTCTGGAGATATCATTTGACCCGGTAGGAATATCTAAAAGGTAGCGCAACTCATCACGGCTGTAGTTGCGTTTATGTGGTTTAAATAGCGGAATGATCCGCTCAAGGCCATGCAGATAATGACGCCGAGTGGTGGCATAGTGTGCATGGCCAAATTGAGCGCTAATCACGTCAAAAAGCAAGCTGTCGTTTACCTCGCTAAAATCGCGGCCTTCTAACCAAAAACTAAAGCGTGCTAAGCAATTTTGCTGAGTCAGCATCGTTTGCATGGCGTTATCATCGAGCAACGAGGCTAAATGGTTATCTGCGCGCTCATAGGCCAAATGCAATCCTTGCAGATAGGTGAGTTCTACACCTGAGTGGCGTAAATGATGAAAACGTACCTGCTGACCAAACAACCCTTTGAGCACTTGCGTCACCGGATATAGATAGTGACTGGCGCGTGAAGCAATCGATTCACCACATAAGGCCAATAATGGTTGTGCGTTATCACTCTCTGCATGCATCTTAATGACGATACGTACGAGCTTTGCAGCGACTTTTGGCATGACGATATACACATGGCGAGTTTGCCGACTTTTTGTTTGGCCCTCAGGAGTCCCTGTAATCGTCAGCTGAAAACGGTTGTTTTGATTGCCGACTTGACGAATATCGCCGACTCGAAGACGCAATACCTCTCCTCGACGTAAAGCGCCGTAAAACCCAAGTAAGGCTGCAACACTGGCAAACAGCCGTTGCAGCACGTGACCATTGTTGGATGATAGTAAGTGCTCGATAACCTGATGTAACTGCGAGACGCTCAGCCGAAAAGGATCAATACGAGCAGGTAAGCTTGGCTTTTCAAACTGACTTAAATCAAGGTGGTCGGTTAATGGTTGCTGTGCCACGCTGCGCAAAAATTGGTAGAAATGCCAAGCCTGAGAGTCTTTGCTCTCAAGCATTGCAAATGCTTGCTGCGCCCATTCGACTAATTTATCGGGTTCGCAGGCTGCTTGATATGATAACGGAGCAAGGTTTTTGTAAAAGTTGCTATAGCGGTCGACAGTATCCGCAGGGAGGTTGTCACGTTTAATTCCGCCCTCAATAAATAGCGATTCACAAAAGTGAAACAGCAGTTTGGGGAGGATGTTATCTTGAGTCCAATTGGGCACCAATGGCATGACGGCTGATGCTGATATGGTGCTTTTACGGCGGTAATACTTGATTAAATCTCTGTGCGGCCAATGAGGCTTGCTCGATTTTGATGTAATGCTGCCTTGCTTTTCTAATTGAGGAAATACGATAGGCTGATAAAGCGAATTTTTGACTGCAACAGGTAGAGTCGGGTTGTAGGTGTACGCCAATGTTGCGACATGGCGTTGAGGATCGGAAATATCACGCAATAGCTCGGCAGGCACTTGATAATGATGATGCCACAACGATTGAAACGTGCGCTGCCAGTGGGCTGCCGAGCGCGGAGTGAGGTAATAAGGCTGCGCCGATAACTCCTGATTTAACGCTTGTATCAGTGCATTGGTGGTTGGCACCTGAGTTTGCTGCAGCATATATTGTTGTAAGAGCCGATAAGCAAACAACGGCAATGGCAACCGAGTAAAGCTTGGTTGAGTGTTGTTAGCAAACGCAGCGATAGGCGTTGGGTGCGGCACCTTAAGGGTATATTGACCTTCAAAATACTCAATGGGCTCAGCACTACTGAGAACCGCTTGCCAGTAATTCAATGGCAGAGGAGCGACCTCTATGTAGAGTACAGTAAGTAACCAGGCTAATTCGCTTTTTAACTCGCTCTTAGGTTCGGCGATAAAGTGCTGGCGTTGCAGTTGGTAGCCTCGAAGTAATGTACCTGCATTGTCGTTGAGGATTTGTATTTTACGCATCCACTTGAGTGCAATATCTGTGAACTGTTTTTCTTGTCGCTTAGGCAGCGTCCAATCACAGACATCATGCAGATATTGTAAGACTTGGTTTCGTGCTCGTTTAAGTCGGCGTTGACGCCCCGTGGGGATGTCGGTAATAGCTTTATTGATTAGCTTTAGGTTTACAGCCTTGAGTTGACGTTCGCGGGAGTGCGGTTCCATGCGCAGGCATATCCATTCTATATCGGTGCGCTCTTCTATCGCTTGTCCCTGATCTATATGGTAGCGCTGTAGCGTACTGTAATTGAGCATATCACTTACCCTCCGTGAACGGTGGCAGCTGTAAAAAGTCACTAATGCCATTGAGGTGCTTGGTGAGCTTTTTTTGCGATGCAGGGAAGTGCATATCACTGCCAAGGTGTTCACCAAAAGAGGAATGTCCCATTAGCTGGTCAACATCTTGGGTGGATAATACCGGATCGAGGGCCGCTCTGGCATGCTGAGCAAAAAAGTGCCGTAGTTGGTAGGGCACCACTCGATCGTTTGGGTAGCATTGAGACCAATGTTGCATCATAAAGTGCCGTAATGCTTTTGCTGTAAGTGGCACCGGCTCACCCAGTTCATTGACTTGAAACCACAGCAATGCAGAGGGAGTATACATTGGGAAAAGTTGGTTGAGCTGATGTTTAAGCTGTTCAAATCGCAGGATTGCTTGCTGCAGGTAGTTAGGCAGCGTCACACTGCGCCAGCGACCTTTGTCGCTAACAATAGCGTGTTGAAAGTTAAAGCAGCAAGCTTGCTCAAGCGTAATGGCATGAGTCGGGCGAACGCCAGTTAATACGATGAACAGTAATGCGAGTTCATTGGCGCGAAAATTAACTAACTCACGGAGGGTGGTTATTGTGTGCTGCGGGTGGGTAAGTTGCTGCGCTTGTTGGTGAATATGACGAAAAAAATACCGTACTTTGTCCACTTCCAACATACGCTGTGAGCCAATGGGAAGCGGTGGGGTTTTGATATAGGTTTTCGTTGCCTTAGTGAGATCGAGGTGAAACTCTGCAATCCTGCCGGATTCTGATAAGTACGCTGGTAGCGGATCGTTTTTATGTAACAGTGAGCGCTCATTTGCACTGATGGGGAGGGATACATTGAGCATCGGTTCGAGCTCAGGTGTCATCAGAACTTGACGTAGCCTATCTAGATATCGGGTTTGCGCATGAAAGATCTCATAGCGGAGCTGCTCGCTGTCTTGGTATTGATAGGCACTGGCAGAGTGATGATGTAGTCCCTCTTCTCCGAGTAGCATACGTTTACTGAGTGTCGATAGCCCGCTATCAAGATTGGCCAACGTTTTAAAGTAGCTAAAGAATCCGTCACGGCGTATGCGATGTCGCCCTAATAACGAAGATGGTGTACGCCACTTTTTCGTCAATCCATGAATGAAAGCCTCTTTTTCCTGAATAGATAATCCCCAATGCTCGGTAGTCTGGGTTAATGCATGACTAAAGTAGGCATTGAGTCCGTTTGGTAAGGGTTGCCATTGCCATTTAATACCATGGTGTGTGTCGTGCGCCAGTGCATACTCGACCCAGGAAATATTATTCATCCGTACTCGCCGTAGTGAATTGGCTCTGCACGGCTCACTGCCGGTGAGGATGTTTATCGTGGGGATATCGTTAGTAGTCCGGCAATCAGCAAGTTCGCCTGTGAGCCATAGGTAGGTAAAATAAAACCGCTGTCGATCGTAGGAGTTTATCTTACCGTCAGAGGCAGGTTGTACGCGCGGTTTTAATCGGTGCAGAGCTGTAAGTAGTGTTAGAGCTACGCTCATTGGCTCTGGGTAGACACCGCCGCTATTACGCTGACGCGCCTGACGTTTGATAGCACTTAGTTTACTCATGACTTAAATCCTTATCGTCATTGTTGACGATCTTGTGGGTGGGAGTCCGGATTGCTGATGGTGATACCCTAGCGAGGAGTGCCAATCGGTTCTTTTTAGGCAGTGATATGGATGATAGTGCTGGATTGGATTTGGCGGTGTCGAGTCGAGTGGCTAAGATTTTTAGCGACGAAGATTGGTAGTTGTATTGCAATGCAGGCAGAGTGAGCATTAATGTCGTGATTGTCTGTTCGATGTTATTGTCTGAACTCGGGTGCACACATAGGCTAACTTTTTGAGATTGCGCGCAGGGGTGTTCTCGCAGTAGCGCAAACAGTGGTTCGGGCATTAAAAGCAGATAGTGATCCGAAGTTGAGGCTATTACATGCAGGGTTAGTGTCTGCAGCAAGAGCTGTATTTCGTGCTCATGAAGTTGTTCAACCACGTAAGGGGTAAACTGCACCGTTATCTCATCGCTGAGTATACTTGCGACCATCGGGTGGTACTCGAGGGTAAAACTGCTAATCAAGCGCTGCTTTGTTTTCATAGCATTCCCGCAAGGATCCTTTCTCGCGCCCTGTTGTCGATTCTTTTTTGCGATAAAAGGCTGTTTACTCATGCCCCCTCTAACTATTTTAGCTCTGATTGCCGAGGGGGAGAGCTGAGCCAATTCACTAAATCGTTTTTTTGAGAGTGTTGAAAAACCGTGTGCTTTAGAAGTGCATATTAGATGATGTAGCATTTCAGGCAGTCGCTTTTGATCTTGGTACACTAACGTCGGTTTAATTAAGGTTAACGCGGTCAAAGCCGGTTCAGCTTTCTTGTTAATGAGTAAGGGGGCTATTAGTTTTTGATAGCTCGGTTGGATCCGCTGTAAATCCAGTAATGGCATATCAACTAGTTGCTCACAGGTACCGTAGCTAGAGTTGCGTGCAACAGGAATTGGGGGGCTATCTAGGATTAGCTGAACTTGTTCAATAGTCAGCATATGGATCGTAGGGAGCACTGATAATGAAAAAACATCACCGGAGAGTAATGTGATCAGTTTCGGATGGTGCTGCAATTGCACACTATTGAGTATGACTTTTTTTGATTTAGGCATCCTGCCCTCCTTAACAATCCGTGTTAGATCTCTGTTTGCAAATACTTGAACAATTAACTACAGAGAATCGACTTAGTCCTTTTGCATTACTGTATATATATACATATGCATATATTGGGTGAGAAGTCAAAGTGATTATTTTTCGGTGAGAACATAAAGTGTCTCGTTATCCACATCCCCCAAAATATAGGATTGTAGGACAGTATTTTAGTGTGCGATAGGAGATTGAATTTAAAGTGAATATCTTGATTTTGGGTAAGTTCTATTAATTGTTAATCAAGTAAACCTTCTAGATTCAGCGCTAGATTTTTCCGTAAGTAGAAAGCTGGTTTTTTTTAAATGAAAATTCAAATCGACTCAGCGTGAATAAAACGGGTTAAAGCGCTAGAAGGGAAAGATCGATGCTTAAAAGCTGTACTCAGAAGACCGACTCAAAGTCGAGTTGAGCAAGGAGGCGATGGTAAGAAAGTGGTAAAGTTATCTCTGCAGGGTGAGATGGTAAGGTACGGTGTAAACTCAAGTTTGAGCTAATACATATATAAGCGCTGATAATTTCTGTTTCCAATAAGCAGTGCTTAATCAAGCACTGCTTATTGGACGTTTACTAGCTAGTTCGTTCTGAACTGAAATAGTCGTAGAGTAGATCGAGCGGTGTATGCCCTGAGTGTTCGAGTATTCGCTGACGAAATAGCCCCTCAGAACAGTGCGTTAACTCATTCCAGTCGGGTTGTTCAGATAGAAACAATTCACCACAATGATCGGGATTGACGGCGTTCCAAATATCCTTAATTTGGCTATCGATATCATCGTCGAAATTCAGATTTTTTCTTAAATCGAGAATAAATCTGTACCATTCATCGTAGGTTAGCCATGCGCCGTTAGCATCGACAGGCAAAACGTAAAAGGTTATATCAGGAGAATATGGCGAGGGGTTAGCATAATAGGGCGTTTCTATGATCTCACCATTATCGTGAATAGCAACACACAAATCGCCTTGACTAAAGGTACACTGCACATCGCTTTCTAATAGTTGAGCGATGTGTTCATTGGTTGACCATGAATGCTTCTTCACGCCGGATGATTCGAGTGCTGCTAAAAACTCATTCACCTTGAGCAGCACTGAACTCTGCGCTTTCATTGCCTCTAGGCCGCTGAAACCTGCATTCCTAGCCAGAGCCTGGTAGCCCTGATTGAGCTTACATTGTCGTATTTCAGTTGGAATGTCTCGAAATTCGAGTTTAAAACAATCTAAAAGAGCGGTTGTAGATATTTCAACAAAATCTGAATATGCATTAATATTCATAATATTACCTCGAGTTATATTGGATTTGACTGCCTATCGTGTTTGATTTTATTGATACGGCGTTCACCAACAGTACCGAGCTAGTATTTTTTCTGAATAAAATCTCATTTTTACAGCAAACACACCATAGCCATGAGTGGCTGTTCTCAACCTACAACTACAATGGCTTTATGTCAACCTAGTATTTCAGTGGGTTTAATAGCAAGGGTGCCAAGCTGAGACGCCTGCTTACGATTTAATCCCCTGTAGTGGGAAAACCTAGTACAGGCGCTCTAGCCATGATTTTGGAGCGTAAAAGTCGCTTTTACTTGGCCAAAAAGTGGCTTCTAAGTCTGCAATAGATGTAAATAAAGCGACAATAGATTTACTTATGCTATATAAATAACATGTTCATACTATTGCAGCTGATAATGATCGAGAGATTGCCAAACACGAAGAGATAGTAGAAGCATTGAATGCTGATATTTACGTTGCTCATCCCTATAGTTCATAGGGGCGTGGTGCCAATAAAAACGCTAATGGTCTTTTGAGGCTGTATCTACAGTAAGGCACTGATTTAAGAGTGGTAACAGATAAGGGTATTCTATTTGCACAAAATAGAATAAATCATCGACACAAAGAAGTGTTTAGGGTTCGAGCAGCCTGCAGTGGTTTTTAAGGGTATGGCTTTAACTGCTTGATATTAGAGAGTATCGCACCTCGCTGTTGAATGCTAAGGATTATCGACTTGATGATTACCAAGTGATGCTAGATAGCATACTAGAATATATCCTTCGATAACTAACGATATAGCATTATAAGATCTATTAATAAGCATATTTCAGCGACAAAAGGGGTTATGTACTTGCTAGTCATAACTGATGTTATTCGGCACTCATCATACTCCATGGCGATTTGAGCATTTTTAATACTCATCAATCGGAAAGTGCCAATAACAACAGGGTCTATATTTGTGCACAACCGCAGACTATCAGTGATATCTCGGGCTACGGAGCGGTTTGTGAACGTTCCTACACCTATAGTGTGGTTGCAGCGAAAGCCAGATATAAAGGGCTGCCCAGCCGTTTGTGATCGTTCATACACCTATAGTGTGGTTGCAGCGAAAGCTTGATATAACGGGCTGCCCAGGCGTTTGTGATCGTTCATACACCTATGGGGGATTGCTGCGAAAGCCTTGGTATCTCTGGCTGCACCGTAGTTTGCGATCGTTCCTGCCCCTATGGGTATTGCTGCGAAAGCCTTGGTATCTCTGGCTGCGCCGCAGTTTGTGATCGTTCCTGCCCCTATGATTGACTGCAGTGAAATCCTTGGTGTCTCTGGCTGGCCAACGGTCTGTGATTGTTCGTACCCCTATGATTGACTGCAGTGAAATCCTTGGTATCTCTGGCTGCACCGCAGTTTGTGAACGTTCCTGCACCTATGATTGATTGCAGTGAAAGCCTTTGTATCTCTGGCTGCACCGCAGTTTGTGATCGTTCGTACCCCTATGGGTGATTGCTGCGAAAGCCTTGGTATCTCTGGTTGCACCGTAGTTTGCGATCGTTCCTGCCCCTATGGGTATTGCTGCGAAAGCCTTGGTATCTCTGGCTGCGCCGCAGTTTGTGATCGTTCGTACCCCTATGGGGGATTGCTGCGAAACTAATTCATCAATCGGAAAGTGCCAATAACAACAGGGTCTGTATTTGTGCACAACCGTAGAGAATAATGTCTGTGCCGACATTTGTGCATATGCGCACAACCGTAGAGAATAATGTCCGTCCCGACATTTGTGCATATGTGCACAACCGTAGAGAATAATGTTTGTGCCGACATTTGTGCATATGTGCACAACCGTAGAGAATAATGTCTGTGCCGACATTTGTGCATATGTGCACAACCGTAGAGAATAATGTCTGTGCCGACATTTGTGCATATGTGCACAACCGCAGACTATCAGTGATATCTCGGGCTACGGAGCCGTTTGTGATCGTTCATACCCCTATGTTTGATTGCAGCGGAAGCCTTCTAGTGCTCGCAGAGACAAGTTGAGTACGCTTTTAACAACCAGTGCTGGTTCAATAGCAACATCGGAGTAAATATACCCTCGGCTACGACTACCATGGTGTTCAGTACATCGCCAAGACTTAATCGCTTGCTCATCAATCCAGAATGTCAGAGAGTCACGATTGACGAGTGCTTTGTTGTACCGAGACCAATTGGTTATTTTATGTTTAGACTTTCCCATCTTGCTGCTTTCTCATAACTACCTTAGGAGATCAGAGCACGCTAACGGCAAAAGGTTCCATTCGATTTAGGAAACAGGGCCCCTTCATCCCAGTATCCCGCGTTACTTCTAAGCGGAATCGTGGGCTTACAACCCTTGCGTTTTAGTAGCTTATGACATGCTTTAGTGTCATAAGCTTCGTCAGCTGAGACTTGAGTTATTAGCCTTATCTAGGAATTAAGTAATGTCGGTAGAACTTCATTGTCAGTGACATTAACTAAAGAGACTCCCGCAGATACAACTTCATGCGTACAGCTATCTACTGCCAGGTGTAGCTTTCGCCAAGTACGTCGCTTCTCTTTACCATGCTTACGGGTTTTCCACTCGCCTTCACCATAAACTTTCAGACCTGTTGAGTCGATGACGACATTCGCCACAGTGCCCCCCTTTGCTTATATGTACTTAGGTTACTTTAGTGGGGGGCTATTTTTACGGGTTGCCAAAACTGATACGTACTTTAATAGGTACACCTTTGCGTTTTGAATTAAACTGTACCTATTAAAGTACATGTTGAGGTGTTTGTGACTGTTTACAGCTTTACCGAAGTAAGAAGTAATTTTAAATCTGTTTGTGATCGTGTCGTCAATGACTGTGAGCATGTGGTGATCCACCGTAGAGATGCTGAAAATGTCGTTATGTTTTCTGAGTCTGAGTTCAATAGTTGGAAAGAAACGCTGTATTTACTTTCAAATCCAGTTAACGCAAAGCATTTGTTAGATTCAATAAAACAGGTTGAAGATGGTAAGCTACAAGAGCGTGAGTTATTGGATTAATGAACATTCTTTTTTCAGACAATGCTTGGAATGACTACCTTTATTGGCAGCAGCAAGACAAAAAAACACTGAAACGCATAAAAACACTCATCAAAGATTGTAGAAGAGCACCTTTTGAGGGGATCGGGAAACCTGAACGGTTAAAAGAGAACCTTTCTGGCTATTGGTCTAGACGGATCTCTGATGAGCAGCGATTGGTTTATAAAGCGACTCAAGATACTTTAATCATTGTAAGCTTACGTTATCATTATACGAATAATGGCTGATAGAATGAATAACAAGGTGCTAAGCCTGAAAATGGAGGGTTTTAAGTGCTGCGATTGAAAAAAGCTAAACAAGTCATCGATCGTGAACAAAATCTAAAACTGAGCCAAGCTGACGCTATGTTGTTAATGGAAGCTTTAGACCGCCCAGCGACTCCGAAGCCTAAATTATGTGTCAGGTAGCCTCAACGGAGACACGACTCAGTTGCGGGTCAAACCCAATACCTGACAGTAAACCATCACAATCCTCCTCATTTTGCCTTAGCCTATCAAAGGTATAAGTGCTACTTCTCCTCCTGCCCATAAATAAATGAGCAGGTATCCTTGCTGAAAAATGATGAACTACTCGCTGCTAAAGCCACGACCGACAATAATTGTCATGCTGCCCAGTTAACGTCAATAAAGTTACTGTAATTTATATTACAGTAACTTTGTTGACGTTAGGGTGGGAGTTCCCTATGCTAGTTGATAACACGCTATCCATTAAAGTGACGCATAGTGCAACAGTTTTACAACCGGAAAAATGAGCTACAAACCTTAAGAGCAGTATCAAACAATGTTATCAATACCAAAGCACAGCTCAGTGTTATGGTAGGCAGAAGGCGTGTTGGTAAAACCCGTCTATTAAATGAAGCATTTGCTGGCACAGGTATAAAGTACCTGTATTTATTCATCAGTAGAAAAAATGAAAGCTCATTGGTTGATGAGTTCACAAACATTATCCGAAATGAGTTAGAGGCAAAGTTTTTCCACCCTCAATCACTCAGAGATATTATCGATTTTTTGCTCGATTATTCGAAGGCTCATCC
The DNA here is from genome assembly GCF_022398325.1 of Shewanella sp. Isolate13. Classification (GTDB taxonomy): domain Bacteria; phylum Pseudomonadota; class Gammaproteobacteria; order Enterobacterales; family Shewanellaceae; genus Shewanella. The sequence continues at coordinate 17,968 of NZ_JAKEVD010000022.1, forward strand.
ACTTACTGTGATCATTGATGAATTCCAAGACATAGACATAGTCAACTCGGGCCTATTTTCTGATATTCAGAACTTATGGGATGCAAATAAACGAGAATCGATGATGCACCTGGTCTGCTGTGGCTCTCTTTACAGCATGATGACAAGGATTTTTAAAGGCAAAGACGAACCTTTGTTTAACCGTGATGATTATTTCTTTAAGATTAAGCCACTGCAACCATCGTACATTGTTGATGTAATGAAAGATCATCAACAATTCAGTGCTGAGAGCTTATTAGATTGGTGGTGCTTGTCCGGTGGTATTCCCAAATACCTCGAATGGTTAACTCGTTTTTCTGGACAAAACGATAACCTTTTTGAGGCTGTTATCTCTGAGTTTTCACCGTTTATTAAAGAAGGAACCCACAGGCTAGTTGAGGACTTTGGCTCAGAGCATCGCGTTTACTTTGATATTCTCGGCGCGCTCGCAAAAGGCTACACGAGCAGAGCTCGCATAGAGACTTTTCTGGAGCTCAGCGTTGGTGTGCACCTAGAAAAACTTGATGAAGTCTTTGATGTTATAACCAAAATGCGTCCGATTAGCTCTAAAGGCACATCAAGAGATGTTCGTTACTCAATTTCGGACCCTTTTTTAACCTTCTGGTTCAGATTTATCCACTCAAACAAAAGTGCTGTTGAGATGGAGAATTATGAGTATATCAGAAGGCTTATTGAAAGGGATTTTGAGGTCTTCTCTGGGCTAGAGTTAGAGTCATTATTCACCGCTATTTTAGTTGAATCAAAACAGTACGGCCGTATCGGTGGCTACTGGGATGCTAAAGGGCATAACGAAATCGATATTGTTGCTATCAATGATCTAGATAAAAAGATCCTGATCGCTGAAGTTAAGCGTAAACAGAAGCGATATAGTGAAGCCAAGCTTATCGAGAAATCTGTAAACCTATTGCAAAAGTTAAACGTTAAAAATTATAGCGTTGAGTATAGAGGGTTTTCTCTGGATAATTTGATTGAGGTTATGGAGGAGAATCAGGCAAATTAACTATGCCACTTCACTTTGTTAAGAGCGGACTATTAGAGCGTGTGGCAAGAGGTGTGTATGTGTATGGCTTATCAAGAAATAAACGCACTTCTAAAACGATTGAGCAAATCGCCCGCCAGCACATGGCTCACTGAATTACAGGGGCGTTATACGGCAAAAAGGAAACGTAGCAGTTCACATTAAAAAGGCGCTAAAATTTTCACTTAATTTAATACTAGTTTGGTGGCGTCATGAGATAAGTTCTAGCTGATTGTTCAGCAAGTATTACAGAGTTAAAGAAGAACCCTACAGCTCTTTTGAACGAAGCTGATGGTTCTGCTATAGCTATTTTAAACCACAATAAACCAGCGGCTTATCTAGTGCCTGCTGAAACTTACGAATTTCTAATGGACATGTTAGATGATTATGAGCTATCTCAGCTTGTTGAAAGCCGCAGACTGGATTTATCAGATGCTGTGGAAGTCAATATCGATGACTTATAAATTAAAATTCCTACCAGCAGCACAAAAAGAGTGGAGCACATTAGCTCCGCCGATCAAAAATTAGTTTAAAAAGAAGCTAATTGAGTGTCTCGAAAACCCTCATGTGTCAGCATCGAAATTACGCGGTTATGATTCTGTCTATAAAATCAAATTACGTACAGCAGGCTATCGTTTAGCTTATGAAGTTATTGATGATGAAATTGTTGTTTATGTCCTAGCTATTGGTAAAAGGGACCAAGATGCAGTTTATAAGAAGTTAGCCTCGCGCTTTAGTTAGCCGTACCACATACAAATATGGATAGACAGCGCGTCGCCGCGTCCTTATCCCGAGTGTTGAACAAGCCCAATTGATACAAATAACTTCAAGATGCAGGATTCAGCATGTCGAGAAGTGACAGAGTTCAAGGTAGTTAATTGCTCCTGCATTAACGGCCTTCCCACCATATATGGCGGTCTTCATGAGATTGTAGGACTCGTTATTCTCGGCTCTGGCATCCTGCTTGGCCCTACCTCCTGCATCTATGCAGTCGTAATTCAATATTTCATAACACAGAAAAATGTTGCTTCTCGCCGTGCCCTACGGGATCTCTGAAACGAGCATCTTGAGGTTGCTTGGGTATCGTATTTTAAGCCAATTCAACATTGAATACCTGTATAGTGATAACGCAATACTAAGCCCTTGGAACAGTAGGCTCTTTGTAAAATGATAATACTTAATTAATGGCAAGCCGCGTCGCCGATAATGGACGATGTTTCCAGGCTTTGTTTAGAAATCCCGATGCCTACTATAGGATCCAGAGACGAGTACAGTAAAAACGAGATGAATGCTTGGGTAGCTTTAAGCTGCTGAACAACTGATGAAATTCGCGTGAATTAACAATATTAAAGAGTCGTGAGCGATGAATTTAGGCCGAAATAGTCCTTGCCCATGTGGCAGTGGTAAAAAATATAAGCGTTGTTGTATGGACGGCGCGTCAAAACTGCATGCTGAAATGCTTGATGATGTTGAGCAAGTTGTGGCGATGTCACCCAACTTGACGATCGACGAGCTTAATGTGGTCATACAAAAGAGAAACGATGAGCGCAATAACCGCGCTAACCCTGACTTTTGCGGGCTGTCACCCACACAAATGGGGAATTGGCTATATGCACCATTTGATGAATTGGCTTGGGTGACAATTTGTTCGCCGGAAGTGCTTTCAACTAGCCCTGTAATGCGCTATTTGACACTGATTTTAGACGAAGCGATGCAAAATGACGGTTCGTTTAAAGCCACCAGTAAAGGAAATTTACCGGCTAAATTAGTCAAACAGGCCAGTGATTGTTTACCAGAGTTCGCGCTGTCACAATTTGAATGGCATACGAGTATTAGCATCAGTGAATTTGCGGGCAGTAATGAAGATAAATTTAATGCGTTACATTACACCCGCATTTTGGCCGAAATTGCCGGTATTATTTATCGTCGTAGTGGTCGATATCATGTCAAAAAAGCGGCTTTGACACAGTATCAGCGCCACGGTATTCATGCTTTTTTCAAGCCGATGCTGGAAGCGGCAACCACGAAGTACAACTGGGGTTACTTAGATAGTTGGGAGCATAGTATCGAGCTGAGAACTTTTTGGCTGTTTATGCTGTGGCGTTTACAAACACATGCTAGCGTTGAACAGTTGATTGATGAAGTCGCCACGGCATTCCCAGATCTATTACTTGATAGCCAAGTTGATGATTATCGCACGCCAATCCAGCAATTGAGTAGGTTAATAGAGTTACGCTTTATTGAACGTTTTTTACAATACTGGGGTTTTGTGACGATCGATCCCAAACGGTTGTTCACGCAAGAGCATGTATCACGAAGTGTGCAAGTTCAGCCCCTGTTAACGCAGACCTTTCAATTTAATACACAGCACTAGCAGATTAGCATGAGCGAATATCAATCCTACCGTTTTGAGTGTGTAGATAACTATCCTGCAAGAGGGGGTTAGGGAGCAAGCAACGAGAGGCGCTGAGACAAATTTCAAGCCGGGCCGAAATCACAGCGACTTCTTTTCAGGTCGTTTATCACTACAGCGACCTAAAGGCTGAAGCCTACGATATTGTACTTGATTATTTTGATGTCGGTTTCTATTACGCAGATTGGGGCTGCATAGACGTTTACATAAAACTGCCCATTGGCACTTTACCAAGTACACTTATAGGGTTTAGTCAACATGGTTTATCTGTTTACGAGTCAGCTCAATGGCAGTTGCTCGTTTTTTCGATAGAAGACTACCCTGGGTATTTTGATGATGAACAAGCGGATGACTTTTTTCAGCATATAGTCACGCTTCGGACGGAATTAATCCAAGGTGACTGGCGCTTGCTTTATTTTATGTGGCTAAAAGCGTTTGATACTGTTAACGATATTGCCGCAATACCTATGTTTGAGCTAGGGCAGTTAACGCGTCAGCAAGCGATAGCGATGACGAAGAAAGAAGCTGTCAATAAACAAGGGGCATATCAATACTGGCTAAACGCAAAAGTGATAACCCCCTATATTGAGAAAGGCCTGAAGCAATTTAAGCAAGAGCAAGCCGCTGTGTTAGCACAAAAGCAGCTAGCAGAAACAGCGCTAAAAGAAGCTGAGCATACAGAGGTGTACAGGCAGCGAGACCATGTTTGGCAGCAAGCGCAAATACAAGCAAAACGTGCGTGTGCCAGTGGTTATGATCAAGCATCACGCGACGTGCACTTATTGGCCGAGGCTTATCATTCTAAAGGCGAGCGAACAGCCTTTGAACTCCGTTTTAGACGTTTTGTATCAAACAATAAGAACCGTAAAGCGCTGCTAACAAGGTTACAAGGTTTATCGCTTGGGTGTGACGTTGCAACTTAATCTGGATGATACTAATCACATGTCAGTATGACGGAGTCAGGCTAATTATATCGTTTTGATATTATCAACGCTTAGAGCCAGGCCTAAGATTATATTCCCGTAATGGTGAATTGATTGCATCGACATAAAAGTAAAGCATGTTGATAAAGCTTAAAATGTCGACATGACTCTTTCGAAGCGCTACGCGTCTCACATTGACATGATAAAACACTATGTTGAATAAACTGAATCGGCAACATAAAACGACCTATGTTGTAATCGTAGCCTCGACCGTTCATATAAGCTTATATTACTTACGATAAGCTTATACTGTAAAAACCGTGACTGATATTATACGTTTACATTAATGTAGTTGACATGAAGCCATGATAGAACAAGAAGCAGATATAGAGGTTAGAGCGATACGTTATGCAAAAGCTAACCGAACTCGTATAGCAAGAGAATTGACTGACTTTTCGCTCTATCCCGCAGATGAGAATCCTGTATCTATTTTTATGTGCGGCTCTCCAGGCGCAGGTAAAACAGAAGCATCTAAAGCGTTCGTTGAGCTGTTCGATGAGACGGCCATTGTTAGACTCGATCCTGATGAGCTTAGGGACTATTTTCAAGAATATACTGGGGACAATTCATACTTGTTCCAAAAAGCAGTTAGCTTTGTCGTTGAGCGCACACTTGATAGATTATTCAAAAATGATCAAAACTTTATTCTTGACGGGACACTGTCTAACTTTGCTGTTGCTTGTAAGAACATTGACCGCTCATTAAAACGTGAAAGAGGCGTACTGATTATTTTCGTCTATCAGGAACCAATTCTTGCTTGGGAATTCGTTCAAGCGAGAGAAAAACTTGAAGGCCGACGCATTCTAGCGGATACATTTATCGAGCAATTCTTAAACTGCCAACAGGTTATAAAACAAGTTAAAGAGAAGTATGGCTTCAGCATAAAAATAGACCTTTTGTTAAAGAATAACGACGGCAGCATCACGACAACATTGAAGCCGCCGAGCTGCACATTAAAGAGAATTACACTCGCGAAGAGTTGAGAAGGTTGATAAAATAAGCCCGCAAGGCTATTTTTTAGGCTGTTTAAAGTGAGAATATTATGTTTGGAAACGCTAAAAAGAAATTAACGACATCTAAGCTTTCAGCCTTCGTAATGAACGCCAGCTCTGAGGAAAAAGAGCGCATTTATACTCAGGTTATAAGAAAAGCGACTGAGTCGCAAAATAAAGTGATTGAAGAAGCTAAGTCTGTATCAGCATAGCGCTCAATGTAGCATTATCCCCCTCTCATCAGCAATAGCCGTAGGATGAGTCATTAAGTAGATTTTACGTACTTGTCTATCGATACAAGGGTCTGATCTTGGCTCGTTAATAAAGCAACATTACCTAGTTGCTCTGAATAAAACGAATACCTCCTCCACTCGGGATAAATAAAATTATTTTATATCTTAGTCAAAATAGCCTCAAATGGTTCTATAGTTAAAGGCTTTTCAGCTTTAAGCGCAGGAGTTTGATAAGCTCTCTGAGCTTAAATGGAAATAATGGTGTTTTTACCGTGCGGTAGAATAGTCCTAAGTATAGAGAGCAGGCTGGCGTTAAACCGCTATAGTCAAATCTTGGGCATCGCTTTTTTGTACTCGAAACATTGCACCTAGCTTGCTGCACGCTTTAAATGCGATCTTTTTGAAATCAGCTTACAAGTCATGGATGTTTACCGAAATCGTTTCTTCATTTTCTCGCTCCGCAGCAAGAGATAACAATTCTAAATCTTCAAGACGATCCATAAGTAACTCATAAGCTTCTGCTGGTACACAATAAAATGCTGGCTCATTTCTGTTCAGAACAGCAACTGCTTCGCCATATGCACTTGAGGCAACTTTCATTGGATTAGCTTTAAACTCGGTAATACTTGCTGCTACATCAGCTAAAATTCTTGTCGTCATAGCGGTCTCTAATTAAGTTGTTTATTCGGTCATTATGGCGTGTCATTGTGGCTTGGAGAAGTGAACAGTGTGATTTGTTACATTCGACGTTGCAGGTTTATCGTTATGTTTGTTTAGGAAGCAAGCTACCTAATTCGATAGAACACCCTAGGTCGTTACATCTAGAACTGCTATTTGCTCCACAACTCCACGCTAGCCTTCAAATGCTAGGTTAAAATAACGTGTAAAAATTAACGTATAAGGTATACGTGGTAGTTTGGCATAACATGTAAAACCTAATAGGTTAAAAAATCATTCAAAAATTAACCTATCATGTTTTAATGTCACTCTTGATAACCTAATTTTTTCAAAAGTTGTTAACTCATTGGTTAAACAGTCTTTCTATCGTTTTCATTGGCAGAAACATGCGAACGCGTCCATTATGTTCACACAATACTTCAAAGCCAAATTTTGTATAGAATGCCTGTGCTGGATCAGTGAGGCAGTCCACCACAATAGCATATGCTCTCATATGTTGGTTAACCTCCCAAAGGTACTTCAGTGCTCGGATTAAACTGATTTTCCCTAGCCCTGAGCCGTGAAATTCCTTATGCACGGCTAATTGAGCTAAAAGAAACACTGGAATTGGGTATCGAGGAAGCTTCTTTGCGAGTTGCGCAGGTAAGGTTTCTCGACTGATTGAGCTAGGCGCAACACTGTAAAATGCGCATATTGCAAACTTCTGATTAAGCAATGGCTGAGCACTCGGTAGGATCATAGTTCGACTAATGCCTGCTTCCATATGCTTTGCTGCTTGAGTTTTGATAAATGTATTTAGCTCTTGCTCACCACAGTCGAATGAGTTGCGGTCGTGATATGATTTACTCAGTTCTACGAACTCTTTGCCCCAACTCACTTGATACCACTCTCATCTGTGAATTTTACAGCTGCCAACAAAGCTTGATTTGGCGCTTTTGCCTTGTCACAAGCAGCTATAAATGTGTCGAAGATATTATCTTGAACCACGATTTTTTCGTGCTCTTCAATTACCTGTGTTGCATCTTCGTCCATAAGCCTAACGATATATTCAGTTAAACTTTTCAGACCAAGCAATGCTGACGCTTTTTCAGCTTTCGCCTTTATTTCTTCATCAAGACGGATATCTAAACGTGCTGTTGCCATAACTCCTCCAGTGTACGGACGTATTCCGTAACATCAGAAATTATAATTCAAATAATGATTACATTCAATTTGTACGGAAAGATTACGGATTTAAAAAGTAATGATTTCGATGCGATACTGAGACACGTAAATTGGTCGGGAGCTGAGTTCAGATAATTTTTAGTGTGGCAAAGGCACAGCTGTTACTTCAGGAAGTCTTCTCGATATAGGGCGCATCAATTTCAAATATTAGACGGGGAGCATTGTGGCCTAGCATTTGAGATCCGTATAGCCGGGAGCATGTGGTGCAATACTGCTGTCGTATGCCGACTCCTGATCGGCCAGCATATCGATGCCGAGCATATCGGTCATGATATTGACACCGACGGGAGGGAACGGGTCGGCAATGATGGCTAAAAAGGCGCATCGATATTAACGGCTAACTTGATGCGCCATTTCTCCATCAACATAGCGGGTTTTACCGCTGATACGTGGTTACTTTCAGCCGTATAAGCGGCAGTGAGCGTGAGTGTTATCGCTTTTTCATCTCAGTCTACACTGTCTCAAAGGCACTGAAATCGACCGTTTTCAGTCTCATGCAGATGGGGCAGGGCGCAGAAAATCCTTAAATCTAAAGGGAAATGGCGGCATTTTCGTTGTTCGGTAAAATAGCGCTAACCATTCCCCTTATTTTTTAATGTTTATTTTCAATTGCTTATTTTGTTGTGGCGTGGTGGGTGGGGGACGTTTTTCAGTGCAATAGGCAGACTCATAATCACATCATAAAGTGATGAGAATCAGTGTGTAATCGACTCAAAGCGCTGCGTATATGGATCATAAGCAAACTATGCTCGAGATCTTATTGAGCAACATTGTTATTTCGGTACGTTCATCACTCGCCAATAAACTGGGCCGGTTAATCCGCAAATGACAGCGAGGGAGCTGAACATCTCGAGGCGATTTCGAGTGGAAGTGACTGCCTTTCATGGGGGACTTTAGGGTCATTAATGACTTAAAAACCTCTTTAATGTGTTATATTGGGTTCATTAAGTCCGTTTTTTGTATGTTAATGTGTCATTATTGGTTCAATAATGGTTGAGCTGATACATCGTGATAAAAAGATCCGCTTCAGTGTCTCTATGTTAGGTTATTTAAAATCATGAGCGAAGGCAGGCGTAATAATGGAAAAGGTATCTGATAGTATGGGGCGTCCTTCTCTGCGTGCTAAACGCTCAAATATTGACGTTAATGAAAAAGATGCACTGATGTTGGCAGTGAGCCGTGAGCTGTTAACGGGCCGAAAAACACCAGGGCAAGCACTTAAGTTTTTACGGGTTGAAATGTTATCGGTTAACCAAGAACAATATGCACGGATGGTTGGTGTCACACGAAAGATACTCTCTGAAATCGAAGGAGATAAGTCAAAAGCAAATGTTTACGTGCTTAATAAGGTGCTAAGAGGCGTGGGCCTGTGTGTCTCTATCTTACCCAGAGATAACTATATAAAAGATAAGCTATTCAATGAAGACAACAATCTTGGTTAGCCTTTGAGTTTTACGCAATGGTGGGCAAAGAGGGAGGAGTTAAGTGTATTCGGCTAAATCAGGATAATATGTGTTGATGTCATTCTGAACAAAAGGACAGCTTTCCTAAATTCGCCATAATTCAGGTTGGTGTTAATTAACGAAGCGAAACCCAAAACTAGCCGACTCAACGCGATTAGATACCAAAAAGCAACAAACGGTGAGCCTTGAGTCGGTTTATTGCTTACTTAGATTACATCATATTGCGGCGCTGACATGCTCTTCAGGTTAAATCAAAAGTGTTTTTAATTACGTTTAATCACTCAAGTGAATAGTACGACTTTGGCAGAGAACTGCTGGAATAGTAAGACTTCTTCCCTAAGCTGTGTAGTCGATTGGCCATGCGCATTTTACCAGAACAGTGCTGTTATCATATTGAGCCTGTACTGATTTAATTGCTACCTCCTTCGTGGCTTAACTTGAGATAGTGTTGATATCGTTAACTATGGTCGTTTGCTGCGATTAGTTTATCAATAAGAAAGTCCCAGGCTTATCGCACTGCGGCTTAAGTTTGCTCGCATTGTTGTAAGTGAAGCAGGGGCAATGGATGGTACATCATCGTTGAAGATGTGTGCTATTTGCTGCTCCTCTATGATCTTAGGAGTTTAGAGGATAAAATTTAGAGCAAAACGGGTAATTTTTCGTTTAGTACTAGCAGTACTTTGGTATTGATATATGGTAGTATCTGCTTGGTTGTATCATCATTTCTTTAGTAATTTAGTAGTCATCTCTTATGAAGCCTTCTTGCCAAATGGAGCAAAAAATGGACTTTTTGCAATGCTTGTTTTCATTAAAACGAGTGGAAAAACGAATTGTTAGCGTGTTAATTGACTCGTTATTTTTAGTTATCGCGTTTTGGGCGGCAGTACTTGTCCGTGTTGATGATATCAGTGCGCTGACGAACGGCACATATTGGTTACTGATCGCAAGCGTTGTGCCGCTGAGTATTCTAGGCTTTGCAAAATTAGGCCTATATCGTGCGGTACTGCGTTATATGGGATTGCAAGCTCTGAGCGCTATTTTATTGGGCGTCGTCGTCTCTACAGTCAGCTTAGTATTGGCTGCTTATTATTTTGATTCACAACTTCCTCGAACCGTACCCGTTATTTACTCCGCATTTGCACTGGTTTTTATTGGTGGCACACGAACCATGGTACGTGCGCTAGTTGGCACGGGGATGAAACGTAACGGTGAGCCGGTGATTATTTACGGTGCTGGTGTAAGTGGTCGCCAACTGGTAACGGCGCTAGTACAAAGCCATGAATATTATCCATTTGCTTTCGTTGATGATGATAAGTCATTACATGGCACGGTCATTCAAGGTGTACACGTACATTCGCCATCGATTATGCGTAAGCTCATAAGAGAAAAGCAGGCAACTAAGGTGCTGCTAGCACTGCCTAGCGCGTCGCGTTCGCGCCGAAAAGAGATTTTATTATCATTAGAACAACTCGCTGTGCAGGTACTCACCTTACCGGCCATGGCCGATCTAGTGAGCGGTAACAAACTTTATAGTGACATTAAAGAAGTCGAAATTGATGATCTTCTAGGCCGCGACAGTGTTAAGCCACGCGATGATCTGATGACGGCTAATATCCAGAATAAAGTGGTGATGGTGACCGGCGCGGGTGGCTCTATTGGCTCTGAGTTATGTCGACAGATTATTAAGCAATCACCAAAGAAACTGGTGTTATTTGAGCTATCTGAGTTTGGGTTATATTCAATCGAGCGAGAGCTTTCAGCTTTGGCTTTAGGGCTCGGGCTAGATGTTGAAATCTACCCAATGTTGGGTTCTGTACAGCGAGAGAATCGTATACAAGCAGTTATGGAAGCGTTTGAAGTGCAAACGGTTTACCATGCCGCGGCCTATAAGCATGTGCCGTTAGTTGAACATAACGTAGTAGAAGGTGTGCGCAATAATGTGTTTGGTACCCTTTATACTGCACAAGCGGCAATCGCCGCAAAAGTAGAGACATTTGTGCTTATTTCTACGGATAAAGCGGTTCGCCCAACCAATGTGATGGGGACTACAAAGCGATTGGCCGAACTTGCTTTGCAAGCATTAGCAAACGAATCGCATTCAACACGTTTTTGCATGGTGCGTTTTGGTAATGTGCTTGGTTCATCGGGTTCAGTAGTGCCATTGTTTAGAAAGCAAATTGCTGCTGGTGGCCCTGTTACGGTAACCCACCCAGAAATTACCCGCTTCTTTATGACGATACCAGAAGCGTCGCAATTGGTGATTCAAGCTGGCGCGATGGGTAAGGGCGGTGACGTATTTGTTTTAGACATGGGCAGTTCAGTTAAAATCGTTGATCTCGCGGCAAAAATGATCCGCTTAAGTGGCTTTGAAGTTAAAGATGATATTAATCCTGAGGGGGATATTGATATCGAATTTAGTGGTCTCCGCCCAGGAGAGAAGCTGTATGAAGAGCTGTTAATTGGTGATGATGTGACAGGCACGAACCATGAGCGGATCATGACAGCGAATGAATCATATCTGCCTTGGCATGAGCTTGAAATCATCCTAAAGCGACTAGATACAGCATGTCATGAGTTTCAGCATGAAGCGATCAGGGAGATCCTACTGAGTGCACCTACCGGGTTTAATCCTACTGATGGCATATGCGATTTAGTTTGGCAACAACGTGAAGGTGAGCGTCAGCAGAGTAGCAAAGATGAAAATGTGCTTTCTATCGTTTCTTAAATTAACGGTTTGAACATAGCAAAGCCAGCTCATTGAGTTGGCTTTGTTGCTTTTTGGCGGAATGATTTAATTGCTGAGGCCTATCTTGTGCTCGTACTGTATTAAACGTTTTTGTCTATTTGGCCTATCCTACAGAATACTGTTTCAAACATGTATTTTATAATATGTTTAATTACGAGTGTTGACCTTGAGAATTACCGCTAATAGCCAAGCTATTACCAAAGGGATTGTGTTAGCTGGTGGGACGGGTTCACGTCTTTACCCTATTACGCGAGGAGTGTCTAAACAGCTGCTCCCCGTTTACGATAAACCGATGATCTATTATCCTCTGTCGGTGTTAATGCTTGCCGGAATTCGGGATGTGTTGATTATTACCACGCCAGAGGAGCAGATGCTGTTTCAGCGTCTGCTCGGTGATGGTAGTGATTTTGGCATTCACCTGTCTTTTGCTGTTCAAGCGAAACCCGAAGGCATTGCTCAAGCGTTTGTGATTGCGGAAGACTTCATTGGTAACGATAATGTCAGCCTTATACTTGGCGATAATATCTTTTATGGTCAAGGCTTTAGTGAAGCTTTAAAGGCTGCGGCTAATAAGCAATCTGGCGCCACTATATTGGCGTATCAGGTACAGCAACCTGAGCGATTCGGTGTAGTAGAATTTGATCATTCATTTAACGCTGTATCTATTGAAGAAAAGCCCACTCAGCCCAAGTCTAACTGGGCGGTAACTGGACTCTATTTTTATGATAACCGTGTTATTGAAATCGCTAAAGGCTTAAGTCTATCCTCTCGTGGCGAGTTAGAAGTTACAGAAATTAATCAAGCTTATTTAGACCAAGGTCTGCTTCAGATTGAGCTGCTCGGTCGCGGTTTTGCTTGGTTAGATACCGGCACTTTTGACAGTCTGCAGCAAGCCTCCTCTTTTGTGCAAACCATCGAAACGGTGCAAGGTTTGAAAATCGCCTGTTTAGAAGAGATTGGTTGGCGAAGTGGTTGGTTATCTGATGGCGATATTGAGCGTCTTGCACTGCCTATGCTGGGTAATAGTTATGGGCAGTATTTGCTATCTTTAATTGAATGAACAAAGAGGGTTCTAGGTCAAAGCTATGAAGATCCTAGCCCCTAGGAAAAGCAAAGACTAATAAGCAACAGCTGGAAAGTGCTACAAGGTCAAAGGTGCTACTGTTTTGCTTTTGATTTTCTAGTAGGCCGAAGGCCGTCCTCGGAGCGAAGCGTCCTAGCGTATTGTTTTAAAGTAGGTCGGCATTTATGCCGTCAGTTGTTTTGGGTTTGTAAGTGATGTTGAAGGGCTAAAGCCCAACCTACAAATATACTGTAGGTATGTGCTTGTGCCATAGTTTTTAGCTTTAATCTTATTTTGGTTGGTAGTAAATGGGTAGAGTTATTTTAATCACCGGTGGGGCTGGGTTTATTGGTTCTGCGTTAGTACGATTTTTAATTGAAAATACAAATTGCTTTGTGGTCAATTATGACAAATTAACCTATGCCAGTAATTTAGAGTCTTTAGCGAGTATCGAGTCTTCTAATCGCTATCACTTCGTACATGGTGATATTTGCGATAAAGTGCAGCTCACCAGTATATTAAGTCAGTTTACTCCGGATATTATCATGCACTTGGCTGCCGAGAGTCACGTTGACCGTTCAATTGATGGGCCTGCTGACTTTATGCAAACGAATATCATAGGTACCTATACCCTGCTTGAGGCTTGTCGTGAATACTACTCTTCGCTGAAAGACGAGAAAAAATATGGGTTTCGTTTTCACCACATTTCAACAGATGAGGTATATGGTGATCTAGCAGAGGGTGAACTGTTTACCGAGAAGTCCAGTTATGCTCCTAGTTCCCCTTATTCAGCCAGCAAGGCGGCTTCGGATCATTTAGTTCGAGCTTGGTATAGAACTTACGGTCTCCCTGTGGTTTTATCCAATTGCTCAAACAACTATGGCCCTTTCCAGCATAACGAAAAGCTCATTCCTCAAACCATCATGAATGCGCTAATTGGTAAACCTATTCCTATTTACGGTAATGGCTTACAAGTCAGAGATTGGTTATACGTTGAAGATCATGTTAGAGCGCTTTATAGCGTCTTGTGTGATGGTGAGATAGGGGAAACCTACAACATCGGTGGTAATTGTGAAAAACGTAATATCGATGTTGTAAACACCATTTGTGAGCTATTGGAAAAACTCGTTCCGGGCAATGTTAACTCACTGGCTGCTAGTGGTAATGCCCTCGGGTTTAAAAGCTTAATTACTTATGTAGACGATAGACCAGGGCATGACGTTCGTTATGCGATTGATTCGAATAAGATCCAACGTGAATTAGGTTGGAAGCCTATTGAGTCTTTTGAATCAGGTGTTAGGAAGACGATAGCGTGGTATGTAAATGAGGCCGGTAAAGTCTAAGACGGTACAAGCAGAGAAGGAAAAGCGAAACGGCCTGTGGCCTGACGGTATACGGAACGTTTGCAGGCTCGCTTACGGAACGCTTTGCTGACTTTTCAGGCTGAAAAGTGCACAGTACTTTTAGGGCGTAACTTCGTCACCGGGAGAACGTCGCTACGCTCCTTCTAGGTTCTAGGGAAAGTGAGGCCAACTTACATAAAGAAAGTTCTAGAGAAAGCTAAGACGATTAAAAGCTGGTAAAGCAGGAAAGCAACGAAGTGGACGTTTAGGGGCTTTGTTTTCTGCTTCCCTTGCAGGCCGGAGAGCGCTCTAGCAGTGAGCCTGCGAACGTCCTAGGCTCTAGAACCTGATTAGCTTTTACAAATGTGAGTCCATAACAAGACTTTGTTGTTATTGAGTGTTATTTTACACCGACAATATTTTGCTGGTTTTATGATGAAAGTTGCTATAGCAGGGACAGGCTATGTCGGTCTGTCAAACGCAGTATTATTGGCGCAAAAGAACTCCGTCGTGGCTGTTGATATTGTTGCTGAGAAAGTGGAGATGATTAACCAAGGTCGATCACCTATAGCCGATGTTGAGATAGAAGATTATCTGAGTAACCATCAGCTTGATTTAACTGCTACATTAGACAAACAGTTAGCGTATCAAGGTGCAGACTATGTGGTTATTGCAACACCTACCGATTACGATACCCAGACTAACTACTTTAATACTGCATCGGTTGAAGCTGTCATTCAAGATGTGTTAGCCATTAGCCCAAATGCGGTCATGGTGATAAAATCGACTGTGCCTGTAGGTTATACCGAGTCAGTTAAGCAGAAGTTTAATACGCAAAACATCATCTTCTCACCTGAGTTTTTACGTGAAGGCCGCGCGCTTTACGATAACTTACATCCTTCACGTATCATTATCGGGGAGCGCTCAGAACGAGCTGAAGTATTCGCTAACTTACTGAGTGACGCTGCGGTTAAACAGAATATCGATATCCTTTATACCAATTCGACTGAAGCCGAAGCCGTTAAGCTGTTCTCTAATACCTACCTTGCGATGCGTGTAGCCTACTTCAACGAGCTAGACAGTTACGCAGAATCTCATGGTTTAGATTCACGCCAAATCATTGAAGGTGTCGGCTTAGATCCACGAATTGGTAGCCATTATAACAATCCATCTTTTGGTTACGGTGGTTACTGCCTGCCGAAAGATACTAAGCAACTGCGTGCAAACTATCAGAATGTGCCAAATAGCCTGATTAGCGCAATTGTTGATGCTAACTCCACTCGTAAAGATTTTATTGCCGATTCTATTATTAAGAAGCAGCCTAAAGTAGTGGGTATCTACCGCCTAATTATGAAGTCAGGTTCAGATAATTTTCGTGCTTCATCTATTCAAGGCATTATGAAGCGCATAAAAGCTAAGGGAATCGAAGTTGTGGTATTTGAGCCAGTGCTTAATGAGCCTGAGTTTTTTAACTCGCGTGTAATGCAAGATTTGAATGAATTTAAACAGCTTTCAGATGTCATAGTGTCAAACCGTATGGTTGATGACTTGGCTGATGTCGCTGAAAAGGTTTATACAAGAGATCTGTTTGGGTCGGATTGATTAAAAGCTAAGAAGGGCGCTGCGCTTCTAGGACGTGACTTCGTCACTGCGAGAGCGTCGTGTTGCGACTTCTAGATTCTAGGTTAAAGCAAAGCCGGAACAAGCAGAGACGGAAAAGCGGAACGGCCTTTGCCCTAACGGTATACGGAACGCTTCGCTGACTGTTGGGAGCTAAGAAGGGCGCTGCGCTTCTAGAGCGTGACTACGTCACTTCGAGAGCGTCGCGTTGCGACTTCTAGATTCTAGGTACAGGCTAAGACGAATAAGTAGAAATTAGAAGAGAATAAGAAAGGTTACTGGTGGCGCCTCTGGGCATTTGACTTTCCTAGTAGGCCGGGGGCCGTCCTCGCAGTGAGCTTGCGAACGCTCTCGTAGCGAAGCGTCCTAGAACCTTCTTTAACAAAAGAGATTTTTATGAAGTATTTAGTAACAGGTGCGGCAGGTTTTATTGGTTCAAAAGTCAGTGAACGTTTATGCGCCGCAGGTCATGAAGTGGTTGGCATCGACAATATCAATGATTACTATGACGTAAACTTAAAATTAGATCGCCTTAAAAATTTGGAGCCACAGGCTCTTTTTTCATTTAAGAAGTTAGACTTAGCAGACAGAGAAGGCATTGCCGCTCTGTTCGCTGAAGAGGGATTTGATAGAGTGATCCACTTGGCTGCGCAAGCCGGAGTTCGCTACTCTATTGATAACCCAATGGCCTATGCCGATAGTAACTTAGTCGGGCATCTGACCATTTTAGAAGGTTGTCGTCAGTATAAGATCCAACATCTAGTCTATGCGTCATCGAGCTCTGTTTATGGCCTTAATTCAAAAATGCCGTTTTCAACCGATGACAGTGTCGATCATCCTATATCTCTGTATGCGGCGACCAAGAAAGCCAATGAGTTGATGTCACATACCTATTCTCATCTTTATGGTGTACCAACAACCGGCCTGCGCTTCTTTACTGTTTATGGTCCTTGGAGTCGCCCAGATATGGCTATGCTTAAGTTCACTAATAAAATCGTGAAAGGCGAAGCTATTGATGTTTATAACCACGGTAATTTGAGCCGCGATTTCACCTATATCGATGATATTGTAGAAGGTATCATCCGTATTCAAGACAGTATTCCTGCTGCTAATCCAGATTGGAATGCTGCTGAGGCAACTCCTGCGACTAGCTCTGCACCGTACCGTGTGTTCAATATCGGTAATGGTAGCCCAGTTAAGTTGATGGATTACATCTCTGCACTTGAGAAGTCATTGGGTATTGAAGCCATTAAAAACATGATGGATATGCAACCTGGTGATGTACACTCAACTTGGGCTGATACTGAAGATCTATTTAAGACTGTTGGTTACAAGCCACAAACTAGCGTCGAAGAGGGCGTACAAAAGTTTGTTGAGTGGTATAAAGAGTATTATCTTAAAAGCTGAGAAGGTTAAAAGCCGGAACAAGCAAAGACGGAAAAGCGGAACGGCCTTCGGCCTGACGGTTAAAGGCTAAGAAGGTCGCTGCGCCTTTAGGTTAAAAGCGAAGCGTTCGTCTTAGCCTTTGACTTTGCTTTTGACTTTCTAGCAGGCCAAAGGCCGCTCTCGAAGCGAAGCGTCCTCGTAGTGAGCTTGCGAACGTCCTAGAATCTAAGACCTTCTATTAACCCTAGAATCTAGAACCTTCTTTTACTACGTTATTTTAAAAGAGCATGATGAAATTAATCCCGACTACCATTCCTGATGTGCTGCTGTTTGAACCGAAAGTATTTGGTGATGAACGTGGCTTCTTCATGGAAACCTTTCGTCAATCAGAGTTTGAGGCGTTATTTGCCGAAGTGGGTATGGCTTATCCGAGCTTTGTGCAGGAGAATATGAGCCGTTCGGCTAAAAATGTACTACGTGGGCTGCATTATCAAGAAGTACATCCCCAAGGTAAGCTTATTCGAGTGACTGCTGGTAGTATTTTCGACGTTGCTGTCGATATTCGCAAAGGCTCAAAAACCTATGGTCAGTGGTTTGGGCAAGTGTTGTCTGCTGAAAACCGCCTGCAGATGTACATCCCACCGGGCTTTGCCCACGGCTTTTTAACCTTGAGCGATCATGCTGACATTATCTACAAATGCACTGATTATTATGCGCCTGAGTTTGAGAAGTGTATTGCTTGGAATGATCCTCAATTAAATATTCAATGGCCGTTAGAAGCGGGCGTAGAGCCGATTTTGTCGGAGAAGGATGGGAAGGCGCTGCGCTGACGGTTAAAAGCTAAGAAGGGCGCTGCGCTTCGAGAGCGTCGCGTTGCGACTTCTAGATTCTAGGTTAAAGCAAAGACGATACAAGCTGAGATGGGAAAGCTGAACAAGCAAAGACGCTGTTGTTTTTTGCTTTTGATTTCCTAGCAGGCCGAAGGCCGTCCTCGCAGTGGGTTTACGAACGCCCTAGGTCCTAGAGCCTTATTTATTCAGTGAGCCTGTGAACGTTCCGTCTTCCGTAAGCTAAGCGTTCGTCTTTATTCTTCGAAATTTTTAATTGCTTCAATAAAGTCTTCAAAGTCACTTAAATGATGCTTGATAACATGAATAACAATATCAAGGTTTAGCTCTTGATAGTCGTGTACCGCAATGTTTCTTAGACCCACCATTTTTTTTAGGTTATCAGCTAATGCTTCAGTCACTACATTATTTATTGCTAATAGTGTTAAGCTATCTCGGCTACTTTGCGGTACACCGTATTTATGCTTGCGGTTTAAATGATTTGCTATATCAATGCAGGCTTCGCAACTACGTTGTAGGTTTAGTATCACACTGTCTTGCAGTGTAAATTCTTGTTTAAATGATGAACCATCACCGTATACATCAACAATACGCTTTAGACAGCGTTTAATAGTGGCTATTTTATTGATGAGAATGTCATTCATCAGTTGCTCCGTTGCTACTGCTATCGTTCGCTTTATTAGAAGTTAAATCAGCCAATATCATGCTTCTTTCTACTTGTAGGTGTTGGTACATGGACATGGTCTTAACCGTAAAATAATTATCGTCATTTTGGCTTCCCCACAGTAATACCCCCTGAGTAATTACTTGCTGGCACAATACGGTTGACGCGGTATTTAAATCTATTAAATCGACATCTATATTGAGTTCACATGCCAATGTTTGAGCAAGTTGCCAACGGCTGAGGTTATCTAGGGCCTTAGCTGGCAATATAGCAACATCTAAATCACTTTTAGGATGTTGCTCACCACTAGCAAAAGAGCCAAATAAATAGATAAGTTTTACATCTGGGACTTTAGCGAGAATGGAATCAATCAAAAATGTTTTATTTAAATTAAACATAATTATAAAAATAGTCCATGTAACTTTTTGGTTTTGCTCAGTTGAGTGTATCACAGTGAGTTAAAGCTAAGAAGAAGGGCGCTACGTTTCGAGGTTAAAGGCTAAGAAGGTAGAAGCAAAGACGGTTAAAAGCCGGTACAAGCTAAGACGGAAAAGCGGAACGGCCTTTGGCCTTACGGAACACTTCGTTCACGGAGTACGGAACGCTTCGCTTACGGTTAAAGGCAAAGAAGGTTCTAGGCTCTAGGAAAAGCAGGTTCTAGGTACAAGCTGAGACGGTTAAAAGCCGGAACAAGCCAAGACGGGAAAACGGAAAAAGCCAAGACGCTGCTGTTTTTGCTTTTGATTTTCTAGCAGGCCGAAGGCCGTTCTCGAAGCGAAGCGCCCTCGCAGTGAGCCTGCGAACGCCCTAGTATCTACAGCCTATCTTCTCCTCCAACGCTTCAAATGCTGTTGGCGTATCCTTTCCCCAAAAAAGTTCGCTAACGCTTTGGTAGTTCTCTCGGTAGCTTTTCTTTTGCTTGACGATAGCCTCTGGTGCTAATGCCCCTAGTAACTCATTAAAACTCGTGCATTTAGGGGCGATAACAGGGAGCTTTTCGGCGTATTCGTACATATCGCGGCAATCTTGTTGGTAATGCTGTTCATCGAAACGGTAAAAATAGATAGGCGTGCTTAGTGGCAGGGCATCGATAAATAAAGAGGAATAGTCGGTGATAAGCAGATCCACCTCTTGCAAGAAGCCGTATACGTCTTCTAACTGCGAAATATTGATGATATTAGGGTAACTCGTCAGCTCATCTGCCAAGCTTGCCTCATTTGGGTGTAGTCGTAGTAAAAATAGTTGGTTATTAGTAACTAAGTGATTCGATAACTGTTGCCAGTCAAAAGCGCTGCTGTAAGGGTTACCTTGTTTGTGGCTATCGCGCCAAGAGGGGGCATACAGGATGATGCTAGGCTTATCAGCTTGGTCATTGCTCTCGTGAACACTGTGGTAATGGCTTTGGCTCGCACTTTGGCTCGTACCCTGAAGAGCGTTTTGATTGAGTTGCGAGCGCTGGCTTGGGTGAATTATGTAGTAATCGGTTCTTGGATTAGTTGCGCGTAAAAGCTGTGAGCTGTTAAGTCTAAATGCGCTACTAAAGAGGGAGTCGATAAGTGGACTTGGGCTTAACATTAAATCGGGAGTGATGCGTTGCTGGTGGGAAAATAGCCATTGCTTATATAACGTTAAGCTTCCTTTTGGGTTAAACACTTGCGCCATAGGGCCTGTGTTAATGTCGAATTCAATTTTTTTCATCGGCAATCCATGCCATAGATTCACCTTCAGCGCTCCATTTGCAAGCCACTGATTAATATCGCCGATATAACTATTATAGAAGTAGTATTTGGCGGTTAGGGCGTGATAAATCCCCTTCATCGACCAGCGATAATAAACCTCCAAATTTTGACTCTGCAGTTGTTTAATCACATCTTGATCGCCGCTAATCCAGATACAACGGATAAATTTTGTTTGCTGCCAATGTAAATACAAGTATTTACTGTTGTCGCAATACCTTTCCTTGTAGCTACCAAACAGTGCCTTGTTTGAGCTGCGCGGGGAGAGAGCCGAGAGTGTAAATATCAGCTTTCTGATAATCGCTTTTATCCAGTCAAAAATAGCGTGCTGCATTACTTATTTATCTTCTTGGTCGATACTGAACGGTTTGTGTTAGTGTCATTGCTAGCCCCAGTCTTGGGATGCGCTAAATTACTCTTGATCTCGGTGGTCGAGATCTCGCCTGTTCTATCTAAATAGATAACCTCACACAGTATAGATAGTTCGTCAAACTCGCCTTTCCAATCGTCGCCCATACCAAAGATACTGACATCATATTTACAGATATCCTTCGCCTTTTGATTCCAGTGGGTTTCAGGTACAACCATATCCACGTATTTGCAGGCTTCAACAATTTCAGCCCGCTGAAAGTAACTAAAAAATGCGGCCTTTCCCTTCATGGCATTAAACTCATCGGTCGATACCGCCACAATCAGTTTGTCGCCTAGGGCTTTTAAACGCTTAAACAAGCGTACATGGCCGTAGTGAAATAGATCGAATGTGCCATAGGTGATAATCGTTTTCATAATGACTCTCCTCTAAAGGAACTTGCTGAATTTAGTTAAGGCATGGTGCTTCCTAATATCCTGTTCACTCTGAATGTGTTTGTATTTGTTGATGGTTAGCGTAACTAAATGACTGCCTGATGAGCTTAAAATTCTTACTCTTTTGCTTCGATAGCATGAACTCCGTTTCGATAAGTGTTTTTTCCTCGTCGGGAAGGGTAAAGGGCAGTAGTTGCAATGGTCCATATAGTCCGTATTCACTATTGGTGGATTGCTGTTGCGGCTGTAAAAATGGCGTACGCCCAAACAGTTTTAGCTGCCCTGTTATTACGAGGTAGAGCTGGGGAAGCCGACTGAGAAAGAGTGATTTAAGATCCCAGCGCCAGCAGGAGTAAATTCTGTTATTTAGCTCGACTCTTTCTTTTATCCGCCAGCCTTTACTTGAGCCTGTCAGGCTGATCAGCAACAGGAGTGGGGATACGAGCAGCCCCAACATAAACAGAAGCAAGGCACATAATCTATCGAACCGCTTTACTCTGTTATTTGGTGATACGGTATGGTTTATCGCTATGATGCTGTCATCGTTAAGCCTAATGGCTGCCCCTGTCTGTGGTGTTAACAGCATATCTTTGCAGATAATCGCATTGCTCACGTTTAGCCCTTGGCCTACGTAAGAGTCATCGAGAATAATGCAGTTTTTGAGTCTGCATTTAGCTTCTATAAGGCAGTTCTTACCCACAATCACGCTCTGCTCCATGTTAACGCTTTCATCTATCCAGCTGTTATCGCCAATCACTCCCCAAGCGTTCTGCATTCTCAGTTGCCCTGTCTTGGTTTGGCTGCCGATATAAAAACCATTAGCTTCATCAGCGCTACTGCAATAGCGGCCTTTTGGCGTGGCGCCCACGACCTTTTTTAGAGCCATAGCCTGATTGGCCTGCATATATTCATCGAGTGAGTTGAGCATAAAGCAGTCGCCATGTAACACCTGGGTGACTGTGTTACCCATACTGTTTCCCTGAGTCGAGGTCTTATGCTCAGTTTGGTCATTAGAGAGAGGCCAATTGAGCTTCTCTGTCTGCTTTATGGCGGCGGGGAGCATCATTAAGCCTGCATTTTGGTTGTCGAGCTTTGCAATAACAAAGCTTTCGCTCATCTGTTTGCTAAATTGCAAAAACGAATTGATACATGGGCTTCTGAGTATGTCACCGCGGGCAAGTAGGACAGGCTCGGTCTTATCTAGCGCCAGCCTTGGGATGATCTTGGAGGCATCTTCCTGCTCTTTACTCAGAAAATAGTCGACCTCTAAGCCCCAAAGCTCCCCATTACCGACTAAGGCTTTTATTTCGTTAACGTGAGTTGAGATCACCAGCTTTACTCGCTTCACTCCCGCCTCGGCGAGATCTTCTAATGTGTACTCGATAACGCTTTTATTACTGATTGGTAATAAGGCTGGGCAGTAATAACTGCTCAATGGTGCCAGCTCACTGCCGTTACGGTTTGCAAAAATAATCGCTTGCATATGCAACTCCTTAATACGCGCCACGGGCAAAAATAACGGCGGGGATGGTTTTCAGCAGCAACAGTAGATCAGCACTAAACGATTGTTGATAGATATAATCGATATCGAGTTCAACCTGCTGCTCAAACGGAATGGTTGAACGGCCGGAGACTTGCCAAATACAGGTGATGCCAGGCTTTATCGTTAAGCGATTTCTATGGTGTAGCTTGTATTGTTTTACTTCGCTGACTAGGGCTGGACGGGGGCCGACTAACGACATGTCGCCTTTAAGTACATTCCATAGCTGGGGTAACTCATCGATTGAGGCCTTACGGATAACGCGTCCAACTATGGTGATCCTAGGATCATTCTTTATCTTAAAAATGATGCCGCCATCCATCTCGTTACTGTGGTTTAATGTCGCCAGCCTCTGCTCTGCATCTTGGTACATAGAGCGAAACTTCCACATGGTAAATGGCTTGTTATTCAGCCCAGCTCGAGGCTGACTAAATAGCACCGCGCCTTTAGACTCGCAGCGGATAAGGAGCGCGATGCAGACTAAAAACGGTAATAGCAGGACTAATAGGCTCGATGAGACCAAGATGTCGAATAAGCGCTTAGCGCCGCGACCGAGATGCCTATTTAGATTAAACATTGCACGGCGCAGGTTAGCTTGCTTAGCATCAAACTGCGGGACTTCTCGGTTCTTACTGGTCGCTTTATTGAGCTCAGTTTGAAGCTGCATCTTGGTAAGGTTAGCGTCTGCTGTTGCTCTCGTTGTCCAAGGTGTGTGTGGGTGATTGTGTTGCTTCTTTAGCTGACGGTTTTCTCGCCACACGCGAAATAGAAAGCTTGGGTTGCCTATGATATAGCGTTTCCACATTCTCTTAGGCTCTTGAAGTAAACGGTAACTCCATTCAAACCCCATCTGTCTTAGCCATAAGGGCGCGCGTTTGATACGGTTTGCGTAAAAATCGAAAAGACCGCCAACACCTATCCCAATAGAGCAGGTCAGTCGCTGCTTATTGGCAGCAAGCCATAACTCTTGCTTTGGTGCCCCCATAGCCACTAGCAGAATATCGGCGTTAGACTCATTAATTGTATCTATGACGCCTTGATTGTCTTCACTGCTTGCCTCGCTATTGAAATAACCTGAATGGCAGCCTGCAATATTGAGTTTTGGGTATCGCTGCTGCATGTTATTGGCAGCGGCTTTTGCAACTCCTGGGCGACCACCTAACAAAAAAATTGACAGATTATTGGTTGCTGCGAGCTGACAAAGGCGTGGAAACATGTCGGTGCCATTGAGGTTATCTTGCAGTGCTTTCGCTTTACTTAGGCAGGCTAGTCGAACGCCAATGCCATCGGCGAAAATGTGCTGAGTCTGTTGTAAACACTGACGATAAGACTCGTCTTGAGTACTAATATTGAGGCAGTCAGCGTTAACAAAGGCGTAGTGTTGCATCGGCTGAGGCTTTCGCTGACATTGCTGTAGCACTTGATTTAACAGTTGCGCCATGGTCCAGTTATCAAGTTTGATGCCGAATACACAGATCTCCGGGTTGTTTCTGCTTGGCTTATTAAAGGCGATACGAGTGACTGCCAATACAATCACAAGCCTTACGAGTGCAAGCAGATAGCGGGCTAAGCTGCTATGGGCCTTACCAAGTGATCTAGGATCAACCTCAAAACGCAGTCCCGTTGCGGCGTTCATCTGTTCAATCGAGGTGAGTCCAGGCTTAATAGGATAGATTTTCTTAGGGGCTTTAACAGTTTCTTTATTAGCTAAACCATTGCTGGAGCTGGTGGTCGCTTGCTTATCTGCTGACGACTTATCTGTTGTTAACCTATCTGTCGCTAACTGCTCAAGATTCGTGTCAGCATGTGCATCTTCTTTTAGCAGTGCGAACTTCTGCTCAGAACCTAAAACTGAAATCTCCCCGCTTAACAAGTTAAATAATACCGGCAGCTTCTTTAACCAGCCCGTATAGGAAAATTGTTTTAAGCCTATGCTCTTATGGTCTAAGCCGTGAATATACACAGTTTCAAATGCACTATTTAGACTGAAAGCACTCTTTAGGTAGCCATATAACATAAACGGCGAGCTTATGATTAACATCAGCAAAGCGATGAGGAAGTCGAAACAGCGAATACTGAAGCGTGACTGGTCATGATAAGCGGCTTGGGCCGTTGACTCTGTGTTCGAGACTATATCTGAGACTATATTCGAGTCGGTATTCAAGTTGGTATTTTCCATTATTGAGTCCCTTCTGGCTTATAGTGTTAATACATAATCTAGAACCTGCATATACTAGGCCATAATTTATACCTTTAATATTCAGTGTTTTATGCTGTTTTCTGGGGCGTGTGCTTAAAACTGTTGAGTCATTTGCATCTTGCAAGGCAGGCTGCAAATGACTCTAGAGGAGGTAGGTTGGAGTTACTTTAGCAGCGCAGCGCTTACGCCATCGCGGTTGATTTTCGCGGCCTGAATACGCCCGAGTAACCGTTGCGCCTGATTTTCACAAAGCTGATAGAGTCTGAGTGGTAGCAGTTTTAATAGGTAGGCAGCCGCCATGGTGGCTAAGGTGCGTCCGGTTTCAGCCTGAATGATCTCTGGGGCGGTCTTAAGAGCAAGGTGCAGGTATTTAACCGCCTGTCTGCCATTTTTATTTCGAATGGCTTGCCTTGCTATGTACCTGAGCTGGTAGGCTCGCGCTTTATCTTCATGCTGTGCTAAAAGTGCTGGCGCATAGCCTTTGGCTTTATTGATCATATTTTCCCAAGAGGCATATTGCTTATTAAGATCAGCGGATAGTCCTTGCGCATTTAAGCGATAGAAGGTGAGAGGCGCTGGGATCCCCTCTATTTTCCAATGGGTGGTGGTCACAATCCTTAGCCAGCATTCGATATCTTCAGATTGGCGAAAGTTCTCGTCGAAGTAGCAGCTATGGGGCTGGCTCCTATTAAATGCTTGGTAGCGAATATCCGTTAGGGTTTCACGGCGAATAACAGGTGCAGACCCATTACCCACAGGGTTGCGGCAGAGCAGATCTTGTGCCTGAATATTGGTGAGCTGAGGCATTTGATAGACATTGAGTTTTTGTCCTTGATAGTCCATGAACAGCGATCGTGAAAAGCTAATTCCCACTTCGGGCGCGTTGTCGAGATGGGCAACGTGTTGTTCAAGCTTTTCGTTGTGCCACATGTCATCTGAATCGAGAAATGCCACATATTGGCCTATGGCGTGGCGAATGCCTGTATTTCTCGCCGCAGCAAGACCTTGGTTATGTTTATGCTCAATAATTCTAATTCTAGGATCGTTAAAACGTTTACAGATAGCCAAGCTGTTATCGGGTGAGCAGTCGTTAATCAGCAGTAGCTCAAAGTGTTGAAAGCTTTGGTTTAGTACTGAGTTAATCGCATCTTCAACAAAAGCTTCAACATTATAGATGGGCATCACGACTGAAACCTTCATTGATGCGACTTTCCTGTGGGATAAATTAGCAGTCATAATGTGCCTCCGAGCGGTAGTGAGCGGTGTCGGTTATTGATTGAGTCAGCTTTAAATAGAGGGTGAAACTTGGCATAACTAAAAGGTGTGCTAATAAGATCCCTAATGCCACGGCCTGCAGCCCCCATAGACTCGACAGTGCAATCGTGATGGCTAAGATAGCGGTGAATGCGCTGTTATATAACAGGTTTAGCTGACCTCTACCTGAGCTAATTAAATACTGACTGGCGGCTTCACCCAGTGGCCTCACTAAACCACTCAGGCAAAGTAGGATGAAGATAGGAAGCGCTCCCGCATCTAACCATTTCTGACCATAAACCCAAGGGACATACAGCGGTGCTAATAGAGCTTGTAAGCTGATAATTGGCAGTGTCAGTAACATGATGAACTTCAGAGATTGAAGGTACTTCTGTTCTAATGTCAGCTGTTTAGGATCGGTTTCTTTACCTGTTTGACAAAGGTAGGAATAAAGCGCTGTGCCGTAGCTTTGAACTAACCCAAGACTAATGCCTAAACTGGCATTGAAGGCAAAGAAGTAGACGCCTAACGCTTCTATACCGAGAAAATAGCCCACTAAGATGTAATCAATATTTTGTCTTAATGCGATAGCGAGATCCCCAAGGCCAACCTGCAGGCCAAATTTGAGTATGGTTCGGGATCTTGCGGGTAGTAGCTGCCATCTAGGCTCTGAAACACAGCCAACTAAAAGCTCCGGCAAGGGATTATGGTATCTATGAACCCCAATCCATATAAATACCACAATGATTTTGGGCAAAATAATGGCCCAAATCCCAAGCCCGAGTAAAGCAAAGCTGCCGGTGAGTATTGCATCAAATACTGTTTGCCATAGTACAGCCCTACCTACCACACGCATCCGATTTAAACGTAGATTGATTGCAGCGTAGAGCATGCCAAAGGGGAGCAGTAAATAGCTTGTTGCCATGAGTATCATGGGAAGAATTAGCTGCAAGTCATCGTAGTAGATTGCAAGCGGCCAGCTGAGTAAGCTCATGGCAACGAAGGCGATGATAGCGGCTAACCAGTTGACTCGGTTGGCCGCAGATAGAGAGCGTTTAAGTTGGTTATCATCCATCTTAATCAGTGCCGCACTAGAGATGCGGCGGGTTGGTGTACAGATAAGCTCAAAGCAGGTGAGTATGATGGCAACCTGGCCGAAAACTTCAGGGGTGAGTAATCGCGCAATGATAATGCTGGAACCAAGACGAACCACACGACCAAGCACTTGAGCCGAACCTAGCCAAAAAAGACCTTTGGCCAGAGCACCGTTTAACAGTGTCGATAGTGATCTTTGGTATAGCGATTCACTTTGCATAAGAGTACCTGCTTAAGAGGAACATCGAATAACTGCTGTTCGAGTGATATGGCGTTAGCCAGTAGTACTTATCTTTAATACAGAGTTCATGCCAACCTTTACTGAACAGTTGGATATTGTTGAGTCTATTGATTTTAAAGGTAATTTCTGGTTGTGTTACGAGATTGGAAGTCGGCGTTGTTTCTATGAGACGAAATGGCATCAGTGCATTCGCATATTGCAAATCAAAATAAAAGAAGGGGAAGAGCAGGTTAAAGCTGAGAAGGTCCTAGGCCCTAGGAAAAGCAGGTTCTAGGTAAAAGCAAAGACGATTAAAAGCCGAAACAAGCTGAGATGGATAAGCTGAGACGGAACGGCCTGTGGCCTTACGGAATACGGAACGTTCGCGAGCTGACTTACGGTGAAAGGCTAAGAAGGGCGCTGCGCTTCTAGGACGCGACTTCGTCACTGCGAGAGCGTCGCTACGCTCCTTCTAGGTTCTAGCGAAAGCAAAGACGATTAAAAGCCGGAACAAGCTGAGACGGTAAAAGCTAAGGCGGGCAAGCTAAGACGGAAAAGCATGAAAGAGAAATAACTTGGAATAAATGAAAGATCAAAGGTAGCGCCTGTCTCGCTTTTGACTTCTTAGCAGCGAAGCGTCCTAGAAGTGAGTTTACGAGCGGACTATAGCCTAGAGCCTAGAACCTTCTTTTAAAGCTGCTCCGACGATAACAAGCCCAGGCCAGAATAGATAGGCGAGGATCTCTAGGTTTTCACCGAATGTATATAGAAACAGCTGAAAGATGATTGAGACGGCGACGGCGCTCAGGGCTGAGTGAAAAAGGGTTTTGAGCAGAGCTAACAGGGTGACAAGCAGAGGAATCGCCAAGGCGATAGCGCCCACAACGCCTTTCACAAATAATAAGCCATACCAAGTATGGTGGGAGCCAATCGGCATATATTCCACTAGGTGTGGGCCACGTTCCACAATGCCGTGTCCCCAGACTACAGCTTCATTGGCCCAGCGCTCGAGGGCAATATTAGCCAACTCCTGGCGCACACGGGTTGAGCCAGCTCGGGCGGCTTTAAAGGCTTCCACGCTTTGTTGCATCTTCTCGACAACATAAATTCCTGCCCCCCCAAGCAACATAAAGAGGGGAGTTGCTGCGAAGTAAACCCATGGAGATCTACACCAGCGGATAAACATAAAAAAGCCTATCAGCAACAGGTAACACACTAAGGCTAGTCGAGATTGCGACAGTAAAATCATACAAAAGCTGCCTGCAAAGCCATAGAACTTGAATCGTTTGACTTTTTCTTGAATGGCAAAGGTAAAGAATAGATTACCAAGCATGCCTAAGGCCGGTGCCCAGGGAGTGAAGAGTCGCCATCTTGGTAAGCCACTGGCAGGGTCTATCTCATATAGGCTGACGTTGAAAAATTCGGGGCCAGGGCCGCCAATAATGCTTAAGGGCGATGTGTATAGGGTGCTGGGAAGTTTTACTACCCAAGCGAGTATGAAGATTGGCAGCAGGATAAGTGTATGTTTGCAGACGATACAACATGCCCGATAGATAAGCTCAGGCCTGATCTGTAGGCTGCCCAGTAGTGGAAATATAGCCAAAAGAGCCCAGCCTTTTGCCCAGCCGATACTGGACTTTATCAGTTTAGCTAGGCCTAAATCGTGTGTCAGGTGGCCGATTACCAGTGCCAATAACATCGTAGCCATAGCGGCTAGCCAGCAAGCTTGTGTTTTGCTGACGGTATAACTTTTTTTATCCAGTAATACTCGCTTTAGCATGCGTAGCAGTAATATCCAGGCAATAACGGGGGCAACGAGATACATCGCACCTAAAACCCAGAACAGATAGGTGCCGGTAATTGAGCGCCAGATGATTACTTCGTCAGAATTTTCTGGAGTATAGGTTTGCGGATCCATAGCATTCCCATCCCTGCAATCAGTGAAATTGAAGCCGCTACGCCGCCAACTATTGCCAGTAGAGAGCGCAAGTTATCGGGCTGTTCTGCTAATGTCGGTGCAGCCATCAGTTGCAGTAACGGATAGGCTGCGTATATGTCGGCTTTACCTAGATCCATTTTCGCCAGTGCGGAGGTAAAAACTGCGGTAGCGACTTGGTGTTCTCGTTGCAGTCCTTCGAGCTTTGCTGCATCGTCGTTACTGTCGGTAAACCTGTGGTCCCAGTCGTGGATCTGATCTGACAGGGTATCAATCTGATGCCTAAGCCCTTCGGCTTTGGTATTGAGCGAGAGTAATTCCTGCATAAGCTGAGCCCGGCCATCTAAATCATCAGCAGACAGCATCAACATTAAGCGTTTATCGTTATAGCCAAGTAGCGTCTTGCACCGTCGAGTTAATGCGTTGAGTACAGACTTTTGCTCATCTTTATAGGTAACGACCTTTGGATGACGCTTGCCAAAGCGACTGCTGTACTCTGCAAGTGTCGCAGTGACATTGGTATAGCTGATGAGTAGCTGTTGAAATAGCTGATCATTTTTCAAGGTCAATAATCCCGCCGCCTGTTTTGGCGTTAAGCTTAGGTGGATTTCTAGCATTTTCTGGCTGGCTTTTACGCCTTGTAGCTCTGAGACTAAATTGACTTTGTTATGTCTCAGTCTCTCCATGGTCAAGGCTAGTTCTTTGAATTGATCCAGTGAAACAAGCCCGTGTATCGATTGAAACTCGAGTAATTTCTCTTGAGTTAAATTCACTTTATTGGCGAAGGTGGCCATGCCAACTCGGATGGCATCTTCGCGCTGCTCAATTTCATCTCGGCGAAGCTCGGCTAGCAAAGCTTGCAAGCTGTGATAATGTGCCCAGGCTTTTTGCTGCGCGCCCTTGGCCGTAGGGCCTTTTATGCTAAATTGCATGATCCCAGTTTGGTTAGGTAGTTTTAATTTTGGCATGCCAAACTCGCTGCCTTTAAGGTGCATTGTTTTGGCGGCGGCGTTGATCAGGGTTTTACTCGTTGCAATAGACTTATAGTTGACTCTAGGGTCGATTGCGCTACTCGCATAAGGGGAGTTGGTAGAGCTATTAGCTTGCCCCACACTATCTAGGCTAACTAAGGCTCCGGCGCCAGCTCCGGGTAAAATAAGCGTCCATTGGCTGATGTAACGGCTTGGACTTAACACAGTGAATAGCAGTACTAGAAACCAGATACTAAGCAGCAGTAGTGAGGTGACGATGAGATAGGCACGCTTTCTCTTATGCACCGATAGCTGACTACCGTTTACAAAGTAGTGCTTTAACCATAAAAGAGGCCTGTAGGAGTGTTTTGTTTTCATCATAACCTCCTTGTATCGCTTCTATTACAGCAACTCTAGCAGAGTCGCTGGGACGAGTACTTCGGTGATTGAACGTGCAATTTCTCGTATATTGGTGACGCGAGAGTCATAACAAGCGATCCCATCACCTGGCATTAAGATAGGGTTCATTCCCGTTTCCCAAGAGTGTCTGATTAAGTTATCCATTGAGCGTTCTACCACATCGACTTGGGCGGTTAACGGGTTCTTAGTGATCAGTAACAAGTAGCGACTGGCATTGGTTGACTGTGCACCACCGACACAGTTGGCTGCGATGGCGCCACTTAACAGGCGAGTACCATAAGGGAATCGGGTCGCGTCGGTGTCGACAGCTGACTGCGCGTTACTGGATGCCGGTTGGGTTAGATTCGATATAAAGACTCGAATACCCGGAGCGGTAATTTGCGATGGGCGGGCGAGCACATCATCAAAATAGTCATGTTGTGGTACATGAATATGATCTCCTGACATCAGGGTGAACTTGGGGACAGGGTATCCATGGATCACGCCTGATAGATCTAAGGTAAAGCTATGTTGTCCTCTGAACACCGTAACCGCTGAAATATTGGCATCGGGACGCACTCCGCCCGATGCTCTCAGTGCCGATGCGATGGTACGCTTAGCAGCTTGGTCGCCACTGTGGTTGCC
Organism: Shewanella sp. Isolate13; assembly: GCF_022398325.1. Classification (GTDB taxonomy): domain Bacteria; phylum Pseudomonadota; class Gammaproteobacteria; order Enterobacterales; family Shewanellaceae; genus Shewanella. The sequence goes on from NZ_JAKEVD010000022.1 coordinate 49,481, forward strand.
ATCATCATCGATGATATCAAGATCAGATTTCTTATTGATCAAGTGTTGACCCGGTTCGAATACTCCACCAGACACGGTTACCTCAACGGGCGCCCAGCTTAGGGGAGTGATGCTTAGGCGAACGCTGTTTTTAAGCATGAACTCTTCATCGACTAGGTGTTGCTGGAGTGAACTTGTTAGCTGTGCAATATCGAGGCCCTTAGCATGAATCGGCGCCAAGTAAGGCAGATAGATATAGCCATCGTTATTGACTTCAACATCTCCGCTGAACTCCTCGCCATTGAGCACTCTAATCTTGAGTTTGTCACCTACCGATAAGCGAATATTTTGAGGTAAGTGCAGCGGTTGTTGTGACTGGCCAGCATGCATTAACCAGGTATTGCCCATTGTACTATCGGTTCTTCCCCTGTTGATGTTAGCCGCTTTGTCTCCGTTTTTGCTGCGCGTGTAAGGGGTGTTACGGTCATAAAAGTGGCACTGAGTCATATTGTCATTGTTATTACCCTTGCAGATAGTGGACTCTTCAGGGTGATGAGGCGTAACGCAAGCTGTGAGCAGTAATAAAGCGATACAGGTGATAAACCTGAGAGTGCTCTTTACTTGGTGCGCTTGTTTGCGTGCAGTAACAATGTCTTGTTTGAGACTCATAACCGTGTCCTCTTAGTGCGCTGTTTGGCTAAGCTCATTACAGATGTAATCGACGGCTGCTGCTTCATCTTCATAGATAGTAAAGATCTGATGTAAGCGAGTAAGTTCAATGAGCGAACGTACGCCAGCGGTCGGTGACAGCAGGACAATCTCACCATTGTCTTGCTCTACACGTTTTAAGGCGGAGATCAGCACTGATAGGCCACTTGAGTCGATATATTCCACCTTGTGTAGGTCAATCACGAGTTGGGTCATCCCTGCATCTATTTGCTGTAGTATTGCGGCTCTAAGTGTCGGCGTTTGCGTCATAATCACCTCATCAGGTAGGGTGATCTTGCATGCATTATTTTGTGGTAATTGAGAGAAAGTCATATCGCCATCCTTAAAAATGCACTTGGCATTTTGCGTGGTTATCGAACAGGTATAGAACCTATTAACTCTTTGCTTACTAACAATGCAAACCTGATGCCAAACGCTATATGGTTGTATTTGAAGGCTTTACTCTTTGTTTTATGTGTTGCTGACCTCGTTTGAATCTAGGGTCTTGATTTGCGATGCAAAATGGGAGCTGGCTAAGAAGGGCGCTTTGCTTATAGAGCGTGACGATGTCACTTCGAGAGCGTCGCGTTGCGACTTCTAGGTTCTAGGGATTAGGAAAAGCGGGTGCGAGGTGAGAGCAAAGACGATTAAAAGCCGGAATAAGGTGAGATGGAAAAGGCTAGGAAGGGCGCTGCGCTTCTAGAATGTGACTTCGTCACTGCGAGAGTGTCGCTAGGCTCCTTCTAGGTTCAAGATAAAGCTGTGACGGAAAAGCGGATAACGGATTTAGGAACGTTCGCAGGCTCACTTACGGAACGCTTTGCTGACGGTTAAGGCAAAGAAGGGCGCTGCGCTTCTAGGACGTGACTTCGTCACTGCGAGAGTGTCGCTAGGCTCCTTCTAGGTTCAAGATAAAGCTGAGACGGAAAAGCGGATAACGGATTGCGGGACGTTCACTGGATCACTTACAGAACGCTTTGCTGACGGTAAAAGCGAAGGCGGACAAGCATGAAAGAGAAAGAACTTGGAGTAGATGAAAGCTAAAAGGTAGCGCCTGTCTCGCTTTTGATTTTCTAGCAGCGAAGCGTCCTCGTAGTGAGCTTGCGAACGTCCTAGATTCTAGATCCTTATTTCTTCAGCGAGCTTGTGAGCGACCTAGAGCCTAGCACCTTCTTTTAATTAAACCGCGATACTAAACTGCAAGTGAGTCCCTGCAACAGTTTCTTGAATGCGAACGTTGTCCATCCAACTCTTGATGATCCAAAGACCTCGTCCAGAAATGGCTTCTGCTGGTGGACAATCAGTTGGAGGTGTGAAGGGCTGCATCTGTGAGTTATCCAGTAGATCGATAACTATCTGCTGATGGTCACAGTGCAAGATGATGATTAAAGAGTTAATTTTTGGGGCTGCATGGGTAAATATATTAGAAACCGCCTCCAGAACGCAGGTGATCACTTTGAAGCGCTTAGTGTCGGACACCTCGTTTTGTAGCATGAACTGCTCTATCTCTTTGCTGATGGAGTGGTTGGCAAAAATATTTCGATTTAGATTAAACTGTAGGCTATTCATAGCGTTTCCTTACATTTGATAACGACAATGAGATAAGTTGTTTGTGGCAGAGATGAGCATTAAAGAAATATCGTCCTGCGCTTGCTTTTCTTGCCACAGCTCGGTGCTATAGCAGAGATAATGGAGTAGTTTTTCTGCTGGTAACTCTCTGGCATCGCTCACGTTTTTCAGCAGCTTTGTCAGCCCGAAGCTGCCAAATTTACTGTGCCTGCACTCATAGATCCCATCTGAGTAGAGCAATAACTGTTGCTCTTTCTCTAAGGTGAAGTGCTGACTCTGATAATTGTGCTGTTTGTTTATGCCGATAGGCAGATGAGACTCAATGTAACTGTCATCGACAAATTTGGCTCCACTCGGGCTAACTATAATAGGCGAAGGGTGGCCGGCATTGATTATTTCGACCTCTCCCGTCCTGGTGTTGGCGATCCCGATAAGCAGCGTTGCAAAGCGGCCGCACTGCTCTGGATCATCAAACTGCCGATTAAGATTGTTTGTTATTCGTGCTACATCGAGTGACTGCCAGACTTTTTGGTTACTCGATAGATGATGCGCTAGGGTAAAGCTCAGCATCGATGCCGCCGTGCCATGTCCACTAACGTCCAGTAGGTAAAAGCCTATGTGCTGCTGGTCAATATTGAAGCATTGAAACAGATCGCCAGCGAGATCTTGTGCTGGTTTAAATTCGGTGGTGACGCGCCAGCCTTCGCTTAAGTTTGAGTTTTTGGGGAGCAGCGCACGTTGAAGCTGAGCGGCGAGAGAAAGATCCTGTTTAAGGCAGTTGAGGTAATCTTGCTCCTTTACTAGCATCTGGCTGAGTGTTTTATTATGACTGGTCAGCTTATGTTGCATCTCTATGATACGCAGCCCAGCGAGAATTCTTACCTTCAGTACACCGCTGTGAAAAGGTTTTGCGATAAAGTCATCGGCGCCAGACTCGATACCTTCAACGATATGTGCGTTCTGGTTATTGCCGGTAAGCAGTATGGTATATGGCGTGCAAGGCATAGATTTTATGGTTTGACATAGTTCAATGCCGCTGATTTGAGGCATTATCCAATCGGTGATCACCATATCCACATGTTCGTTTTGAAGGTGTTCGAGGGCTTCTTGTGCATTAGAAAAGCCTTGAGCTGTAAATCCCATTGAGTCGAGTAGGTTTAGTAGTAAACAGCGTTCACTATCGCTGTCTTCCACCAGGATAATTTTATATTGGCTGACATGCTGTAAAGCTAAAGGCGTTGTCATTGTCTTCTTCTCAACCTAGTTTGCTCAGGGGTATTTTGTAATAAAGCAAGCTCTATGCCAGACAGTGGCCATTGGGATGGCTGTGTTTTAAGAGGTTTGTTGAACAGGGCGAACAGTAACTAATGAGATGGGCTGAGAGTATTTGCAAAAAGGCAGATTTATAGTCACTGCTTAGCTTTAATTTTATGATTTAAAAGAGTTATCGGCGGGAGGAGCAGTTTGTTAAGTAGACCGATATATTAAGCATTAGCATTGTGGCGTAGGGATTGCTTGGACTAACTAATAGAGTTAAGCACTATTGGGGAGCTAATGTGATGTCTAGCCTTAAATCGTTTAGTAAAGTGGCTGTTTTGTATTGGTTTATGCTTATGCCCTGTTCTAGCTCGGCAACGGCTGTAGACAGCATTGAACCTAAGGTGTTGACGTTTGGAGTCGTGCCACAGCAGGCGGCGAGCACCTTGGCAAAAGGCTGGGCCCCTGTGTTGGCGGAGCTATCGCAAAATGCGAATCTTAATTTGCAATTTGCAACTGCGCCGGACATTCCAACCTTTGAAATGCGTTTAGCAAAGGGGGAGTATGATATCGCCTACATGAACCCTTATCATTTTACCGTATTTCATGAATCTCCTGGTTATATCGCATTGGCGAAAGAGCAAGATAAATACCTAAAAGGCCTTATCGTTGTTAGAAAAGACTCCTCTATATCTAAACTTGCCGAGCTTGATGGCAAATCTTTAGCCTTTCCGGCTCCCGCAGCCTTTGCGGCTAGCGTGATCCCTCGGGCGATATTAAAACAGCAAGGTGTTGCTCATAATACTAAATATGTAGGTTCCCATGACTCAGTCTATCTTGCAGTGGCTCAAGGTCTTGTCGATGCGGGTGGTGGTGTGGGGCGCACATTTAAAAACATGGACGGTGATGTTACTCAGCGGCTAAGAGTGCTTTGGAAAACGCCGGGTTACACTCCCCACGCTATCGCGACCCACCCGCGAGTCTCTAAGCAGAGTCGTGAGCAGTTGTTAAGCCAGTTGCAGGCTCTCTCGACCACGAGTAAGGGACGCGCTTTATTAGCGGGATTAGGGTTTAAAGCCATGGAGGCTGCGCAAAACAGTGACTGGGATGATATTCGGGCACTGTCACTGAGTGAGCTTAACGAGCCACTAAAGGGGAGTCACTAGTGTCATTTCGAATAAAAACGATTCTCGGGATCGCAATAATCGAAGGTTTGTTACTGATGCTGCTGGTTTATACCAGTGTCGATTATCTAAAAAGCTCGAATCAAGCGGAGATTGAAAAGCGCGCCAGCTCGACCGCATCTTTGTTTGCTGCAGCTGCAAAGGATGCGGTGATCAGCAGTGATCTCTCTACGCTGAACGTACTTGCGAATGAGTTGCTAACCACCTCTCAAGTTCTCTATGTCAACATTTATGACCAAAATCGATTACTGGTGAGAGCTGGCAGTCACAATGGCATCTCAGCGGCCTCATTAGACAGCGGAATTATTAATGTTGATGACGGGATTTTAGATATTGAAAGAGGTATTAAAGAGTCGGGATTTAACTATGGCAAGGTTGAGTTGGGCTTTGACACTGGTCAGCTAGAGAGCTTTATTATCGATGCCAGAACTCGTTTCTTGACCATTGCAGGTATCGAGATGTTCTTGGTCGCACTATTTTCTTGGCTGTTAGGCCACTATTTGACCCACAATTTGGCACTGCTTAAAGGTGCATCTCAGCGTATTTTACAGGGAGAGTCGAAAGTTCAGATCCCTGTTAGCAGTGAAGACGAGATAGGCCAAACCATGCTTGCCTTTAATCAGATGGTAAACAAGGTGGCAGATAAAAATCAGGCGTTAGAGAGCGCTAATATTAGGCTCAATGCCATATTGCAGACCGCTGTGGACGGTTTTGTGGTTGTCGATACGAAAGGGATAATTGAAGAAGTTAACCCTGCGGTAAGTCGCTTGTTCGGTTACAGCTCGTCTGAGTTGATAGGGCAAAATGTTTCATTATTGATGCCATCGAATGAGCGTAATATGCATGACGAATATATCCAACACTACCTAACAAGTGCTGACGATAAGAGGGTAGGCAAAGGACGTGAGCTGCTCGCACAGAAAAAAGATGGCAGCCTTTTCTCGATAGAACTGTCTATCTCAAAAATGTGTATCGATGGTGAGCAGCTCTTCTTAGGCTTAGTGAAGGACTTAAGTGATGTGAAGCGTGCTCAAGTCGCAGCCCAAAGGACGGAGTCCATCTTGTTAGCCACCTTAGAGGGCAGCAAAGATGCGTTGGTGACGATTGATATAACCGGTGAGATCCTAGAAGTGAATGACGCGGCATGTTTACTGTTTAAGTTTCATTCTGAGCAAATGATTGGCCAGCATTTAGAAGAGGTGTTCTTTAGTGGAGAGGAGAGGCAGCGTTTTCACACGATTTTAGATGAGTACAGTGCAACGGGAGAAGGCGTGGCAATTAAGCATTCGACGCAAATGCAGGCCAGTCGCTCTACTGGGGAAACCGTTCCTATTGAGTTAACGCTTATTCCTGTACAGCTCGGTAATGAGATGTTGCTCACCGCATTTATTCGAGATATATCCCGTCGAATGGAGTACGAAACCCAGCTTAAATTGGCCAAAGAGCAAGCCGAGCAGGGTAGTGAGGCGAAATCACGATTCTTAGCCACTATGAGTCATGAGATCCGCTCACCACTGAATGCGGTGCTGGGAAGTGTTGATTTAATATTGGACTCAAGATTGAATAAAGAGCAGCGCATCTATGCTAATACCGCCAAGGAGGCCGGAACCGCACTGTTGAGTACGATTAACGATATTCTGGACTTTTCTAAAATTGAAGCTGGACAAATGGTGCTAGACGAGAGCGCTTTCTCTCCTGCTAAGCTTGCGATGCAGGTGCTACAGGTGTTGTCACCCAAGGCTCAGGATAAGGGGATTGTGATAGCGATTTTTGTTGATCGCAATGTGCCGGAGACGTTAATTGGTGATGGCCAAAGATTAAGGCAGGTGATGCATAACTTAATCGATAATGCGATTAAGTTTTCTTTTGGTGGCTGCGTAACCATTGAGATGTGCCTCGCCGATGGCGATGCCGAGGAGGCTCGTCTGTGTTGCAAGATCTCGGATCAAGGTATTGGAATAAGCGAAGAGGCCCAATCGACATTATTTGAAGAGTTTAGCCAAGTACATGATAGCCATAATACAAACTACAGCGGTACAGGTCTCGGTTTGGCAATTTGTGCAGAGCTTATTACTCAGATGGGGGGCCATATAGACGTTACAAGTCAGCATGGTAAAGGGAGTTGCTTTAGCTTTGAGCTATTGCTGAAACGAGATGAAGGTGCTAACCCTGAATTCGCACCTCTTCCTAGTCACTCCCGCGTACTCTTGGTACACGGCAATGAGATTTATCGTGATGTCATTCGCAGACAATACAGCCAGTATGGCGTGACATCGGTCTGCATCGACAGTATAGAAGCAATCTTTGATCACTCGCAGGTACAAGGTCGTTTCAATCTGGTGTTGATTGATGAGCATTGCCTACTCGATCTAAATCTTAACCGGGTCGAGAAAATCAAACGTGAAATCCTGCTCGCTGAAGGCATGGTGGCGGCATTAATGACCGTTGTTCTGCCTGAGGCGTCTGTCTTACTCAGGCAGATAGGATTAGAGCAGGTGATTAATAAGCCTCTTGGCCGCGACATGATGCTTGGAGTGCTTCGAGGGGAACACGAATCATCAGCTGAACAGACTCCACATGAGCCCGAAATATCCGCTAAGCTAGAGCAGAGTCTTCCCATTCTTTTGGCTGAGGATAGCCCTGCAAATCAAATTGTTGCCAGTGCTTTGCTGAGTAAGGCAGGTTTTAAGGTTGAGATAGCCAATAACGGCGTTGAAGCTTTGAAAATGGCCGCAGATAAAGAATATGGTTTGATTTTAATGGATATGAGAATGCCCGAGATGGATGGTATCGAAGCCACCCAGAAAATATTGCAGCGTAATCCATCACAGGTAGTCATTGCGATGACGGCGAATGTACAAAGAGAAGATGTAGAGCAGTGCATGAATGCTGGGATGAAAGATTTCGTGCCAAAGCCTGTTAACCGAGAAGATCTTGTTAATGTGGTAAATCAATGGATTGTTTCGGCTAAGGAAGAGACTATAGTTACCACTGAACTCGATAGACTGGGCACTCAGTTGCATGCGGTGGACAATCATGCGGTGGATAATAACGATGGAGCAAATATTGACGGCGCGAAAGTGGTTCCGTTTGAGCGAGTAAAGCGAATGAGTAACGACAGCAGTAAAAGCGGCATAAGGGCGCGTTTACATGTCGATCCCCAAGGCGATGAGGAACAGATGACAATTATTGATGAGGCAGTACTTAACGAGTTAACAGAGATGTTAGGTGAGCAAGCGATCAGTAGAATGATGACGGTTTTCTTAATCGAGGTGCAGGAGCGATTGAGTGTATTGCGCCTACTGCTTTTAGAGTACCAGAACGGAAATGGACTCGACCTAGCTGAAATCGATCTACAGGCTCATACTCTTAAAAGCAGTTCAGGCAGCTTTGGGGCGGCGGCACTGTCTATTGTGGCAAAAAGGCTCGAGTTAAGCGCTAAAGCCAAAGAGACGGAACGGGTGCCGGCATTGCTCGATGAAGTGATAGCGACAGCCCAGCTAACCGTTAACTTATACCAGCAACGTTTTGAATCAACACACGAAGAGTAATTATTGCTAGACTTAACCCTATGCTCATTGGGGAAAGGCTAGCTTAACTTTTTGATATTAAGCAAGTTGTCGCTGAACGTTACTTCATTATTAATAGGCTGACTTTATATGGATATAACAAGCTCATTTACCACATTACTCGTAGAAGACAGCATGTCTCTGGGGGCGCTGTATACCGAATACCTGCGTACGGAGGGAGCACGAGTAACCCATGTTAACCATGGGGGGGATGCGTTAAACGAGCTTAAACGCTGGCAACCGGATCTGTTAGTACTCGATATTCAGCTGCCCGATATGTCAGGTATGGATATTCTAGAAACCGTGCAGGCCGACTACCCAGATGTTACCGTTATTATGATCACCGCTCATGGCAGTATCGATATTGCCGTTGATGCGATGCGCTCAGGAGCGTTCGATTTTCTGGTCAAACCTTTCGATGCCAAACGTCTCTCCATTACCGTTCGTAACGCCTTGAAACAGCGTCAGCTTGTTGATCTTGTCGCAAAATATGAGAGCAGCCTGCCTAAGCCTCACTATATGGGCTTTGTGGGAGAGTCTCTTGCAATGCAGACCGTATATAAAACCATAGATTGTGTGGCTAACAGTAAAGCCTCGGCATTTATTATTGGTGAAAGTGGCACAGGTAAAGAGGTGTGCGCTCATGCGATACATAATGCGGGGAATCGTCGTGACGGCCCTTTTGTGGCGTTAAACTGCGCCTCTATTCCTAAAGATTTAATTGAAAGTGAGATCTTTGGTCACACAAAAGGAGCATTTACCGGTGCCGTCGCCAATAGAGATGGCGCCGCGACTCGCGCACATAATGGTACGCTTTTTCTCGATGAGATCTGCGAGATGGATCTTGAACTACAGAGTAAATTGTTGCGCTTTATCCAAACGGGTGTGTTTCAGCGCGTAGGTGGCACGAAAGAGGAAAAAGTCGATGTGCGCTTTGTTAGCGCAACCAATCGAATGCCATGGGATGAAGTCAAAGCTGGGCGGTTTAGAGAGGATCTGTTTTACCGTTTACATGTGATCCCAATCGAGCTGCCCCCCTTAAGAATGCGTGGCAAAGATATCTTATTGTTGGCGTCTAGCTTACTTAAAGAATACAACAAAGAAGAGGGTAAAAAGTTTAAAGGCTTTAGCCGTGATGCTAAGCAATGTTTAAAGACCTATCAATGGCCGGGTAACGTTAGGCAGTTGCAAAATGTCATTAGACAGATCGTGGTATTAAACGACAGTGAGTTGGTTGAACTCGATATGTTGCCAATGCAATTGACTGCAGGCCAAGAAGTAAAACTTGACTCTAAAGAGCAGCCTGAGGTTGCGGCTAAACCTGAACCGCAACAAGATAGAGGGCTGAACCGTACTGAGCCTGCCGCACCCTCCTTTCTCGATGGCATTGAGCGAGCGGCTTTTTCGGGGGCAGAGCAATATGCATCAAAAGCTGCCGAGGAAAAGAGTGATGATATCGTCCCCTTATGGCTGACAGAGAAGCAGACGATCGAACATGCTATCGCACAGTGCGGTGGTAATGTGCCTAAAGCGGCGGCGTTATTAGATATCAGCGCTTCAACAATTTATCGTAAACGTCAGACCTGGGATGAGTTAGAAAAGAGCTTAAGTAACTAAACAAAGTGACCAAATAAAGCGACTAAGTAAAGCTATTAAGTTTACTGACAGGATTAACGGACTCAATTAACGGGTTAGGTTATCTGAGTAAGCAACCGACCATTAATATCATAGGTTAGTTACGTTAGCGATAGAGCAATGCTAGCGAAAGGAGTAGACTAAACATCTACTCCTTTTTGTTTAATACAATGAGAACGCTATGAAATATCTTGTTGATACCCATACCCATACAATTGCTTCAACTCACGCTTATAGTACGTTACAAGAATATATTGCGATGGCTAAACATAAAGGGGTTAAGCTATTTGCCACCACAGATCATGGCCCCGATATGGCCGACGCTCCCCACTTTTGGCATTTTGTGAATCTGCGAGTATTGCCGCGAGTGGTCGATGGCGTCGGCATTTTACGCGGCATAGAAGCCAATATTAAGAATGTAGTTGGAGAGATAGATTATTTTGGCGATTACCTACAAGAGTTAGACATTGTTTTAGCAGGGTTTCATGAGCCTGTATTTGCACCAAGCGATAAAGAAACTCATACCGCAGCAATGATTAACTGTATCAACAGTGGTCATGTAGACATTATTACGCACCCGGGGAATCCAGCTTATCCGATAGACATTACCGCGGTCGCAAAGGCTGCTGCGGAGAATAATGTCGCCCTCGAGATCAATAATTCTTCATTTTTAGTTTCACGAAAAGGTAGCGAGCACAATTGCATTGCCATAGCTAAGGCGGTTAAAGAGGCTGGTGGCTTGTTGGTGATGGGCTCAGACTCTCATGTGGCCTACAGCTTGGCTGACTTTACACTGGCTGAGCAGATCGTTGCAGAAGCCGAGTTTCCTCTAGATAGATTACTGAATCGTAGTCCCGAAGCCTTACTCGCTTTTCTATCATCGCGGGGACATGGCTCCTTAGATGAGTACTCAGTGTTACTAGAAAGCTTTGATGCAAGTTCAAACTAAAGCTAGAAGAGATAATTAAAACAAGATGCGAATTCTTATCACGGGGGGAGCAGGCCAATTAGCGCAGGCGTTATTGTCTGTAGCTGAGCTTTCCCGAACTACTCAGATTACTCGAGCTAACGAAGTTACTAAGGCTACTGAGGTTACTGGGGCTACTGAGACTAATAGTATTGCACTAACGGCTGCTCAGAGAGTGTTGTTAGCTTCGTTGCCTGAAGCCCTAGAGTGTACAGCCACCACAGATGAAGTGATGGGCTTGTCTCATCGGCAGCTTGATATTTGTGAGCCTGATTCTATTCGGATTGCTTTTGATGCTTTTAAGCCTGATGTGGTGATTAATTGCGCCGCCTATAATGCCGTTGATAAAGCAGAGATAGATGTCGATAGAGCGATGGCAGTCAACGGAGTAGGACCTAAATTACTCGCGCAAGAGTGCCTGCATCGAAACATTAGGCTCGTGCATATCTCTACTGATTTTGTGTTCGATGGAGGGTTACAGCGCTCGTATACAGAGCAAGACGCTCCGGCTCCACTGTCGTCTTATGGCAAGAGCAAGCTCGAGGGCGAGCGTTGGGTGAGCGATATCTTAGGGGCTAAGGCAACGATTATACGTACCTCTTGGCTTTACAGTTGCTGGGGAAACAACTTTGTCAAAACAATGCAGGGATTATTCAAGATAAAAGAGGGCTTATCTGTCATCAATGATCAATATGGCAGCCCAACATGGTGCGAAGCCCTAGCTGTAGCCATTCTCTTGCTCGTTAAGCAAACTCAACAGATGAACTTAAATGACAAAGCGGCATTGGAAGAACGAACGGCTCAAGGCGTTGCTCATTTATACCATTATGCCAGTAGTGCGAGTGTGTCATGGTATGAGTTTGCGTGTGAGATCCAGCGTCAGGTATTAGCCATGACAGAGCCTAAATTTAAATCAGTTGATTGTTTAATAGAGCCGATTACTACTCAGGTTTGGCAAGGGCTGCATGAAAACACCTTGGCATTACGACCAAAGCAAAGCGCGTTAAATGCACAAAAACTGTGTCATCAATTATCGATTGAACAGGGGAGTCTACTTACTGCATCGTGGCAGAAACAGTTAGCAGCTATGCTTGCATATCAAAAGGTTAAAAGCCGGGAAAGCAGAGAAGGTTCTAGGTTCTAGGAAAAGCAGGTTCTAGGTTAAAGCAAAGACGAGCAAAAGCCGGAGCATGCTGAGATGGGAAAAGCAGGTTAAAGCTGAGACGGTTAAAAGCCGGGGAAGCTGAGACGAGGAAAGCAGTTAAAAGCTGATAAGGAAAAACCGTAAAGAACAGAAGAAGCGGGTGATATACAGGAAAGACAGAGTTGTCATTATTGCGCTTTGCTTTATCTAGCAGGGCGTAGCCCGCCCTAGCAGTGAGCTTGCGAACGTCCTAGGATCTTCTTTTAGACCTAGGCTCTTCTTTTAAAGCTGGTAGGCATTTATGCCGTAACTTTAGGTGTATTAACTGTAAGACTGATGGGCTCAAGCCCAACCTACTTAAAGGCAGAAAAAGCAGGTTCTAGGAACGAGCTAAGACGAAAAAGCAGGAAAACAAAGAAGTGGACGATACGGTGCTTTGTTTTTTGCTTTTTCTAGCAGGGCGTAGCCCGTCCTAGCAGTGAGCTTGCGAACGTCCTCTAAGCGAAGCGCCCTAGTTCTTTTGTAAAAAAGGCAAAAGCAGCTAGGACTACTTTTGCCTCTGAAGCTAAATGAAGTTCGTTTAGCTTGTACCGTCTGTGTTTAAATCGGCTTTTATCGTCTTAGCTTTTGCCGATTTATTAATTAAAAACTTCTTTCCCAGCCAGCGTAAATCGTCGTATCCCAGTCATTACCACCTGAAGTGACATATTGACTGTAACCCACTGTGCCGCCGACCTTTAAGGTACCTTGATAGAAAGGTCTGTGGTAGCTGGTATCGAACTGATATACACGCTCATACTCGCCCGGTGATACAGGGTTACCGCCTTCAGGGTTAGCTGTATCTGTGCCATCGGTATTAAGTCTTAGGTAGCGGAATTTATTGCTGATGTTTTGTCCACCGCCTATCTGAGTAATACCGCCAATCACTAAGGTTGTGGCATCGTTGTCATAGGTGCTGCCTAAGCTCTTTCCATAATAGCGGTAGCCATTTTTATAGAAGCCATGCTCATAAAGACAATTATAGGCATTTGAATCAATACCGCAGGCCACTTGGGTATCAGAGTATTCAACAAATATGCGGGTATTGATATCTGCTAAAAAGAAGTCGACGCCGCCCATGTTGGCTGAGTTGATCAGCTTGTTCTTACCGTTATGATAGTCTTCATGAATACGCTCATAATAGATACCGTAAGGAATACCAAAAGCGGTATCGGACCAGCGGAAATCATAGCCCGCGAGCATATTCTCTTGGCCATTTGTGACTTCGCCTTCGCTCATTCCGCCGTTAAACAGGCCGTCCCACCAGTCACTTAAACTGTTGCCGTAACCTTCGCCGCCCCATTGCATGGTCCATGAGAAACCTACCTCGAGCTGAGAGATAGGTCTTAAGGTACCGCGTGCCCCCCAATGTTTGGCATCTGGTACATAACGATCACTTTCCATCTGGCTAAATGAGGTGGTAAAGGTCCAAGGACCAATCCAGTTAAGCCATGGTGTTTCGAATGCTTGGCTGTTGTTACGGCTAAACGTCATGCCTGGCATAGGTCGGGCGTTAGTGGTTTGAATAAGGCCGCTATCCCAGCCCGGTCCCCAGTACTTTTGCTGTGCGCCGGCGCTGACAATCCAGTTGCCTAGCATCACTGCTGCGAAACTATTATCTAAACGCGTGCTATTACCGTCGATAGGGTCGTAGTGATAACTTGCCGCTAAGCGACCACTAAACCAATCTTTGGTCACCTCAGCCGATACCGCTGCTTCGGCCTTATCGCGATAGTCTTGACCAAAACCGATAAAGCGTGTGGTATCTGAACCGCCAGCAAGCTCTATCTTACTGCTCATGCCACGATGACCGTGCTCATATGCTCGGGTAACTCTCTCGAACGCATCACGCTGTAGGCTAGACAGGGCATTCTGATCCGCCTTGTCCATATCTTGCTTAATACCATCCCACATTAGCGGGTAAGTGGTGATTGGCTGAACAATCACGCCAGTATCAGACAGCAATTGAATATCAGCTCTTAATGGTAAGTCAGTCGGTTCTACCCACCACGCCGCTTGCACTGAGCTGCAGCTAAGCAGTAACAATCCAGATAATAATTTGAGTTTCATTGGGATCCCTTTTGTTAATGGGGCGCATTTTAGAGGATTTCACTGCTGACAGGTAGTATTAAGCAAGATGAATCGATAGTTAGTCACAAACTGTGACATATAAGCAAAAGAAGGGCGCTACGCTTCTAAGGTGTGACTGCGTCACTTCGAGATTGTGCTATGGCGATTTATAGGTAATAGCTAAGATGGATAGGCAAAAACTGACAAGCAACAGCAGGAAAGGAGTCAAAGTCTAGGCTGGCACTTATCTTGTCTTTGCTTTTCTAGCAGCGAAGCGCTCTAACAGTGAGTTTGCGAACGATCTCGAAGCGAAGCGCTCTAGAACCTAGCTCTCTAGAACCTAGCTCTCCCCCTTAGTCTGTTTTAAACCTAGAATGATTTTTTGGTTATTAATTTTTATTGTTAAATACTGGCATAATGGGATTAATACCTTAATAAATTATAGAGATAACTCACTTTGAGCCAGATATTTAAACAAGAATGGTTAGCGCAGCTGGTCGATATTGCGACTGAAGCCGGTGATGCCATTATGGCTATCTACGCCAAAGACGATCTCGGAGTCGTGACCAAGGCCGACGACAGCCCGGTTACTGCTGCCGATCTAGCCAGTCATAGGGTGATTGTGGAAAGACTGGCGCAGTTGACCCCCAATATTCCTGTTATGTCAGAAGAGTCAACAGATATAGATTGGCAGCAGAGACGCCATTGGCAATCTTACTGGTTAATAGATCCTCTTGATGGCACCAAAGAGTTTATCAAGCGCAATGGCGAGTTTACGGTGAATATTGCGTTCATTGAGGGGGATAGGGCTATAGCGGGTGTCGTTTACGCGCCAGTACTGGATAAGTGCTTTTATGGTGAACTGAGCAGTGGAGCTTGGTTAAAGCATGCCGGGAATCAAATCAAATTACCTAAAGCGGATAGCAATAACTCACGTATTCCTCGAATCGTTGGTAGTCGCTCTCACGCAAGCCCCGGATTAGAGGCGTATCTGCAAGAGATTGGTGAGTACGAGATTAAAAGTGTAGGCAGCTCGCTTAAGTTTTGCTTATTAGCTGAAGGGAAAGCGGAGATCTACCCTCGTCTAGGGTTAACGAGTGAATGGGATACTGCCGCGGCGCAAGCGGTATTGGAAAGCGCTGGTGGACGAGTATTGCAATATGACACCAATATTCGGCTGAATTACAATCAAAAGTCTGACATATTGAACCCCTATTTTATCGCCTACGCACCTCATTGGGAGTAGGCAGAGAGGTGATTCGCTTCTTGGGCAATGGGCTTTATTTTACTTTAACGATTTAAAGCAATAGTTAATAACTTCTATGGAGGAACACATGCGGATAGGCGTCGATCTTGGTGGCACAAAGATAGAGGTAGTAGCACTTAGCGATAACGGTGATGAGCTGTTTCGTAAGCGTGTTGCAACGCCAAGAGAGTACAATTTGACTCTAGAAGCTATCGAGGCATTAGTTAATGAAGCCGAGTTGCAGCTTGGGCAAAAAGGCAGTGTTGGCGTTGGGATCCCCGGTGTTATTTCCCCTTTTTCAGGCCTTGTTAAAAATGCCAATTCGACTTGGATTAACGGCCATGCCCTCGATACCGACTTAGCGAAGCGTTTAGACAGAGAAGTAAAAGTGGCAAATGATGCCAATTGTTTTGCGGTTTCTGAGGCCGTCGATGGCGCGGCGGCAGGAAAATCTGTAGTGTTTGGAGTCATAATAGGTACAGGGTGTGGTGCGGGTATTGCCATTAACGGTAAAGTCCATGGCGGTGGTAATGGCATTGGCGGAGAGTGGGGCCATAATCCCTTACCCTGGATGGCCGCCGAAGAGTTTAATTCAACCAGTTGCTTTTGTGGCAATAAAGATTGTATTGAGACATTTATTTCTGGCACAGGGTTTGTTCGGGACTATCAACTTGCTGGTGGACGAGCGACAAATGGCGCTGAGATCGTTTCACTTATGCAACAAGGTGATGCACTAGCAACTGCAGCATTTGAGCGTTATATCGACAGGCTCGCCCGTTCTCTCGCTCATGTTATCAATGTGCTAGACCCTGACATTATTGTGCTCGGTGGTGGGGTATCGAATATTAGTGCTATTTATTCGTTACTGCCCGATGTTTTACCTAGGTATGTATTGGGCGGGGAATGTCGTACTCCTGTGGTACAAAACATGTATGGAAGTGCATCGGGTGTGCGTGGCGCGGCTTGGCTGTAATATGTGAGTGAAAGCCTATTTGTGGGATAGGTGGTGATTGATAGTGTTTTGCTATCTAGCCATGAATTACAGCGGATAACATTAATGATTATAATAACATGCTACACTCCATAAATATTTTTCATCTAATATCGGCCATTGCTTTATGTTTTGGGTAAAAAAAATTATCTCGCAGCTTTTTATGCCAGTCCCCTTATTACTGTTATTAATTGTGCTTGCTTACCTAGTCATGCGTAATCGTCGCTCTTCAAAAGCGTTATTAGTGTTAGCGGCAACCCTACTGATCATTTTGAGTAGTGGCTGGGGCAGTAATTGGTTGCTGGCTCCTTTAGAAGATCAATATTCAGTAAACAGTCAACCAATAGGAAAAGGCTGCTTGGTGATGGTACTTGGCAGCGGGCATGATGAAAATGCAAATTTGCCCGCAGTTCAGCAACTTTCTAACACTGCCTTGGCTCGATTGACAGAGGGGGTACGCCAGCTTTCTCTTGGTCAGGACTGTAAATTGGTGGTGAGTGGCTGGAGCGGGGGGCTTTCTACGCGTTCCCACGCCGATGTGATGTTTGATGCTGCCGTTGAATTAGGGGTTGCCTCACAGTCCATTATAAAATTTCCTTTGGCGAAGGATACCATCGAAGAAGCGCAGTTTATGAAATGGGAGGTGGGCGATGCACCTTTCAGGCTAGTTACGTCGGCCAGCCATATGCCTAGAGCAATGGCGATTTTTACCGATGCACAGTTAAATGTCTCTGCCGCCCCGACCGATTTTGCGCAAAGAGAGACCTATTGGTGGCGCTTCGATGCGCAGAGTTTGTTAAATTCTCAGCGCGCTATTCATGAGTATATGGGGCTGCTTTGGTTTAAATTGAAACATGAAAAAGAAGATACTAGGTCCTAGGGAAAGCTAAGAAGGGCGCTGCGCTTCTAGGGCGTGACTGCGTCACTTCGAGAGCGTCGCGTTGCGACTTCTAGGTAAAAGCTGAGACGGTTAGAGCTAAGGTGGAATGGCCTGCGGCCTTACGGAATGTTCGCTGGCTCATTCGCGGAATAAGCTGAGACGAAGAAGCAAAAGCTGTTGATTTTCCTAGCAGGCCGTAGGCCGCTCTAGCAGTGAGCTTGCGAACGCCCTAGAATCTAGCACCTAGAACCTTCTTTGATAACCTGCTAGGGTTCGCGATATCCGCTGTGCCCATAAACAATAAGAGTATGTGAAGTTGATAGATGAAGCTGTATTTATAAGACCCATCAATAAACGTAATGGGCTTACGCTGACTTTCGTTGGCATTTTAGGCGTCGTTTTGGGGCTTGGATTTTTTTTATCTGGAAGTCACTTATTTGCTCCGGGAATTATCTGTTTTGCCTTGGGGGCTATAGCGCTGGTGCTGGGCGGTTCGAAATTGGTTGAACCAGAAGTGACGGTAGAGTTGACCAAAGAGGGGATAACTTATTTTCATCGCCGCGGGCAGGTGGTGATTGAATGGCAGAATATTCAACGAGTCGACCAACCACGAGTCTCACAGGGACTCGACATGCTGACCTTACCTTATATTGGAATTAAGCTTAAACGGGTCAGCCCGGTTTTAGAATGTATTTCATTGAGGCTGGCTGCGGGGCTATTAACCGAACAGCGACCTCTATTGATGACTGCTTCTGCTCAAGATGAAGACCTATCGGCATTAGAGAGTCAGATGTGTGCAGAGTTTACCCCTTTTATCGAAAATAATGATCGTTATAAGGGCGTGTTAGCTATGTTTGGCCATCGCTGCCGAATATTGGATTCACACTTAGGTTATCACCTATTTATCGCAACGGATACGATAGACAGGCCTGCTGATGAGTTTCTTAAATTACTCAGAGACTATAAGCAGCAAAGCTCTGAGCTTTTGTAGCGCAGAGCTTTTATGCAGGTTGAATAAAGAGGGCTGTGAGCAGGCTAAGGTTTAATGAATGCTTAGCTGATGCTTAACTCCGCATCTTCAATGCTATCTTCTTGAGAGGGTTTATTGTGTTCTTGCTTTGGCGTTGATTTGGAAGGTAGGAAGGCGATGTCGTCTCTTACACGCATACCGATAAATTGGCCACCCTCAAAAATTTCCATCGACTGACAGTTAACTTCGCCATCAACTAGACCTGTGCTGGTAATATTCAGTTTTTCACAGGTTAACTTACCTCGGAAGGTGCCTGATACTCGCAGTTCTGAGCAGTGAAGCTTACCATCGACTAGTCCGCCTTGCTCGATAGTTATATTGCCACTGGAGCGCACTTTACCGAAGATCTCACCAGCAATAAGAGCCTCTGCTGCAAACTCTGTTTCACCCGTAAACTGGGTGCCTTGAGCGATAAAAGTTAACCCGCCGCTTCTTTTTTTTCTAAACATAATCGTGCCACAGTCAGTCTAAGTTGCTTAGATGTTACCTTGAAATTAAAGGAAACAAAACCACTTAAATTTGGCGCTCATACGTCATATTTTTGGCTGTTTTTATACGTTGCGAACCAGAATTGCTGTCGATGGGCAGGGGGCTACGCAAGCGCCACAGCCAGTGCATGCTTCGATATCAATTTTAGGAAGAGGGGCTTTGCCGATGGCTAAGGAGAAACTGATAGCGCGGGGATCACAGGCATCTTTGCAGCTTTGACACCAAATACCTTGATATGCCATACAATTATCTTGAATGTTGGCTTTTACCTGCCAAGGAGCTGTGTCGGTGTTTTCAAAAATGGCTTCTGGACAGACATTGGCGCATTCTTGGCAAAATGTGCATTCGTCAATTTTAAAATCAACTTCAGGAAAGCCACCATCGCCTTTGATGATGATTTGTGTTTCGCAGGCTGAGATACATTTATCGCAGCGGGTACATTCATCGGTAAATTCGATTGCCTGCTTTACCCACGGAGGACGAACGGCATCATTCTTTTTGCGGCTGAAAAGTCTTCTTCTGCTTTGGTTAATGCTACTCATCTGTTTACTCTTTATTTAAAAAGGTACGAGGACGCTTCGCGACTAGGTTCTAGGAAAAGAAGAAGCTGATTAGATCAAGCTTTGGTTTATGTTGTAAAACCTAGAGTCATTTCTATGTAGGTCGGCATTTATGTCATCGCTTCTTCTATATTTCATAAGAATGTGATGAGTTAAATCCTAACCTACATAATGGGTTATGTAGAGCCTAGAAGTCGCAACGCGACGCTCTCGCAGTGACGAAGTCACGTCCTAGCAGCGTAGCGTCCCTCTCTACTTAGCCTTCGCTTTGATAACCATTAGGGTTAGTCGACTGCCAGAGCCAGCTGCTTTGCGCCATATCATCGATACTATGAGTCGCTTGCCAGTTTAGTTCTTTATGAGCCTTTTCTGGGTTTGCATAGCATGCCGCGATGTCACCAGGCCTACGGTCTACCAGTTGGTATTTGATTGTTGTGCCGCTTGCTTTTTCAAATGCCTTAACCATCTCTAGTACACTGTAACCTTGACCCGTGCCTAAGTTGTAGGTTACCAATCCTGATTGAGTAGCTAGCTTATCTAGTGCTCGTAAATGCCCGATAGCGAGATCGACCACATGGATGTAATCGCGAACACCTGTACCGTCGACAGTATCGTAATCACTGCCAAATACGCTTAATTGCTCACGTTTACCGACAGCAACTTGAGTGATAAACGGCATCAAGTTATTAGGAATATCATTTGGATCTTCACCAATTAAGCCGCTTGCATGAGCACCAACTGGGTTGAAGTATCTTAATAAGGCGATGTTCCAGCTATTATCTGAGTGATAAAGATCGGCTAGTATATGCTCAACCATCAGCTTGGATTGACCGTAGGGGTTAGTAGCCCCTGTAGGAAACTCTTCGGTGATAGGTAAACTTGCCGGGTCGCCATACACTGTAGCAGATGAGCTAAATACGAGGTTTTTAACGTTAAACTCTGCCATCACTTCACATAATACGATTGTACCTGTGACGTTATTTTCATAGTAACGTAGTGGCTGTGCAACTGACTCACCTACAGCTTTTAAGCCTGCAAAGTGAATCACTGACTTAATATCATGATCTGCGAACAGTTTTTGTAAGAAGGCTCTATTAAGAACATCACCTTGATAAAATGTAACCGCTTTACCTGTGATCTGCTCGACTCGCTCAAGTGCGGTAACACTGGAGTTGCTGAGGTTATCTAAGATAACAACGTCATTACCGTTGTTGAGTAGCTCTACAACGGTATGGCTGCCGATATAACCGGCACCGCCGGTCACTAAAATCGTCATTATTTAAAATCCTTTCATCTGGACAGGGTTTAAGAGTCTGTTACTTAAGCGTCTTAACCACAGCCTTTAGGTATTCAGCGAACTCAGGGCCAATTTCCTTGTGACGAAGCGCATGCTCCACGTGAGCTTGCATATAGCCCAGCTTATTACCACAGTCATGACTTTTACCTTGCATGTAATATGCATTTACCGTTTGGTTTTCCATCAGCATGGCGATCGCATCGGTTAGCTGAATTTCATCCCCGGCACCAGCCGGAGTCTTAGCTAGATAAGTCCAGATTTCGGCTGGCAATACATAGCGACCAACAACGGCTAGGTTAGATGGTGCATCTTCAACACTTGGCTTCTCTACCAATTGAGTTAACGGCAGTGACTCTCCTGGCTTTAGCTCTTCGCCATTGATATCGGCAATACCATATTGGTTAACAAGCTCATGAGGCACGCCTTCAACCATGATTTGGCCAACTTCAGTTTTATTATAAAGAGTAACCATCTCGGCGAGATTCTCTTTACTTAAGTCACTGCTTGCGTCATCGATGAGCACGTCCGGTAACAGCACGGCAAATGGTGCATCACCAATAATGCTCTTGGCACATAAAATCGCGTGGCCTAAGCCCTTCGCTTGAGACTGGCGTACACTGATAATGGTGACGTCGTCAGGGCAAATAGCCTGTACTTCAGCCAGCAGTTGACGCTTAACGCGGCGCTCAAGTTGGGTTTCTAACTCGAAGCTGGTATCGAAATGGTTTTCAACGGAGTTTTTACTGGCGTGGGTTACTAGGACAATTTCTTTAATTCCAGCAGCGATAGCTTCGTTGACAACATACTGGATCAGTGGTTTGTCCATAACCGGCAGCATCTCTTTTGGGATAGCTTTCGTGGCTGGAAGCATGCGCGTTCCAAGGCCTGCTACAGGGATGACTGCCTTGAGAATTTTATGTTGTTTCATTCTAATCCTATCTATTCTAAATCAGGAGTTGCCATACAAACCTACATTCTATACTGAAACAGGGAAGTATTGGGGAAGATTTGCTGAAAGCGAGCTGTATATTAAATTTATTTATTACTTTATGTTCAACCTTGGCTGTTTTATAGGCTAAGTGTCTGAGAAAAAACAGCAGAGCAGACTTCATCTGATAGAGGCAATCCTATCAATGAATCGTGAATGCCCGAGTTTAAGAGTTGCTTCTTGTGCCTTCTGAGTTTAAATGTCAATTTTTATATACGGGAGTAATGTCTACAGCTAGATAGTTTTAGGGGATGAATATATTCGATGTGTAAAATTATTGTTACATAGAGTTGAGGTTTGAGAGCGAAGAATAAACTGTGATCGGGTTAACAAATTTGCAGCTTTAGTTAAGTATGAAGTAAGCACTCTATCATCCACTAGCCGAGTACTACATAAAGCGATTTGCTTTAGCTAGTGGCTAGTAACATGAGTAAACAACTATGAGCAAACAGCAAAAATATACAGCGCGCTTACCAGATGTGAATGGGTATATTGATTACCCTCAAACCGAACATGAAATTTGGTCTGAGCTATATCAAAGACAGAGCGTTAATCTGCCGGGACGAGCCTGTAAAGAATACCTAGAGGGGTTAGATAAACTTGATCTCGCCAAAGGTAGGATCCCGCAGCTAGCGGAAATTGACAATGTATTACAGCGAGCGACAGGTTGGAAAACGGCGGCGGTTCCAGCGCTTATCTCATTTGGTAAGTTCTTTGAGCTTTTGGCAAATAAATCCTTTCCCGTGGCGACCTTTATCCGTAGCCGTGAGGAGCTTGATTACCTGCAAGAACCAGATATTTTCCACGAGGTCTTTGGACATTGCCCACTGCTCACTAACCCCTCTTTTGCCCATTTCTCTCATCAGTACGGGCAATTAGGGCTTGCAGCGAGTAAAGAGGAGCGTATTTTTTTAGCTCGGCTTTATTGGTTTACGGTCGAGTTTGGTTTACTGCGTTCTAAAAGTGATGAGCTGCGGATCTACGGAGGAGGGATTTTAAGCTCTCCAGGTGAGACCATATATGTTATGGGAGATCAGCCTGAGATCAGACCGTTTGACTTAGTCGATGTACTACGCACGCCCTATCGAATTGATATTATGCAGCCAATCTATTACGCCATCGAGAATGTCTGTGATTTGGGGATGATAGCCGAGATGGACATTATGGCTGCGGTAAAAAAAGCGCAAAGCTTGGGATTATTTAAACCGACATTCCCTGCTAAGGCGGGTTAAGTAAAGATTAAGCTTTAAGTATTGAATGTTGAATAAGAAAATAATGAATTGTTTGAGGAACAGAAATGACTGAATTAGCGCAAATGAAATGTGAAGCCTGCCAAGCAGATGCACCGAAAGTCACAGATGAGGAGCTCGCACAATTGATCGCAAAAATCCCTGATTGGGGGGTTGAGGTTCGCGACGGTATTATGCAATTAGAGCGTGTTTATAAGTTCAAGAATTTTAAGTTGGCAATGGCGTTTACCAATAAGTTGGCTGATTTAGCTGAAGCCGATTTTCATCACCCTGGCATTTTGACTGAGTGGGGGAAGGTTACGGTTACTTGGTGGTCTCACTCGATAAAGGGTTTACATAAGAATGATTTCATCATGGCGGCCAAGACAGATGCGCTGCTAGATTAAAAGCTTGCGCTAAAAGAAAAGCTGCTAGGCTCTAGCTGATGCGTCCATCGCAAGCCAAACCGTCAGCGATTCTTGTTGTTGCAGCCCCTTGTTATTTTGTGTTTTCACTGATAAACGGGGTTGCTCGCTTTTCGTGTCTACGCTGCGCCTTAGCTGCGAAGTGTTTGAGGAGCCAGAGCCGAGAGCTTCTTGGCTATTTCGTATAGAATGTTACAAATCCACTGTAAACAAGTCTTGCCACCGCAGCGATAAACTTCTAACGTATAGGCGATTACAGAAGTGCATGTTGCTATAAGCCTGCTTCACAGACCGAGCTTATTCACTTCTGGTAAGTAGTGTTATCCCAATAACGAGTATTTAAAAAAGGGAACTGCAATAGTATGCGCTTGGAAGTCAGCTGTTTGGACCGTGTCGGTCTTGCGAAAGATATCTTATTGATCATGGAAGACTATGGGATCAACTTGTTTGCGATTGATGCAAGTAATCAAGGTTTTCTTTATCTACAATTTGCCGAAGTCAGTTTTGATACACTCAGTGAGTTATTGCCGCTAATTCGAAAAGTCGAAGGCGTACATGATGTGCGTACCGTATCCTTCATGCCGTCAGAGCAGGAGCACTACGCCTTAAAAACCCTATTAAAAACCTTACCTGATTCGGTGTTTTCTATCGATGTCAAAGGGCGGATCCGTATCGTTAATGAATCGGCCTTGCATACCGTGGGTATGGCTGAGCACGAGGTGATCGATGAGCCGATAAACCATTGGGTTCATGGTTTTAGCTTTAGTCGTTGGTTGAGTGAGTCAACCGTGCTGGCCCAAGCGACACGGGTGAACATAGGTGAAAATGAGTACCTAGCCGAAATGTTGCCCATTTACCTGCCTGATAGCGGCAGTGATACCCCTATTTTAGCTGGTGCCGTGGTATCGCTAAAATCCCCTGCGCGATTAGGTAAGCAGTTTAATGCATTGCAAAACCAATCGAGTGGCTTTGAAAATGTATTGGCAACCAGTGACAAGATGAAGGAGGTGCTGGTTCAAGCACGTCGTATGGCACAGCTTGATGCGCCTTTATTGATCACCGGTGAGACGGGGACTGGTAAAGAGTTGATGTCTCGAGCCTGCCACGATGCCAGTATGCGCCGTGAACACCCTTTCATCGCCATTAACTGTGCTGCTATGCCTGACAGTGCGGCCGAAGAGGAGCTTTTTGGCTTCGTTAGCAATGGCAGTGTCGTTAAGCGTGGCTTTATTGAGGAAGCGAAGGGCGGAACAATCTTTCTCGATGAGATTGCCGAGATGTCAAAGTCGGCTCAGGTTAAGCTATTACGATTCATCCAAGATGGTACTTTTAGGCGAGTAGGCGGTGATGAAGAGATCCGCAGCGATGTGCGGATCATCTGCTCGACTCAGAAGAATCTTGCCGAATTATGCCAAAGTGGCGAGTTTAGAGAAGATCTCTATTACCGCATCCACGTATTGAGCTTTCACGTACCAGCTTTACGTGAGCGCAAAGTCGATATTATTCCGCTTACAGAGATGTTCCTAGAGCATTATAGCCAGCAGCTATCTATACCTATTCGTCGTATATCCGGAGAGTGTAGAGAGCATTTGCTGGGGTATGCATGGCCGGGTAACGTACGCCAACTTAAAAATGCGATCTTTAGGGCGGTATCTATGTGGGATGGAAATGCCGAGCTTACTGTTGAGCAGTTAAAGTTACCTTCTTATGCAGAAGGCTTTGGGTACTTCGACCACCAGTTTGAGGGCAGCCTCGAGCAGGCGATGAAACAGTTTGAAGCGAGCCTTTTACGCAGGCTTTATCCTGCCTATCCGAGTACGCGACAGTTGGCTAAGAAGTTAGGTGTTTCACATACGGCAATTGCTAACAAGCTACGGGAATATAAGATAAACAAACCCAGGTAGGTGTAAAAATAGTTTGCCGTCGACTCATGCTTAGATAGGCTGTGACTGATTAAAAGGAGCGTCATTAGCCTATTAATTGAAGGTTGTATCAATAAGTTTACATTGGTGGGGTTAAAGTGGTTAACTGTGATTTTGTTCACACTATTCCACTGGGTAGCGAGTTGATGTCATTCTATGACCCAGTCTCGAATGATGACCAATATTTCGATTTTGGTAAAAACTCGCTGCTAACGCAAAAGAACAAAGCACGTATCGCAGCCAAGCCACAATTTATTAGGAGTGAGGATGAAGTTAGCAAGTTATGATAATGGACGCCGTGACGGTCAACTAATGTTGGTTAGCAAAGATTTGACCAAGGCTGTTGCCGTACCTGCTATTGCTCATACGATGCAGCAACTGCTGGATGCGTGGGAGTTGCTGAACCCACAGTTAGTAGAGCTGTATGATGCTTTAAACAAGGGGATGATGGATAACGCGGTAGACTTTGATGAGTCTAAGTGTTTGTCGCCGCTACCACGCGCATATCAATGGGCCGATGGTAGTGCCTACGTCAACCATGTTGAGTTAGTGCGTAAGGCCCGTGGTGCCCAGATGCCAGAAACATTCTGGACAGATCCGCTGGTATACCAGGGAGGCTCAGACTGTTTTATCGCGCCTAAGGCTGATATCCCGCTAGCAAGCGAAGAGTGGGGCATCGATTTTGAGTCTGAAATTGCAGTGATCACCGATGATGTCCCCATGGGCGTATCCGTTGAAAATGCCGAGCAACATATTAAGTTGCTGATGCTAGTGAATGACGTATCGCTAAGAAACCTTATTCCGGGTGAGCTTGCAAAAGGATTTGGCTTCTTCCAATCAAAACCATCGAGTAGCTTTTCACCTGTGGCGGTGACTCCTGATGAACTAGAAGATAAGTGGCAGGACTCTAAGATTCATCTGCCGTTAATTACTCATCTTAATAGTGAGCTATTTGGTCGTCCTAATGCGGGTGTGGATATGACATTCAACTTTAGCCAACTGGTGTCTCATGTAGCTAAAACCCGTCCTATTGGCGCGGGAGCGATTATCGGTTCTGGTACTATCTCAAACTATGATCGCAGCGCAGGCTCTAGCTGTCTTGCCGAGACTCGTATGCTTGAAACCATAGCTGAGGGTAAGCCAACGACCTCATTCATGGGCTTTGGTGATCGGGTTCGTATTGAAATGCTCGATGAAAACAACAACAGCATCTTTGGTTCGATTGACCAGCAAGTCGTGGAGTATAAGGTCTAGTACCTTGTTGATTATAGAGCTGATAAGGCTAATTCTTAGGAGTTAGCCTTTTTTATAAATAGGCTACCTAGTTGTAATGGATATACCGATTTTTAAATAAGGACGGTACTCAGATGAAACTATACGGTTACTGGCGCTCAAGTGCCGCTTATCGCGTACGTATCGCGATGAATCTAAAGTCACTCGTTGCAGAGCAGGTCTCAGTACATCTGGTTAAAGATGGTGGTGAGCAGCATAAGGACGAATACCAACGGATAAACGCTCAAGAGTTAGTGCCCAGTCTTATTATTGAAGATAATGGTCAGCAGCGCGTGTTAACTCAATCACTCGCTATTATTGAATATCTTGATGAGGTTTATCCAGAGGTTGCACTTCTGCCTAGCTTGCCGCTCGATAAGTCTGTTGTGCGCGCAATGGCGCTAACGGTGGCTTGTGAAATTCACCCGCTTAATAACCTTAAAGTATTGCAATATTTGGCTAGTGAGCTAGATATTGCCGATGAAAGCAAAACGGCTTGGTATCATCATTGGGTTAAAGAGGGCTTTGGCGCATTAGAAAAGCAACTAGCGCGACATAGCGGGATTTTCTGCTTTGGTGATAGCCCAAGCCTAGCCGACATCTGTTTAGTGCCTCAGGTATATAACGCCAAACGCTTTAAGGTCGACATGAGTCCATACCCGAATATTGAGCGTATAAACGCACACTGCTTGACTCTGCAAGCATTCATAGATGCAGTTCCAGAAAACCAATTGGACGCAAGTTAACTGCTATATGCTCGTTAATGCTTAAGTGTTGCTAGCAGTTTTGCGAGAAATTTGCAGAACGGATTGCCTCATATCGAGCGTAATAACGAGCATTGGTATAGTTAACGGTTTTGCATGAGGAACTCAACGAATGCCTTGTCAGCTTGACTGATAGGGCGTTGCTTTTTCCAGGCGATATGCAAGTCTAAAAATATAGGCGGGCAGAAGGGTTTAGCGCAGATGTTATCGTGTTTCTCTATCACCATCTCTAGTACGCTGGTTATTCCATATTCTTGTGCTACCACCTGTTTAATGAGGTTAATCAGATTTGTTTCAAATGCAATATTCGCTTTAAGTCCCAATTGCTCGGCCTGTTCGAGCATCCAATCACGATGAAAATATCCAGGCTTAAAGAATACCAGTTCATGTTGGAAAAACGCTTCTAGCGTTACCGCTTCGGATTTAGCAAGTGGGTGCTCTTTACCAACAGCAACTACCATCTGTTCTTGTAGTAGCAGGTGACTGTCAAATTCATCGGTGAGATCGTTGGCGGTAATAATAGCGATATCGACATCTTCATTTTGCAGCATTCTGAGTGTATCGCGGGTTCCACCTTCGAACAGAGATAACTTTAGCTGTGAATGCTGGTGGCGAAACGCCATTAAACGACTAGGAAGATAGTATGAGCCGAGCATGCCCGGCACAGCGACCCTGACTTCGCCCATTGTGAGATTCGCCATCGATTTGATATGTGCTTCAGCTTGCGCCATTTTCTTGATGATCAACTTGGCATGTTGGTGCAGGGCGTTACCTTCGGCCGTCAGCGAAATTGATTTACTGCTTTTGTTCGGGCCTCTATCAACTAGCGTGACACCAAGCTCCTGCTCGAGTCGCTTAATGCTCTGGCTCAATGCTGGCTGGGCCATATTGAGTTGCTCGGCAGCTTTAGTGAAACTACCTGCTGTAATCAATGCATCTAAATACTTTAACTGCCTAATATCCATGTGGACTCTTTCTATTTTTTAATCGACGCTCACTCTTTGTTTAGCGCCTTTTCCTGTATTGGTTCAGTATTAATGTTGGGCCGTTGATAAGGTTTCTACTTTAAAGTTGCTATAACAAAAATCAATAACTTTTGCATTTTTTAGTTGTTATTCTTATGTGTTAGCCATTGGTATGCTATCGAGTAATTAAACATTTTGAGTTAGTTATCCATGAATACCCTCAGTCCACAGAGGCAAGATGCTAGCGAGATCCGCCTTATCATCAGCTTATCTCTCGCTTCTATGGTTATTTTTATCAATTTATATTTAGTCCAAGGCATGTTGCCACTGATTGCGGACTCATTTTCCGTAACTAAGAGTCATGCAACGTTATTGTTGTCGGTAACCAGTTTTACCATGGCGTTTTCACTGTTGTTGTTTGCAGTACTTTCCGATCGTGTTGGCCGTAAAAAACCTATCCTTATTAGTCTGTATCTCTTAGTTGTACTCGATTTTTGCGCCTTGTTCATTACTGAGTTTAATCAAT
Organism: Shewanella sp. Isolate13; assembly: GCF_022398325.1. Taxonomy (GTDB): domain Bacteria; phylum Pseudomonadota; class Gammaproteobacteria; order Enterobacterales; family Shewanellaceae; genus Shewanella. The sequence continues at coordinate 78,186 of NZ_JAKEVD010000022.1, forward strand.
TGATCTTACTGAGAATGCTGCAGGGAGCACTGCTTGCTTCTGTTCCTGCAATGGCGATGGCCTATTTTAAAGATGAGTTAGGTAGCAATGCGCTGTTAAAAGCTGGGGCAATTTATATTGCCGCCAATAGTGTTGGTGGCATAGTTGGGCGTTTGCTAGGTGGGGGGATGGCACAGTATCTAGACTGGCAACAGGCGATGGCTTTATTAACCGCTGTTTCTTTGAGTGGTACGCTTATTGTGAGTTATCTTTTGCCTAAGAGTCACTTCGTTAAGCCTGAAATTGAATTAGGCCGATGGCCGCTAAAGCGCTCAGACTTTAATGGTTTTTGCCACCATTTAGCCGACCCTAAGCTACGGCTTATATACCTTGTCGGTGGACTTGCCTTCATGGTGATGGTAAACCAATTTAGCTATATTCAGCTTCACTTGATGGATAGCCCGTTTAAGCTAGGGCGATTTGAAGTGACACTTATTTTCCTTTGCTACCTGAGTGGAACCTATGCCTCTTATTGTTCGGCTAAATGGGTTGCTGGACTTGGGCTAAAGCGAGTCTTTATCTATTCTGTGCTAGCGCTATTTTCAGGGAGTCTACTCACTCTGTTCGATAGTTTAGGGGCGATCTTTGTAGGATTTTTGATCTCGGCCTTTGGTTTCTTCTTAATTCACAGTAGTTGTAATGCATGGGTTGCTTATCGTGCAAAGGAACACAGAGCAAAAGCGACGGCGCTTTATCTATGTAGCTATTACCTTGGTGCAGCAATAGGTGGCCCCTATTTATTGCCATTTTGGTTGTTATGGGGGTGGCAAGGCGTGGTGTTGGGATCGGTGCTAGGCTTAGCGGTACTGAGCGTGGTGGTATTTAAACTGATCCAGCCTAAGTCTGCTTGTGGTCCGTTAGTGATGGAGTCATAGCTAAATTTGGCAAGAGGGGAAGGGCGCGAGCCTTATTGTTTGTCAGTATGTGATTGGTCGTTTGTGATTAAGGCTATAACGGCTGCTGATTCCCCTCTATTTGTTAGGGTTTATCTGCTCCATCACGTGATCGCTAGGTAACAGCTCAAGATGACCATTTTCGTCGAAATACCAACCGGTAATAAAACCTTTTTGGCGCATTTGGACGAGGTTTTTCATAACTGATTTTGCTTCCACAAGTGCGGTGTCTTGATCGTATTGGTAGGTCAGTTTTAAATAGGCCGCAATACTTGCTAATGAAGCTGATTGACTGACATCTGCCATAAGGTTTGTCCAACTAAAGGTGATTCTAAAAGAATAGTAGAGAACGTTCTTGAGTGACAAAGATACGGTGGAATTAATTTAAGATGTTTTATAAGAAGGAAGTTCTAAAAAAGAGGCAAACTAGAGAATGGTGGTCGATACTGGGCTCGAACCAGTGACCCCCTCCTTGTAAGGGAGGTGCTCTCCCAGCTGAGCTAATCGACCTGGGATTTCATAATGTTTTAATTCTYTATGAAAAGAATGGTGGTCGATACTGGGCTCGAACCAGTGACCCCCTCCTTGTAAGGGAGGTGCTCTCCCAGCTGAGCTAATCGACCTGGGATTTACAYAATGWTTTAATTCTYTATRAAAAGAATGGTGGTCGATACTGGGCTCGAACCAGTGACCCCCTCCTTGTAAGGGAGGTGCTCTCCCAGCTGAGCTAATCGACCTCGCTGTGTGGGGCCGTATTATAGGGAGGAACGATCTACTGTCAACGCTTTTTTTAGATAAAATAAAGACTACGGTTCAATTTTGCGCGTGTTGATGCATAGTTAATCAGAGCTGCGCTATTAATGCAAAAAATGATTAAAAATTAGCTTGAAAATATACGCGGACTCTAGCGCTATATCGGCTCACTTTATAAGGGTACTTCTTAAGGGCACTTCTTTTTATGGTGCTTTTCTTCGAGTCTATCTGTTTTTTACACTTTCATATCGGCAGCGAAGCTGTTTTAGTTTGCTTTGATCGTCTCCACATTAGGAACGCTAATTTATAAGTAATGCTAATGAGGGGAGCTCTATGCTCTAGAGTGCAGCACTTCAATGTGCATCACTATCTGTATCCATTGTTGTCATCTACTAACATTTCTATATAGAGGTGCTAGTGTTTCTTGCTCCTTTTTCCAAAGAGGGGGGCGATAAGCCCGCTTTTACACTTGAAGAGATTCAAAACAGAAGAAAGACAGATTTTCCCCACAAAATTTGCCATATAGTAGTAGATCTATTTTCCCTAGCCCTTTTGGCTGTTAGAATATGCGCCACATTCATTAGTACAGTCTATTATTTAGACTTTCTACATAGGTCAATGTCCATTATGACAGTTAAGACGCGTTTTGCTCCAAGCCCTACGGGCTTTTTGCACGTTGGTGGTGCTCGTACAGCACTTTATTCATGGTTATATGCACGCGCAAACCAAGGTGAGTTTGTTCTACGTATTGAAGATACCGATCTTGAACGTTCAACTCCTGAAGCATGCGCTGCAATTTTAGAAGGTATGGAATGGCTTAACCTGAATTGGGATGAAGGTCCTTACTATCAAACCAAGCGTTTTGACCGTTACAACGAAATCATTGCACAGATGCTAGAGCAGGGGACTGCTTATAAGTGTTACTGTAGCCGTGAGCGTATTGAAGCGATGCGTGAAGAGCAAGCTGCGAATGGTGAGCAACAAAAGTATGATGGTTGCTGCCGCGATAAAGCACCACGTGATACTGATGAGCCATTTGTTGTGCGTTTCAAAAACCCAACTGAAGGTAGTGTAGTATTCGATGATCACGTACGTGGCCGTATCGAATTTGCCAACAGTACATTAGATGATCTTATCATTGCTCGTACTGAAGGCACGCCTACTTATAACTTCTGTGTAGTAGTTGACGATTGGGATATGGGAATTACCTGTGTTGTTCGTGGCGAAGACCATATCAACAATACACCACGTCAGATCAACATCCTTAAAGCATTAGGTGCACCAGTACCTGAATATGCACACGTATCGATGATCTTAGGTGATGATGGCGCTAAGCTATCTAAGCGTCATGGCGCTGTTGGTGTTATGCAATACCGTGATGATGGTTATTTACCTGAAGCACTACTTAACTATCTAGTTCGTTTAGGTTGGTCTCATGGTGATCAAGAAGTGTTCTCTATCGATGAGATGAAGCAATTCTTTAGCCTTGATGATATCAACAAAGCAGCTTCTGCTTTTAATACCGAAAAACTGCTTTGGTTAAACCAGCACTATATTAAAGAATCTGATCCAGAATATGTCGCTTCTCACCTTGAGTGGCACATGGCTGATCAAAACATTGATATAAGCAATGGTCCAAAACTGTCTGAAGTGGTTTCTGCATTGTCTGAGCGTGCTAAGACACTAAAAGAACTTGCTGCATCTAGCCGTTACTTCTTTGAAGATTTCGAAGATTTTGACGAAACAGCTGCTAAAAAGCACCTAAGAGGTGTTGCACTTGAGCCATTACAGTTATTCCAAACTAAATTAGCTGGTCTAAATGAGTGGACTTTAGAAGCAATTCATCAAGCAATCGAAGATACTGCTGCTGAATTAGAAGTAGGAATGGGTAAAGTCGGTATGCCATTACGCGTAGCTGTAACTGGTGCTGGTATGTCTCCTGCTGTAGATTTAACCATATTCTTGGTTGGGAAGGCTCGTACAGAGCAAAGAATCTCCAAAGCGATTGAATTTGTAGCAAATAGAATAAATTCCTAAAAAACGGGTTGACTCTTTTGGGTGCGCTGCATAGAATGCGCCACGCAGTTGAGACACAGGCAACGAATAGTTCGCGGTGCACTCAAAAGTGATTTAGTTAGTGAGGGGCCTTAGCTCAGCTGGGAGAGCGCAACACTGGCAGTGTTGAGGTCAGCGGTTCGATCCCGCTAGGCTCCACCATCTAACTAATTAAAGCGTTAAACCTTAGCCTACAGGGTTTAATGAGTATTCACTCCCTTACGGAGTCTAAACGTAAGTCCGGGTCCCCTTCGTCTAGAGGCCTAGGACACCGCCCTTTCACGGCGGTAACAGGGGTTCGAATCCCCTAGGGGATACCACTATTTACAAAGCGTTGAGTTTTAGCCTACAGAACTCAATGAGTATTCACTCTTTGGTAGAGTATAACGCCAGTCCGGGTCCCCTTCGTCTAGAGGCCTAGGACACCGCCCTTTCACGGCGGTAACAGGGGTTCGAATCCCCTAGGGGATACCACTATTTACAAAGCGTTGAGTTTTAGCCTACAGAACTCAATGAGTATTCACTCTTTGGTAGAGTATAACGCCAGTCCGGGTCCCCTTCGNTATAAAGCGTTGAGTTTTAGCCTACAGAACTCAATGAGTATTCACTCTTTGGTAGAGTATAACGCCAGTCCGGGTCCCCTTCGTCTAGAGGCCTAGGACACCGCCCTTTCACGGCGGTAACAGGGGTTCGAATCCCCTAGGGGATACCACTATTTACAAAGCGTTGAGTTTTAGCCTACAGAACTCAATGAGTATTCACTCTTTGGTAGAGTATAACGCCAGTCCGGGTCCCCTTCGTCTAGAGGCCTAGGACACCGCCCTTTCACGGCGGTAACAGGGGTTCGAATCCCCTAGGGGATACCACTATTTATAAAGCGTTGAGTTTTAGCCTACAGAACTCAATGAGTATTCACTCTTTGGTAGAGTATAACGCCAGTCCGGGTCCCCTTCGTCTAGAGGCCTAGGACACCGCCCTTTCACGGCGGTAACAGGGGTTCGAATCCCCTAGGGGATACCACTATTTACAAAGCGTTGAGTTTTAGCCTACAGAACTCAATGAGTATTCACTCTTTGGTAGAGTATAACGCCAGTCCGGGTCCCCTTCG
>NZ_JAKEVD010000023.1 GCF_022398325.1 Shewanella sp. Isolate13
GCCTAGGGAGAATATTATTTATTAAAGTATGGTTTAACCATATATTGTGGCGATTAAGACGACGAACTGCAGCCAATAATTAAAAGTGACTAATGATTTAAAGGACTAAGGATTAAAAGGTACTAAGGTCAAAAAGGGCGGCACAGGTATAAGCTGTATCAATTATGTGATCTAAAGAATATTCGCAATAGCTTAACTAGTTGGGTGGTATGACTGCACTGATCTTTTAGTTATTCATGTTTAACTGTCCAGGCTAAAAGTATTCAGAGGTTCTAGCCAAAAGCTAAGTGCCGTACGAGCATAACCGAAACAACTAAAGTGACAGATGATTTTGACTGTCGAATTGTAAAATTACTGTGGGGGGAGTTGCTAAGTGAAAGATATGACTATCAGTCATGGAAAACTGAAATATACTGTTTTTTAAAATGCCCCGTTAGCGTGTCTCTGTAGATTTGGAAATTGGACAACTGATAGCGGTGGCGGTGACCAGTCCTTTCTTACGCGTAATTGATTATTACAATAAAGTGGTGTCACCATTTTATTGGTAAAAAGTAGAGGCATCGTTCATTTCAAGAAAAAATCTTACAAAAGTAACGAGTTAGATACTGCATTAGTAAGCAAATTTGGGTATTATATGGTTATACCATACTTTAGTTATTTTGTTTGTCGGTAGTTAAGTCTGGTAAAATCAACGATTGAGAGTGGAATAAAATGCAAAAGAAAATAGACAGTGCAGGGCAGAGCTGGCAGTACCATCAGCAAAAACCAACGGCAGGTCGGAAATTAAAATTGTTAGAGGCAGATGAATTGCTCGTAGCCTTGCCTCTGATCTATCGCCTTATCTCATTAGCTGAAGTTGAAAAGAGAAAAGACTGGTTTTATGAATTCGGAGAAACAGTTGAACGTGAGCAGCTCTATATCAAGTTGACTGAAAGTTTATCGTCACTAAATAAGATCCGCAAACAAGCGACAGGTGTTGAAGACGCCTTGATACAAACCAATCTACTGCTTAACTGCTATTTTAGTGATTATGGCTGGAGAATGGTACGAAAGGAGTTGTCGCAGATAAAGAAACGTAAAAAGAAATCTCATATTGAAATTGGCAATGATCTTGTCATAAAACTTAAGCAGTTCATGGCGGTAAATCAAATCGATACTTTTGACCAAGCCATAGATCACCTGTTGAGTGAATATCCAAAAGAAAACGATGAGTATTGATTTGCTAAACCTAAGATGCGGTTAATCTTGCTTAGCTATTAATATGGATATAGATAGGCGTTGGCAATTATCCTGAATTACAAAATCATAATAATCGGCGGTAGTGCCAATGCCATCGGTAAGTCCATTCTTTAGAAACTAAATCTTAAGCCGACTGTTCAGTTAAATAATTTAACCCGTTCTGTAGCTATCAGTACTCGGAAGTAAAGCGCCTTCGAAAGTTTAACCATACAACGGACTAAGTCGGTCTCTTAAAGTAAAATGTTGTGGTCATGTTGCAACTTTATTCCTAAAGCTCAAATGGATGCTAGAGCCCGGCTCGTGATCATCTGGCTAAATTGATTTCTTTTTTTGTGGTCAGGAGCCCAGCCGACAAGAAAGCGTTCGAAGTCAGCCCAGGCTAAATCCACCAACCCTTGCCACTCTTTAACCACTAAATTAGCGGTTAGCTTAGGCTGGTATAAGCCTAATGCATAGGTTAAACAGTCAAAATAATCATTCACTAATAATGTGAAATTATTCTTACAATCCGTCTCCGATAAGCAACTTCCTAGCAGATAAATAAGGTCTTTTACCCCAGTGCCACTGCCTACATACTGAAAATCTACGGCGGCGACATCGGTAAAATCTGGGGTGAAACAGAAATTAGCTACCTTAGCATCACCGTGAATAATGGTTTTATATTTACAATTATTCAAGGCCTTATCTATATTTGTGGCGCTTTCTTTCAGCTGTGAACTCGGCATTGCTTGCCACTCTTCAAGGCGAGTAGCAAGATGCCAGTAACTGCCTACTTCCCAAAGCCCATTATGTTTGTGGTCTGATGAGGAGTGAATAAATTTCGCATGAAAATGCGCTAACCAACGCAGGCACAATTTTGTTTGCTGAACTGTTAGGTTGGTGGCTCGAATAGGAAAGCCCTGATCATCGAGGTCTGACATTAGGATGAGTTGGCAAGGGTTACCGTTCTCAATAAAACGATGCTCGCCAATGAAGCTCGGGACAAGGCACTGATCATCGCATCGTTCGGCGAAGGTTTTATAAAAGTTAACTTCAACTTGATAAGAGTCGACTTTTCGCTGATGGGAAACCGAAGTTGACCAACCTCTGGGATGGCAAACCTGTCTAGGAGGGGAGATGTGTTTAACTATAAATTGTCTAATACCAAACTTTTGAACTAACTTAGGTGAGGTAAAGCGGTATCTTGCAATCTCGCCATACCCAGACCAAAGTGATTGAATCTTTGCGATTTTTTCAAAATCTGTCGATTTAAAAAATTCGACTAAAATATTTTCAATTGAGTTATTCGTTAGATCCATTAATGCGCCTAAGTGAAATCTTGTTCAAGAGCCAGACAGGTAGAACGCTGTACTATAATTGATAAGAAGCGGAAATCAAAACAGACTAATGCTTTTGATTCTGTTGTCGATTTTTCGAGGAAATTGTAGATAAAGAGGAAACATTGAATGAGGCGTAATCTAATAACTCTAGGCTTGTTGTTACTACCGTTGAGTGCGATGGCAAATATCGTTGTAGATAAAACTGGTGTTGATGAGAAAGACTATGTGTACGATCTTCATCAATGTACCGAAATGGCGACTCAAGTAGAGCAGAAAAAGACCGAAGGAAGTGCTATTGGTACTGCAGCTAAGGGCGCGGCGATTGGGTCTGCAGGTAAGGCGATAGCAGGTGGTTCAGGTACTGATGGCGCAAAAAAGGGAGCGGCAATTGGACTCGGTGTCGGCGTATTATCTAACAGTCGAGAGAGGCGAAATAATAAAGATGCCCACGCAACGGAGCAGCAAACCGTGATTAAGAACTGTATGACAAATCGCGGCTATGTTGTGCTCAACTAAGGTTTGTTTGTGTTAGGCTAAACTCTTAAGGTTTTTAAAGTGAGTTAAAGTTACCTTCATATTGCTTGGTTGTTGACGTGGCAATAAATCAAACAAATGAGCTACGCCTGAATCGCTCAATGATTATCTGCAGATTGATTTAATTGGATTATTTGATTTTTCCGTTTATCGTGCACATCTAAAGGCTTGGCTACTGATTCATTCACTAATGAATTAATAACACCAAATAATGGACAAAAACGGGAGTAAAATCAGTGAAACATGTTGTGATCACCGGTGCTAATCGAGGAATAGGCCTAACCTTTGTTGAGCACTACTTAGCTGATGGTTGGCGTGTCAGTGCATGCTGTAGGGATCCGATTAATGCACCCGAGCTTACCCAAATGATGTCCCGTTTTAATCGGCTCCAAGTTATTGAACTCGACGTAACTTCCGCCGACTCCATCGCAACATTGAATCAAACATTTGGTACTGATCCCATCGATCTATTAATTCATAACGCTGGGTATTATGGCCCAAAGGGAGTGCAATTTGGCGATACTGATGTTAAGCAGTGGCGCACAGTACTAGAGGTCAACACCATTGCTCCCCTTATACTTACAGAGGCCTTGTATGCGAACCTTAAACGCTCCCCTTGTGCTGTATTAGCGTTTATTTCGTCTAAAGTCGGCAGCATGTCTGATAACAGAAGTGGCGGGGGATATTATTATCGCTCATCTAAAGCGGCACTGAACTCTATTGTTAAGTCACTTTCCATCGATCTTCGACAAGATGGCATAAGGTGCGTGGCCCTGCATCCTGGGTGGGTGAAGACAGACATGGGCGGTCCTAATGCACTTATTGATGCCGATACCTCGGTAAGAGGGATGATGGCGGTAATAAAGCAATTAACATTTGAGCAAAGTGGTCACTTCTATGACTATCAGGGCGGCAGCATTGATTGGTAGAGCTTGTGTTAATACTGTCACATTGGAGGTTGACTAACCATTTGTAGCGCCTTCCTGTTACTGGGCGAGCGCTACACTGCTTTAGTAGGTAAAAATTAGCATTTTATGTGGTCATAAATTAAAATTAACCGAGCTAAACTACTAAGAAAATCGTGTTTTTGGTACCCTGTACAATTAATTCGTTTTCAGGTGACTTTAGCCGTTTATACGGCTAATAAACCACGATAGATGTCTCAATTTTCAGGATTTTAGAAAAAATTCTATCCGAATGCAGTAAATAACTAAAATTTAGTTTGCATCTGCTGAAAAAAGGAGTACTTTCGCGCTCCTTAATTTAACTTAACTGGAAGAATTGTAATGAGCGACAATAAGTTTATTATCGGAAGTGAAGAGTGGTGTGCATTCCCCGCTCTTGGTGTTCCTGCAATTAAGGCTAGAGTTGACTCTGGCGCCAGAACGTCATCAATCCATGCTGTAAATATCCGTCCTTTTAAAAGAGAAGGCGAGCCATGGGTTTCTTTTGAACTTCACCCGATACAAAACAGTCGCAAGATCATCCTAAGATGTGAAAGTAAAGTTGTTGACCGTCGTAACATCAAGAGTTCGAACGGCGAAATAGAAAAGCGTTACGTTATTGCATCAGTCATCCAGTTGGGTGGCCACGCGTGGGAAGTTGAGCTTACTCTAACGAATCGTGACAGCATGGGTTACCGTATGCTGTTAGGTCGTGAAGCGATGAGTAATAAAACGCTAGTCGATCCATCAGCATCATTTTGTTTAGGCGAGCAAAACGAAGCTGAAGTTGAACAGCTTTACGGTGTTAAAACGGCTAAGAAGAGCGGTTTAAAGATAGGTTTGCTAGCAAGTAACCCTGACTTATACAGCAACCAGCGTATCATTGAAGCAGGCGAGCAACGCGGCCACGAAATGGTGTTCTTGAACATCAAGCAGTGCTATTTAAAACTCGATGCATCAGAGCCAGAAGTGCATTACCGTGGTGGTCGTATCTTGAATGATCTTGATGCCGTAATTCCTCGCATCAGACCGAGTATGACTTTCTATGGCTGTGCTTTAACACGTCACTTTGAAAGCTTGAATATTATGGCGTTGAATACTTCTGAAGCAATAACTCGCTCAAGAGATAAGTTATTCTCGTTGCAGTTACTGCAAAAGAACAACCTAGATATTCCAACGAGTGGTTTTGCTAACTCACCTGTTGATACTAAAGATCTTATCGATATGGTTGGTGGTGCACCGCTTATCGTTAAGTTACTTGAAGGTACTCAAGGTAAGGGTGTTGTATTAGCAGAAACAACTAAAGCGGCTGAAAGTGTGATTAACGCATTTAAATCGCTACACGTTAACTTGCTAGTGCAGGAATTCATTAAAGAAGCTCAAGGTAAAGATTTACGTTGCTTTGTGATTGACGGTAAGGTTGTTGCTTCTATCGAGCGTACTGCAGCTCCTGGTGAGTTTAGAGCTAACATTCACCAAGGCGGTAGCGCATCAATCGTTTCTGTAAGTGCTGCAGAGAAGCAGTTAGCACTGAAAGCGGCAAAGACCATGGGTCTGCGCGTTGCTGGTGTTGATATTATTCGTTCTAGCAGAGGACCTCTATTACTAGAGATTAACTCTTCTCCAGGACTTGAAGGTATCGAGTCAGCAACAGGTATTGACATTGCAGGTGCGATGATTGAATCAATCGAAAAGAAATTAGGATGGAAGCCGGAGTAACTGGCTAAGTTTCTAGTTTCACTAGAAAGCGTTATGTCTCAGACATAACGCTTTTTTTTTGCTTGATGATAATTGACGCGATTGACATCGCCAGAGAGGGCTTAATGTAAAAAACATGTTAATGTGATATTTGTATCAACTTTTATGATAAAAATACCCATGATTATTCCTCTCGCCCCAAAACACTTCGATGCCGTTATAGCGCTTGGAAACCAGGTACATGGAGATGGCTACCTAGACGAAAAGTCGTTAGCTCATATCGTAGAGCTCGGACATAAAAATGGCATTAACAGCTGTTTCGTCGCAATTGATAAACAGCATCTACTTGGTTTTAGGCTCTGCTATGCTCCTGGACAGTGGGCCATAGATAAATGGTGCTCCCCAAATCGATGGCGCATAGAACCAGAGAAAGTGGGTTATTTTAAGTGTAATACGGTCGCAGAAGAGGCGAGAGGCCAAGGATTAGGGGGAAGATTACTCCAGGCCTCCATTTCTGCATTAACGCAGCAGGGAGCTGCTGCGGGCGTCAGTCATCTTTGGCAGCAAAGCCCTAATAATGCAGCGGTTAAATATTTCACAAAAGCGGGTGGTATATTGATAAAAGAGCACCCTAACAGGTGGAGTGATACCGACGAACATCCAAACTACGTGTGTATCCTGTGTGGCTCTAATTGTCATTGCGTGGCATGTGAAATGTTGCTGACGTTTTAGGGGGAAAGATGACCAATCAACAAAGTGACTGTTTTGACCCTTTAGTTGCTACGTCACCTAAATCACTTGCACCGTGCCATTCGTACTGGTCTGATACCATCGCACTAGGTAAACCAAAACAACCTCTTAGAGCGCAAGTTCAGGCTGATATAACCATCATTGGGGGCGGCTATACTGGCCTTCTGACCGCCTACTATCTTGCTAAAAATCATCATGTAGATGTCTGTCTGCTCGAGGCCAATAGAATAGGGTTTGGTGCGAGTGCTCGAAATGCCGGTTTTGTATTGGGCGGCTCGGGGCGTTTAGGCTACAGTCAAACGGCTCAACGTTGGGATTTAGACGTCGCTAAAGGTATTCATAACGAATTTTCGCAAGCGGTAGAGCGAGTAGAGGGCTTAATAGTAGAGCATAAAATTGATTGTGAACCGCAAGATAAGGGGTATCTTAAGATTGCCCATAACCGTAAAGCCTTTAAACAACTAAGCGATACGGCTCACTTCATCGACAAATATTTAGGAGAGAAACCACAACTTATCAGCCAAGCTCTGCTTAAGTCTGAATACATGGCTCATCATCAGGCATATGGAGCCCTAAGAGTTGAACGAGGATTTGGCGTTAACCCGCTAAAATTACTGCTTGGTTACAAACAGGTGGTTGAAAAATTGAAGGTTCCTCTTTATGAGCAAAGCTGTGTTGAATCCTGGATTCAGGAGGATGGCGTTCATAGGTTAATCACATCAAATGGCGAGGTAAGGACGAAGAAGGTAGTAAGCTTGGGAAATGGTTATACACCTAAGCGTTTTAACCCAGTAGTGGATAAACGTTTTTTGCCTATCTTAAGTAATATCATTGTTACTGAGCCTTTAACGCCAGACGAACTTGCTGCATCAGGTATTCATACTCGAGAAGTGGTGATGGATACCCGTATATTGAAATATTATTATCGTTTATTGCCCGATAATCGGCTGCTTTTCGGCGGTAGAGGCGCTATTTTTGGGCGGGATGCGCAAAACCCTGTGTACCAAGAGCGACTAAAATTTGCTTTAAGCCAATGCTTTCCTGCATTAAAAAATAAGAAACTGGCCTATAACTGGACTGGTTGGATTGCTGCTACCCTAGATGATATTCCCCATGTATTTGAAAGTAATGGAGTTGGCTACAGCTTAGGCTACTGTGGAGCCGGAGTGTCTTTCAGTGCTCAGGCAGCCTATCGCCTAGCAGAGAAAATTGTAGGTAAGCCTGTACCTAACTTGCCTTTATATCATCAGGCCGCGCCGCGATTTCCAGGAGCCAGCTTAAGGCGGTTAGGGCAGTGGGGGTATTACCATTACGGCTGGTTAAAAGATCGCTATTTTTAGGCAATTTTTTTACACAACAAGTGGTCTGTGCTACTTTTATAGCTTGGTTTTTTGCTATGGAGGAAGTTGTGAAGTCCACAGTAGACAAGATGTTAGTTAAGCACGATAAGCTCGTTCATTCTGAAGGTGTAAAGGTTTGCTCTCACACTCAAAGGGTTAAAGATGATTGGGTACAACATACAGTAATGATTGATGACTGTGATACACCTTTCACCTTCCGTCGCACTAAAAAATACAAAAGCCTCAACGGCGCAAGAGTGAATATGACGTATTACCCTGACACGCAGGGGCTCGCCGGATTTGAAATGGATATCTTTAAGGTTGTACGCATTAAGCGAAGCTAAAAACCCTCGTTAGTCCGTTTTTAATCACAATCACTGTTAAGCTGTCTCATTCACGGGCTCAATTGAGTTGCCTATTAAGTTTGAGTACAGTTCTAGGTTGTTATTATCTACCTCTCAAAACCTATGCTATTAAGCCTAGGTTAACCTTAAGAGGTGGATATGCAACATACTTTACAGCAACAGTATTGTGGTTTGGTAGCCCCAAAATTAGCGGGCGAGAAAGTCTCTATTTTGAATCATAGTGTGCAAACAGCGATAAAGATTACCCAGCGAACATTGTTGAGCCGCTATAAAAACGAAAATCAAATCTCCGCTTTAACGCTTTTAACTCTTAAGTCCGAGTCCCTAGAGTTGCATCGAGCCATATTAACCTCAGAGCTGGACAGTACAGAGAAAAGCATTTTGCTCGGTTATATTGATCAAAATCTAGAAAATATTGATGAAGCAATTAACACTCCCCAGATGAACAGGTTACTAGGTTAATCGTACTAACGCCTTTTAGAGGGATGAGGGATGCAGAACTGCTCTCGAACTAAAAGCGGATTATTAGGCTCGGTAGGTGAGCTTTCACCAGCCCATAAAAAAACCCAGCTTAGCTGGGTTTTTTATTACTACAAATGAGTTACTTAGCGTTCATTAGTGCAACAGCATTGTCTAGCATGCGGTTACTGAAGCCCCATTCGTTGTCATACCAAGCCATTACTTTAACTAGACGACCGTTAACACGTGTTTGTGTAGCATCGAAGTTAGAAGAGTATGGGTTGTGGTTAAAATCGATAGATACCAACGGCTCGTGGTTAACTGCCAATACTTCGCTTAATGGTGCGACAGAGGCGGCTTTTTCGATGATAGCATTGATCTCTTCAACACTTGTGTCGCGTGCAGCGACGAAAGACAAGTCAACCAATGAAACGTTAACCGTAGGAACGCGAACCGCTAATCCATCAAACTTACCTGCAAGTTCTGGAACCACAAGGCCTACGGCAGCAGCTGCACCAGTCTTAGTTGGGATCATAGACATCGCTGCTGCACGAGCACGGCGAAGGTCAGTGTGATAAACGTCAGACAAACGTTGGTCGTTAGTATAAGCGTGAATGGTCGTCATTAGACCTGATTCGATGCCAATCTCATCATTTAACGGCTTAGCAAACGGCGCTAAACAGTTTGTAGTACAAGAAGCATTTGAAATGACCGTCATGTCACCAGTAATTTCGTCGTTGTTGACACCGTAAACAACAGTCGCATCGACATTCTTACCTGGCGCAGAAATAATCACCTTTTTAGCGCCAGCATCTAGGTGAGGCTGCACTGATTCCTTAGATGTGAAAATGCCGGTACATTCAAATACCACATCAACATCTAACTCTTTCCAAGGAAGTTTTGAAGGATCACGCTCTTGGAAGGTAAGGATCTTATCTTCGTTCACAAAAATAGCGTCATCTGCGTGTTCTACTTTTGCGTTAAAGCGACCATGTACAGAATCGTATTTAGTTAAATGAGCGTTGATTGAAGCATCACCCAAATCGTTTAGTGCAACAATCTTGATAGGGTAGTTCTTTTCGCTTTCATATAGTGCGCGTAGAACATTGCGGCCGATACGGCCATAGCCGTTAATTGCAACTCGGATAGTCATCTCATATCCCTCTGGTAAAAGAAAAAATAGAATCTGGTAGTAAAATTACCAAACTGGCAGCCATCGTCAAGTAATATCGGTGATAAACGGCTAATTATTGCTAATATTTAGGTAATTTTTTTACACGTGTCGCGAATTCGAATATAAATTGTGTTAATCGATAAAATAACTGTAAGTTGGCAAAAATATTGCCAAATTAGCAGTGTTTAACAGCTAAAGCTTACAGTGGCTTGATTAGATCTTCGTCAAGCAATATTTTTAGCTTACTTTGCTGATACTTTCCACTCATAAGCTGATCTGCAAGATTTTCGGCATCTCGGTCTAACTGTCGCTGAAGTGCTTTCTCTCCCTTGATGAGTGCAAGCATCTGCTCGCTCGAAAATTTTGCCTTAGTTATTTCAATATTGGTCATAGATAGCCAATATTCAATTTCATTTCTGCCTTCTTGACGATAAAGCGTGGCCAATGCCAGTAGCCAGTCCGGTTTAAACTCTTCTGCGGTGCTTGCCTTTAATACCTCAGCATAGAGGCGCTTGGATTTCTTAGGGTTTACTTTTACAAAATAAGAGGCTAATTGAGCCTGTAGTTCTATATCGACTATTTTATTGTCTTGTTCTGCCGCAAAAAGTACCGCTCCGGCGTCTGTGTCGTTAAAACGTGACCAATGATAGTAGGCGAGGTGAGGATCTGTGCTTCCTTTAGTCGTTTCCTGCAACTCGGCTAATGACTGCGAGCTTAAACCAAATGCACGAGCGCGGTCGTTAGTACGCTCCGGATGTAAAATGTGCTGTACGCCGGCGGCTAGCTCAACGCATTTATTGTAATTTTCTAAGTACACTAGCTGCTGATAAATCTCTTTACCAGAAGGGTCAGGTATACTTTTTAGCTTGAACCTATTACGGATCAGGTCTCCTCGTTCAAATCGACACCAACTATCTTTATGTAGATCGGCACAAAGTTCAGGATTTTTGTTACAAATGATCTGAGTATTTGTCGGCTGTTCGCAGCCAATTAGGCCAAAAACAAGCGGAATCCCAAGAAATGATGTAATCATTACAAGTTTTCGGTTCAAACTAGGCTCCAGATAGCGTTTTATCTAATAAAATTACAATGTTATGAAAAATATCTTGCTAGCTTGAGAGCATACTTTTCATTACAATAGCGCCGACCAAACGGGGAAAGATCCCCTATATAACGATAGATTATTGGTCTTTTCTTTTTGTTACTCAAACATTTCTGATGAAAAAGTCAGAAAAGTGAGATAAAGGATCTGTTAATGAGCGCTGATAAACACCTACAAAGTTGGCAAGAACGTTTCGAAATGGCTGAGGCTATGCAGCCATTACTTGGTAAGTTATACCGTAACCAAGGTGTAGAAGTCGTCGTCTATGGCAAACCTCTACTAAATGCCTCTACAATCGAAATCATCAAATCGCACCGTTTAGTGCGTCGCCATGTTGGTGAAAAACTGAGACTACGTGAAAGCTTTCCATTTGTTGAAGCCCTAAGCAAGTTAGCGGTGAAACAGTGTAAAGTTGACATCGGTAAACTCGCGGTTAATTACTGGCGCGAATATCAAGATGCAAGTCAGATTGAAGCTTACATGAGCCGCGAACTTGCAGATGCAATCACCCATCAAGATGACGAAGAAGCAAGAGATGTTGTTCTTTATGGTTTTGGCCGTATCGGTCGTCTACTCGCTCGCTTGCTTATTGAAAGAACGGGTGTAAGCAATAAGCTTAGACTACGTGCTATCGTTCTTCGTGGCGGCCGTACTGGCGATTTGGAAAAGCGTGCAAGCCTATTGCGTCGTGACTCTGTTCATGGACCATTTAATGGCTCCGTTGAAGTCGATGAAGAGAACAATGCAATCATCGCTAACGGTACCTACATTCAGGTGATCTACGCAAACTCTCCGGATGAAGTCGATTACACTAAGTTTGGTATCTCAAATGCGCTTGTTGTCGATAACACAGGCATCTGGAAAGATGAAGCGGGTCTCGGTTTACATCTTAAGTCTCCAGGCGCTAGCAAGGTACTTCTTACCGCTCCAGCTAAAGGCGCTATCAAGAACGTTGTTTATGGTGTGAACGAGCAAGATATTCTTGATGAAGACACTATCGTATCGGCGGCTAGCTGTACTACAAACGCGATTACACCTGTACTTAAGGCTGTTAACGATAAGTATGGTATTGAAAATGGTCACGTGGAAACAATTCACTCATATACCAATGATCAGAACCTTATCGATAACTACCATAAAGCAGACCGTCGTGGCCGTAGTGCACCATTGAACATGGTTATTACTGAAACTGGCGCGGCAAAAGCAGTATCTAAGGCTTTACCTGTATTAGAGGGTAAGCTAACGGGTAACGCAATCCGCGTTCCTACGCCTAACGTTTCTATGGCGATTATTAGCCTTAACCTTAACGGTGAAACAAACAAGCACGACTTAAACGAATATCTAAAAGATATGGCGTTACAGTCAGAGCTGCAAAACCAGATCGATTACACAGATTCTACAGAAATCGTGTCTAGTGACTTAGTTGGCTCACGTTACGCAGGTGTTGTTGATTCTCAAGCAACTATCGCTGAAGGTAATCGCGCGATACTTTATGTATGGTATGACAATGAATTTGGCTATAGCTGCCAGGTTGTTGGTGTTATGCAGAAAATGCTTGGCCTTAACTACCAGTCTTTACCCCATGGCTAATTCTTTACTGAATTAGTTCGTCTAGAAAACGCCTCTTATCATAGAGGCGTTTTTGTTTTTAGGTCACCCAATGGAAAAGGGGAGGCTGGAATAACTGTTCGCTAAAAGGTTTGCACAGCTACAGCAACTGGATGATTCTCCTCCATCTCTAAGCGGTTATTCCCAATAACCACTTTGTAAAGGGTTTTAAACTCCAAAAATAAGGCGGCAAAACAATCAAGATGCATGAAATTTGTTATTTCTGATGGTTTTAACGTCAAACAGTCACTAATTTGTTTTTTGTCGATTGACTCTCATCGGTAAATCGGTAGAATGCCATTCCGTAGTCAAGGGGAAGCGAACTAAGCAACGACTTGAATACAGTTTAAATTGAAATGCGACATTAGCTCAGTTGGTAGAGCGATACCTTGCCAAGGTATAGGTCATCGGTTCGAACCCGATATGTCGCTCCAATTTAAATATGTGGCGCGATGGCAGAATGGCTATGCTGCGGATTGCAAATCCGTCGATCTCGGTTCGACTCCGGGTCGCGCCTCCACAATTTAAGAGACAGTTTAAATTGAAATGCGACATTAGCTCAGTTGGTAGAGCGATACCTTGCCAAGGTATAGGTCATCGGTTCGAACCCGATATGTCGCTCCAATTTAAATATGTGGCGCGATGGCAGAATGGCTATGCTGCGGATTGCAAATCCGTCGATCTCGGTTCGACTCCGGGTCGCGCCTCCACAATTTAAGAGTTTGGTGAGTTTGCTCAATAAAGAGCAAGCAGTATTAATACCGATAATACGTATCGTCAGAGTCAAAGAGTTTGCCCGTGTGGTGGAATCGGTAGACACAAGGGATTTAAAATCCCTCGCTGAATAAGCGTGCCAGTTCAAGTCTGGCCACGGGTACCATCTTCTTTTGAAGAGTGAATAAACCAGCCTAGAGCTGGTTTTTTTACATCTGTAATATGATGGTAGACACAAGGGATTTACTTTCTATAAGAGATGCCTCGCAGATTAACCCCACCAGTTCAAGTCTGGCCACGGATACCATCATTAAAGCCTCTGCATTAACGTGCGGAGGCTTTTTTGTATTTGTTGTTTACGAAGAAAGCACAAGGGATTGCTTTTTATAAGAGCCGCCTCCCAGAGTAGGCGAGCTAACTCAAGTCCTGCTAAAGCCTCTGTATTAACGTCTGTCAGCTCAATTAGCCACCGGTTCCTTACATGAATAGTGGTGAAACCAACATGCAGCTGGCTGTCATATCCCTCACAAACTGCAAGGGCCAAACATTGGTCACTGGTATTAAGCCATGAGCTTGGCAATTGTCCGCTATTTATCATTTAGTTTGAATTCAGCAGCACTAAAGTCAGCGCCATGCTTGGCCTGTTTTTGACCTGTCATTTTTATTAGCGCTAATGGTTTGTCTTCTTTATTTAGCACCTAGCACTTTTGAGAAGGAGACTTTGAGGGATAAATAATTGTTGGTTGTTCTTTTTGTACTATTATTTTTTTATCGGATATTTATGGATGAATACAAATATGTTCAAAGGAATGACAATTAGGATAAAGCTGATAGCTCTTGCTTCGCTTGTAACGGTATCAATGCTGTTTTATGGCGTTTTCGAGAACATAATTATAAACAAAATCATATATGCAGAGGAGGTTGCCTCTCAGAATTGGTTTATTGAAGCAGAGCTTCTTGCTTTAAGACGTCATGAAAAAGACTTTTTTTCACGAATGGATGATAAGTACCTAGAGAAGCATGCTGATGTCATGGTTCATATCAAAAAGGATTTAATTAAGCTGAATGAAGATTACCTGTTGCTATTTAACAGAGGGGCTAATAATTCTACCACCCTTAGTAAGCTAGATACCTATGAAAAGTCATTTGTAGAACTGGCAAAGCTTTCACACCAGATCTATGACAAAGATGGGCTTGAGAAAGAGATTGAACAGTCTAGAGCGAAACTAGAAGAAGCAATTGTTAGTTCCAATTCCATTAGCGTTGAACATTTGATGCTTGAGCTTATTGAGGCAGATTATGAGTTCCGTATCCACCACTCCCAGGAAACTCTTGAACAGTTACTTTCTAGCAAAAAAACACTAGAGGTTGCAATTGCAGATTACCCTGCAGTTAAACCTTTTTATGATTCCTATTTTAAAGTCTATAACGAACTTATTAACTTACATTTAAAGATGGGATTTGAGCATCATGAGGGCCTTAGGGGGGTAATGCGGGAGACGGCTCATGAGGCTGAAGCTGTCATAGTGGATAATGCTAAAAATATTTCCCTATTGATCGCCGATTATATTACGGAGCAAAAGATGACTTTACATATTTTGGGGCTTTTTTTGCTCTTATTTACCTTAAGTTTCGTTTTTGTAATAGCGAGCAATATCAATTCTAGGCTTAATGCGTTAAATCATATGGTCAAGGCAATATCTACCGGTAATAGAGATTTGACAAGTCGAATCAACTTTGAAGGTCACGATGAATTTAGCGATATTGCTCGTTCGTTCAATCGATTTATTGAGTCTCTTCAAGGTGCATTTAAAGAGATTAGAGATAGTTATGAAGCGATTAACCTTGCTAGTCATGAAATGTCTGAGAAACTAAATTTGACTACTCAAGGTTTTAGAGACGCTGTAGCTCGGGTAAATAGCATTAGTAGCTCTGTTCATGAATTAGTAACGGTAAATTCGGAAATAAACCTTTCAATTAATGCTACAGATGATGCTTCAAACAAACTCGGTAAAGCTAACGAACAAGCTTTGGATATATCTAGAGAGTCAAATGCTGAGATCGATTGTTTAAATGAGAAGTTGCTAAGTGGCCAGGAAAAGATTTCTGAACTAAATGAGCAATCAGCAAAAATTCAAAGTGTTACTAAAGCAATCCAAGAGCTGGCTTCACAAATTAACTTACTTTCCCTAAATGCTGCGATCGAAGCTGCTAGAGCTGGAGAGCAGGGTAAAGGCTTTGCTGTCGTTGCGGATGAAGTGCGAAGCTTATCGGGCAAAACGGATGAAGCAACGTTAGCTATTGATGAAACGATTGTAGAGTTGCAGAAAAAAATTGCTGTCGTGGTGAATATTCTTGAGGAGTCAACCCAAACAGCACAAGGTACATTGAATAAGAGTAAAAATGCCAAGAATGAACTTGTTACTGTTGAAACTTTGTGTCAAAGCTTGTCATCACAAACTTCACAATTAGCCACAGCCTCCGAAGAGCAGCAGTATACTAATAAGGAGGTTGAAGGTCATCTACAGGATCTAGTCGCAATTTCGAGTGTTAATGAAGAGCAAATTGCACAATCCCAGCAATCTACGGACATCGTCTTACGCCAGTCTAAGAAGCTTAAAGCAACAATTGATAGCTTTAAAGTGGCATGATGCAACAAATACGTAGGTAGACCCATTAAGAACCAACATTCAAACCTGAATTTACCTAGACTTTACAGCAACCAGGCTCAGCCTCGCTGAGCTTTGGCTTCAAATTAAGAGGCCGTCACATTTGTATTTGCTGAACTCGTTAGTGATAGCACCCGGTTTACTCTATTTCTCAGTTAAGGCTCTGAACAATAAAGATGTGATAGTGGGTCATATCTTACCGTGGAGCTGTAAAAGGTTACCTTAGCTGGCACTATATTTGGGTTTAAGCTTGCCAATTTATGCTAGCCCCATTTTTACATACAATTTTATTCATGGATTAACGATTGAGAACTCTTAAAGCCTTGTTAGTGTCTCCACAGACTTAGTCGCTAACCAATCTATTTGTTGAAGTAAAAAGTATTAGAAAGCCATTGCAGATTAAGCTTTAACCTTGTTTTGTTTATAATTTAAGTTCGTTGTTCGCGATTTAACCGTATGAATGAAAACAACAAATAATTGGTTGACTCATTTTTCAAATCTAGTAAAGTACGCCTCGTTCCCGGCAAGAAGGGAAAGAAAGTGGCGCGATGGCAGAATGGCTATGCTGCGGATTGCAAATCCGTCGATCTCGGTTCGACTCCGGGTCGCGCCTCCACAATTTAAGAGTTTGGTGAGTTTGCTCAATAAAGAGCAAGCAGTATTAATACCGATAATACGTATCGTCAGAGTCAAAGAGTTTGCCCGTGTGGTGGAATCGGTAGACACAAGGGATTTAAAATCCCTCGCTGAATAAGCGTGCCAGTTCAAGTCTGGCCACGGGTACCAAATAACTCTCTCGTAGAGTTGCAGAGAAGCCTCGACAGTGTCGGGGCTTTTTTGTATTTGTTGTTTACGAAGAAAGCATAAGGGATTGCTTTTTATAAGAGCCGCCTCGCTGAATAAGCGTGCCAGTTCAAGTCTGGCCACGGGTACCATCTTCTTTTGAAGAGTGAATTAACCAGCCTAGAGCTGGTTTTTTTACATCTGTAATATGATGGTAGACACAAGGGGTTTACTTTCTATAAGAGATGCCTCGCAGAGTAAGCCCACCAACTCAAGTCTGCCCACGGGTACCATCTTCTTTTGAGGAGTGACTAAACCAGCCTAGAGCTATTTTTTTATGTGTGAATTTTGACGTTTGAATGAGAAGCCTCGTTGCGAGTCCTTACGTTTAGAGCCCTAGAAGCAAACACTAATGCTCTATGAGTAGTGTTTTTGCGAAGGTTAGCCAATGCTAAGGGCCAGTAAAACGGAGATAAATTCGTGAAACAGCCCCTAGAAAGTCGGTATTATTCTTTCCTCACCCAAGTATTACAAAAGTGAAACGGTAAATCAGGACTTTGTTAGGGGGCATCTAGGGATGTTCTTAGGCTTTCTAACGAATACAAGTGCTTCAGTGCCAGTGTTAAGAGGCAAAAAGCCCTAACGTGTAGGGCTTTTCTTTTATGTACTTAATGCATCTTTATTTTAAATACATTTAGCAGGTTTAGGCAGACCCGCTATTTTAGTTGCCTGCTTGGCTGGACCGACTGGGAAGAGGGTATAGAGATATTTTGAGTTCCCCTTGTCTTCACCGAGCTTTTGACCTATCGCTTTAACTAGCACGCGTATCGCTGGGCTTGTCTTAAATTCTAGGTAGAATTCGCGCACGAAGTTAATCACTTCCCAGTGCGCTTCGGTCAGTTCTATTTGTTCTTCCTTGGCGATCACTGGCGCTAGCTCAGGAGTCCAATCCGTGACTGATTTTAAATAGCCTTGATGATCGGTTTCTATCTGTTTTCCATTAAATTCTATCATTTTACCAACTAATTACTTTTTCATGCTCAAGGCTTAACTCAACAAACTCGTTATAGCTGACTTGCTTAACGTCCTTTAAATAATCTTGCAGACCACGAGCGTTAACGTCTTCTTGTAAGACTACGACGTTCAGATCTGCCAATTTTGCGCGCCACTCAGCCTTTAGTAAACAGTTAATCCCATTGCCAGACAATAAAATACTGTCGTTGTTCGTAATGTAACGCAGACAAGTACTAAGCGCACCACTCTGTTCCACCGAGTTTTGTATGTGATGTAATATCATTAGAAAACTAGCACCTCATCAACTTCTGCAAGATGTTTTGAAATATCAGCCGGCAAGGCCGTTGTTACATCAATCCGTAAATCTTCTTGTTCAAGTCCAAGCGCTTGCATCGATTCTTGGCATACCAATACGGTTTCAATATCATAAAGCGACAAAGCACCTAAGGCAGCGATGTAATCTTTGCTACCAATTGATTCAGGATCTTGCTTCTTTAGTAGAGTCAGTATCCCTTCATCGCAAAAGAGCAGGCTCACTTCCTGCTCAAAGCTGGCACTTAATAATGATAGGTCAAGCCCTTCGCGGCCATGGGCTGTGCCATGGGGAGCCTGTCTAAAGATGATACAAAGTTTCTTCACTTACGCTCCTAAAAGCTAACGAGCCTGTCGGCAGTTTCAATTCCAGTCACTAGCTCGCCTAATCCGCCCATAGTAAACGGTAGTTGCATATTCCAATGGCTATGCTGGTTCTCTTTTGCTTCAGACTCCGATAACACTCCACGGCGCAGCGCGGCAGAAACACAGTTAACCAAGGCGACACCGTGAAGCTGATGCAACTCAATCCATGCTTGCTTTAGATCGAACTCATCGCTGGCTGGAGAGTTGAGATGATTGGTGTTAAGCACACCGTCCTGGTAGAAGAACACCTTTTCTATGGCGTGACCGTTTTCTATTGCGGCTTTAGCGAAGCGGTAGGCGCTATAACTCGACGCACTGCCATAGGCTGCGGAGTTAACCTGAATAATGAATTTGCTCATGGTAAAAAAAATGGCCCTGTAATAGGGCCATTTTAACTCAATTAAAATTAATTGGTATTAGTCATCACCACCAACACCCATTAAATGTAGTAGGGCGATGAATAGATTCAAGAAATCTAGGTATAAAGAGATGGTCGCACGAATGTAATTGGTTTCGCCGCCGTTAACAATTTTACTTGTATCGTAAAGAATAAAGCCAGTCATCAGCAGTGCGATACCCGCGTTAAGCGCCATAAACACCATGCCGTTACCTAGGAATAGGTTTACTAGCAAGCCAACCACCATAATCACAAGACCAGCGATTAAGAAGCCGCGCATAAACGAGAAATCTTTTTTGGTCGTTACCGCATACCCTGAAAGCGTCACGAAGATTAGCGAGGTTAAACCGAGTGCCTGCATGATTAGCTGTGGGCCGTTCGCCATGCCGGCGTAATGGTTTAGGATGTAACCCAGTGACGCACCTTGCATACCTGTAAATGCAAATACCCAGAAAATACCAGCGCTAGAGTCCGCTTTTCTAAGGGTTACGAATAACAGCACTAAGCTGCCGAGAGATAGACCTAGAGACATCATAGGGCTAATTGCTAATGCCATCGCCAAACCTGCGCACACTGCAGAAAACGCCAAGGTCATAGAAAGCAGCATATAAGTATTTTTTAGCAGTTTGTTTACTTCAACTGAAGTACTGCTATACGCGGTTTGTTGTGTCATATCTTTCATATCTTTCTCCGAAGACAAATTTTCAAGCTATTTTGTTTGAACACGAGTTATACAAGGAGTTCCCTCAAGGTGAAAAAGAGTGACATTCCTATGTTAAGTAGTTGAATCATACAGCAGCTAACCTAAGGTATAAAGCGCCTAACGTATAAAATAGACCCAAGTTAACCTTAGTTAATCTAACCAATCTTTATGTAACTTTTCAGTATCGCCTAAATAATCCAGCACCCAGGCCATAGCAGGTGACTTGTTGGTCGCATTCCAAGCCAAACAACAAGGGCTGGTTTTATTAGGTCGTTCAAGCTGTTTTTCTATTAGCGCACCAGTTTTGATAAATGGGAATGCAAAGTGGGCAGGCATGTAGCCAACACCAAGACCCTCTCTAAAACAGTTGATAGCTCTTATCCAATCCGGAACAACCAAACGTCTTTGGTTTTCTAATAGCCAGGTCATTCGTTTAGGGATCTCTCGAGAAGTATCCTCTAAACAGATAGAGGGGTACTGTCTCAATTCATCGTCCGTAAGCGGTCTATCAATATCTGCGAGAGGATGGTTTTTGCCTACGAGGAAACACCACTCTATTTCGCCCATATCCCTAAAGTGATAATCACCACCCACAGGTATCGCCGTTGTTGCACCAATGGCGATATCGCTTCGCCCTGTGGCTATCGACTCCCAGACGCCATTAAAGACTTCAATTCGGATAATGAGCTCGACATTATCGAAGGTGCGGTAAAAATCAGCAATCAGATTGCTGATCTTATCGGCTCTAACGATGTTATCTAACGCGATTGAAAGGGTCGGTTGCCAGCCATTAGCGACTCGAATGGTATCGGCTCGCATTGCGTCTATATCGGTGAGTAAGCTTCTAGACTGCTTAACGAAGTGTTCTCCTGCGGGCGTTAAGCTAACACTGCGGTGGTGCCTTACAAACAGCACCACACCTAGCTCTTCTTCAATCTGCTTGACCGCGTAACTCACCGCGGAAGGGACTTTGTGTAACTTGTTTGCCGCAGCGGTAAAACTACCGACACGGGCTACCATATCAATGAGTTGAAGGGACTGTTCTGAAAGCATAGGTCACATCCTGCTGTGATTTTTTTTGAAGGCTAATGTGAAAAATAAACGTTTCACAGGGTTATAGCAAGTGTTTACACTGCGCGGCTTTAATAAATCACTATCTGAATTTCTATCTATGAAACCTCTTATGAATGTTAAATACTTTATATTTTTAGCCTATCTTGCGCTACTAAGCATGCTAGGCTTTATTGCTACTGACATGTATTTGCCAGCATTCAAAGCAATTGAAGACACTATGGGGGCATCGCCATCACAGGTTGCTATGTCTTTAACCTTTTTCTTAGCAGGATTGGCATTAGGCCAACTCCTTTATGGGCCACTAGTAGAACGCTTTGGTAAACGTAACTCACTCATCCTCGGATTAGTGCTATTTGCGTTAGCGAGCTTTTCATTGTCTGTTAGTGACTCGATTCTAGTATTCAATATTTCTCGTTTTATGCAAGCATTAGGTGCCTGTTCTGCCGGTGTTATTTGGCAAGCGATTGTAATTGAAAAATATGATGCTTCTAAGGCACAGAGTGTGTTTTCTAATATCATGCCGTTAGTGGCATTATCACCAGCACTCGCCCCAATTCTTGGTGCATTTATTCTTGAGAGTATGGGCTGGCAGAGCATTTTCATCACATTAACTGGTATGGCTGCGGTAATGATCCTATTGACCGTCTGGTTTGTACCTGCAGAAACCAAAGTAATAAACCATGACAAGAAAGAGATCAGTTACTTCAATATCCTGAAGAATACAAAGTATTTAGGTAACGTTGTTATTTTTGGTGCTTGTTCAGGTGCGTTCTTCTCGTACCTAACACTGTGGCCTGTAGTGATGGAGCAACATGGTTTTGATGCGACAGCGATTGGACTGAGCTTTATTCCGCAAACCATTACATTCATTCTGGGTGGGTATGCGAGTAAAACTCTTATTCGTAAAGTTGGAGCGGAGAAAACCTTAAAGGTATTACTATCTGTATTTGGCACCTGTGCTATGTCAATTGCTGTAGTGACTATCTTGCTAAAAGGTTTATCAATTTTTCCTTTATTGGCAATATTTTCAGTGCTTGCGGCGTGTAGCGGTGGCATTTACCCAATCGTGGTAAACGCTGCACTGCAAGAGTTCTCTGACAACGCTGCTAAAGCAGCGGGTTTACAGAACTTTCTACAGATCAGCTTATCTTTTGGTGCATCAAGCCTAGTCGCTATCTGGGCGACAAGCGGTGAAGTGGCAATTGGTTGGGGGATCATGATCTGCTCGTTCATCGTCTTTATCGGCTACAAGCTGCGTAACTATAAGAATTGGAATGAGGTAAGCGAAGAGGTCGTAATGCCAGATCCAGCCCGTATTGCTATCCATCAGGATGATAAATAGTCAAACTGAGACGTTCTTGAGCAAAGTGTTATTTTCCTGAAATTATTACTTTACAAGAACAATCGAGCGCTATATTATTCGCGGCGTTCGGAGAGATGGCAGAGTGGTCGAATGCACCGGTCTTGAAAACCGGCATGGGTTTGTAGCCCATCTAGGGTTCAAATCCCTATCTCTCCGCCATACATAGAAAAGCCCGCTAATTTATAGCGGGCTTTTTGCTATCTGAAGCTAATTGATTGACCCCTAGGGTTCTAATTGTTTAGTACCACTTTCTCTTGCCCCCACAACTGACGGTTAACAAAACGCGTTTGCCTTTTGTTTCAAGAACTCAATCAAGGTACGCACTCGCAGTGGCATCAATGCTTTTTCTTGGTAAACAGCGTAAATTGGGATTTCTAAATCATGTACGTCTGGCAACAAGCGAACTAAATCACCACAGGCCATTTCTTCCTTCATCATAAAGCTCGGCATAATTGCAAAACCTAGGTGGTTGAGGACGAACGCTTTTACTGTTGCCGCGTTTCGAACACGCACTTTAGGGCTATGAGCAATACGAGTCACGTTCCCCAAGCTGTCGGTCATCAAAAGTTGTTTGTCGCCATGGACAATATGGTGGGTGATCCAGTCCAGTCGCAAAAGGTCTTCAGGTTTAGATACCGCTTCCACCTTACTGAGATAGGTTGGTGTGGCGCAAATCATGTCACGGAAGTAACCCAATTTGACGGCGTACAAGCTGGAGTCTTCAAGTGCCGAAGAGGCTCGTAATGCGATATCACAGCGTGATTCTATTAGATTGCTGTAACTGTCACTTTCGATAATGTCGAGTTTAATCTCAGGATAAAGGTGTAAGAATTCACTTAAGGTATCTACGAGTGCAGAAGTTGGCGTGGATAGACGAATTGTGCCACTTGGGATCTGATTAGCATCTTGGGTTTCTGCATTCGCTTCTGAGGCAATATCTCCAATTAGCTTGCACTTTTCGTAATAGCGCAATCCAGCATCGGTAAGAGAAAGCGAGCGAGTCGTGCGGTGGAGCAGGCGGGTGTTCAATGAATGTTCGAGCTTAGACACAATTTGCGAGACTCGAGCTTTGCCGATACTTAGATCATCAGCGGCCTGAGTAAAGGATTGTCGTTCTGCCACTTTAGCAAAGACCATCATGTCATCGAGTGAAATCATACTTTTTATTGTTTAGCTTAAATTAACAATCAGTTTAATCAAAGACTAATTATCTATCAATCATCAAACGATATAGTGTCTCCATCAAAAGCGGGAAAGCTAACACATCAAGGCAAACCTGCACTTAATCAGATGAAATCGCTCTAAAAATGAATGGAGAAACACACATGACAGAACGAAAAATTTTAGTAACAGGTGGATCAGGCAAATTAGGTACAGCAGTCGTAAAAATGCTACTCGAAGACTTCGATGTCCAACCTAAGCAACTCATTGTTACAACACGTAAAGCGGACAAGCTTAGATCATTATCAGAAAAAGGCGTAGACGTTCGTGAGGCAGACTTTACCAGCCTAGAATCACTAGAGAAAGCATTTAAAGGTGCAAATAGCATGCTGCTGATCAGTATTGATGCTTCTGGACCACGCACTCAAGCCCATTTAAATGCCGTAGAGGCAGCAGAAAAAGTCGGCGTTAGCCATATTGTTTATACCTCAATGCCCTCGGCAGAGAATTCTCCAGTAATATTTGCGCACGAACATGATGCAACCGAGAAGGCGATTAAACAAAGCGCAATTGCAAACGCAACAATCTTGCGCAACAACTGGTACTTTGAAAATGTATCAGAGTACTTTGCTAGCATTCTACAATCGGGCCAATGGCTAACTTCGGCCGCTGAAGGGCGCTCAGCCCAGCTTTCACGTACAGACTTGGCCTACGCAGGGGCTTCGGCGCTTATAAAGCCTATAGAAGGTAAAGTCACGTTACCGATGAATGGCGTGCAATCGATGACACATGCAGCAATGGCAAAAGTTATAGACAAAGTTCTGGGTACTTCAATAAACATGGTGCATTTATCAGACGAAGATTACCGAGCACAGTTAGTGTCATTTGAATTGCCAACACCAATCGTAGACTTGTGTGTGACTATGGATAAACATAACCGCGGCAATTTCTCAGATGGCACGAGTGAAGCGTTTGAAAAACTGACTGGCAAGCAACCACAAAGTTTTGAGGCTTGGCTGAACGAGAACGAAGTGGAGTTAAAGAGCGTAATGCAATCTCGTTAATCTAACGCCTTTTAGAAGTGTGTTAAGGAGAACCACTTCATCGAGCAGTTGTGGGATAGCAGCATCTTAGCGCAATAGCACTAAGGTGTTGCTATCAACTAATGAATTTAAACAGCTCATAGAAAATAAGTGTGTTACTAACAAGGCAACATTGACTAGTTTCCAGTATTTGAGAAGCCCTGAAGTCTATCAATGAGTCGTTTCAATTAGACCAGTATTTAATGTCGACATAAATTAACATATTGATATATTGATAATTTATGCGGTTTTGCACTAGATCTGATTTAAACTTGCTATTAACGCACATAAACAATAATGGCAGTCTCAGTTAATCAAAGACCCCTCTATAAGAATGTGTTCTATTTTCTGTTACTAGGAAGATACATCTTGTCGAAATTGGGAATATTGCGTTCCCATACGGGGATATCTTCACCAATAACCGATTTTAGTACATCGATAAACAGTTTAGTCTTGATGGGCGCATCACGGTGGGGATATACCGCATAGAAGGTGCCAAAGTCCTCCAGTGCTAAATGGGTCATAATCGGAATGAGTTGACCTTCAATGATCTCATTTTGAATCATTTGTGCCGTCACGACTGCAAGTGTATTACCGGCTACAGCGCTCTTAACGACCATCTCCACATCATTTACCTTGTAGGCTGTTTTGAGATGAAAGCTCTGTTCATTGAGTTTGTCATCGAGGTAATTGAATTTATCGATGAGCAAACCGGGGGATGAATAAATGGTGGCGGGTGCGGCCTGCAACTTATCTAGGGTATCGATACCACCATGTCTCTCAATAAACTCAGGTGATGCGACGATTAACAGGCGACTCCTGGCTATTTTTCGACAAATTAAGCTTGAGCTTTTTGGCTTTCCGATACGAAAACCAATATCGAAACCCTCTTGCACAATATCGACGACTTTATCTTCTAGCCTAAGCTCACATTGGATTTCAGGATACTTTGTTTGAAAGATTGATATCGCGTCCTGAACATATTGGCGCCCAAACATCATCGAACTGCTTATTCTTAATAACCCCCTCGGTTCAGAGTGATAGTTTTGTGCGAGCCTGTGGGTATTGTCCAGTAACTCTCGCAGCAGTTTCGCTTGATTGACTATCTCATTGCCTGCAGCGGTTAGAGATAGTGAGCGGGTTGTTCTATTGAGCAGGCGAACCCCAAGTTCACTTTCTAACCGGCCAATTTGTTTTGAGACCACAGAGCGATCGAGGTTTCTCCGTTCGGCAACATTGGTAAATGAGCCTAACTGGACAACCTCGAGTAATAATAATAATCGACTAGAAAAATCCATCGCTCCTCGATACCTCTCACGTATTAGAGCCAATACAAAACCTATTGGTGCATAATTAGCACCAGTATTGTGTAGATATTAGTGTTTTTCCACATCAATACAAGTTTTATAGTGACTTCATCGAAACGATAACAGCTCTTTCGTTTAAACATTTTATGAGCTGATTGTCCTATAAATGAGGAAATGACTATGAATACTACAATGACTGCATTATCAATTACTAATCACATGGGTGTTGCAACCGTTGAAATTAATAATCCACCTGTGAATGTATTAACTATCAACCTAATCAACGAGATTAATGAGTACGTGCTCAGCTTAAAAGACGATCGTGAGACGAAAGTTGTGGTGTTTAAATCCATGCATGAATCCTTCTTTTTAGCTCACCTAGATCTTAATGTGATTAATGGTAGCCAAGGAGGTCAAGCTGCCTCCATTGAGTTCAACCACATGATCGCCAACATTAAAGCGATGAAGCAAGTATCTGTTGCCGTGGTTGATGGTGTTGCTCGCGGAGGAGGAAACGAATTTGTAATGGCTTGTGATTTAGCTTACGCCACCGAAAATGCGGCATTTGCACAGCCTGAGATCCACGTGAACATTCCAACAGGTGGGCAAGGAGCGGTGCAGTTCGCACGTCGAATGGGTAAAAACAAGGCACTACAAGCGCTATTACTGGGTAATGATTTTACTGCACAGCAGGCCGAAAGCTTAAACATCATCACTCAATTCGTACCCAAAGCAGAGATGGACGAATTTTTAACAGTGACTCTTGGAGTGATTAGCCGATTAGAGGTGCGTGATATCGTGATGTACAAGGAAATTATCAGCACATCGATTAAAGATGAAGAGGCGGGAGCCGAGTTAGAATTGCGCTATTTCTTAGAGCGAGCTAAAGAGCAAAAGACAGAAGCTATTATCGCCGCATTTCTTAAGCACGGTGGTCAAACCGAACGTGAGGCTAAAGATATTCAGGGTATTTTTGTGGATACCGCTGCAGAGCTAACGCAATAAAACCTGCCTCAATGAGCTTTGTCTCAATAGGTTAAGATTTAAACCCAAGTTCAATGGCCGCTTCTAAGGCGGCCTTTAATAGCGTATTTGCAAGGATAATTGATGAGATACGAAGGTAATATTTATCGGCCACCACCAGAGGCCGATGCCTACATTTTGCAATGTACTATTGGTTGTTCTTACAACAAGTGTAGTTATTGCGCGATGTATAAAGATGTTCGTTATAGAGTACGAACGATCGACGAGCTAAAAGAAGACATTCGACTGGCACAAGCCACTTTTGGTAATAAAGTTGAGAAGGTCTTCCTTAGTGATGGGGATGCGATTTCACTACCAACCGAGAGCTTGCTAACGATCTTATCGGAGCTCTATCTCGCTTTTCCAAACTTAAATCATGTAAGCACCTATGCTGGTCCACAAAGTACGTTAGATAAGAGCCTAGATGAGTTTAGACTGCTTAAGGAAGCAGGACTGACCATGACCTACCTCGGGGTAGAGTCTGGCTCCGATGACGTGTTAAAAGCTATCCGTAAAGGTGTGAGTTCAGCTCAAATGCTAACTGCTGGTCAGAATATTGTACAGTCCGGTATCAAACTGGTTGCCATGGTGATGATTGGACTAGGAGGAAGTGGTGAACAGTCTAAGCAACACGCGATACAGACAGCCGAGTTAATCAATAAGATGAACCCGTACCTTCTGGGATTATTGACCACAGTTGCCATCGAGGGCACGCCTCTCTATAGGCAGGTTGAGAAGGGTGATTTTACACTACTCGATCCATACGAGGTACTAGAAGAGGTAAAGGATTTGCTGCAAACGCTCAGTCGAGAGGAGTTATTGATAGACAGTACTCACGGCTCAAATTTATTACCGATGAAAGGAAGCTTACGAGCGATTAGAGCAGGAGTGTTCGATAAGATTGACCATACATTGCTTAATCGTGATAGTAACATCATAGGTAAAGCCTATCTTGGCCGTTTCTGATGTTAGATAGGTTAGCAAGTTATCGGTAACTAAAAAGCCCCTAGTCTAACTTCTTTTACTAGGGGCTTTTTGATTCAACCTCTTTGATTTAACTTAGTTATTAGTATTTGTTTCTCATATTAGATTGCTATCAGCTGACAGCGTGTTCAGTTGAAAGTGCAGTCTCTGTTGGCTCCTGTACACGAGACTTACTGCCAATCACACGTTTGATATCCTCAATCGTCACATATAAGCAGGGGATCAGTACCAAGGTGACAATTGTCGCGAATAACACACCAAAGGCTAAGGATACTGCCATCGGGATCACCATTTTCGCCTGCATACTGGTTTCCGTCATGATAGGAACTAAGCCAATGAAGGTGGTTAATGAGGTTAATAAAATTGCTCTAAAGCGTCGACAACCCGCCTCGAGTACCGATTGCTTCATTGCAATACCTGACTCCCTAGACTTATTAATATAATCAACCATCACCAGTGAGTCGTTAACCACGACACCTGCGGCAGCAATGATACCGAACACAGAGAGGGCACTTAGGTCGAGTCCTAAGAGCATATGACCAAGTACAGAGCCGATCACCCCAAATGGGATCACCGACATGATCATTATCGGTTGCGAATAGGACTTAAGTGGCACGGCCAACAGACTATAGATCACAAGCATAGAGATTAAGAAGTCTCGCAATTGAGTATCCGCACTATCAAGCTGTTCTTGAATATTGCCGGACACTTCGCTTTGAACTCTCGGATATTTCTTTAATAGCTCAGGCAAGAAGTTATCACGAATATCCTTAGCAATCTTAAACGGCTCAGCCTGATCCGCGTCAACCGAGCCCCAAACATTGATGGTTCGATTACCATTTTCACGGCGAATGCTGTTAACACCATCGGTGACAACAATCGAAGCCACCTCAGATAATGGGATTTCAGTACCCAGTGGCGTCTTAATCATTACATCTGACACTTGGGCAATAGAGTTTCGTTGCTCCTCAGGGTAGCGAAGCATCACCTTGATCTCTTCACCGTTACGCAAGATACGCTGGGCTTCTAAGCCATAGAAACTATTACCCACCTGGCGTGCGATATCCGCAAGAGATAAACCGAGACTATGAGCTAAAGGCTTAAGCTCAAACTGGATCTCTTTGGCGCTTGATTGGCGGCTATCGTTAACATCGCCAACCCCTTTAAGGGTATTAAGTTTAGCTTTTAACTCTTTTGCTGCGGCGACTAACTGCTCGTCATCCTTACCTTCGAGCCTGAAGCTGATATCACCGTCATCCCGTCCACCACCAAACAGGTTATCTTGGATGGTAAAGGACTTCATGCCTGGGATAAGCGGCATATTCTGGCGCCAAAGCTCAGCTACTGCAAAGGTATCGATAGGGCGAAGTTCTGGGTCGACAAGTTTAGTCATGACTTGTGCCGATGTGCGGCCACGTAACTCAACTTGCATATCAGAGATCATCTTCTGACCATATTGCGCCTCTAGCTCTGTATCGACACGCTTCAGTGCTTCCTCGATAGACAAGGCCGCCGATAGGGTCGCTTTTTCCGAGGCATCGATATTCATTTCGAATGAGATCCGCGGGAAGTCATGGGGGATTTTAGGCTGACCGATAAAGCGAACTAAGCCACCTGAATACAGACCCGCACAGACTAAGATCAAACTGATAAAGATCATGATTACCGTGTAGCGATACTTAACAGCTACAGCAAGCGTGGGTCGGTAATAGCGACTGATCAAAACCTTCAAGCCTGAGTCGACTTTGCCTTGTAAAAAGTTAACCCCATTGCGTAGCCAGTCTAGTGGATTCTTCGAACCTGGTTTAACGATGGTTTTTTGCTTCATGCGCGCTAAATGCGCTGGCAAGATAAGTTTAGATTCAACCAGTGAAAAAATAAGACATAAGATCACCACATATCCGATAGCCTGACCGAAAGCTGACGAAGGGCCGTCATCGAGGGTGATGGGCAAAAATGCGGCGATAGTGGTTAATACACCGAACGTTGCTGGCATCGCTACGCGTTTAACACCGCGGATCACGTTATCGAGGCTTTGACCTTTCTCCTCACACTCAGCATGGGCGCTTTCTCCCATAACAATGGCGTCATCCACCACGATACCCAGTACCAAGATAAAGGCGAAGAGGCTAATGACATTGATAGTTACATCTATCATGCCCATCGGCATAAAGAGTAGGGTACCAAGGAAACAAACAGGTAGCCCCATCATGACCCAAAATGCGAGCCTTACGCGCAAGAAGAGTGCGAGTAAGATAAACACCAGCACGGCGCCGCTTTTCATGCTGTCGAGCATCAAGTTTAGGCGCCCTTCAAGGTAATAGGTCATATCGACCCAAGGCTCAAGCTTTACGCCCTCGGGCAATACTTTTTGCTTATCGGCGATATAAGCCTTCACCACATCGGCGACATCGGTGAGACTCTGATCATTCGCCGCACCAATAAAGAAAGTAACCGAATTCTTACCATTAAACTTTGAGTACTGAATGCCTTCTTCGAAGCCATCCACAACAGTTGCTACATCACCCAGTAATAGGGTGGTACCATCCTCCAGTGTGATTAGCGGCAGGCTTTCAAATTCATAGCCGACATAGGCCTGATTCTGCACTCGTAGGTTGATATAGCCATTTTCAGCACGGATCTGCCCGGCAGACATATTTCTTGAGTAACCGCGTACCGCTTCGGCAACGTCATTAAAACTTAACCCAAATTCACGTAATCTGTCTTTACTGACTTCGATGGCGATTTCGTAGCCGAGGCCACCATAAAAATCGGTGATATTGACCAGAGGCAACTGCAACAGCTCATCATGGATCTTCTCCCCAAGATCTTTTAGCTGCCTTTGGGACAGATCGCCATATAGGCTCATATACATCACTTCTTGGCGGAGCTTTATTCGCTCAACCTTAGGTCGCTCCATGCCATCGGGAAAGCTGGAGATAGAGTCAATCTCTGACTTTACCTCTTCCAATACAACCTGCGGATCGTAGGAGTCCTCGACTCGAAAGTAACCGGATGAGGCATTACGGTTTGAGTAGGTGATGACGCGCTTTAGACCTTGAACGCTTTCTAGTGCTTCCTCAATCTTAATGGTGATCCCTTCCTCCACCTCTTGTGGCGCTGCGCCGGGATAAACCGCATTGAATTCGAGCCAGTTGATCTCTACCGCTGGGAAAAACTGCTTACGAATGGTATTAGCCGTAAGTAAGCCGCCTATCAGGATAATGATCATCAGTAGATTTGCTGCCACGCTGTTACGGGCAAACCAGGCGATTATGCCTTTATTTGTATCTATCATGAATTAATCCTTCTCTTCCATAGCAATTTGCGTAGGCTGCTCGGGACTGTCTTCATCTCGTAATAATTTATCTTCTGGTAGGGCTAACTGCATGCCTTCGATAGGGTAATCTAGGGCTGAGGTGATCACATTCATACCGGCTTCAAGTCCATCGGAGACGATAACCTTAGAACCAATCTGACGAAGGATAGTGATATCCTTGTATCTTAATTTACCTTCATCATCTAACACGGCAACTTGGTTGTTGATCACAAGGTGACGAGGGAGCTCCGCAACTTGGCCGGCGTGGCTGCCATCAATAGAAGCGGTAACATAGGTACCATAACGCAGTTCATTGTTTTTTGACTTAAGACCGTAGGGATCTTTTACTTCGGCAACGAGATAGGTCATGCGACTACGGCTATCGATAACGCCTTCACTGCGTACGACTTTCGCTGTCCACTCTTGAGTCTTACCGGCAAAGTCACCGGTTAATATCACTTCCGCATCTTGCCCTTTATCATCTAAAAATTGCAGTTCTTTATCTGCGATTGGAAGACGGATCTCTGCTTCAGCAGTACTCAACACTTTACCTAGTGGTGTACCCATACTGACATAAGAGCCTAAGCCGATGTTACGGGCTTCAATCAAAGCATCATAAGGTGCCTTGATAATGGTGCGTTCAAGATTACGGTTGGCTCGTTTAAGTCCTGCCTCAGAAGAGTTAAGCTTAGCTATCTCTTGGGCGAGCTGAGGTTTACGAAGACTCAACTCAGTCGGTACACCGTTTTCGATGCGCTTCCATTCTTCTTCGGCAACCTTGCCATAGGCTTTTTCTTGTACCAGAGTCGCTCTTGCCGATGCCATGGTTGCTTTGGCGTCGATGAGCGCGGCTTCATAATCGCTTGGATCGATTTTGGCGAGCACATCGCCTTTCTTTACAAAGCCACCACGGACGAACTTATCTGATAAATAGACAATTTCACCATTGAGCTGTGATACAAGCTCAGTTTCATATTTTGCATTAACGACGCCATATGAACTGACTGCAAAACTCATGGGGTTGATCTCAACCGCCTGAACCGAGACTAACGGTGTCGTATCGAGCTGTTCCTTTTCCTCTGGAGGCTTTTTTAATGCCGACATGCCAATAAATCCTGCCACACCGACAGCGATAACAACCATTGGTAGAATGATCTGTTTTTTCGTAGCCACAAACACGTCCTCTTGTTTAAGCAAACCGACACTCAATAACAGTCATCAATGCTGTTGAAAGTGAATTCCTTTGAAAGCTAAGCGCGGTCTATAATTTTGAATGTATGTTAATAGATGTGGCGAGATGTAACAGCTCAATTATGTAAACTTGTGTAACCAAATTTGACATACAAGGAGAATAGAGCTGATTGGATTTATAAAATAGCAGCGAGATATTTGTTAACAGCTTGATTAATCGCTAAAAAGTTTGCCTTTTGTTACTCAGTTAGGGCGTTGGCAATAGGCTGAGAACAGAAAATAGACAAAAGACGCCAGCAGAGAAAAATGTAACAAAAGCTGAAAAGGCAATCGCTGTTAAGATTAGAGTGAAAAGAAATGATAGCACCTAGTACTCAAACTGAGCGCAAGAGGGCTGGTACAGCTGGGGTGACTATTGTAAAAAAGCAGTCCAAAAAGAACTGCTTCATCGTTTTCGCACTAGGGTTTTAGCCGCAACACTTCTTGTATTTCTTGCCGCTACCGCAAACACAAGGGTCATTACGGTTTGGCGTCTTTTCAAAACGGGTCGTTTGAGGTTTATTGAGAAGACCAATCAAATCAACGATATTCTCTTCCTGACTTGCGTCTACCGTGATTTCGCCCACCAGCTGGTTATCGATAAGCAGCTGCTGCACTTCAACTTCACGTTGTTCGTCTTGAACCATAAGCTTTAGTGGGTTCTCTTCAGTTCCCACTTTAACTGCACGCTTGGTGTTGTAACCATAGCTTTCGTGCTTAGGCTTTGGGGTTTTACGCCCTTTAAAAAAGAATTTGTCTGACATCGCTATGGCGCTCAATCTAAATAATGAAAATTTACGCAAGCTTATACTACAAAAATGCCCCTAGTGATATCTAAGACTGCTTTTCGTTAGCATTTAGCGGAAAATTTAACGATGTTTGGCCGATAAAGGATTTTTCTTTGAATTCCAGCTGAAGTCTCGGCACAAGAACTCGCCTTAACTTAGCCTGTCTAATTAGTATGAACGGCGGTTAGTCCGAGCTATTTCGGGCTTTGATAGCGCGTATCCGTTGTAACTTTAACCATTTCAGGCAAGAGTTTGCTGTCTGAGACCTTTTGCTATTTCCGCATCGCGAAAAACTTTGTTAAAATCGGCGCAAATTAAAGGAGAGCTTTTATATGCCAGTTTATGTTGTGGGCCACAAGATCCCAGACTCAGATTCCATTTGTGGTGCTATTGCACTTGCACACCTAAAGAACCAGATCGGTGAAGCATCAGTTGCAACTCGTTTAGGTGACATTTCACCAGAAACCGCCTTCATTTTAGATAAGTTTGGTTTCGAAGCGCCGGAGCTAAAGCTTAGCTATGCTGGCGAAGAAGTTTATATCGTCGACCACTCTGAACTGACACAGGCTCCTGACGATATCGCCGAAGCGACTATCGTGGGCATCGTTGATCATCACAAGCTTGGTGATCTAACGACTTCTACACCATTAGAGTGCTGGATCCGTCCAGTGGGTTGTAGTAACACAGTTATCAAGATGATGTACGACTTCTATAATGTTGAGATCCCAAAAGAGATCGCTGGCATCATGTTGTGTGCAATTCTTAGTGACACTGTTATCTTCAAGTCGCCAACATGCACCACGGCAGACATCAAATGTGTTGAAGCATTAGCTGAAATCGCCGGTATCGAAGATTATAAAGCTCTAGGCATGGATATGTTTAAGGTGAAGTCTGCGGTAGAAGGTACTCCGGCACGCGATCTTGTTATGCGTGACTTTAAAGACTTCAACATGAACGGTAACTTAGTGGGTATTGGTCAACTAGAAGTGATCGATCTGTCTGTATTCGATGACATTAAAGCTGAACTTGAAGCCGACATCGCCGCATTGAAGGCGGAAGGTAACCGTCACAGCGTACTATTACTGCTAACTGACATCATGAAAGAAGGTTCAGAGATGCTTATCGTCAGTGACGACATAGCGAAAATTGAATCTGCTTACAACTGCAAGTCAGAGAACAACAAAGTATGGTTAGATGGCGTACTAAGCCGTAAGAAGCAAGTAGTACCACCACTACAGGACGTGTTCGCTTAATCCCGTAGTTGCCAGTGTATTAAAGAAAGGCCGAGCATAGAGTTCGGCCTTTTTTGTTTTCAACATCAGCGCGTCAGTATTGGTATTACTGAGTGTGATTATCTTTAGCGTGTTGTTTACGTAATTCGTTAAGTCTTACTTGCGCCAAACCTAAGATACTATTTTTCGGGTATTCTCCCTTTGCGTTTAGGGTTCCAACTTTAGCCCCGGTCAGTAACTCAATCGCCTGATTCACGTGTGAAATGGCCCAAATATTAAACTTACCTTTCTCGACTGCTTCGACGATATCACGGCGTAACATCAGATTATGAACATTAGACTGAGGAATGATCACCCCTTGGCTATCTCTACGCCCCTTAATTTTACAGACATCAAAGAAGCCTTCGATTTTTTCATTGACGCCGCCGATAGGCTGCGCCTCACCAAACTGATTCATCGAGCCAGTGATGGCGATGTCTTGTCGCAGCCCCTTACCTGAAAATGACGACAGCATAGCGCACAGCTCCGCCATGGTGGCACTATCGCCATCGACTCCACCGTAGGATTGCTCAAAGGTAAGATGGGTCGATAGGGGGATTTTATCCGTCTTACCTAAAATAGAGGCGATATAGGCGGTTAAAATCATCACACCTTTAGAGTGTATGCTGCCACTAAGTTCGACATTACGTTCGATATCGAATACTCGACCTTTACCGAAACTGGTGGTTGCAGTGATCCTGCTGGGGGCCCCGAACTGGTAGTCTGTAGTAGACATCACCGACAAGCCGTTCACTTGGCCAACGGTTTCGCCCTGAGTATCGATTAGGGTGGTGCCATTGGTAAAGCTCTGCATAAAGTCATCTTTTGCACGGCAGATTCGTTTCTCTTTATTAATCAGTGCTTGCTCAACATGGCTTACTCGGATCATGTTGGCATTGGCTGCGCGGGCGCAATAATTTGCCTCACGCAATAAATTGGCAATATCGACAGAGTGTAGCGATAGCATGTTCTGATCATCTGCCTGTCTAGAGCTGAACTCGATAACCCGTGCTATGGCTTTTTTATCACAATGGAGGATCTGATTACTGTGTACGATACTCGAGATAAACTGGGCATAATGCGCCTCGGATGTGTCCGTACGGGGCATTTTGTCTTCAAAGTCTGCTGTCACCCGAAACAGTTCGGTAAACTCGGCATCATATTGCTGCAATAGCTTGTAGGTGGCAAAATCTCCAAACAGGATAATTTTCACGTCCAACGGAATGGCTTCGGGATCCAAAGAGATGGTCCCCGACAGAGTCACCTCTCGCTCCAGAGAGGTTAAGCTTAGCATGCGTGATCTCAGTGCTCGTTTTAGTCCGTCCCAAACGTAAGGGTGCTCAAGCACCTTGACTGCATCTATCATCAGCACGCCGCCATTAGCCTTATGTAAACTACCCGGGCGAATAAGAGAGAAGTCGGTGAAAACCGTACCTTTATAGGTCGCATTTTCCACATAGCCAAAGATGGTGTGGTAATTGGGAGTCTCCTCAACAATGATCGGTTGCATCTGAGACTCTTGCGAGACCAAGACGTTGATCTGATATCGCCTTGGCATCTTCTTGCTCATGGAGGCATAGGCAAGGGCGGCTTGCTCCTCACTCTCCTCTAGGAAGATATCTAGGTTGTCGAGAATATCTTTGTGCATCGCCTTGATATAGGCTTTAACACTACTTTGCTCATTATATTGCTGTTTCAAACTCTCAAGTGCATGAGTCAGTACCTCCTCGGCAACCTGCTCATCATGTTTTTGCTGCTTCTCTGAATACTCCTCCTCCCATACCGTTATTTGACGAATGATCCCCCTTAGTTGAGCTTCAAGGGCCGAAATCGCCGTCTGCATGTTGGCTTGTTCAGTTGCTGAAAGAGCAAGGTAACTCTCTTCGGTATGAGGCTCTTCACCATTTAACGCTACAAGCTCGTAATTCCCCTGAGGTGAAATAGACAAACCAACACCATGGCGTTTTGCTTCTTCAGTTAAGGCGCGC
The DNA here is from genome assembly GCF_022398325.1 of Shewanella sp. Isolate13. Taxonomy (GTDB): domain Bacteria; phylum Pseudomonadota; class Gammaproteobacteria; order Enterobacterales; family Shewanellaceae; genus Shewanella. Next base: position 36,081 of record NZ_JAKEVD010000023.1, read on the forward strand.
AGCGCGTCTTCTTGTTTCGATGCCAGTTGGTTTTTAAGCTTGTCTGCACGGCTGTAATACATCTCGTTGTCAAACGCTAAAGGTAGAGCCTTAAGCAATTTTGACATGAGTTTTTCCATGTCTTTTTTAAATTTAACCCCCATACCGGCAGGTAGTTTTAGGACTTTGGGGCTACGCGTATCATCGAAGTTAACCACATAGCACCAATCATAAAGGGTGCGCCCGTTTGAGTTTGGCGCTTGGCGATTAAGGTGGCGTAGCACCATGGTACGTTTTCCAAGGCCATTACGACCGAGCGCATAGATGTTATAGCCTTTCTCTTTCATCGATAGGGCAAACTCTACCGCTTGTTGCGCACGGGCCTGGCCGACAATTTCGTCTAAGGGTTCTAGATGTTTGGTCGACTTGCAGTCTGAAGAAAGCTTCTTTAGCGACGATACGCGGTAAAGCTTGGTACTGCTGAGAGGTTTTATTGGCATAATGCGTCCTCTTTATGACGGTCAATAATTCCACTCTATACAGTTAGATAGCATATATCTGCAATTATTTACCAATAGGTTAGATATTAGCCTATTAGGGCGTTCAATTGATGACTTATTGCTCAGGATGGGCATTTTTAGTGTAAAACCTAGCTATCTCAATAGCGAAATTTTGTTAACTGATTTATGAAATGGGGTTTTACCATTTACTCTCGCTAAAGAGTAAATGGAGTAGGTGATAGCGTAGCTAAATTGACTTAAAGGCCTTTTTGATATTGCTCGTTAGTGGTATTGCAAAAAAGTGCTTGTAAGTTTGCCGGTGCTTCTACTGAGCGAGTTAACGACTTATCTGAAGGCGTAGCGCTTTTCTTTTGCGATTGCAGATTAGTAAGAAGATCACTAAACAGGCTAACTGTGTCAAACTGGCTAGCTTGTAATTGAGTCTTGGTCGCTACCGAGCGCAGATCCAGCATCACAGAGTCAAAATAGCCTCCAAGATCGGCCAAAATCTGTGGGTTAAAGAAGTGCTCACTGCCGTATAACACATTGTGTTCACGGCGCTTCTTGTCAATAACAAAGTCGACGCCTTTCACGTTGGTCAAGCTGCTACTCTTTTTACAAACAGTCAGGCATTCCTTATCCATCACGGCCTTATCACAACCACTCGCTTGTAGAAACAGACATTGACGGCTGCTCATCAACATGACGGGATGGTAGATACTGTAGTGGAGGCTAAAATTATCCGGTGCCTTGATAGCCTTGATCTGTTTGTTGTTTAATTCGTTTGACACAAAAGCCCCTACACAGCCCTGTTGCTGCAAACTATGCATGCTAATGGAGTTTGTCGTGTTAAGGTGAGGACCGGCAACCCAGGGGATGCCAAGTTGGGACGCGGCCATGCCGACACCAGAGTTATTTGTGACTATGCTGCTCGGCTTTATCTGTGCGAGTAATTGTTTCGCTGCTATATAGTCGGGCTCCATAACCACGGCGCCAAACCAAGGGATCAATCCAGGCTCCTGAGTAAACAAAAGGGCAAGTTTTTCCTTTTCAGCCTCGATGGCGTCCGGGATCAGGTAATAAACACTGTTCTCTTTATCCGCTAACTGTTGTTTAATCTGACGATAGAGTGCCAAGTCCCGACGATTAGCGATAAGCACAGATAAACCAGTTTGTTTAGTCGATTGTTGATGATTATTCTCTTTTGAAGACAGCGATACCAGCTGCTGACGTACCTGTTTTATCGTAATTGGCTCGACATGCTCTCGACCGTTGTTTAACCAGCAAACGACTTGGCGTTTCATCTCAGTGATCTCTTTAAAGGGAACAAACAAGTCTTCCCCAAGAGCGTCAAAGTTAATCGTCCCTAAATTGAACTCTAGATTACCTATACTGGCAAAGCGTTTGGATAACTCCGCTTGCTGCAAGCCATACTTATCTGACGGAAGCAATACAGAGTCTGATTGCACCGAAAACCTTATGTTAGAGTCTAGAGCGTGGTGCTGATTGGCTGGCTCGAGTTCAACCTCGATACGTAAGGCTTGATTCTCTTGACCAATAAAACGTAAAGACACAACAGGCTTATCTAGCGAGAGTTTTGCAATTTTGCTGGCAACGGTTTCGATGATTTCGGTTTTTTCATCATAGAGTGCTTTTTTAATGTTGGGCAAGGCTTGTGTGTTTTCGCCACTAGTCAGCTTCAAACTCTCAATCTGAGTAAAGTGTTGCACCGCGTTATCACGTGGATTGTCGATATACATGTTTTTACCAACAGTGCCATGCAAATAGCCATTTGAAAAATCCCGATTAAATACCGTGTATAGCGGATTTTTATCGTGACTCATGGTTTGATTTTGCTCTAGGCGAGAGATCTGTTGGCGCCAAGTATCAATGACGCGATAGACGTAATGAGATTTCTTAATGCGCCCCTCTACCTTTAATGAATCCGCGCCAGCATCATACAGCGCACCTAAATCTGAGTAAGCCGAATTATCTTTGAGGTTAAGTGGATATTGTGCGCCAACTTCAGTAGCCTGATATTGATCGCGACAGGGCTGACTACAACGCCCCCGGTTACCCGAATTCCCACCATGAGCAGAGCTAAAATAGCAGAGGCCTGAAAACCCAATGCAATTAGACCCGTGAACGAATACCTCAGTGAGCATATCAAGGCTGTGGGCCTTGTCTGACATCAGCTTAATTTCTGACAAGTTTAGCTCTCTAGACAGATTGGCTCTTGAAGCGCCAAGCTTTGACAGAAACTCCAGTTGACCGCTGTTATGGGTCGTCACTTGCGTAGATGCGTGAATATCCAGTGTTGGGTAGTGCTGTTTTAACAGATAAAATAGACCCAGATCTTGAACTATGACACCATCTATAGAAGTATTAACCAACTGATTCAACAGCTTAAGCAGTGCAGGCAGTTCCTGCTCTAACACTATGATATTGAGCGTTAGAAACAGTTGGCACTCGTGCTGGTGAGCGACTCGCAGTAGTCCCATTAGATCTTCAAAACTTAAATTCTCAGCGCGAGTTCGAGCGTTAAAACTATTTAAGCCGCAGTAAACCGCATCCGCCCCTGCAACAATGGCCGCTTTAATAGACTCAATGTCACCACCTGGCGCGAGTAGTTCAAGTTTTCTCATGGTATTCCTATTGATGTTGAATTCGTAAAGAATTCGGGGACTGCTAGAGTAAGGCGCAGTTTGGATAGAGCAGGGAATTGTAAGACGTGCTAACGCCGAGATCTAGGAGGGATAAGCCTATTTTACTAATTTATGATATTGATCCTGCGCTACACCTAAGCGTAAACACTCGCGCTCATATTCAAAGAGGCAGATTTGACTTAACACATGGCACACGCATAAGCGAAAGGAATAATTAACTTGTGGTGGGTGACGCCAGCGGTAAAGAGTCGGTAATTGGGCAAGGCATCCGCAAAATACATGCTTGTTAGCCTTGCCCAAAACAACATGTTGTTGTCTATGGCTATTTAGCGATGTTCGGGCCTACATAGCTAGACAGTTTGCTATAACCACCTTTTAATACTTTGACATTATCAAAACCTAATTGGCGCAGTGCCGTACCGGCCGCCATGGCGCGTGCACCAGATTTACAAACAATGACCACAGGCTTGTCTGTAGGGATTTTATCAAGGTTTTCAGGCGTAAACAGTTCATCTAAGCTGATGTTAAGCTGGTCTTTCATTGCAAGACCAAATACTTGACGCTCTTCTGGGGTACGGATATCAACGGCTGTGATGCTAGCATTATTCTGTAATTGCTTAACAAATCCTTCTGCACTAATTAGTCCGATATCTTTGCCTACAGTTTTACCTTTTGCGTGGCTAAATTGTTCGTTAAAGCCTTGTGCTAACTTTGCATCATATGCGATAGCCTGAGAGCTAAGTCCTAATAAGGCACATAATAACGTCATGTTTACCACTTTTTTCATACATCTATTCTCCAGTCTTATGGTGAGGATTAACTCCTCACTTTGAGTTATTTTTATTTTATTCAATCTTAAAGCAGGGCAAAGTCAGGTGCAGGGGACTGACGTTGCCCTGAAGAAACAGGATTATAGAAAGCAAAAAGGGGGCAATATGTTGCACGGCATCACATTTGAAGCTCCGATAAGATTTCAACAAAGCTAAAAGTGATTACAGCAGTCAATATTTAGCTCTCAATTAAGTTGAATACATAATATTAGTCTTATTATTCAAAGTGATAAGTACGTATTGTTTGAAAAGCTATGTTTTAAACCTGCTTTGGTCTAAAGGGTTAAATTTATATTGTTTTATTTATAAAGCGTACATTTATATCACATCTTTTAAGGTAACTTGCCCAATCAACTTATGCTTAGACGTGGCTGATACAGGTAGTAATGTTTTAGTGCCGTGACAAATTAGCCCCGCAGCAACTTGTTTTCGTTATACGGCACCATTTAAAATGCCATCTGCAAACATGTAATTAGCATAAATGTAATATCCGAGTGAATAATGCGCATAAGATCCTAATCTTTAAGTTATTTGAAGATAAATAGGCTGATTTAGAGTAAGCTAAATATTCAAATTCTCAAGTTATACATACTCAGAGTTATCTTCCTATTCTCATTTAGAAGTCCACTATGCTTTACAATCAAAATCACGCTATTCGTTTTCCAAAAGGCAAGTTTGCCATGTGGAGTGTTTACAGCTTCACTGGCGCATCGATCCTCGCTTCCATTATATTTTCACTACTGCTGTTCCTCTCTATCGATGACGACCCGGTTATGCAGTTCCTCTTTGGTGGACTAGCGGTTATTTTTGAGCTTGGAAAATTCTTCGCTTGGTATGAAGTCGGCGAGCGTTACGCTAGAAAAAACTTTATGGGTATGCTGTCTGCATTAGGATTTTATACTGTGCTTGCCGCCATCTCTATCGGGGGGTCTATTGGCGGGATCAATAGCGCAACGAATAAGGCTCAGGAACATGTTCAGGTTCAGCAGAGTAAAGTAAATGCGTTTAATATGCAGATTGAGGCTATTGATAAGCAGATAGCCCTGAATAACATAGCAGCTGAAAAATACATCCAGATGGAACGTATCGCCACCGGTGTGACTCGCATTCAAAAAGAGAACAATAAACTGCGAGAACAACAGCAGCAGCTTGCCCTACAGCGTGATAGCATTCCCGTTGTCAGCCAAGGTTCCATTGTTGGCTTGATTGAAAGTCTTGCGCTATCACTTAACATCAAAGCCGAAACTGCCCAACTTGGTTTAGTCGTGTTCCTATCTATACTACTGGACTTCTTTGCCGCCTTCTTTGTGGGACTGATTGGTGAAGAGAACCGCTTTAGACAGAGGTTCAATCAAATGCATCCTATTACACTCGAAGGCTATTCGCCCCTCGATACAAAGGATTCAGACTTCCTGCCGCACTTCGAACCCAAACAGTTACCGGAGGCTGAACCTAAGTCCACCTATGAGCAAGTTTTAGATGCACTCGGTAGTAACCGAGTCAATTGCAGCAAGCGCGCTGTCAGTAATTACCTCAATATTACCACCGAAGAAGTGGACGAGATCTTTAGCCGTATGTTTAGTGAAGGCATAGTCACTAAAAAGCCAAACAATCACTTTCAGTGGCAAGGCATTAAAACAGTAGAAGAGGCCGTCTAGCGCCCTTAGAGCGAGTAACAAAGAGGGAGTCTAATTCAGAGGCTCCCTTTTTTATCATAAAAGTGCCAACAAGCTTGTGTATAGTGAATTGGTGTTTGAAAATTTTCGACAAAGAACTTAGGATCGCGCTACAGATTATTCTAACAAGATCTTAGTTAATGACTTCTAAGCAGACTCACACGCAAAACGAACCTCTAACACTTTATTTTATTTATGACTCTCATTGCCCTTGGAGTTACGCAACCACACCCGTTGTTGCAGAGCTGATGAATGCTTTCGATTACTCTGACGTTCATTTGCTGCACTGTGCACATTTCAACGGTTCTGATGCACCAAAGAAAGCACAAATAGACCAAGTTAGCGCATTAACTAAGGTGCCATTTAGTGATGCTTACTTGAAGGGATTAAACAAAAAAATGTCTTCGATTAAGACTGCTAACTTCATGTCTTGGGTGCAATCAAAACAGGCAGATAAAGAGTTTGAATTATTAAAAGCACTACAGCAACAACATTTCGTTGAAGCGAATCCATTAGATTCAAGAGCTGATTTTGACAAGATAATTAATCAATACAAATTATCTCCTTCAAATAAGGTCTTTAAAGATGCTATCAGTCATGAGGCGGAGAGTGTGTTAGCAGGTATCGCCGAGATTGGCGAAGCGATCGGTACCAATGCCTTCCCCGTACTTGTGATGACATCTGGCGATCAGGCTATCTTTATTGACCACTCAAAGTTCCTATCGGAACCAGCTGCGGTGATCGAGAGTGTAAAACAAGAGCTAGCAGCGCTAAGTTAATAACAAACGAGATTAAAACCGCTAGCCGAGCGTTAAGTGATAGTGAGTAGCCTTTCTATGGGGCTATTCACTATTTATAGCAGATACGGATCAACACGATATAAAATACAACCAAGGCAATCCATTTCACCGTTAATACTGTATCAAACAACATAGAGCCCCCTTATGTGATGAGCTAGCTAGGTTGTGATAAATGCTAGCCGTTCCTTTAGATTGCTGACTACAAATGCCAGCGAAGTGCTTCATATCACAAGCTTTATGGTAACAAACCCCCATTAACCCTATCTTAATTACTTAGCCTAAACTCGCCAGCTCATGCTCACTTAAATCGTTTTTTGTGCATAGACATGAATATATCGCCCTAAAGACAAGAACGGCTCCTGCCTACAGAGCTTTTGCTCCATGGCAACAATTTGCTCGAAGCTAAAATCGCCCATGTCATGATCCTGCATATAGTCGTGAAAAGTACGCACACCAGTCTTACCCAAGATATTAAAGCCCGCATGCTCAAGGCACTGATAAACGAGTTCAGGTTTTATGCCTTGCTGCGGTTGCAACTTAAAACGCTTTCTATGGGGCATACCTTTCTCAATATGATTAAGGTTTCCGCAGATAAGATTCTTAAACAGCAATCCGTTGTAGTTGTAGAACATGACCGAGATGATGCCACCTGGCTTAACCTGCTCACATAAGCCTTTTAGCGCTTGTAGCGGCTGGGCCAGCCACTCCATAACAGCGTGGAACAACACTAAGTCGACTTTGGCTGGGAGGTGCTCGGCAACGTCTTGCACTGGACAGTGAATGAAGCGGTAGTGCTCAATTAAGTGATTCTTGATGATATCCTGCTTTGCCAGTGCAAGCATTTCACTAGACAGATCACAAAGGCTGACTCGATGTCCTTTGCTGGCAATCTTCTGCGATAGCTGAGCTAGGCCACCACCTGCGTCTAATACGTTTAGCACCTTGTCTTGTGAAAGAGTAAAAAGGATCTGCTCGATATCTTGCCAGACAACGGTTTGTCTGATCTCACCTTTAGCGGTGCCATAGATGCTGGCGGCAAACTTATGGGCCAAATCATCAAAATTTCTATCTTCTATCACTTGGGGTATACATTTTACGACTAAAAAAGGAGGGAGATTTTGTCATAAGCAGGCGAACAAAAATAGCTTTTCGATCGCAAAGTTAAACAACAAGAAATATCGCCAATTTGAATTAAGTTCGAAGGCAGAAAAAAGCCGAGTAAGCGTTAAACACTTACTCGGCTAGCTCGTCTAGCTAAATCTTAACGACGGAAGGTCACATCTTCTGCCTCTGCTAGATGGATCTGTGTGGTTGCCACCTGAGTTTCAGCCAAAACCTTACCGTGGCGTACAGAGTAACGCACAGGCACTTGGCGACGCACAGCATCAAAACCGTTTTCAGCAGGTAACACCAGTAAATTACCAGGCTTGCCTAATTCAATGCCGTAGCTATCTTGAATATTCAAAGTGCGAGCTGACTTAGTGGTAATTAACTCTAATGAGTTGTTGATCTGATCGTAACCCATGATTTGGCAAACATGTAAGCCCATGTGCAAAACCTGCAGCATGTTGGCCGTACCTAATGGATACCAAGGGTCGAAGATATCGTCATGACCAAAACAGACGTTGATATTGGCTGCGAGCATCTCTTTAACACGAGTGATACCACGACGTTTTGGATAGTCATCGAAGCGGCCCTGTAGATGAATATTCACCAGCGGATTCGCCACGAAATTAATGCCAGACATGCCAAGTAAACGGAACAAACGCGAAGCATAAGCGCCGTTGTATGAATGCATTGCCGTTGTGTGGCTCGCCGTTACGCGTTCACCCATATTGTATTTGTGAGCAAGGGCTGCAACAGTTTCAACAAAGCGTGATTGTTCATCATCGATTTCATCACAGTGAACATCGATTAAACGATCATACTTGCGCGCAAGCTCAAACACATAATGTAGAGATTCAACACCGTATTCACGAGTAAACTCAAAGTGCGGAATTGCGCCAATAACGTCGGCGCCAAGCTTCACTGCTTCTTCTAATAACTCTTTACCATTTGGGTAAGACAAAATTCCTTCTTGAGGGAAGGCAACAATCTGAATATCAACCCATTGTTTCATCTCTTCTTTAACTTCGAGCATCGCCTTAAGTGCGATAAGAGTCGGGTCTGAAACATCGACGTGGGTACGAACATGTTGGACACCGTTAGCAATCTGCCACTTTAGTGTCTGCTTAGCACGAGACTTCACATCTTCGATAGAGAGCATAGACTTACGCTCAGCCCAACGCTCAATACCCTCAAATAGGGTGCCTGAAATATTCCAGCTTGGCTCACCAGCCGTCTGCGTGGTATCTAAGTGAACGTGCGGCTCACAAAAAGGCGCAACCGCCATGCCGCCTTCGCCATCTAGCACTTCTAGAGAATCAGCTGATGGAAGCGTAATGCTTTCACTCATTGGTGCAATCGCGCTGAACTGACCATCTTCAATCAACAGTTGATGAAGGCCTTCTTTGCCGTTAAGCGTGACATTTTTGATCAACATATTTGCGGATGACATGGTGTTTTCCTTATGCATTGTTTGCATTTTGACAATCTGATTTAACTAAATTCTGTTGAGTGAAGCGCTTTAATGCTTCATCTAATACTAGGTAGCTGATTGCGCCAGCGAGTACCGCGTTAATGGGGACAATGCCAGGTAACAGGTGACCTGCAAGTACACCAATCACTACGCCGCTAATTGCCGCCCAATTAACCGTAGTAAATTTGGCGTTGGCGAAGTCTTTGTATTTTTCACGATTTCTAAGGTAATCGGCGATGATAATGCCACCAATTGGCGGAATTGCTGCTGACAGGAAGGTCAGCCAACCAACAAAGTTATTATATAGCCAAAGTGCGCACAGGGTACCGATGACACCGTTGAAAAGTGATAGATACTTACTCGGTAGTCCGGTGATATTTGAAAAACCTAAGCCAGAGGCATAAAGCGCATTATCGTTAGTGGTCCAAATATTTAAACCTAAGATGATAATGGCTGGGATCAATAGTCCTTGCGCAATCATCACTTCAGAGATATCCGCTTGACCTGTTGCCGCTGCACCTGCCGCGCCGAAGATAAACATCAAAGAGTTACCAACGAAAAACGCGAACATGGTGATAAACACGGCATTAATCGGCTTCTTACCAAAACGCACGAAATCGGCGGTGAGAGTACCGGCAGAGATAAAAGAACCCACGACTAAGGCAAGTGCTGTCGAAAACTCAATCGGTGTTTGTGGCGTTAGCGCCTTTAACCCATCCATACCTCCTACGGTATCAACCGCTTGAAGTACTGAGTAACCACCGAATAGGGCGATTGCAGGTACGGCGATGGCCGATAGGATCATAATCGCGCCTATCCCGAAGTAAACGGTAATGGTCATCAACAGACCTGAGATGATGATAAGCAGGTTAGTGTCTATGCCAGTAGCCTTTTGCACTGGAATAGCAAACATCGCTACGCCAACACCAAACCAGCCAACTTGAGTGCCACCGAGAAGGAGCGAAGGTAACCAAGAACCTTTTAAACCGAATGAGTAACGAGCGAGGAGATGAGTAGAGAGGCCTGACTGAGCGCCGATGTAACCAAGAAATGAAGTGTAAATACCGAGAATTAAATTACCAATTAGAACTGCTAGAACAAAATCATTAAAGGAGAGGCCTGTTCCAAGTGTCCCTCCTGTCCACATACTTGCCGAAAAAAAGGTTAACCCCAACATTACCATCGTCAGAGAGAAAACACCTTTACGGGCCGATTGAGGAACCGGACTTAAACTGTAGTTATTATCGCTTGCCATTTATTGCCTCTGGTCATGTAATTATTATTCACGGCCTACCGAAAATGCAGCAAACTCAGTAGAAATAGGCATAATGAGTCAGTGCGCTTCAGGCAAACGGCGCGTATTTTAGTGATAATGAATACAGAGTCAAGCAATTAACTATCAACTATTACAAATCGATGCACTCGTTATTTACAAGTAGTGTGAATGCTACCTTAAGGTTGCTACCCTTTCCGAATTAGTACACTTTTCCCAACCTTTGCCCCACATTTATGCCAAACTTTTGCCATTTAAAGTCAGACGAAATAGCTGCCTGTGCCATCCAGGGTTAACTCTTATACGTTACAGTATCGACTATACTTTTTATTCTATTGTTGAACGTCAATTGAACGATGAGTTAAGAGGAGAGGTTAGATGCCAAAATATGTGATTGAAAGACTGCTTCCAGGCGCTGGAGATTTGTCGGCTAGCGAGTTACAGGGGATCTCTCGAAAATCTTGTGATGTGCTAGAAGCGTTGGGACCAAAAGTGCAGTGGGTTGAAAGTTACATTACCGATAATAAGATCTATTGCGTATATATTGCGCCGGATGAAAGCTTGATCAGAAAACATGCGGAAATGGGAGAATTCCCAATAGATGCCATTAATAGAGTTAGCACTATTATTGATCCCACTACCTCGGAATCAAAATAGCAGATGCGCTTTAGGCGGAGACAAAAGGCAGGTCAGCGAGAGCGCAATTAGGCGCTCTCGTCTATTTAACTTTCAAGCGTTCGCTAAAATTAACCCATTGCTAGGCGTTAGCGTAAGCCTTTTCGACCTCTTCGGCAATAATTTGAATGCCCGCACGCATCTTAGCTTCATCTTGAACATAATTCATGCGTAAACATTGATGGCTATGCTGCCAATCTTGTTCGAGTCCAAAGAAAAAGTACTCACCGGGTACAACCAACACACCACGAGCCTTTAATCTGTCATACAGTTCCATGGTCGTGATAGGTAATTCATCAAACCAAAGCCAGAGGAACATGGCGCCTTCAGGCTTGTGGATTTTAAATCGGGTATCGCCAATCGACTCTTGCAACAAAGCGACGGCGAACTCAGACTTCTCTTTATAAAAAGGCTTAATGATCGATTCACTAAGAGTAAGAAGGTCACCGGAATCGATCATCTGCTTAACGATAGCAGGACCAAAACTGCCAGGCGCCAAACTTATAATGCCATTAAGGTTTGTCATTGCCTGAGTGATCTCCTCGTTAGCAATAACGATCCCGCAGCGCACACCCGGTAAACCAAGTTTTGATAGACTCATACATAAAATGGTGTTGCTGTTCCAAAAAGGCTTCACCTCTTCGAAGATAATATTAGGGAAGGGCGTACCGTAGGCGTTATCGATAATCAGTGGAATGCCATTGTCTTGGGCTAACTTATCTAATTTCACGATCTCAGCATCGGTAAGCACGTTGCCAGTCGGGTTCGTCGGGCGTGAAACACAGATAGCGGCGACAGAGCTGTCGATCTCAAGTTTTGAGAAATCTACACGATACTTAAATAATCGATTATCTAGCATCTCGATATCGGGACGGTAAGAGACAAAGATATCGTCATCTAGCCCAGCATCGTTATAGCCGATATATTCTGGAGCGATGGGCAACATGATTTTCTTGTGGCTACCGTCAATTTGCTTACCGGCAAGAAGATTAAAGAGATAAAAGAAGGCGCTTTGGCTACCGTTAGTGAGGCTTATGTTTTTCTCACTAATCTCCCAACCATAGGTTTCACGTAAAAGCTTGGCTAAGGCCTTTAAGAAGCTGTCTTTACCCTGCGGGCCATCGTAATTACCTAGGGCAGCGACCAAATCGCCGCTAGCTAACAGATTGGCTGAAGCTTGGTGAAAGTAATCGTGCATCGCAGGAATGGTTGCTGGGTTTCCACCACCGAGCATGATTGCGCCGGGTGTACTTAAACCTTCATTAAGATCATCCATTAACTGAGTAATACCGGAATAACGATTAAATTTTTCACCAAACTTTGAAAACTGCATAACACCCAACATAACCATTGCTAAAGAATGCCTGTAGTAACAAGATTTAGCTGCAAACGCACTCATTATTTGTTTTTTTGCTGACTAATTTGGGACTCATCATGTTTTACCTAAAATCTCGTCAGTTATTTGTACAAATTTGCGACGAAAGGTCAGGTAGGTGTTGCCCGTGTTTGGCAGGTTTTCGTTTGATATTGCAGCAGTTTGCGACAGATAAGAACAAATATTTTAGGCTGGGAGACCAGGATTTCGAGTCGACAGCCAAGGTAAAAGCCGTCATTTCCCGCTTAGTTTTTACTGGTTGTTCAGGCGAAACCTGTGAGCTAAAAGGATTCCCAAAACTGTAAAAAATCTATATTATCGCGTCCCTTTTTCTTGAACGATTAACCATGAAACTCGTAAAACTTAGTGCAATTGCATTGTTCTGTGCAAACCTAACCGGCTGCATCACTTTTCCAACCGATGAATCCAACACTGTTAAGGTGCTATGGGACGATCCTCTTGCATTACAAGGCTGTGAGCACAAGGGCACGGTCATTGGTTCACAGGGCCACTTTTATGACTACTGGTTACACGCCGATAAAGACATGGTTTGGGGCACATTAAATGAGATACGCATCAAGGCAGCGAAACTCAATGCTGATACCATTTATCTGTATAAACCATTAGGGTTCACAGGTTCGGTGACTATGATGGCCAATGCCTATCAATGTGCTGATAATCTGACTGAGCCTGATGACTTATTTCAAAGCACGCTTACAGCGATAGACAAGCCCATCGAAAAACTGCCTAAAGTTGAGGCTGAGGCTAAATAGTGCTAGTAGCCAATCTTTGAGCAAACCTAAGAGTATGAACTTACAATAAGTTCATACTCATTATTAAAACCTCACTTTTCTACTAAGACGCCGCCACTTTGGGTTTAGGCTTAAACAGTGCAAGCAGTGGAATAAGGCATAAGTAAGAGAACAGCAAGAAGCCGAATGTATAGACAAAGGCGGTGAGGGTGGATTGCTGATGTAGCAGGTTTTGTAGCTGAGCTAAAAATGTAGGATCGGTAATACTGGTTCCCTGTGTCTGGGCTGCTTGCTGTAATACCGGATTAGTTGGAGAAAGCGCTCCACCTAATTGGTTCCATTCTTGTTGCTGGATCCGTGAAAAATAGGTATTTACGATGGAGATCCCAAAGGAGCCACCAATAGTACGACATAGGTTGAACACAACTGCGCCGCCTATAGTATCTTTCGGGGAAAGTGTCGCATAGGCTAACTGACTCAGTGGAGCAAAAACCAATCCCATTCCTGCACCTTGAATGATACTTGGAAGTAAGATCCAGTAGATGTTGATCTCAAGAGAATACTGAGTCATTAAATAGGTTCCCAGCGCGTTCAGACTCAGACCCACAACAATCAACAGCCTAGCATCGATTTTGTCCATATAGCGCGCCATCACCAGTAACACCACTGCAGAAGCGAGCCCCCTCGGCGCCATAGCAAACCCCGTAGTTTCTACTGGGTAATTCAATAATTGCTCAAGCATCATGGGTTGTAACTGGGTGATGCCAAACATCCCCATAGAAAAACCGGCCATAACTAGGCATGACATTGCTAGATTTCGATCGCGCAATAACCAAACCGGGGCGATCTCGCTCTTAGTCATAAAAGAGCGTGCGACAAAGAAAATTATCGCTATGGCGCTGATAATAGCTGAAAACAAGATGGTATTAGACTCAAACCAAGACTCATCATTACCTCGGTCTAGTACCATCTGTAGTAAGCCTATACCTATGGTCATTGCGATGACAATTGGCCAATCGATACGGGTCTGGCCTCGACCATCGAGTTTAACGAAGAGATAGATAAGGCCAAAGCAAAGGGCGCCGACTGGTAAGTTAACGTAAAATATCCAGCGCCAATCCATATTCTCAGTAATGATCCCGCCTAGGGTTGGTCCTAAAATCGGCCCGAGTAACACTCCGACACTAAATAGCGCCATCGCCTTACCACGTTGATTGGCTGGATAGATCTGCACCATAATTGACTGAGAAAGTGGGATTACCGAAGCACCAAATGCCCCTTGCATCACCCGAAAGGTAACCATTTCAGCGATGGTATCCGCTTGACCACAAAGTGCGGAAGTGATCACGAAACCGCTGACGGAAATCAGCAAGAGACGGCGAACCCCAAACTTCAGAGCGAGAAAGCTCGCTAACGGAATAAATATCGCTTCAGCCATAGAGTAAGATGTGAGTACCCAAGTGACTTGATCAGATGTGACCCCTAATGCGCCCATCATATGCGGCAGCGCTACATTAGCGATAGTCATATCTAGAAGCACCATGATAGCTGACAGCATCACGGCTAAAGTCACTAGCTTGCGGCTGTTTTCGCTTAAAACCTGTAGCTCTTCGTTAGTTGCAGACGCCTTTGATAACGGCTCCATATTACTGCTCTTTATGCTTAGCTGAGCTGTGAAGGGTATCTACAGTGACATTGGCACTTGCGCCGACCCGCAGTGGAAAGTCTGGATGCTCGGCTTCATTAGAAAGGCGGATCAATATAGGGAAACGCTGAGGGACCTTTACCCAGTTACCCGTCGCATTTTCAGGTGGCAACAGAGAAAACGACGATCCGCTTGCAGGCGAAATCGCTTCAATGGTGCCGTGGTAATCGACCTTGGGGTAGAGATCTAGGGTAATCGATGCTGGCATGCCACTTGTGATCCGCTCTAGCTGGGTTTCTTTGAAATTGGCTTGAACCCAAAAGCTATTGTCTTCAACTAAAGGAACGAGCGCTTGCCCCGGTGATACAACACTCCCGGCATGGGCACTTAACTTGCCTAAATGGCCGTCTTTAGGAGCAAAAATATTAGTGTAGGAAAGCGATAAGCTGGCTTGACTCAATGCTGCCGCCGCCTTTTTCACCTCTGGAGCCGCATCCCCCTGAGCACCTTGGGATTTGATAAGTTGTGACATCGTTGCCCTAGCTGCTATAACGCTTTCTTCTGCTGAAGAGAGCTTAGCGCGAGCATCATCGAGCTGTTGTTCGGGTAGTAACTGCTTTTCTACTAACTGTTTAATACGTTGATAGGTGGACTGGGCATCGGATAACTGGGCAACAGCGCTGTTAACGTTGGCACTGGCGGCGAGTATCGCGTCATCACTTGCGGCATTGTTTTGCATAGCGACTTCATAGGCCGCGCGCGCTTCATCGAGTTTAGCTTGAAAAGGAGCAGGGTCTATCTGTACTAACAAATCGCCCTGACTGACTTTTTGATAATCTGATGCATTAACACTGATCACCTTGCCATTTACCTGAGGAGCGATGTAAATGATGTTGGCGTGAATATAGGCATCATCGGTACTCGGATAGTTTTTTTGGTGCTGAATATAGAAATAACTAAGGGTGGCTAAGACGACAATCGCTATGGACGCGATAATAAGGTTACGTAATGTATGGGATGGAGCTGAAGTTTCGTTCATTATTTTAACCCAGTGAGGTTATCTGGCGATTGCCGAGTATTGAAGGCTCGACGCGCGGAGAGATTAATTTGTTCTCACAAATATTAGACCTAGTTTGTAGTTGTCACAACGTAAGTGACTAAAAAAGCACGAAAGTGAACCATGTTTAATCTTGAATTAATTTAGTAACCTAGTGTTTTATATGCCTTGATATCTTGCTACTAATATTTTACTGAAGGAGTGTTAGCCAACGAGTCGTATACAGGAGGGGGAAGCAGAACTACGCACTTATCCCATTGTGCATTTTTCTTGGGCCACCAAAAACAGATGATCAAGCTAAGATACTTATTCAAAAAACAACCCATAAAAGTCGCGTGCATCTTGATATTGAGACTGATGAAATCGCAGCAGAAGTTGCACGTTTAAAAGCGATTGGTGCACAGGTCGTCGAAACGTTTGAGCGCTGGGTTGTTATGCAAGCGCCAACGGGTCATCGATTCTGCGTAGTGCATCCGCAGTGAAAAGATTTCGGTGATTCCAAAAATGCTAATACCTGAGAATAGTGCGATAAACAGGAAATAATAATCAACCGTGGCGCTCAAGTTCATTGAAGTTTAAATCAAGCAAACAGTGTAGGAACTAGTGACTGAGATTCTCATTTTCGATGACAATTCCCAAAATCAGAAAAGGTATCTAGCCACAAACCCTATTTAACATAATATACATTGTACGCATTTGTATGTAAGAGCTATCAGAATGAGGTTAGATCTGGTTGTTAGGCTTTAAACGAATAGCTTTTGATATTTAAAACTGTTTTTTAAAGGCCGATATTTCATGCATGCTTTTTATGTAGCTCCATCTAGTCATGTTGAATGTAATCAAACCGTTGAGCTTTGCTTAAGCCTTCCGAGTTTAATCTTCCACATCGCTTAGTTTATTAAACTTGCGGCGAGCTCGTTTGATTATGCTTGTTTTGAACGCTACGACACTTAATCCACTGGCGTTTAATCTATGTAGTTTATCAACAAGCTTTCAAGCTTTGTAACGGCTGTAATGTTACAGCCTCAAATACTAAATTATGCTACTCGAGCTCAAACTCAATTCAAGCTTCAGTAGCTAAGTAGATTACATTTGAGCGCTGACTGACTTACACCTGATATTTCACTGAGCCCGCAAACTAAATGATGAGCCTTAATCCCTATAGCAAAAAAGCCAGAAAGCTCGCAGCAAATTGAAAATAAGTAGAAAACAGCCACTTTTTATCGTGCGCTACGTGAAATCTGGCGAGCTGAGCTAAGCAAAACTTTAAAGCAGCCACACAGCGCGCCGTGTCATTCTCGCTAAAGCTAACGACATTAATGACTAAAACAATGACTATAACAATGCCGATGTTTAGATAAACAGCTAATCATAGACTTTAATCTCAAGCTGTCATCATAGGCTTTAAACATAAACATAGACCTGCAACATAGAGTTAGGCTTTGAGCTTATGAGTATGCGGTTCATTCATTGAAGCTTTGTTGGGAACAAACGATGATCGTGGCTAAGTTATCTGGTTGGCAACTGACACTAATCTAAAATCAGAGATTTGAAATCTGATTAGAGTCCTGTAATTGACTGCCTATCATGAGAACAGCATGGGTACGGGACTTAAACTAGACCGGGATCATTGTCTGTATGAGAGTTGGCTGAAAACTGCATGCCTTACTCTATAAAGTAATATCCTACCTTGGTTACATAGATAAATAGCAGAATTAAATCATCGCGAAAATACCACACATAGATATGGCGTCATAAGGAGTGATAAAGGGATTTAAAGGAATATAAAGAGCAATATTGGCAAAAGCCCCTTTTAAGTCAATTGCCGATAATGTCACTTATCGGCATTAACTGCTTAGACATTTGACTTAGCAATCTAAAAAGGTTTGAGCTCACTCATGCTCAGCACTGACTTACTCAATACCCTGCAAGTAATCTAACGGTTTGTTCTGGGCACTTTCGTGACGCTCTATCTGGGTGGTGTGCAGATATTGTGATGTGGTATCGATACTCTCATGACCGGCATCGGCTTGTACGTGTGATAGTGGACGGCCATTAATATTGATGTCGTGAGTAATGCCTGTATGGCGAATATTGTGGATACTTAAGCCTCGCATCTGCTGTGCATCTTCAATAAAGCCGTCGTTTTCGATGCTATTAGCCGCAATTTCGATGATCTTATCGACTTCTTCTCGAATTTGACGAATACCTAAATTGGCATTAATAGCCCCTACTTCGCGCCCTCGCCCTGCGGCTTTTTGGCGCACAATCAACGGGTGCTGTTCATTGCTCGATGGTAATGGCGACAGTTTTAAATAGATACGATATTGAGTTAATGCATCGAGTAATGCCTTAGATACGGCGACACTTCTGCTCTTGCCACCTTTACTCTTTGGAATATGAAAACTCCAAATCCCAGTCTGTCGGTTTTGCTTAAACTGGCTCATCACTGGTGAGTAACCTGCCCTAGCTGACACTTCAGATACTCGCAAGTAACAAGAATAGATAAGCTTAATTAGAAACAAGCTACGCTGGTGCAATTCTGGCTGGGCTTTGGCGAGCTTCTCTACCGTTGACATGATGTAAGACCACTGTAACTCGGTGAATGCTAATTGATTGTCATCATCAGTGTTGAGTCGGTATTTTTGCTTTGAAGAGAATCGGCTCTTATTAAGCCACATCTGCGCCGGATTTTTTTCGCAGTAATCCTCCCCCATCAAGTAACTATAAAAGCTCGACAAGATCGCGACTTTGGTCTTAAGCGCACTATCACTAAGAACATAAGGCAGAATTTGCCCGTCGACTTTCTTGCCTCGAAACGGCAGCCAGCTCGGATTGGGTGTACGCTCACCACTCGCTTTGTCTTGCTTAAATTGGGCTACATTGAAATAACCGATAAGCTCAGTTGGCGGATTTTTACAGTACTCAATATATAAGCCGACTTCTCGGCGTCCTATGGCGCTGACATTGAGTTTGATTACATCAAAACACCAATGCAGAAACGTGGTTAGCTCACTGCGGTAAGCCTTGTAGTTATTCTCATTGTATTTCTGTTCAAACAGCCAGTCTGTCGCGAGCTCAAACACGAGGCCAGCCTCATCGAGTTCGCCTAGACTCAGCTGAGTAATATGCTGATTGACTAATGGGTTGCCAATTTGAATAAAATCGATGGAATCGAAAAGTGGGATAACCTGAGGTAACTGCATAGAAAGATAAGTATTAAGGTCGATATGGCTATACTAATCAGTAAGGTTAAAAAGCGATATCGTTAATTAACCTTATGGGATTGTTTTACCGATTAATAACCAATATTGCCTCTTTAACTGTCTGTTGGTTTTGGTTTTGGTTTTGGCAGTGTTTTGGGTATAGGCTTTGGCACTCTTGTTGGCACTGTTTGTCACAATGAATGCGTTTCTGACAGCTCCAAAGGCACAGTTGCCATACCGCTTGCTTAGTCTCGGAGTCTAAACAGTTAAAGTCTGCGGCACAAAGTAAGCCTTGCGAAATCAGTTGAGCTATTTTCTGTTCTGAAATTCGAATATTTAATTGCTTGTTGCCACTCATAATCCCTTCCACCTATCAATAATGACCCTATCAATTGCTAAGCTATCTACAACGTTGTATTTGTCACTTAGCTAATTTTAACAACACATCTTGATGTTAATGATTATCAATTGCATTGTCGAGTCATTTGGGTGCGTTTGCAGGAATATCGGACTACTTCACTGGCTCGCAATCAGATCTATCCCTATCGCTTATCCTGGGTTATCGGCTAAGAAGTCGAAGTTGGTAAAGTGTTCGATGCCATCGAGTTCATAGCTAACAACGGCGCTCCAAACCATATAATTGCTACTGCATGAACCGTATATTAAGGTTCCCTTATGGTTGTTTTGGTCTATTTGGGTGAGTTTTACCGGAATAATGCCCATAAACATATCTCTACCCTGAACTTTAACCTTTATATTACTCAGCGGCTGAGAAGTTTCGATTGAAAGCTGTAATGGCCGCTCACTGGGGGTTTGCCATGGGGTAACAGTTAACTGGATGTCTACATCGGCTACACTTTGGGTACAAGGACCAGACTTGAAATTACAAAGGCTCGGATCCACGGCTCTAGAGGCTTGCGGCTCTTGTTGACTAGGCTCGCAACCTAGTACGAATGTCCCCAATATTATGCTGTACGCAAGGCTTAATACTGCTGATTTGTGAGCGACTTGCACGTTAATTAACCTTTTGATTAGAAGTGTTAACATTCTATTGAGTACTTTGATCTAGATCAACTTATCAGGGGGCTTAATTCCTATCTTTTTTGATATAGCTCAAGTATCATGGCCATGCCTTGCGTTACATCATGAAATGTAAGGTTACACATTGACACAGAAGCCTAGTTTCCGATAGGAGACATGATTTGTCGTCATATAAACGGGTAGAGTTTTACTCTACACAATAATAAGTATAAGTAATAAGCAGTGGAAGCAATATGATGAACCATTCCCAGCCTCAAGGCGCTGATTACAACTACACCATCGTCCGTCAATTCGCTCTAACTACCGTGTTATGGGGAATTGTTGGGATGTCAGTAGGTGTACTAATTGCAGCGCAGTTAATCTGGCCGCAGCTAAACTTTGAAACTTCATGGTTAACGTATAGTCGTCTTAGACCACTACATACGAACGCCGTGATTTTCGCGTTTGGTACCTCAGCCCTTTTCGCCACATCCTATTATATCGTTCAACGCACCTGTCAAACTCGACTATTTGCGCCGAAGTTAGCCGCATTTACGTTCTGGGGTTGGCAAGCCATCATTCTATCAGCCGCAATCAGTTTACCGCTTGGTATCACCAGTGGTAAGGAATACGCTGAGCTAGAATGGCCAATCGATATCGCCATTACCATTGTATGGGTCTCCTATGCTGTGGTTTTCTTCGGCACTATCATGAAACGAGCAACGTCACATATCTATGTGGCTAACTGGTTCTTTGGCGCGTTTATCATCACGGTTGCCGTACTTCACATAGTTAACTCTATGGCTGTACCGTTGACTATGACTAAGTCGTACTCACTCTATAGTGGTGCAGTCGATGCTATGGTCCAGTGGTGGTATGGTCATAACGCCGTAGGCTTCCTGCTTACTGCAGGTTTCTTAGGTATGATGTATTACTTCGTACCTAAGCAAGCAGGCCGTCCAGTTTACTCGTACCGTCTATCTATTGTTCACTTCTGGGCTTTAGTTGCTTTGTATATCTGGGCTGGTCCTCACCACCTACACTACACAGCACTTCCAGACTGGACTCAGTCGCTTGGTATGGTGATGTCTCTAATCCTATTCGCTCCGTCTTGGGGTGGTATGATTAACGGTATCATGACCCTATCTGGTGCATGGCATAAACTACGTACAGACCCAATTTTGCGTTTCCTCGTTGTTTCATTATCTTTCTACGGTATGTCTACCTTCGAAGGCCCAATGATGGCAATCAAGACGGTTAACGCACTGTCTCACTACACTGACTGGACTGTTGGACACGTTCACTCAGGTGCATTGGGCTGGGTTGCTATGGTTTCAATCGGTTCGCTTTACCACTTGATCCCAGTTCTATTCGGCCACGGCCGTATGTACAGCACAAACCTAATTAACGTTCACTTCTGGTTAGCAACAATCGGTACTGTTCTTTATATCGTTTCAATGTGGATCTCTGGTGTTATGCAGGGTCTTATGTGGCGTGCAGTTAACTCTGACGGTACATTGACTTATAGCTTTGTTGAAAGCTTAGAAGCGTCATACCCGTTCTACTTTGTACGATTCCTAGGTGGTGTATTCTTCCTTGCAGGTATGTTCTTAATGGCATACAACGTATTCCGTACTGTTAAGGCCCCTAAAGATTCTTTGCCAGCAATTGCTGAAGCAAAAGCAGCTTAAGGAGTAGATACGATGAAATTTAATCATGAGATAGTTGAGAAAAACATCGGTCTATTAGGGATCTTCACTGTTATCGCCATCAGCTTTGGTAGCTTGGTCGAGATAACTCCCCTACTGTTCCAGGAAGACACTACTGAACCGCTAGAAGGTCAAATTCCTTATACGGCAATGCAGATAGAGGGTCGTGATATCTATATTCGTGAGGGCTGTTATGGCTGTCACAGCCAGATGATCCGTCCTTTGCGTGCTGAAACTGAGCGTTATGGCCACTACTCGGTAGCTGGTGAGTCAGTTTGGGATCATCCATTCCAGTGGGGTTCTAAGCGTACCGGTCCTGACCTTGCCCGCGTTGGCGGTCGTTACAGTGACAAGTGGCATGAGGTTCACCTAATTGACCCTCGTGCTGTGGTACCTCAATCAAATATGCCTGCATACCCTTGGTTAGCTGAGAACATTCTAACGGGTGATCTTACTGGCCAGAAGATGCAGATCCTGCAAAACCTTCACCCAACTCATGAGCTGTATACCGCTGAAGAAATTGATGGCGCTAAAGATGCCGTTAAGGGTAAGACAGAGCTGGATGCATTGGTTGCATATTTGCAGTCACTGGGCCACGCGCTTAAATAAGGAGGCAAAATATGGATTACGGCACATTACGTGGAATTATTACTATCGTTGTAATGGTGACCTTCATCGGTATCTTTGCCTGGGCATATAGCTCTCGTCGTAAGCAACAATTTGACGATGCAGCTAACCTGGTTTTCTCTGACGATGAGCAAAACTCGGTTTCGAAGGACTCAGGAGAACAAAAGTGATGAGTAACTTCTGGAGTATATGGATTATCGTACTCACGGTTGTGGTAATCATTGGTTGCGTTGTTCTACTACGTGCATGTTCTAAGAACGACACGGGCGTAGAAGAAGGCAAATCGATGGGTCACAGCTTCGATGGAATTGAAGAACTGAACAACCCACTACCAAAGTGGTGGAGTTATATGTTCTATATCACCATCATATTCAGTGTCATCTATCTTGCACTTTACCCAGGTCTTGGTAGCTTTAAAGGCTTTTTAGGCTGGACAAGTTCTAACCAAAGTGTGCGCACCATTGAAGAGTCTAAACAAGCAGTTGTTGACGCTCAAAATGAAGGCCGCTGGGTTCAGTATGACCAAGAAGTAAAGCACGCAGACGAAAAGTTTGGTCCTATCTTCAAGGCCTACGCCGACACGCCATTGGAAGAGTTAGTTAAGAATGAAGAAGCCCTTAAAGTGGGTGGACGTCTATTCTTACAAAACTGTGCCATGTGTCATGGTAGTGATGCCCGTGGTAGCAAAGGCTTCCCTAACCTAACCGACGATGCTTGGTTATACGGTGGTGAACTTGAAACGATTAAGACCTCTATTATGGACGGTCGTCACGGTATGATGCCGCCAAAAGGTGGTTTACCGATTGAAGACAGTGAACTTAAGGGGCTAACTGAATATGTCGTTAAGCTATCTGGTCGTGATCATGATGAAGCACTTGCCGCTCAAGGCCAAGGTTCATTCATGAAAGGCTGTTTCGCCTGTCATGGTATGGATGGCACCGGCAACAAGTTCATGGGCGCTCCTAACCTAACCGACAACGCTTGGGTATATGGTGGTAGCCGTGGTGCTATCGAGCAGTCAATCAAGAACGGTCGTACTGGTGTGATGCCAGCATGGAAAGATGTATTAGGTGAAGAAAAAGTTCACGTAATTACAGCTTACGTTTACAGTTTGTCTGACAAGTAATCACACCCAGTTAACACTGAGTGTAATATTAAGGCCTCGTACCAACGAGGCCTTTTTTTTAAGTGCTAAATCACAGTTTTAAAGGTAAAATAACTGTTCTTTTTTCCCAAGTTTCTAACAACTATTCTAATAATTATAGGTGATAAAAATGTCTACTCCACAAGCCTGGTATAAGCAGTTCTGGCCTTGGTTTCTCATTGGATTACCGCTATGTGCTGTGCTCGCGAGTATCAATTTATTGATGATAGCAATAGATACTAAAGATTCGCTGGTCACTGAAGATTATTACAAAGAAGGTAAAGGCATCAATATTGACCTTCGCAAGATTAAGCAAGCTAAACAGCTCGGTATGAATTACCTGCTAGAGTTTGATGACGAGTATGTCGAGATCTCACAGCAAGGTGGTGAAAAATACCTTGCGGCATTGAGTGTTAGCTTCTTCCACCCGACTTTAGAAGAGCGTGATTTTTCTCAAATAGTGACTGCCGATGCAAACGGTATTTACCGCATCGATTTAACTCAAGCCATTGAAGGCCCATGGGAAGTACGTATCGAAGGTTTTGATCAAAGCTGGCGTATTCAACAGCGTGTCACTTTAGTCGATGATCAACAGTACTGGTTAAACTGATCCCTAAGCCTCTTCGCCATTGACGCTAATAAGCTATCAGAAATATAAGAGTAAGAAACTTACCGTATGAGTCAACCGAGCTGTTTTCACTGTAACGAACCTGTATTGACAGGTTCGCAATTCATTACCCGTATCAATGATGTTGAGCAGCAGATGTGCTGCCCTGGTTGCCAAGCGGTATCGCAAGCGATTATTGATGCGGGACTGACTAACTATTATCGTTTTCGTACCGAGCCTGGCAGCAAACAGACAGCCTTAGTGCCTGAAGAGCTGTCTAACTTCAGCGCTTACGATCTGCCCGAAGTGCAGCAGGACTTTATCCAACACAGAGACGAGCTTAATGAAGTGTCGTTAACAGTAGACGGCATTACCTGTGCGGCCTGTGCTTGGTTGATTGAGCATAAAATTAGTAAACTTCAAGGTGTCGCGAGTGTTCAGGTCAACTCTACCACGCAACGAGCACTGATCTCTTGGGATGCGAGCCAGATAAAGCTCAGTAAAATTCTTAATCAAATCAGTCAGATTGGCTATCAAGCAGCGCCTTTTCAAGTCGATGAACAAGAGATTAAGAGTAAAGGAGACGGACGCAAGTTTTTACTACGACTGGGTCTAGCAGGCTTTGCTACCATGCAGGTGATGATGTTTGCCCTCGCCCTCTATTCTGGTTACTTTACCGATCTCGACACCGAGTACCGTGATTATTTTCGCTGGGTGAGTATGCTGTTTGCCGCGCCTGTGGTGTTTTATTCGGCTCAGCCATTCTACTTTAGTGCGGTGCGCTCACTACTTATGGGTAGAGTCAATATGGATGTGTCGGTGAGTATCGCAATTTGCGGTGCCTATATCGCCAGCTGCATCGAAACTGTCAACGGTACCGGAGAAGTGTATTTCGAGTCGGTTTCCATGTTTACCTTCTTCCTTTTGCTAGGTCGCTTCTTCGAGCAAAATGCGCGTCAAAAGGCGTCCGTTAGTTCCAGCAATCTACATAAATTGGTACCGTTAACCGCCCAGTTAAAGACAGATCAAGGATTTGACGAGATCCCTGCCAAGCGTCTGGTTATTGGCGATATTATTTTGGTTAAACCAGGTGATGTTATTGCCGCCGATGGCGTTATCGTCGAAGGCGAATCAGCCGTTAACGAAGCGATGTTAACCGGTGAGCAGATGCCATTACAAAAGGCGTTACAGTCAGAAGTGTTTGCCGGTACGATCAATATTGAACAACCCGTTTTGGTCGAGGTTACTGCATTAGGCCAAGATCAACTGGTTGCAGAGATCATTCGCTTGCAAGAGATCGCCTCAAATAATAAGCCCAAGGTAGCGCTGTATGCGGACAGATTTTCAAATTACTTCACTGCCATCATTTTGTTGATTGCAGCATTGACCTATCTGTTTTGGTATTTCTACTCACCCGAAGATGCGTTCTGGGTCACCCTATCAGTCTTGGTCGCGACCTGCCCTTGTGCCTTAGCATTAGCGACGCCAACAGCTGTGACCTGTGGTACGGCAATCATGACACGCCTCGGAATTATCACCAGACGTTCTGGTATTTTTGAAAAGCTACCGAAAATTCAACATGTGGTATTCGATAAAACCGGCACCCTCACCTTAGGCTCATTGTCTATTAGTGATGTAGAACTGACGGCTGATTGGTCAAAAGACAAGGTACTTGCTCACATTGCTGCACTCGAATCTGGCTCTTTACACCCTATTGCAAAAGCCTTCGCCCCCTATTTCAGTGGTGAACTCTCGGTCAGCAATAGGCAGAGCGTTGTCGGCAATGGCCTATGCGGCACTATTAATGGACAAGTATTTAAAGTCGGTAGTCAGCAATTTGTTAATGGCACATCGATTGATGAAGCCTCAACAATTGTTTGGTTCAGTCAAGGGGAGCGTTTGCTGGCTAAAATAACCCTCAATGATGAAGTGCGCCCCGAAACCAGTCAAGCCGTAAGCCAGCTAAAGGCGATGGGGTGCAAAATCAGTATTGCCAGTGGCGATAATTCCACCCAAGTTGCCGCCCTCGGACAGCGCCTTGGTATTGATGATGTCCATAAGGGGCTTTCACCTAAAGATAAACTCGCATTAATTGATAAGTTTCAGCAACAGGGTCAGGTCGCCATGTTCGGTGACGGTATCAACGATGCGCCCGTTTTAGCCGGAGCCAATTTATCCATCGCGATGGGAAGTGGCGCCGCCATTTCAAAGAATAGCGCCGATATTATCTTGCTCGGCGATAACCTCTCTCGTTTCGCCGATGCGGTAAAGGTTGCCAAGTCCACTGGGCGGATCATCAAGCAGAATTTATTCTGGGCGCTGGGATATAACCTGTTTATAATTCCATTGGCCGTTACAGGCCACGTTGCTCCCTATATCGCTGCACTAGGCATGTCAGCGAGTTCACTCATTGTTGTTAGCAATAGCCTAAGACTTCTTAAGGTGCGTTTATGAGTATTATCTATGTCTTAATTCCAATCGCCATGCTGTTTGTTGCAGTAGCGGTTGCCGTGTTTTTTTGGGCGGTAAAATCTGATCAATTTGATGATTTAGAAAAGCAGAGTGTATCGATTCTTTTTGAAGACGATGACCAGAATAGTAAGACGACAACACAAAACATTGATAAACATGACGGCGAAAAGCCTGTGAGCCTAGAGCGTGAATGATTACAGCTTGATTGGAGCGTTATTGGTCGGCTTGATGGGGGCTGGCCACTGTATTGGTATGTGTGGCGGCCTCGTTGGTGCGCTATCGGCTAATTTACCTAAGCAGACTGCGGGCAATGTGCTGATGTCCCAGCTCGGTTACCTACTAAGCTACAACAGCGGCCGCATTATCAGTTACACCCTAGCTGGAGCCCTCATCGGCGGCAGTACCAGTGCCCTTGGATTATTGTTCGATGCCGATACTTACCTTCTTGTTTTACGTGCTTTTGCCGGCATTATGATGATCATTACTGGCCTTTATATCGCACAATTGTGGGCAGGAGTGGTACAAATTGAACGTGTGGGCAAATGGTTGTGGCAATACATAGCGCCTGTCGCCAATAAATTTATTCCGATTAAGAACCGCCGCCACGCCTTCATTGCTGGAGCGCTTTGGGGCTGGCTCCCATGTGGTTTGGTTTATAGCATGCTAACCTGGAGCGTTGCAGCGGGTAACGCCATCGATGGTGGCCTAATCATGTTTTGTTTCGGCTTGGGTACGCTTCCTGCACTGTTAAGTGCGGGGATCGCAGCGAGCGCTTTTAGTCGCTGGGTGCAAAAAAAGGCGGTGCGAATAATAAGCGGTATTGCCTTAGTGGCATTCGGAATACAGACCTTGTATGTGGCGATTAACCAGCTTAGCTAGCTCCCAATATCAAATTAGTTTAACATAGTAGGTGAACAGTCAAAATTGAGAGAGACAATGTCAGCTGATAACAATAAGAACCGCCGTCAAATGGCGTCAGGATGTGCGATTCATTGTCATGATTGCAGCATGGGTACGCTTTGTATTCCGTTCACGCTTAACTCTAACGAGTTAGACCAGCTTGATGAAATCATCGAACGTAAAAAGCCGATCCAAAAAGGTGAACCCATTTTCAAATCTGGTGACCCGCTAAAATCATTATTCGCAATTCGCTCAGGGACAATTAAGAGTTACACCATCACCGAGCAAGGTGATGAGCAGATCACAGGCTTTCATTTAGCAGGTGATGTGATAGGTTTTGATGGTATTCACTCACAATTTCACCAAAGTTTTGCTCAGGCATTAGAAACCTCTATGGTATGTGAAATCCCCTTCACTACTCTGGACGAACTCACCGGAAAGATGCCAAAACTGAGACAGCAGGTCATGCGCTTAATGAGTAATGAAATTCAAAGCGATCAAGAGATGATTTTGCTACTCAGCAAGAAGAATGCAGAAGAGAGACTGGCTGCATTTATCAGTAACCTAGCTAAGCGCTTCGGTAGCCGCGGTTTTTCACCTAGAGAATTTAGATTAACCATGACCCGTGGTGATATCGGCAATTACCTTGGTTTGACGGTAGAGACTATCAGCCGTTTGCTGGGCCGTTTCCAAAAGTCAGAACTGATTGAAGTTAAAGGAAAGTACATCACCATATTGGATATAGATGCATTAAGCGAGCTATCTGGGAACAGTAATATTGCGCGATAGGAAGTATTTGGCAATCCGCTTGATCTAAAACAATATAAATTCATCGCAATCATGCAAGATGAAACTAGACGATATTAGATGAGGAAACAGTAATGATGGACTATCAGAAACTCCTTGTGGTTATCGACCCAACGACAGACAAGCAGGCGGCTCTTGCCAGAGCCGTTGAACTCGCCTCTGACAACCAAGCCGAGATTACGGTATTTTTATCCATTTTTGATTTCTCTTACGAGATGACCTCTATTCTGTCTGGTCATGAGAGAGAAGCAATGCGTGAAGGCGTTGTTAATCAGCGTAAGGCCTGGATTGAAGATATCATAAAACCCTACTGCAAAGATGGCGTCAAGATCACGACCGAAGTCATCTGGCATAACCGCCCTTTCGAAAGCATCATTAAACAAGCCATTGAAGGTAATTACGATATTATCGTCAAGGGTACGCACGAGCATGACAAGCTTAAGTCAGTGATCTTTACCCCGACCGACTGGCACTTGATGCGTAAGGCGCCCGTTCCTGTACTTCTGGTTAAAGCAGATGAATGGCCAGTCGCAGGTAAAATTGTTTGTGCCGTCAATGTCAGTGCAGACGATGATGCGAACGCAACGCTTAATGGCAAGATTATTTCCCATGCTAAGAAGTTAGCGAGTCAATTTAATGCTCAGGTTCACCTCGTCAACGGTTACCCGGGCACCCCCGTTAACTTAGCAATCGAGCTGCCAGATTTCGATGCTCACACCTATAGCGAAACGATTAGGCTGCAACACGAAGAGCGAATTTGCTATCTTGCTAACGCATACGGGATCTCTCCAGACTTCTGCCATGTAAAAGAAGGCCTACCAGAAGATGTTATCCCCGATCTTGCAACGGAACTAGATGCTGAGTTAGTGGTACTTGGAACCGTCGGCCGAACAGGCCTTTCGGCGGCCTTGATCGGTAATACAGCCGAACATGTCATCGACAGCATTAACTGCGACCTATTAGCAATTAAGCCCGATGGCTATAAATCGCCTTTAGAAGAGCTATAACCGCTATCTAAGCTTTACCCCAAGCCATTTAGCTGGAATAATACGCGCCCTGAACATTTGTGTACTAGGCGCGTTTTTTTATGTCCGAAGAATTAACCCCAAAACAAGTTACCCGCATGGCAAAACTACAGAAGCGACTACGCGCTGAAGTTGGCCGAGCTATTGGTGACTACAACATGATTGAAGATGGTGACCGCGTTATGTGTTGCCTCTCCGGTGGTAAAGATAGCTATGCCATGCTTGATATCTTGTTGAACCTTCAGCAACGCGCACCTATTAAATTTGAAATCGTTGCCGTAAATCTGGACCAAAAGCAGCCAGGTTTTCCAGAAGATATTTTACCTGCCTACCTCGATACATTGGGCGTGGCATACCATATCCTCGAAAAAGATACTTACTCTATCGTTAAAGAGAAGATTCCTGAAGGCAAGACCACCTGTTCGCTTTGTTCGCGCCTGCGCCGAGGAACCCTATACGGCTTCGCACAGAAGATCGGCGCGACTAAAATCGCACTAGGTCACCATAGAGACGACATTATCGAGACCATGTTCCTTAACATGTTCTTTGCAGGTAAGATGAAAGCCATGCCGCCGAAGTTGTTATCTGACGATGGGGCAAATATGGTGATCCGCCCGCTGGCTTATTGTCGCGAAAAAGATATTGCCGAATACGCTAAGCTTAAAGATTTCCCAATCATTCCTTGTAATCTTTGTGGTTCACAAGAAAACTTAAAGCGTGCCGCAGTCAAAGACATGCTAGTACAGTGGGATAAGCAGCACCCTGGTCGTATCGAAACTATCTTTACCGCTATGCAAAATACCGCGCCATCGCAAGGTGTGGATAGAGAGCAGTTTGACTTTTTATCGCTAAAACGCGATCCCGATGCGCCGTTGAGAGGCGATGTGGCTGAGTCTGATCTTCCTGCATTTGATTTTGTAGATGTGGCGAATAATGGCCATATCAATCTGGATAAGGCGGCTCGAATCGACGTTGTCAGCACTTATACGCCAGAGTAAATTGGCAGACTATCTCTAGAGTGTAAAATTGCTAGACGTAAAAAAGCCCTGATTAACAGGGCTTTTTTGTGGCAATCACTTAGCTTAACGCTATTTTACCGTCCAAGGACTTATGACGTTAGGCTTAATGCTTGAGGTCAGTGTCTCGAGCTTATCTATCTGTTCACTGCCCAATCTGTACGTACCCGATACAGGGATCACCTTGCCATCAATAGTAAGGGTCGCATCTTGAGAAAACTCGAGGTTTAACCCAGCAATATCATCTGCAAAGTAACGCATTGGAAAACCTTGCATACGGCTGAGCAATGCATTCATCTCTTGCTCTAGCTGCTTGAGCTCGGCCTTGTCATAGCTTTTCTTGGTATTTTTTGCTCTAACCTGCATTGCAATGGCGCAGGTTTGCGCATTGCCTTCAACATCTAAGTTAATTAAGGCTCGATCAGACTTTAGTTGACTATCAAAGGGTAAAAATAACCGTTGGTCTTTTGTTATGGTTAACGGAAAGGTATCGTTTTCGGTCGTAATCGTGCCACTTTTGACCTTGCATCCATTAGCCTTAGAGACAGAGAATGCCAGCTCCACTAACTGGTAGTTACCTTTATTTACCTGCTTGAGGCGTTGATAAAAGCTTTGATACTCAAGTGAGATCGGCTGAGCCTGACCCACTGTCGAAACTCCTAATAAGATACAGCTAAGCAGCAGTTGTTTTTTCATTATTATCCACTAAAAATCGTTGGTTTTGGCGTAACATTTCAAGTAGCTCATCGATATAAGCTTCCTGACGTTCTGAATAGTTGATCAAGCCATAAACAAGGTCTTGAGCTTGAGGTGTCTTATTCTGCGCCCGCAGATCGGCTCGAATCGATCTCAGTAATGTGTAAGCGGCATTGGAATTAAGGTTACGCATGTACGAAGCTACCGAATCTTCGACAGTTTTAAATAGTGCGACCTCGTGAGATAAGCCTTCGGTTCTCGATTGAGGCACTAGACCACAACCTTTTCGAAAACACCACTGGCCGAAAAAGTTAAGCCCCTCTTTTGCAAATCGAGAGCTGCCCCAACCCGTTTCATTAGCGGCTTGAATTAACACCATCTGCTCTGGAATAATATCGACTCGAACCAATAGGGTATCAAGATTACTAAGGGTTAGGCTTCGTAATGTGTACTGATATTTTTCAGATATTTGCTGTAATCTAAACTCGTCGGCTTCGGTAAGCGCTTTGCCATTAATGATCTGCTTCTTAGTCTCAATAAGAAAGTCTCTCTCACCCTGAATAATGGCATTCTGGTGCTTAATTGACGGTCTTAAAAAATCAAAAAATGCACGCTTCTTTTCGCTAACATCCTTAATTGCTGCGAAATCAGGCACAACATTGGCGATCTCTTCGTTGACGATGGCTTTACCCAGTGTCTGGGGTTGCTGCTCACTGCTGGGAATAAATACCAATCTCATGACCAACAATAGCCCAAGCACCATACCTAAGGCGATGGTAAACAGCCCTACTTTACCTGTTTTCACTCATTATCCTTTATCAGTCTCTTGTTTAACTCGGTTTTGGCTATTATAAGCTAGCTTTAACTGAGAATACATCGCGAAAATTTTTGATTATCTAGGTATAATGTCCGCTTCTTTTATATATCGGTGCCGGGTATTCAGGAAGGAGACCCTCAATGAAACATAATAGCCTTAATCAATATAACCATGTGGTAGCCATAGGTGGCGGGCATGGATTAGGCCGAGTGCTTTCCGCGCTTTCTTTTTTAGGCCCTAAGCTGACGGGCATTGTCGCAACCACAGATAATGGCGGCTCCACCGGCCGTTTAAGAGCTGAGAAAGAGTGCATCGCCTGGGGGGATTTACGAAACTGCTTAACTCAGTTAGCAAAACGTCCTTCCGTTGGCTCATTAATGTTTGAGTATCGTTTCGGCGGTGACAGTGAACTTACTGGCCACAACCTTGGTAACTTAATGTTAATGGCACTGGATGAACTTTGCGTTCGCCCTCTTGACGCGGTTAACTTGGTACGCAACTTCCTCAATATCGATACCCGCCTTATCCCAATGTCGGAAGAGCCTACGCACCTAGTTGCATTGCAAGCAAGCGGCGAAAGCGTTTTCGGCGAAACCGATGTCGATAAGATGCAAGATACGCCAATTGCTTTATCACTCGATCCGCAAGTACAGGCGACTTGTGAAGCATGTGAAGCAATCCGAGACGCCGAACTGATCATCTTAGGCCCAGGTAGCTTCTTAACCAGCGTCATGCCGCCTCTTTTGCTACCTAAAATAGCCAGTGCTTTGGCTCAGTCGAAAGCCGAAGTGATCCTTATCGATAACCTGACAAAGGAACCCTCTCCTATTGCCAATTGCAGCATGAATAATAAAATTAATTGGTGCCATCAGGTATTGGGCTTAAAAATTATCGATAAAATTCTTTGCCACGCAGACACGAGTTACGTCGAGGGAAATATCAGTTATTATCCGCTTCGCAGCTCTCACCATATCGGGCTACATGATAAACAAGCACTCGCCGATGCACTATCCATTATGGTGAGCGAAAAGCACTGCGTAGCGCAGCTGTAGTTAAATTAACTCAATAAAAAAGGACCTTAAGGTCCTTTTTTATTATTGCGCTATGCGTGCTTTTCTTAACCGATTAAAGCACTTTCGCAATGGCGTTACAGATCACAGGCATATTTGACTTGGTCATGCCAGCAACGCTGATGCGGCCAGAACCTACGATATAGACTGCAAACTCATCTCTTAGACGGTTCACCTGCTCTTTAGTTAGACCCGAGAAGCTAAACATACCATTCTGGCGAGAGATAAATTCGAAATCTTGCTCAACCCCCGCAGCTTTGAGTGACTCGACAAACAGGGTACGCATTTCGGCAATACGCTCACGCATCTCTTGTAACTCTTCATGCCAAAGCTGCTTTAGCGCTTCATCTTCTAGAATGGTGCTTACGATTAATGCGCCATGTGCAGGCGGGTTCGAGTAAGAAGCCCGAATGGTGCTCTTTATCTGGCTAAATGCATTGACCGCTTCTTCGCCGTTAGCCGCTACAACTGTGACGGCGCCGATACGCTCGTTATATAGGCCAAAGTTTTTAGAAAATGAGTTAGCAACAATCAGTTCAGGTACCGTATTAGCAACAATACGTAGGCCTTGCGCATCTTCTTCAACACCTGCCCCGAAGCCTTGATAGGCAAAGTCAAACAGGGGCACTAACGATTTAGCTAGGCAAAGATCGGCTACTTGTTGCCATTGCGCATTGTCTAAATCAATACCGGTCGGGTTATGACAGCAGCCATGAAGCAAGACAAGATCGCCCTCTTCCGCCATTTGCAGATCAGCAATCATTGCATCGAAGTCTAAGCCATGAGTCTCTGCCTTGTAATAACGGTACTCCGCAATCTCTAATCCCGCTGTGCTGAAAATATTATTATGGTTCGCCCATGTAGGGTTACTGATCCAAATTTTCTTTGAACTCGTATGACGAACTAGGAATTCTGCCGCGACTCTAAGAGAACCTGTTCCGCCTGGCGCCTGAGCCGTCAAAGCTCGCTGCTCAGAAACAACTGTGTGCTCACTGCCAAACAGTAGAGTCTGTACGGCGCGGTTGTATGCTTGGACGCCTTCCATACCTAGGTAGCTCTTACTGCTTTCGCTGGCTAATAATTTCTCTTCTGCAAATTTTACAGACTTAAGAATAGGTGTCTGGCCTGACTCGTCTTTATATATGCCTACGCCCAAGTTCACTTTGTTTTCGCGAACATCAGCTTTAAATGCATCTGTTAAGCCTAAAATTGGATCTGCAGGGGCCAGTTCAACCTGGGAAAATATCATTGTGGCTTTCCTAAATATTAGAAGTGTAGGGTTTTCGAGTGTATTTATAACATTGAAGCTATTTCTGAGAAAGAGAGATTTACGACTATTAGTAAATTTTGAGGCTCAGCGATTCTTTTATCAATTTCATACTGAAAAATATAAATATTCGACAATATCATCGGCCAATATTCACAATTATATAATCTATAAACTGATTGTTTTTTTGCTCTTTATGAAATAAAAAAGCCTTCACAAAAGTGAAGGCTTTTTTGGCAGGCTAAAAATCGCTTATCCGATTTTCTCTAGACCGCCCATGTAACCACGTAGTGCTTCTGGAACCGTGATAGAACCATCGGCATTCTGGTAGTTTTCGATAACAGCGACTAAGGTACGACCTACAGCAAGACCCGAGCCGTTTAGGGTATGCAACAAGCTTGGCTTCTTATCTGCCTTACCCTTATAACGAGCTTGCATACGACGCGCTTGGAAGTCTTGCATGTTACTGCAAGATGAGATCTCGCGGTAAGTATTTTGCGCTGGTAGCCACACTTCGATGTCAAATGTTTTTGCCGAACCAAAGCCCATATCACCGGTACATAAAACAACGGTACGGTATGGTAAACCTAGCTTCTGTAGTACGGTTTCCGCATGCCCGGTTAGCTCTTCTAAAGCCTGCATTGAATCTTCAGGTTTAACAAGCTGAACCATTTCAACTTTGTCAAACTGATGCTGGCGGATCAAACCACGGGTATCACGGCCATACGAACCTGCTTCACTTCTGAAACAAGGCGTATGCGCCGTTAGTTTAATTGGTAGCTCTTCTTCATCGACGATGCTATCGCGAACGAGATTAGTTAGCGGCACTTCGGCGGTAGGGATAAGGCTTAGTCCCTGACCTTCTTCTGTTGCCGGCTTAGTATGGAATAGGTCTTCACCAAACTTAGGTAGCTGACCCGTACCGAGTAAACTGTCTTCGTTAACCAATAATGGTACGTAGGCTTCGGTGTACCCGTGCTCAGTCGTGTGTAGATCTAACATGAACTGCGTAAGAGCGCGGTGCATACGAGCGATCTGACCTTTCATCACGATAAAGCGTGAGCCTGTGATCTTCACGGCATTTTTAAAGTCTAAACCGTTTACGTTTTCGCCAAGTTCAACATGATCTTTAACTTCGAAGTCGAACTCTTTTGGTGTACCCCAACGACGAACTTCAACATTTTCAGACTCATCCGCACCCGCTGGTACAGACTCATCTGGTAAGTTAGGTACGCTCATTGCGATTGCGTTTAATTCTTCTAACAGCCCAGCAAGTTCAGCTTTCTTCGCATCAAGCTCTGCGCCTAATGAGCCCACTTGAGCCATAATAGGAGCAACATCTTCGCCTTTTGCTTTCGCTTGACCAATCGACTTAGAGATGGCGTTGCGTGATGCTTGTAGTTCTTCGGTCGCAACTTGTAACGATTTGCGGGTTTCTTCAAGCTTGCTTAAACGCTCAACATCTAAAATAAATCCACGAGTCGCAAGACGCTCAGCGGTCACTTCTAATTCACTGCGTAAAAATTTTGGATCTAACATATTTTTTTATCTTAATAGTTAAAAACGAGAAAACACCAATTGCTGTCCTAGATAAACGACGAAAATACATACGCCGACGTTAACAACAACATTCAATACGGCTTTAACCAAATGGCCCTGTTGTATCAACAGCAAAGTCTCATTGGAAAAAGTAGAAAACGTGGTCAGGGCTCCTAACATGCCAACCCCGATAAACGCCTTAATCTCTGGGCTAAGTTCGCTAACTTGACCGAGTGCAAAAATAACACCCATTAAAAACGAACCTAAGATATTGACGACCAGTGTACCAAAAGGAAATCCACTACCAAATACCTGAAGCATCAATAATGAGATAAGATAGCGAAAAACCGCCCCAATTGAGCCACCTATGGCTACAAAAAGAACATTATTCATATCTTTTTACCTTACTTTGTTCATCTAGTTGCCGAAGTTGAGTCAGCTTATCTTTAATTCGCTTTTCAAAACCACGTTCTGTTGGATAATAAAACTGCTGTTCGGTTAAAGATGGTGGCATATACTTTTCACCAGATGCATAAGCATTGGGCTCATCATGTGCGTAACGATAGCCTTCACCGTTACCAATTTCTTGCATCAATTTAGTCGGTGCATTACATAGGTGTTTAGGTACAGGCTCATGTCCAGTCTCTCTGGCAAGCTGCCGAGCTCTCGCAAATGCCGTGTAAACTGCATTGCTTTTAGGGGCACTAGCTAGATACAACACGGCTTGTGCTATCGCGCGCTCGCCCTCCGATGGGCCGACTCGGTGAAAACACTCCCAAGCATTAACGGCGACAGTCATTGCCATAGGATCCGCATTACCTATGTCTTCTGATGCGATAGCCAACAATCGACGTGCTACGTAAAGCGGGTCGCATCCTCCCTCAAGCATTCGACAATACCAATAAAGTGCAGCGTCGGGAGCCGAACCGCGAATAGACTTATGTACTGCCGAAATTAGGTCGTAATATTGATCGCCATTTTTATCAAAGCCAGCTAACTGCTGACCTGCAACCTGAACGATCATCTCCTCGGTAAAGGCATCGCCATCTTTGAGCATGTCGCTCATAAGCTCAATCAGGTTTAACGCCTTCCGGGCGTCACCGTCACAAGTTTGCGCCAGTTTTAACGCAACTTCTGCGGGTAGAGTAAGCTTTCGCTTGCCCAAGCCGCGTTCTTCGTCTTGCAGCGCCTGCTGGACGATCTGCTCTATCTCTTGTGGCTCTAATTGTTTAATCACATAAACCCGAGCACGAGATAGCAATGCATTATTTATCTCAAAAGAGGGGTTTTCGGTGGTGGCACCAACAAAAATGACGGTACCATCTTCGATAAATGGCAGAAAAGCGTCTTGCTGGCTTTTGTTGAAACGGTGGACCTCATCGACAAATAACAAGGTGCGCTGACCACGTGATTGAGCCACGTTTTTAGCGTGTTCGATGGCACTACGGATCTCTTTTACGCCGGAAGTCACCGCTGAAATACGCTCTACATGGGCATTAGCATAACGGGCGACTAACTCAGCTAATGTGGTTTTGCCAGTGCCTGGCGGCCCCCAAAACATCATCGAGTGTGCACGTCCAGCCTCAAGCGCTTGGCGTAAAGGTTGCCCTTCCCCAAGCAAGTGAGATTGACCGATATACTGCTCTAATGTTTCCGGCCTCATTCTTGCGGCTAGAGGGCGAAAATCCGGAGCAAAATCAAAACTAAAACTAGACACAAACTTCTCTTAATTAGGGGCGTTTAAACGCTGATCATCAATATCTACATCATCGGGGACAATAAATTTAAAAAGCTGCTTGTCATTTTCAGCTATCGAACTCTGATTCGTCAGGGTGAAGTCACTGACATTCCCCTGCTGATCTTTCAAGACCATTTTAGTCAGTTGTTGCTGATCAAAGCACACTTCCACTTTCGATACGCCACTGTCGAGTTCTTTAGGACTAATCTTAAAACACTCTCCCTCATTAACGACATTATATTTTGCCCAAGTCGCATCGTCTGAATGCACTAATAGCGCGATGGGAGATGCATTAATCGCCTGGTTGATATCCATTACTGACACTTCTTCAGCAAATGGGTTATAGATCCATACATCGGTACCATCGGCAACGATTAAAGATTCATCTGGCGCAGTTAAATGCCAGTAAAACTGATTGGGATGAGACAGTGCAAATACGCCCTCACCGGTTTGAATAACTTTCTCGTTAATGTCAGTCACAGTTTGATTAAAGTTGGCTTTTAATGTGTGGATATCCGTTAGCTTTAACTTTAAGTCTTCGGATGCGTCTGCAAATGCTGGAAAGTGGCTTAACAACGGCAAACTAAATGCTACCAAGGTGAAGATTTTTTTCATTTTTCTCTCCAAGGTAAAGCCTCGGATGAGGCTTTACGCAGAATATCTTTAGTGTTCTTTAATGATGCTAGACGTAATCTTTTGGTGGTGGCGGTGCCAACACCTCTCGATTACCATTATGTCCTTGGGCACTGACGACGCCTTGAAGTTCCATCTGCTCGATAATACGAGCGGCGCGGTTATAGCCGATTTTGAACTTACGTTGTACGCTCGAGATAGAGCCGCGGCGGCTTTGTGTCACAAAGGCGACCGCTTCATCATACAAAGCATCCATCTCTTCTTCACTATCACTGGCTTCACCCGGTAACAGGACTTGTTCACCTTCGGCAGAGCCTTGTAAAATCTCATCGATATATTGTGGTTTACCACGAGCATGCCAATCGGCAACGACCTTGTGAACTTCATGATCATCGATAAAAGCACCATGTACACGTACGGGCACACTCGTTCCAGGTGGAAGATAAAGCATATCACCCATACCCAGTAAGGTTTCAGCCCCTTGTTGATCTAGAATGGTTCTAGAGTCAATTCGAGACGATACCTGAAATGCCATTCGTGTTGGAATGTTAGCCTTAATCAAGCCAGTGATAACGTCCACTGAGGGTCTTTGCGTCGCTAAGATCAAGTGTATACCTGCCGCACGTGCCTTTTGCGCAATACGAGCGATCAACTCTTCTACTTTCTTACCAACAATCATCATCATATCGGCAAATTCGTCAACCACGACAACAATAGAAGGTAACTTATCTAACTCTGGAGCTTCAGAATCCATACTTTCTGACGCCTTCCAAAGCGGATCGAAGACTGGCTCACCCGCCTCTTTCGCTTCTTTTATCTTAGCGTTATAGCCTTTTAGATTTCTAACCCCTAAAGCCGACATCAGCTTATAACGACGTTCCATTTCACCTACGCACCAACGCAGCGAGTTAGCCGCTTCCTTCATATCGGTAACCACCTCACAAAGAAGGTGCGGGATCCCCTCATACACAGATAGCTCAAGCATTTTGGGGTCGATCATGATAAAGCGTACGTCGTCTGGCCCGGACTTATAAAGTAAGCTGGTGATCATCACGTTAACACCAACAGACTTACCCGAGCCGGTGGTACCGGCAACCAAAAGGTGCGGCATCTTGCCTAAGTCTACAACGACTGGCTTACCGCCAATATCAGCACCAAGCACCATGCTAAGGTGTGATGGGTTATCTCTGAAGTCTTCGCAATCGAGCACATCTCGCATAAACACTGTTTCGCGGAATTTATTGGGTAGCTCTAGACCGACATACGCTTTACCAGGGATCACTTCGACGACTCGCACATTTTCAGCTAACAGAGAACGTGCTAAATCCTTAGATAAATTGGTGATCTTTGAGGCTTTAACCCCCGGAGCGAGTTCTAGTTCAAATCTGGTGACCACAGGGCCTGGGTAAACACCGACAACATTAGCGGTAATATTAAAGTCGGCTAACTTCACTTCGACCAGTTTACCTATCTGTTCAAGCTCTTCTTGGCTAATTGGGTTCGCTTTTCGATTTGGCACATCTAGCAATGAGATACAAGGTAAAGGTGCCATTGGAGGACGTGCCTGCTCAACGTCTTGCCCTGGCAATACCACGATGCCATCGACGACTTTGGCTTTTTCCTCTTCTTTACGTTTAACCGTATTAACGGCAGTCGTTGAAGCATCGCTATTAAAATCGATAGACTCAACTTCATCGGCGTTGTCACTTACCAAAGGCGCTTCGATGCTTGGCTCTGCGGCAACCTCTTTAACTTGGCTCATATCCAATGATGGTTCAATGATCTGAGGCTCCACCCTAGCTGTCGCGAACTCAACTTTAGATTGTTTCTTAGTAAGCGGTGGTTGAGGCGAAGGCTCTTCTTCATATGAGCCTTCGTCGTCATCTTCGCCCTCTGGGTATTGTGCCTTATTACGGCGCTCTTTAAAGCGCTCGACAACGGACAAGAACCCTCTTGTGTCTTCGGTGTCGCCTAGTTCAGGCTTAAACTTATTGGGTAGGTCCCTAACCGCCTTAAATAGCCATATCGTCGCATACCCAGTTAAATCAACAACGGTCAACCAACTGATCCCCGTGAGAAGGGTAAAACCGGCACAGACGAAGCAGAGCAGCAATAATGTTGTGCCGAGCTTATTAAAGTACGGCAACATGGCTTGGCCGATCACATCTCCAGCAACGCCTCCGGCCGAGAAACCGTAAATACCATTGGCGTTCATGCTAGATAATGCAGCAAGACTCAGAACGATAAGCAGAAAGCCTATTAAGCGTAGACCTACTGAAAAATAATCAATTTCGAGTAACTTATGGGTACGTTTAAAGAGTAACCATCCCGTCAGGGCGATTATGATAGGTATGATGTAGGCACAATACCCGAAGAAATAAAATAATACATCGGCTAACCAAGCACCAACAGCGCCGGTTAAGTTATTAATTTCTCCGCCAAAATTGGCCTGACTCCAGCCTGGGTCGGAGGAGTGGAAGCTACTTAATGCGATTAGAACGTATGTTGCCAACATGCAACAGATGATGAGACTACCTTCTAATAGCCGTTGTACGCCTGAAAGCGTTTTAACACTATTTCCCTTAGACAATGGAAAACCTACACTAAAAAAACGTTAATTAGCTACAAGATACCAGAAATTAAGAGTTTATGCAGCGTTTGAAACGAATGTGGGCACGCGCATAATTATGCACTTTTTGATTTTGCATCATTTTGTATCATTTTGTATTTTGTATAAAAAAAGGAGCCATTTAGGCTCCTTTTTCGGTTTAGCACAGGGTTAAAGCTCTGAAACCGTATTGATAGCAACGCGATTTGTTTGTTTAACCTCTTCCATTACTACGTAAGTACGAGTATCTGAAACTGCTGGAAGTTTTAGCAGTGTTTCACCCAATAAACGACGATATGCAGACATATCAGACACTCGAGTCTTCAATAAGTAGTCGAAATCACCAGAAACCAAGTGACACTCTTGAATATCATCGAGTAATTGAACGGCTTTATTAAACTTATCAAATACTTCAGCTGTATCGCGGTTTAGTGTGATCTCAACGAAAACAAGTAGCGAAGCGCCCAAGTAATGAGGGTTTACAAGTGCTGTATAGCCCTTGATGTAGCCTTGTTTTTCCAACCTTTTTACCCTTTCGAGGCAAGGCGTTGGACTCAGTCCTACACGTTTTGATAGCTCTACGTTTGAAATTCGGCCATCAATCTGTAACTCGTTAAGTATATTTCTATCTATACGATCTAAGTCTTTTATAGGACTCTTTTTATTATTAACCATATTTATAACCCTGGTTGGCAACTACAACGATATTATTTGCTAGTTTTATGAAAACTTCAGCAGCATAAACTGCAGAATGAATACTATACTAGATTTCCCTGAAACATTCACGTTCAGGCTAGATAAAATAACAATTACACCCATACAAAATGGGTTTTTATGCGAATTTGAGGCTCGAAGATGATTATAGGCGTTCCAAAAGAAATCAAAAACCACGAATATCGTGTTGGCATGGTTCCATCAAGTGTACGTGAATTGACCCTGCGTGGTCATGAGGTTTTTATTGAGACAAATGCTGGCTCAGGCATTGGTTTTTCGAATCAAGATTATATCGATGTGGGTGCCAAAATCCTCGACACAGCAGCAGAGGTTTTTGCACAATCTGAAATGATTGTGAAAGTGAAGGAACCCCAAGCCGTTGAGCGTGCAATGCTACGTGAAGATCAGTTGCTATTTACCTATCTTCATCTTGCTCCTGACCTCCCTCAAACAGAAGACCTTATTAAAAGTGGCTCTGTCTGTATCGCCTACGAAACAGTAACCGATGATCGTGGCGCTCTTCCTCTACTTGCACCTATGTCTGAAGTCGCTGGCCGCATGTCAATTCAAGCTGGTGCCATGGCGCTTGAGAAATCTATGGGTGGCCGCGGTATGTTACTCGGTGGCGTACCAGGTGTAGAGCCAGCTAAGGTCGTTATTATTGGTGGTGGTATGGTCGGCACAAATGCCGCCCAAATGGCTGTAGGCCTTGGCGCTGACGTTGTTATCCTAGATCGCAGCATCGATGCTCTTCGTCGTTTGAATGCCCAGTTCGATAATAAAGTAAAAGCCATTTACTCTACTGCTGACGCGATTGAGAAGCATGTGCTTGAAGCGGACCTTGTCATTGGCGGCGTATTGGTCCCTGGTGCTGCAGCACCAAAGCTAGTCACTAAAGAGCACATCAAGCGCATGAAGCCTGGTTCAGCGATTGTCGATGTCGCTATCGATCAGGGCGGCTGTATTGAAACCTCTCATGCAACTACTCACCAAGATCCAACCTACATCGTTGACGACGTTGTACATTACTGCGTGGCTAATATGCCGGGAGCGGTAGCACGTACATCGACGTTTGCACTAAACAATGCGACCCTGCCATACATAATCAAGCTTGCTGAGCTTGGCTACCGTAAAGCATTACTGCAAGATAAGCATTTGCTTAACGGCTTGAATGTTATGCATGGAAAGATCACTTGTGAAGAAGTGGCTGAAGCGCTTAACTTTGAGTTCGTCGACCCAATGATATTATTGAAATAAATTCAGGAATAATCAAAAAGGGAGCCAGAGGCTCCCTTTTTTGTGCGTAAACAACACACCTATTAAACAGCGCCAGAATTAAACCGCTGCAGAAATACTGTAACCTTTCCCCCTCACCGTATTAATTAGGCTCTTGGGTAACTCCTTAGCCGCTAACTTACGCCGAGTGTTACTAATATGCATATCGAGGTTACGATCAAACTGTCCCAACTCTTTATGTAAAATACGTTGTTGCAACTCCTGTTTAGTTATTACCTGCCCCTTTCGCTCAAAAAGGTACTTAAATAGGCTAAACTCTGTCTGGGTTAAGGAGACCGAAGTTTCTGAAATCGAGACAGTGAAGCAACTATCGTCAAAGGCTATTTTGATGGCCCCATCATGGGCGAGTCTAACTTTATTGGTTGTGCTGTCTACCCTACGACATAATGCCTGCATTCGGATAGATAATTCTCGTGGATTAAAAGGTCGTACCATATAGTCATCGGCGCCAAGCTCATAAGCCTTTATTCTGTCTACCTCTTTATCAGAAGTAGAGAGCACCATTATCGGTTTACTTCCCCCAAGCGATGAGATGCGTACCAGTGCGCTGGTATCA
This sequence comes from Shewanella sp. Isolate13, assembly GCF_022398325.1. GTDB lineage: Bacteria > Pseudomonadota > Gammaproteobacteria > Enterobacterales > Shewanellaceae > Shewanella. Next base: position 79,354 of record NZ_JAKEVD010000023.1, read on the forward strand.
TTTATATCGAGTGCTAATAATATCAAGTCCGCCGAAGCGAAAGTGGGTTTTAATAAACCCTGTTCTGAACAGTTTCCCACTGCGACATCATAACCTTCGGCAGCAAGCACCTGTTGCAGGGCCCCCCTAGAGGCAGAATCCATATCCACCAATAAAACCTGTTTCATCACACATAAACCTAAATACGAATAATTCCCATTAAGATTACAATATGTAAGACGGTTTGACTAGTCCCTTGTAGTAACAAGTTTATTTACAACGACTAATAAAAAAGCCAGTTACGCACTGTAACTGGCCTTGACTAACTGAGTGTGATTCTACTTGTTTAACATCAATTCCCGAATATATTTAACGGGTGCGCTGCCATAACTTAAAAACTCTTCATGGAAGGCCTTCAGATCGAAGTCATCGCCCTTTTTCGTCTTATACTCTTCCCTAAAGTCATAGATTTCACGATAACCTGAGTAATAGCTAGTCAACTGAACCTGACTCAATGTTGCGCGTCGCCATTTACCCTCAGCCTCGGCTCGTTGTTGAAAGGCTTCATTCATCATCAAGTCTAGCGCTTGAGACTCTGTCATGCCGTTAACTTGAATACTGTAATCGAGAATCGTGTTGCAAATTACGCGAAGATTCCACTTATAGTACATTAGCCACATCTCTGGCTCGAAGTTACCATAGCCCTCTTCCAGCATCATACGCTCGGTGTATACCGCCCAGCCTTCAACCATGGCGCCATTGCCAAATAGACTCTTAATAAGGCTTGGAGACTCATTTGAGTAAACAAGTTGAGTGTAATGTCCGGGGATCGCTTCATGGATATTGAGTACTTGCAGAATCCAGTGATTATACTCTCTAAGATAACTTTCTGCCGACTCATCACTCATGCCGTCAAGGGGAGTGACATTGTAATAAGTATTCCCCGATTTTTCATAGGGCCCCGGTGCACTTATAGAAGCGCCGGCATAACCACGCATATAGGCGGGGGTCTCACGGACAACTAGTGGTTTGTTGGGATCCAGAGTGACGAGATTTTTTTCATTAACAAAAGCGACAAGTTCTGGGATCTGAGCGCGTACCTCATCAACAAAATCATCACGCTTAACATGCTTAGCCGACAACTTATCAATTAATTGTTTAATTGCGACTTTATCGTTTTTAGGTTTCGCTGTGTCGAAATATTTACCCCAAATCTTGTCGGTGATCTTTGCCATTTCGGCTTGGACACGATTTTTATCCGCTACTGCTTTCTCATAAAGCGACTTACCCGACATGCCAGCTTGAATGTCATAGGCAAATTTTTGCTCATAAAGCTCAGCGCCAATGCGGAAACTTCTCGCCCCTTGTTTCTCAAGCTTGGACTCTAAGGCTTTTAACCAGTCGATATGCTCGTTAATAGCAATTGTCACCTTATTGAAGCGATTAGCAAATAATGCCTTCTCTTCATTGGTTAGATCTGACTTAATTGCTTGATCGAGTAGCTCTTTTGAGAAAACCGCGAATGCTCCCTGATTCTGCATGATGGCAAGTTGAGTATGCTCAAGAGTAGGATTGTGAATGTTCTCTCGTGCGGCAGCGTAATAAGCTGGCACATTTTCCATTCTGGCCGTTACAGAGCGTAGGCGCTCGCTCAGTGGAGCGAAGTCTTCATTAATGATCTGTGCAAAGCCGCCAGAAACATTATAACGGGACGGATCCCACTGCCACGACTTAAAGGTCTCGATGTCCCACTTCATTTCAGCAAGCAAATTTTCGATAAGACGATAATCGGTAACCATTGCAGGTGTCATTGACTGAGTGTCAAACTTTGCCAATAGCGCCTGTTGAGCTTCAACAAAGGCTAAACTGGCTTGGCGGGTCTCAGCATTAGGTACTTTCAATATGCCATCATATTTATGAAAGCCACTGTATAATGCCCACGTCGGTGATTCTAACCACAAGGCATCAATGAAGTTGGTACTAAATTGGGAAAATGCCACATTCTGATCGGTGATCTCTGCGGCAACCGGTTCGACTGTTTGCTGACTTTGGCAAGCCGTTAAGCTCGCCAAAGAAAGCGCTATTGCCAAAGGCAGCATGGCTCTTTTCATGGTTTCGTCCCTTAATTTGTAAGTTCGTGGTCTTTGCCACTTTTTTTAACGACTCAGTAAATCATGTTCTACTCTTTTTTTCAGTAACTAAACCCAATATAACAAGCTTTGTTACACAATGGAGACTAAGCACCTATTAGTATGAGGACGAAGACAATTTTGCTTCAGCCCATAACAAGACATCGGCAAAACGATACTGTTCGAATTGGCCAAAGGCTTTCACTTGACGCATCTTCAATTTAGTAAAAATTGGCGTTGTTAAGCCACATAGATAGCGAGTAAGCAATACTGGCGTTAAATGCTTACCGAGTTTAGTTATTGCCTCTTTACACAGTTCATCGAAGTCAAATTGACTTAAGGGCGTCAGCTCTACAGTAGCTGGCAGTTTAGCGCTATGACCGTTACATACACTACAGTGACCGCAAGGTTGCGTTAATCGAGGATCGGCAAAGTATTGTGCCAGCTGGAGGCTTAAACAAGACTCACTATCAAAATAGTCCACAAGTTGATTAATGCGCTTTATTTCGCTCTGCTCTTTCACGCTAAAGCGATTAAATAACTTTAGCGCGATTGAATCATCGATGTTAGCACTGAAGACCTGATAAACTTGAGTTAACTGCTTGCTTTGTAATTCAATAAGTTGCTTTTGATGGAGGTAATCGAGCGCCTTAATTGCTCGGTCCCTACTGTTTGGTATCTTTTCCTCAAGGGCGTCAAAATCTGCGCTATACCAGAGCTTGGCCTTTTGTGAGCTATCGATAACGGCGTTGATAAACACTTGCCTATCGTGATCAAATTTAGCCAAAACCACTTCTATCGGACACAGTAGCTTAAATCGATATTCGGCGAAGTAGCTGTATTTAGGTTTAAGAACTCGTAACATCTCCAAATACACCAGAAGCGTTTTTAAGCTTAAGATCCTAATGTTAGAAGCGCTAGACAAGGGGTTTAACATAAGTTCCCAGACGCCGTTATTGTGAGAGTCACGCTTAATCTCCTCTATCACAAATTCGATGGCGCTTAGCTCTGGCGTGTCACCATAGACGAAATTTTCAAGTACGTTAAGATTGTCCCTATTAGCCAGCACCAAACAGTCTGAACTAAAACCATCACGTCCGGCGCGACCTATCTCCTGAGCGTAATTCTCTATCGACTTAGGCAGATCATAATGGGCAACAAAGCGAATATCGCTCTTATCAATCCCCATTCCGAATGCGATGGTGGCAACGATAATAGGCACCTCACCGTTCATAAACTGAGACTGAATAGATTTACGTTTATCGCTATCCATCCCTGCATGATAAGCAAGCGCCGAATATCCTGATTTTACTAACTCGGTTGCCACAAACTCAGCCGTTTGTTGAAGGGTCACATAGACAATGCCACTCTGGCCTTTTCTTGTCTCGAGCCACTGAGAGAGATAACTCAACTTGTCACGAGATGGGATCCCTACGGCCTGCAAGTTAAGGTTCGAGCGATAAAAACCCGTTAAGGTGACGCATTGCTGCGCGATAGAGAACTTCTTGCCCATATCCTCGATCACCTTAGGTGTTGCGGTCGCGGTCAGTAGCAAGACCAGGGGGATCTTAAGTTGTCTTTGATAGGCTGGTAGTTTGAGATAGTCAGGCCTAAAGTTATGCCCCCACTCGGAAATACAGTGTGCTTCATCTATCACCAACATAGAGATAGGTACTGATGCGATAAAACGTCTAAAGCGTTCATTGTTTAGACGCTCTACCGATATCATTAAGATCTTAATTCGCCCCTCTGTCACGCCCTCGATAACGGCACTAGACTGCTCATTCGTTTGAGTCGAGTCGATAGACGCAGCAGCAATGCCCTTATTTTTAAGAAACTGTAACTGATCATCCATGAGTGCAAGTAGCGGTGACACGACTAAAGTTAAATGAGGCAATGCTAAGGCGGGTAGCTGATAGCATAAAGATTTGCCTGAGCCTGTAGGGAAAATTGCAGCTGCGCTATTACCCGCTAAAATATTTTCGACAACCTCTTGTTGTCCCTCGCGAAACTGGTCAAAACCAAAGTAGCGATTTAGTAACGCAAGGGCGTTATCCATAGTTATTCCTGTATTAAGTTTGTGGGTTCGAGTGCAATGTCAATAAGCGTTCTGAGCCCATTTTCTGCATTAGCTTGCTGGAGTAAGGTTTTTTACTGGACGCTGTTTTTTAACCCTGAAATAGGCTTTTACCGGGTTATGATCCGAGCTAGAGGTTAAAATTGATTCCGCTTTAACCAGCTCTAAATCACGATAAAAAATATGGTCGAGATTGTGACCAAGAACCTTACTTCTAGAGTCGACACTTGGGATCGCTTCGGTAAGTCCAGTTTGGCGTACCAACTGGTTAATGACCTCTCCTCGCTCATCACTCCAGGTATTCATATCTCCGGCGAAGATAATTGGGCCTTGATGGTCCCGTATAGCCTGCTCCACCACCCCAAGTTGTGCCTTATAGTCTACAGTCCCAAACGTGAAATTAATGCTATGAATATTTATCACCAACAGTTGGCTGCTATCCGATAATAAATAATATGAAATCAACATTGACTTAGGGTATTTGATATAAGGCTCAGCTTTTCTGAAAACACAACTGCTCACCGCCGACTCTCGAGACAAATTCATCACCCCAACCGGCACGCCTGAAAAATTAAAGGCTTTGGCAAGTAACATATCTAGCTTGAGCGAATTGACGAAATCATTGAGCTCAACAGTCAATTGAGCCTCCTGCAGTAACAGCAGATCTGAGCGGTCAACCAATTGCTTTAATGTTTCTTGCCAACCATCGCCTTTCTGTTTATATAAGTTCCAGGTGGAGACGTCGAGCTTGCCATATCTATCTAGCACGCCGTCTGAAGCCTGTGTCATACACTGCGCCGACGCTTTAGGCGGGTTGAGGTTTGTCACCAATGTATCATCGGCAGGGATCACAGAGGCGTCATACACATATATAGCCAATGCAACGGCTGTGATAAGTAAAAGAAGAAGCAGTTTGCGGACAATTTTCGCCATAATGGACTTATTCAACCTTGTACTTAGATTTAAAGTAATCTTTTCATTATAATAGCTTATTAGTGTTAGTCACATAATCATTCAAACAAGAGGTTGGTTTGCTAAGTTCACCGTTTACCACAGGTTTTAGAGCTTAGCGACTGAGGGTAAGACTATCAGACACAACATGTATGAATTTTACCAGCTACTGACCATAGCTGGCGTATTTCTTTACTGGCTCATCATAGCCGGCATAAGCATAAGAGTCGTGGCCAAACGGCGCTCTATTGGCGTCTCTTTAGCCTGGTTAATGATCATCTATATCGTGCCTTTAGGCGGCGCTTTCGCCTACCTGCTATTTGGTGAATTAAACCTTGGCAAAAAAAGGGCCGTACGTGCGGAGCTGATGTTCAAACCCTATGGAGAATGGTTTAAGAAACTCTATGAATATCGTCAATACCGCCCCCATGTCGCAAGCCTCTATGGTCAGTCTATCAGTGCAATATGCGAGAAACAGGTCGGCATACCCGCTCTAGCCGATAACCACCTCACTCTGTGTAGTGAAACTTACGAGATCTTAGCAAACCTAATTGAAGACATTGAGCAGGCTAAAGAGACAATTTTACTTGAGTTTTATATCTGGCATCCGGGAGGCCGAGCCGACGATGTGGCTCACGCTTTGATAAATAGTGCAGAAAGAGGCGTAAAAGTTCGTTTATTACTGGATGCGGCAGGTTCGCGACACTTCTTCAAGAGTCCATGGCCAAAGCTAATGAAAAAGAGTGGCATTGAGGTGATCAGTGCACTGCAGGTTTCACCTTTCCGTATGTTCTTTAGGCGCTTAGATCTGAGATTACATCGAAAAATTGTGGTAATAGATAACGAAATTGCCTATACGGGTTCGATGAATCTTGTGGATCCCAAGTATTTTAATCAAGACGCCGGGGTTGGTGAATGGATCGATGTGATGGTCCGGATCACCGGCACTTCAGTTCCAGTTCTCAATAGCATTCACGCTTGGGACTGGGAAGTCGAAACTAACGAGCGCTTTTTACCCGAACAGCCAAAATGTTTGTCTCATGAGGACAGTGAGATCACCGATTTAGTGCAGGTGATCCCCTCAGGACCCGGTATGCGCGAAGAGGTGATCCATCGCGTACTGCTGCAAAGCATCTATCAGGCTTCAAAGAGTATCGTTATTACAACCCCCTACTTCGTACCGAGTGACAACCTGCATATGGCGCTTATTATCGCTGCCCAACGTAATGTGAAGGTCGACCTTATCGTCCCCGATAAAAATGACTCCCTGATGGTTGAGTGGGCTAGCCGCGCATTTTTTAGCGAATTATTAGAGGCCGGAGTTAATATTCACCGCTTTAAAGGCGGCCTGCTGCACACAAAATCTGTTGTCATCGATAGCAATCACTGTTTAATCGGTACGGTAAACTGGGATATGCGCAGCTTATGGCTCAACTTTGAAGTGACCCTAGCAGTGGATAATCTGGGCTTTACTCAAAAGCTAGAGCAGGTTCAGCAGGACTATCTTAAAAACTGCGATCAACTTTGTGCCAAGCAGTGGGAAAAACGCTCTCTGCCAAGCCGTGCGGCAGAGCGAATTTTCTATCTATTTAGCCCGCTACTATAGTCATTCTCTGAACCAGAAACCAAGCCTGAAACTCGCCTCGCGCCTGCTCAAACTATGGCGCGACAATATTTTGGATCGCTATGAACAAAGTTTTTATTATCGGCCTTCCACGTACCGGCACCACTAGTATCAGTGTGGCCATGTTAGATTACGGCTTTAAGGTCGCCCATACCGCTTATACTCAGCAGGCGTTTCAACTTGCCGATATAGTCTCCGATGCCCCCTGTTTCTGTGACTACCGAGAGTTAGATAAGCTTTTCCCTAACTCTAAATTTGTTTATCTAGAGCGAGAATTGTCACTCTGGCTGCCCTCCATGCAGATGCTGATAAATAAGATGAAAGCACAGTTAGACCCAAACACAGGGACATTTCACCCAGTACTCAAGCGCAGCTTTAACCTGACTTTCGAGTTGGATAAGACTGATATTCCCGATGCGCCGGCCCATTTAGAGAAGTGCTACTTGAATCATAGGCAGCAGGTTCTGAGCTATTTTGATGGTCGAGATGATTTGATTCGGATCAACATCCGTGATGAACAGAGCTTAACCAAACTACTCACGTTTCTAGGGCTAGAAGTCAAAGGCTCCCCGCGGTTTCCACATCTGAACATTGGCAAAAATGTTGCCAGCTGGGACGAATACAAACATCCAAATAAGGTTAGTGCCAATAGCAGCGGTCCTCTACGCAGAAAATTCTTTGATTACATAGGCAAGCGGGCAACGACTTAGGAAAGATTTAAAATAGATAAACAACAGACAGCAAAAAGCCCGTTATCTATCGATAACGGGCTTCTTAGAATTTGGCGGTGAGCGAGAGATTCGAACTCTCGTTAGGGGTTAACCTAAACACACTTTCCAGGCGTGCGCCTTCAGCCACTCAGCCAGCTCACCAAACTAATTAATTTTACGTGTATAATCATCACGGTTGTCGCTAAAAACCCGAATCGGACATTTGCTATCAACGGAGCGCTACTTTACTGAAAAGCCCCTATTGCGTCAAGCCAAACAACCGTATTCTCAAGCGTTTGCGTAATTGCTAGCCAGTTAACGCCTTTTTATACCTAGGTTCAGCTCAACTTGAACTTTTTCACCTCTTTAGACATCTCGGCAGTGTCTTCAACTAGCTTATCCGTGAGAGAGCTTAATTGGTCGGCGACCTCATGGGTTTGCAGATAAATCTCACTAATTTTTAACGCGTTCCTATTCACCTCTTCTGCAACTGCGCTTTGCTCATGGGTTGCTGCCGCAATCTGCTCGTTCATACTCTCAATAACACCGATATGATTAACGATTTTGTCGAGTTCACAACTGGCTTTATTGGCTTCAATAACGCTCTCATTTGTTTGATTCGTACCGCGTTCCATGGCCGATACTGCCGTATTGGCGCCACTACGTAGCCTATCTGTCATGGACTTAATATCACCAGTCGCAGTTTGAGCTCGCTGGGCTAAACCACGCACTTCATCGGCGACCACGGCAAAACCTCTACCAGACTCCCCAGCTCTCGCCGCTTCAATAGCGGCATTGAGTGCCAGAAGGTTAGTTTGCTCGGCGATACCGCTAATAACGTCTGACACAGCAACAATGTTTTGAATGTCCTGCTCAAGTTGTTCTAGCGCCTTAGCCGAGTCTTGAATATCATCTGCAAGCACACCGATAGCATCGCTGGTACGGCCGACTTCGGCATTGCCCTCTTTCGCCTCGGTACTCGCTTGAGTCGATGCCTCTGATGCTCGCTCAGCATTAATCGCAATCTCCGCCACCGTGGCACTCATCTCTGTCATAGCGGAGGCCACTTGCTCGGCTTCGCCGTGACCTAACTCCACATCCTGACGCAATTGAGTGGAGTATTGCTCCATCTGAGACACGGCCGCCAATAAGGAGGTTGAGTTTTTACGGACATGATCAATAACACGTTCAAAGTCTGACATCATCTCATTAAAGGCTACGGCCAACTCACCAAACTCATCTTTACTGTTTTGATCTATCCGAATACTCAGATCAAAATTAGCCCTAGCACAAGTGACACTGTTGTGTAAGTTGGCAACGCTTCGGTGAATATAACGTAGTACAAATAAAGAGAGCGTCAGAACCAAACTTGCTGCAAACAAAAGCCCTACAAGGGTGACATAGAAACTTTGTGTGGCCGCCGATAACCGCTGCTCAGTAACCAAAACCAGTGCACTTGACAGCTCGTGCTCAAATTTTCTTAATAATTCGATACGTTGAGTCGATGTTTGAAACCACAGCTCTGCATCCTGACTAGCGATTTCCGAGGCTAACTGATTAAAAGCAAGGTTTCTATACTGTGTAACACCTTGAACGGCTTTAGCATTTAGTAAAGCTTGGTAATCAGCCTTACTTTGCTCATCAGCCAAGGCGATAAAGCGCTCTTGATAGCTTGCCTGCTCGGCGACTAAGGTGACAAAGCGGCGATATACCCCCTCTTTAAATCCCTGATTACCAAAGGTCGAACTGAGTACTGCGCGCTCAATACCGGCTCGCTCCTTCATCTGAAGGTAAGCCGAAAATGCAGCGGCCCTAATCGCTATCTCCTGATTTGCGGCATTGGTCGCGGTCAAGTCGACAATACTGAGCAGCAGCGCATTGAGTTCTGAGTAGAACTTCACCTCTTCAGCAACGGAAACAGATAGCGCTGACACTCGAGTCCGCATTGATGGGATCTGAGCAATTAGGGAGTCAACCCGTGTTATCTGTGTTGAAAATGTATTTGGTAGCTTACTGCTATTGATAAACTGCCGATAAACCTCAAGAGAAGCATCGGTCTCATTTTGCTGTACCGGTAATTTTTGTGTAAATGCTTGACCCTTTGAGCCGATAAACCCGGCACTCATTCCCCGCTCTTTCTGTAATTCATGCACCACATTACCATTGGTTACAGCAAGTTGACTTAACACAAGCACTTCTGTTAATTGGCTTTTTAATTGGTATTGAGTCTTAGCATAGAGGCCTCCGAAAACCACTGACGTAAAAAGTGGCGGGAGAATAAGAATAAGAAACTTTTGCTTTAAGCTGAGATTAGCGATCCAAGTTTGCTTCATATTTTAAACAACCCTGTTTAAATATTATTTTTTGTTGCCTTAGCATAGTCGAAACTATTTAT
>NZ_JAKEVD010000024.1 GCF_022398325.1 Shewanella sp. Isolate13
TTATTAATAAGTTATACTCAGAAAAATTATATTCATGATCCCAATTTATTAACTGACCTATTTTGAGAGTAAAAAGCGATGAATTTTCCCAAATAGAGCCAGCTTCCTCCGCAATTTCACGTTAGCAGATCCTATCGACTCAACAGGCTTTTCGATACTAGGTTTATTAGGTCTTCGAGTATGCAGTGTCCGGCTTTTTTGTGGACTCTTACGAGCCCAAAAGCGATTTAATCACAGCTATGTTACCGCTAGGCAAATATCCAGCCTTGTACTCAATGGTCTAATTACACAACAACGACTGACGGCCACCATGTTTCGCTACTGATATACCGCCATAAATAGGATAGGTTCAACTCTGTAGTTAACAGAGGAAGTAAGACTGAACAAGTCTGAAAGTTAGAATATTGATGCTAAAATTAGCAGATAAATTTGTAACTACTGTTTTGACCTTTTACTCTAAACCCGATGCGTATTAAGGTTAGCTTTTCGCTAATTAGCACTTTGGTTCCACGTGAAACCTTATCTAACCCAAGCGAAATACCTTCATTAAATCAAATGCATAGCCGACAACCATATGTAGGTTCAGATAAGTCAGAGCTAATTTATGCCTATTCGCTTCTAAAAAAGATAAGCGACTAATGGCATTTCAAGAGTGAATAGCACTAGCAACCGGAATCAACAATCTCAAATACTGGAGGTGTGGTAGGGCTAGTAGCCTGAGTGTATTTAAGGTAACAATTATCACCGCTATACTTTTTTGACTGCGTCATGAAGCGAATGAAATTATCACCGCCATCATTATGAAAATACCAATCACCCGGCTCGTCATCATTAAAAACCGAGTCTGTAAAAGTTGCCATTATCAGCATACTCCAGGCTTTCTTTGAGTCAGCGGCAGGGTAACCATAAGCCAAATGAATTTTTTGCCCATCAATAATAATGACATTTTCATCATCGGTTGCATCGTCTTTGTCCTGCGGTGGCTTATTCTGTAACCCTTGCAACACGGATTTAGGGTAAAGCACACTCATAGCACCATGCATCTCAGCCTGTAGGCCTTTCAAAGAAGAGATTCTGACATCAGACTGAAGTTCAATAAAACGAGGAGCAGCAATAACACTGAGTATCGCGAGAACAATAATGACCACAACTAATTCAATCAGTGTAAATCCATTTATTTTCATTAAATTCATCGTTTTATTGACCAATAAGAAACAGTATTATATTGAATTATCGAATAATTTAAAATGAATACAGTTCATATTTATCAGGTTAAATCCCCTCTAATGCTTAGCGAGATCCAGCCTTAGAAAGCGATGTAGCACAGAATAGATAGCTTGAAATGAGCGAGCAATATCAACCTCATCTAGACTCAGCAACTCAAGCGTAAACAAAGCCTGCCAACTCAGTGATGACTTTTACAAGCTGTATCACTTTCATTCCATTTCGATCACGGTAAAATCCGCGCCTTATTTGATTCCACACCTTTTAAATAGCTTATTTATGATGATCGATCTGGCCTTGTTACCACTTTATTTAACCACTGTCGTGGCCCTTCTACTGATCCCTGGACCAGACATGTTACTGATAGCCAGTTCAAGCTTAAGCTATGGCCGAAAAGTAGGTGTTTACGCCAGTTTTGGTAATGCGACGTCCGGACTTATCTTGACCCTGTTGGCAGCCATGGGCGTATCGGCAATTATCACCATGAACCCGATGGCATTAGAAGTATTACGCATTCTAGGCGGTGCCTACCTATTAAAGATGGGATGGGACTGTATTCGCAGCTCGGCAGCAGAAGCTCCTGAAATAGAACAGCAGAATAATCTAGCAAAGCTATTATATCGACGCGCGGTAGTCAGTAACTTACTAAACCCTAAAGCATTGATATTTTTCGTATTATTTTTACCCCAATTTGTATCGACTCAACTAACAGCCAGCTCTGGTGAGCAGATGTTAGCCCTCGGCTTATTACTTAACGTGATGGGATTAGCCTTTAACCTATTGTTAGTGGCTTTGGTCGGCACGGTAGGTAAGCCACTATTAAAAAATGAGAAATTCCGAACTTATCAAAATAAGTTTATGGGCGTAATCTTCTTTGTTTTAGCTATCTGGCTACTGGCTTCTCAGGTTCAAAATATCAGTTAAGGTCTTTTACAAAGGACAATAAAAAAGCGGGGATTATTCCCCGCTTTTTTTTAGCAAAATGGATTAACGATTACCATATTCAATAATCGTTTCACGATAGAGCTTTAACAGCGCTTCATCTCTCACCTTTACACCAACTCGCTGAGCAGTATTAGACGCCCAATCATCGTGCTGATGCCTACGACCGTCAAACTTTTGGATTGTCAGTCCTTCAGCAGGACCATCGGTAACGACACGAACAGGCCCTTCACGCAGGGTAAATAGAGTGGGATCAATAACGTAGGCTATCGCAGATGGATCATGGACATGACACCCCTCTAAGCCAACTTTTTCAGAGTAAAATTTAAGATAATAGCGACTAATATCCCAAATAAACTGCCCTACTTCACCGGCATCGTCTCTTAACTGATCGAGATAATCTTTACTGAAAAAACTCTCCTCAGTGACGTCTAGACCAATGATCACCACAGGCCAAGCTGCAGTGAATACTTTATCAGCAGCATGTGGATCGTCATGAATATTCGCCTCTGCATAAGGAGTAACATTACCACGGTGATTATTCTCACCGAAGGCCCCGCCCATGATCACGACCTCCTTAACTAAGCCTGCTATCTCAGGTGCAGCGTCTAACGCCAACGCTAAGTTAGTTAAAGGCCCGACGGCAACTAAGGTGATCTCACCTGGCTCGGCTTTAACCGAGTCGATAATATATTGATAAGCAGGACGAGGATCGGCTGTCACAGTTAGATCGGTAGGCGCATGAACATCACCAAATCCAGTTTCACCATGAACGACTACTGTAGGACCCACAGGATCACGCACAATAGGTCTGTCAGCGCCCTTAGCGATATCAGCACTAAATCCATACTTTTGTTTTAAAAACAGAGCATTATTAGTACCATTCTCGATAGTCGCATTACCATAAACTGTCGTAATACCTTTCAGTTCTATTGCTGGATGCCCTTCGGCAAACAGGATGGCCATAGCATCATCAATCCCCGGATCGGTATCGAGAATTATTTTATTTGTCATTTTATTCGGATCCTAATCATTACAATTTATCTAGTGTAGGTGGCCGTAAGATACCTTTATAAGCCATTGATTAACGTGATATAGATTTTAAGCTAAATAAACTATTTCAAACCTAATGCCTATTTCAGTGAAAAATTGGCCAATCTGTTGTTAATCTAGCTAGTAAGCTACATTAACAACAATCAAACTTCGCCCACTGCAGATCAACCTCACTGATAACACCATAGAAAATTAACGACAAAACAGACCGCGCTTAGAGATCATAATGACAATTTCACTTATGATGCATACAGGTTATTGGCTGTAATTAATACACGATATATAAGCTGTAGCAGTCACAGTCCCCCCCTCTGTTTGACACAAATTATTAGGATCGATCATGGCAAAAGTAGACATTTTAGTAGGTACCACACTAGGCAGTGCGGAGTATGTAGCGGATGAAATATCCGATCAGTTAGGTGATTTAGGTCATGAAACGATTGTGCATCTTGCTGCAAATTTAGACGAACTGAGTAAAGATTCTCTATGGTTAATTGTATCTTCGACCCATGGAGCTGGGGATCTTCCCGATAATATTGTGCCATTTTTCGATGAGATCCAAGCTAAAAAGCCCGATCTCAATGGCGTAAAATTCGCGTTGTGTGCCATTGGTGATTCAAGTTATGACACATTTTGTCAGGGCCCAGAAAAACTGGTTGATGAGCTTATTCAATGCGGTGCAAAAGTCTATGTGGATAAGATCCAGATCGATGTTCAATACGATCCAATTCCTGAAGAACCTGCATTAGCCTGGCTTTGCGGCTGGCAAGATCAACTTTAAGATCTAATCCCTCGCCTTTTTTACGATCATTCTTCCCAACAACTCACAGATTAGATCAAACTTATCCACATAATAGTTATTAATTTAATAAATATGTGGATAAGCTATTATTTTGATCTGATCAACACTTGCATTAATTCACATCGGATCTGCTCTATGATCCACCCTGTGGATAAGTAGCCGATCTATCCCCAAGCTTAATCCAGTTAGATCGCGATCAGATCACAAGATCGTTTTGCTGTTAACTATTGAATATAAAAGAGAATTAGAGTTATCCACCGAAAACAGCGATCTTAATAGTAAACATAATAAGAGATCTATATAAAGATCTTAAGATCTATTAAGGCGATCCCCTCTGATCAAAACAAGCTAAATAGATCGTTCACCTTAAGCAAAGCAAATGCTAAAATGCTCTGCTCAGAAACAATTTATCCTTTTACGAATCGAAGGCTGTCGAATGCAATTTCATGAACGGTTTGATGTAATCGTTGTTGGTGGTGGTCATGCAGGTACAGAAGCGGCGTTAGCTTCTGCCAGAATGGGCTCTAAAACACTTTTACTGACCCATAACATAGATACTTTAGGGCAAATGTCCTGTAATCCTGCTATCGGCGGCATAGGTAAAGGACACTTAGTCAAAGAAATTGATGCGCTAGGCGGAGCAATGGCTGTTGCTACCGACTTTGCCGGTATTCAATTTCGTACATTGAACTCAAGTAAAGGGCCTGCTGTTCGTGCAACTCGTGCACAAGCAGATAGAGCGCTTTATCGCCATAAGATCCAAGAGATCCTGCAACACCAAGTTAATTTACGTATTTTTCAACAAGCTGTTGATGATCTTGTCGTTGAAAACGACAGAGTTATCGGTGTTGTTACCCAGATGGGCTTAGCTTTTGAAGCACCAGCGGTTGTCTTAACCGCGGGTACATTCTTGGGTGGAAAAATCCATATTGGACTTGAAAACTATAGCGGTGGTCGAGCTGGTGATCCGCCTTCTATCGCTTTGGCCCATAGACTTAGAGAATTGCCTATTCGTGTTGGCCGCTTAAAAACTGGTACCCCACCACGAATCGATGCGAACACTATCGACTTTTCACAAATGACGGAGCAAAAAGGTGATGATCCATTGCCTGTTATGTCATTTATCGGTGATGTTAACGATCATCCTGAACAGATTTCTTGTCATATCACCCATACTAACGAGCGTACCCACGATATCATTCGTGGAGGATTGGACAGAAGTCCTATGTATTCAGGCATTATCGAGGGGATCGGCCCGCGTTACTGCCCTTCGATTGAAGACAAGATTAATCGCTTTGCCGATAAAACATCGCATCAGATCTTTATCGAGCCTGAAGGGTTAAATACCACTGAGATCTATCCAAATGGTATCTCAACGAGTTTACCGTTTGATGTGCAGTTGAACTTAGTCCGTTCGATCAAAGGCATGGAAAATGCTGAGATCATGCGTCCAGGTTACGCCATCGAATATGATTATTTCGATCCGCGCGATCTTAAAAACTCGCTCGAAACTAAGACGATTGGTGGTTTGTTCTTTGCTGGACAGATTAACGGTACAACAGGTTACGAAGAAGCTGGGGCACAAGGTCTGCTAGCGGGGATGAACGCGTCACTGCAAGTGCAGGGCAAAGAAGCTTGGTGTCCACGCCGAGATCAAGCCTATCTAGGTGTATTGGTTGACGATCTTTCTACCTTAGGCACCAAAGAACCATACCGTATGTTCACTAGCCGCGCTGAATACCGTTTGTTGCTACGTGAAGATAACGCCGATCTACGTTTAACCGAGAAAGGCCGTGAACTAGGCTTGGTTGATGATCATCGTTGGGCGCTGTTTAGCGAGAAGATGGAGTCGATCGAAACTGAACTACAGCGATTACGTGGTCAATGGATCCATCCAAATTCACCTCTGGTTGATGTGCTGAACCCACACTTGAACACACCGATCACTCGTGAAGCGACATTTGAAGATCTGCTACGTCGTCCTGAGATGGATTATCCAAAGTTGATGTCTATTGACGGTTTTGGACCAGGACTTGAAGATCAACGTGCAGCTGAGCAGGTTCAGATCCAAGTTAAGTATTCTGGTTATATTCAGCGTCAGCAGGGGGAAATCGATAAGGCCATTCGCCATGAAACAACCCTGTTACCACTTGAGCTTGATTATCAAGAAGTTCCAGGTTTATCTAACGAGGTTATTGCTAAGTTAAATGAGCATAAGCCAGAAACCATTGGCCAGGCTTCACGAATTTCAGGAATGACACCAGCGGCAATCTCTATTTTGTTGGTTCACCTTAAAAAACGTGGTTTATTGAGAAAGAGCGCTTAGTTCGCTCTAAACTCGGTAGTTTTACATGATAAAGGGAAGCTTTGAGGCTTCCTTTCATCTTTTCAGCGATTCATAATACTGATTGATATTTAATTCGCTCTATTTGAGGACACAAACTGTGTTATCTGCCCAATTAAATGATTATTTGGCCGAAGTTGGCCTGACTGCTACCGAGCAGCAAAAACAGCAGCTTGTAGACTTTGTTGGCATGCTCAATAAGTGGAACAAGGCATTTAACCTGACTTCTGTTCGCGATCCTGAGCAGATGTTGATTCGTCACATCATGGACAGCTTAGTGGTGTCGCCTCACCTAAAAGGCGATCGTTTTATTGATGTCGGCACTGGTCCTGGGTTACCAGGGATCCCACTAGCGATCTTAAATCCAGATAAAGAGTTCGTACTGCTCGATAGTTTAGGTAAGCGTATTCGTTTCCAAAAGCAGGTTCAGTTTGAATTAGGTATCAATAACATATCGTCAATTGAAAGCCGCGTTGAAGCATATCAGCCAGAAGAGCTATTCGATGGCGTGTTGAGTCGCGCATTTGCGTCGATTCAAGATATGCTGCATTGGTGCCAGCACTTACCTAAGCAAGATGGTTGTTTCTACGCGCTTAAGGGACAATTAAGCGAAGAAGAGATGTCACAGATGCCAGCTGGTTTTGTGGTGACCGATACTATCGAACTTAACGTGCCTAAACTCGACGAGCAGCGTCATCTGCTTAGAGTGATCAAGCAAGATTAATTATTTGGGCGCGTACCATTTTAGTGTGCTCGCCAGCTAATTTTATTTCGGCCGTGATAGATAAAGGCCTAATGAAGTGAGCTACAGCTTATAAAGCGTACTGAAAAGTTGCAATCTTTCAGCGCTTCAAGCAATTTGTTACTAATAACCATTAGATTTGCGCGCTAATTTCTTAAGCAAACGTCGCTTAGGGATATAATAAAAGTGACTTACAGGGTGATATTGTGGGTAAAGTGATTGCCGTGGCCAACCAGAAAGGTGGTGTCGGAAAAACAACAACTTGTGTGAATTTAGCAGCCTCTTTAGCGGCTACTAAACGTCGTGTTTTGTTGATCGATCTCGATCCACAGGGGAATGCGACCATGGGTAGCGGTATCGATAAGTATGAAGTCGAGAATACTGCCTATGAATTACTGGTTGAAGAGAAACCATTTGAAGAAGTTGTTTGCCGAGATACGAACGGTAAGTATGATCTCATTGCCGGCAATGGTGATGTGACTGCTGCCGAGATTAAACTCATGGAGTTTTTTGCTCGCGAAATCCGTTTGCGCAACGCCCTCGCCCCAATCAAAGATGATTACGACTTTATTTTCATCGACTGCCCACCTTCACTGAATATGCTAACGGTTAACGCTATGTCTGCTGCGGACTCTGTGCTGGTTCCTATGCAGTGTGAGTACTATGCATTGGAAGGGTTAACGGCATTGATGGATACCATTAGTAAGTTAGCGGCTATGGTTAACCCTGGTCTACATATCGAAGGGATCTTACGCACCATGTACGATCCACGTAATCGACTCTCAAATGATGTATCTGATCAGCTAAAACAGCACTTTGGTGATAAGGTTTACCGCACTGTGATCCCACGGAATGTTCGCTTAGCTGAAGCGCCAAGTTTTGGTGCACCCGCAATGTATTACGATAAATCAAGCGCAGGGGCTAAAGCCTATCTCGCATTGGCTGGTGAAATTATTCGCCGTGCAGAGCAACTAAGCCAGGCCGAGTTAGTTTAAGGATAAAAGATGACACTGAAAAAAAGAGGCTTAGGTAAGGGCCTAGATGCACTATTGAGTACCAGCCAAGCGGCTAGTCAGCGTATTGCACCTGCTGCAGAAGTTGAGCTAGAGATTAAAAACGATGATTTAGTCACGTTAGATATCGATAGGTTGCAACCTGGTAAGTATCAACCGCGTAAAGATATGGCGCCTGAAGCACTTGAGGAGCTTGCTGAGTCTATTCGTGCTCAAGGTATTATCCAGCCTATTGTTGTACGTAAAGTCTCTCCTGAAAATTACGAGATTATTGCGGGTGAACGTCGTTGGCGTGCATCGCAGTTAGCTGGTCTAGCTGCAATACCTTGTATCGTTAAGCAGGTTCCCGATGAAGCTGCAGTTGCTATCGCGTTAATCGAAAACATCCAACGCGAAGACCTTAATGCAATGGAAGAAGCGATTGCATTAAACCGTTTAATCGAAGAATTTGAGTTAACTCACCAGCAGATTGCCGACGCAGTAGGTAAATCCCGTGCAACGGTCTCAAATTTGCTACGCCTTAATGGATTAAATGAGCCGGTTAAGCGTATGCTTGAATATGGCGATATCGACATGGGCCATGGACGCGCATTGTTGGCGGTTAATGGTGATGAGCAAACTAATCTCGCTCGATTAGTTGTTGCTAAAGAATTAACAGTTCGTGAAACTGAACGATTGGTCAATAAAACCTTAAATCAAACTGAAATCGTCGAAAAGCCTGCTAAAGATCATGATGTAGTGCGTCTAGAGAGTGAATTAATTGAAAGGCTCGGTGCCAAGGTTACGTTAACCCATAACAAGAAGGGGAAAGGTAAATTGGTAATAAACTATCAAAATTTGGCTGAATTAGAGGGGATTATCAGCAAAATTCACTAAATTCTTAAAGTTAACACTATATTATGTAACTTTGTGACATTCGTTAATCTTACACTTTTAGACTTTTGGCGTAGATCACACTAAAAGTCCCCTTTTTATAGCTGTTAAACTTGCTTTGAAAGCCTGAAACGGTATACTTTCGCAAGCTTTTTGTACCTCGGGTTTATACGGATATTTGTAATCCTGTCATCGAAACAAGAAGTTATAATGCGGAGAAGGTAAATTGAGCAAGGTTTTAGCACGTCGTGGCCGGCGGTCAGCCTATAGATTAGTTTTACTGCAGGCGGCGGTTGCTGGATGTGTTTCCCTTTTCTTTTTCGCTATGTGGGGAGTTCAGCATGGTATATCTGCTTTGGCAGGTGGTGCTATCGCTGTATTCCCTAATTTTGTGTTCGCAACCCTAGCTTTCTCCCATTCGGGGGCGCAAGCATCAGGAAAGGTCGTAAGATCATTTTTCCTGGGGGAAGCGGTAAAGTTGCTGTTAACCATTGTACTATTTTCACTTGCATTTGGTTTGATGAAAGCGTCATTCATGCCGTTATTCATCTGTTACTTACTTGTGCTAGTTGTACCTTGGACAGTCCCTTTATACTTCAAACAAAATTAAGTGAGATTAATCATGGCGACAACTGGGGATGATACGTTAACTATAACGGCTTCCGACTATATCCAGCATCACCTGACTAATGCGAAAATGTGTTCCACGGATAGTGGGATTGCTTTTAACTATGCATGTCAAGATGCTGGATTTTGGACTTGGCACATTGACTCACTTTTGTTTTCAGTTGGTCTAGGGGTTCTATTTTTGTGGTTATTCTACAAAGTAGGACAAAAGGCAACAATTGGTGTTCCAGGCAAGCTTCAATGTTTCGTTGAAATGTGCGTGGAAGGTGTAGATAAAATCGTTAAAGACTCATTTCATGGGAAAAACGCGCTTATCGCACCATTAGGTCTAACTATTTTCGTCTGGGTTTTCCTGATGAACTTGATGGACTTGATCCCTGTTGACTTTGTACCTGAGGCCGCAAACAGATTATTAGGCGTACCTTACCTAAAGATTGTACCAACAACTGACTTGAACGTAACTTTAGGCTTAGCTTTAAGTGTGTTCGCGTTAATTGTTTTCTACAGTATCAAGGTTAAGGGTGTTGGTGGGTTCACTAAAGAACTGACTATGCAGCCTTTCAATCATTGGGCGCTGATTCCAATTAACTTTATTTTGGAAACAGTTACCTTGGTTGCGAAGCCGATTTCATTATCGCTTCGTCTGTTTGGTAACCTGTATGCAGGTGAGTTGATCTTTATTCTGATAGCACTGATGCCTTGGTGGGCTCAGTTTGCATTATCAGTGCCTTGGGCCATTTTCCATATTTTGGTTATTGTGCTGCAGGCGTTTATCTTCATGATGCTTACGATTGTATATCTAAGCATGGCTCATGAAGACCATTAATTTATTAAAAATTAGATACTTATCGGAGATAAAATGGAAACTGTAATTAGCTTTACAGCAATAGCTGTTGCAATTATGATCGGCTTAGCAGCGCTAGGTACTGGTATTGGCTTTGCTATTCTAGGTGGTAAATTCCTAGAAGCTTCTGCTCGTCAACCAGAACTTGCTCCTGCACTTCAAACTAAAATGTTCATCGTAGCTGGTCTACTTGATGCGATCTCAATGATTGCAGTTGGTGTTGCATTATTCTTCGTATTCGCTAACCCGTTCTTAGGTCAATTAGCAGGCTAATCGTCCCCCTTAGAAGGAGTTGTCGTTATGAGTATTAACGCTACCCTGCTAGGCCAAGCGATTTCTTTTCTTCTCTTTGTGTGGTTTTGCATGAAGTTTGTATGGCCGCCATTGATGAACGCTATCGAAGAACGCCAGAAGAAAATTGCTGATGGGCTAGCTGATGCAGGACGTGCTGCAAAAGATTTAGAGCTAGCTCAGGTGAAAGCCACAGAGCAGCTAAAAGACGCTAAAGCAACAGCAAACGAAATCATTGAGCAAGCTAATAAACGCAAAGCTCAAATCGTTGATGAAGCAAAAGTTGAAGCTGACACCGAGCGTGCGAAAATTATCGCTCAGGGACACGCTGAAATTGAAAACGAACGTAATCGCGTGAAAGAAGATCTACGTAAGCAAGTAGCTGCACTAGCTATTGCTGGCGCAGAGAAGATTCTTGAACGTTCGATTGATGAAGCCGCACACAGTGACATAGTTAATAAACTTGTTGCTGAACTTTAAATAAGGAGCTTGAGTTATGGCTGAAATAACCACCATCGCTCGTCCTTACGCAAAGGCAGCTTTTGACTTCGCTCTTGAACAGAAAGCAGTTGAGAGTTGGGCAGAAATGCTTAACTTTGCCGCATTAGTTAGTGAAAACGAAGCTATGCAGCCTCTACTGTCTGGCGCTATGGCCAGCAATAAGCTTGCTGAACTCTTTATTGGAGTTTGTGGTGAGCAAATCAACGAGCAAGCTCAGAACCTGTTAAAGGTAATGGCTGAAAACGGTCGTTTAGTTGCGCTACCTGCTGTTGCTCAACAATTTGTTGAGATGCAACGTGAGTACGCGAAAGAAGTTGAAGCGCAAATCGTTTCAGCTACTGAGCTAACCTCAGAGCAACTACAAGAGCTGAGCGCTTCTTTAGAGAAACGTCTAGCACGCAAAGTTAAGCTGAATTGCAGCATAGATACCAGCCTTATTGCTGGTGTAATTATCACGGCAGGAGACTTAGTCATTGATGGCTCGGTCCGCGGAAAAATTTCGCGTCTGTCTGATACGCTGCAGTCGTAATTGGGAGTTTGAGCATGCAACTGAATTCCACTGAAATCAGCGATCTGATTAAACAGCGGATCGAGCAGTTCGAAGTCGTTAGTGAAGCTCGCAACGAAGGTACTATCGTTGCAGTAAGTGACGGCATCATCCGCATCCACGGCCTAGCCGACGTGATGCAGGGTGAAATGATCGAGCTGCCTGGCAACCGTTTTGCAATCGCGTTGAACTTAGAACGTGATTCTGTCGGTGCCGTAGTAATGGGCCCTTATGCCAACTTGGCTGAAGGCGACAAAGTTAAAACAACAGGCCGTATTTTGGAAGTACCTGTTGGCCGCGGTCTACTAGGCCGTGTAGTCAACACGCTAGGTGAGCCAATTGACGGTAAAGGACCTATCGAAAGCGATGGTTTCTCTCCTGTTGAAGTAATTGCACCAGGTGTAATTGAGCGTAAGTCAGTTGATCAGCCAGTGCAAACTGGTTATAAAGCCGTTGACTCTATGATCCCAATCGGTCGTGGACAGCGTGAATTGATCATTGGTGACCGTCAGATCGGTAAAACCGCTCTAGCGATCGACGCGATTATCAACCAAAAAGATTCTGGCATTAAGTGTGTATACGTAGCTGTAGGCCAAAAGGCTTCTACAATCGCTAACGTGGTACGCAAGCTAGAAGAGCACGGCGCTTTGGCGAACACCATTGTTGTTGTTGCTACAGCTTCTGAAGCTGCTGCACTACAATACTTGGCTCCATACTCTGGTTGTACAATGGGTGAATACTTCCGTGACCGCGGTGAAGACTCACTAATCGTATATGATGATTTGTCTAAGCAAGCTGTTGCTTACCGTCAAATCTCATTGCTTCTTAAGCGTCCTCCAGGACGTGAAGCATACCCAGGTGATGTATTCTATCTTCACTCTCGTCTGTTGGAACGTGCTTCACGTGTTAACGCCGAGTATGTTGAGAAGTTCACTAAAGGTGAAGTTAAAGGCCAAACTGGTTCTTTGACTGCTCTACCAATTATTGAAACTCAAGCTGGTGACGTTTCTGCATTCGTACCGACTAACGTAATTTCGATTACCGATGGTCAGATCTTCCTTGAAACAGACCTATTTAACTCTGGCTTACGTCCAGCTGTTAACCCAGGTATCTCAGTTTCTCGTGTTGGTGGTGCGGCTCAGACTAAGATCATCAAGAAACTGTCTGGTGGTATTCGTACCGCACTAGCACAGTATCGAGAGCTTGCAGCGTTCTCACAGTTTGCATCTGACTTGGATGATGCAACTCGTGCTCAGCTTGAGCATGGTGAGCGTGTTACCGAACTAATGAAGCAAAAGCAATACGCTCCTATGAGTATCGCTGATCAGTCTGTGTCTATTTTCGCAGCTGAAAAAGGTTACTTGAAGAGTGTTGAGCTGAACAAAATCGGTGATTTCGAAGCGTCTCTGCTCTCTTTCATGAACAGTGAACATGCTGACCTAATGAAGACTATCAACGATACTGGCGATTATAACGCTGATATCGAAGGTGAGTTGAAGGCTAGCTTGGACAAGTTCGTAGAAACCCAAACCTGGTAAATTTTAGAGGTGCCTCTGGCGCCTCAGGTCCAGAATTGGAGAGTAAAGATGGCCAACGCTAAAGAGATTAAAACCAAGATCGCGAGTGTTCAAAACACTCAGAAGATCACGTCTGCAATGGAAATGGTTGCCGCGAGCAAAATGCGTAGAGCACAAGATCGCATGGCTTCTAGTCGTCCATATGCAGAAAATATGCGTAAGGTGATCGGTCACGTGGCGCAAGGTTCTCTCGAATATAAGCATCCATATTTGGAAGTGCGAGAAGCTAAGCGTGTTGGTTACATTGTTGTGTCAACCGACCGTGGTCTTTGTGGTGGTCTGAACGTCAACCTTTTCAAGAAGGTTGTCGCAGACGTGAAGAAGCAGCGTGAAGCTGGTGCAGAAGTTGAATTCTGTACAATTGGTGCACGTAGTGCGCAATTCTTCAATAGCTTTGGCGGACAGGTTTCTGCTTCTGCTTCAGGTTTAGGCGATGCTCCAAAGCTAGCCGACTTGATCGGAACAGTGCGTGTGATGCTAGAAGCATACAACGAAGGCAAGCTGGACCGTTTGTATGTAGTATTCAACAAGTTTGTGAATACTATGACTCAAACCCCAGTGATCGAGCAGCTGCTACCTTTGCCTAAGTCAGAAGAAGATGAGTTTACTCATCAATGGGATTACATCTACGAGCCAGATCCAAAGCTATTGTTAGATACTTTGTTGGTTCGTTTTGTTGAATCTCAGGTTTATCAAGGTGTTGTTGAAAACATTGCATCTGAGCAAGCGGCCCGAATGGTTGCTATGAAAGCTGCAACAGACAACGCTGGTGAACTTATCGGTGACTTGCAGTTGGTCTATAACAAAGCCCGTCAGGCTGCGATTACGCAAGAACTTTCGGAAATTGTTTCAGGTGCTGCCGCCGTTTAGGCTAGGTAACGAATACAAGTTTTAGAGGATTAATCATGAGCACAGGTACTGTTGTCCAAGTAATTGGCGCGGTTGTGGACGTAGAGTTTCCACATGATGCCGTACCTCAGGTATATGACGCTCTAGAGATCAAAAGTGAAGGCTTGGTGCTGGAAGTTCAGCAGCAACTTGGTGGTGGTGTAGTTCGTACCATCGCTATGGGTTCTTCAGACGGTCTGCGTCGTGGCCTAGAGGTTGTAAACTCTGGTTCACCAATTACTGTTCCGGTTGGGTCTGCGACCCTAGGCCGTATTATGAACGTATTGGGTGAGCCTGTTGATGAAGCGGGTCCTATCGGTGAAGAAGATCGCTATGTGATCCACCGTGAAGCTCCTTCATACGAAGATCAGTCAAACACCACTGAACTTTTAGAGACTGGTATCAAGGTTATCGACCTTGTATGTCCATTCGCTAAGGGTGGTAAAGTTGGTCTGTTTGGTGGTGCTGGTGTTGGTAAGACCGTTAACATGATGGAACTTATTAACAACATCGCTAAAGCACACTCTGGTTTATCAGTATTTGCCGGTGTAGGTGAGCGTACTCGTGAGGGTAACGACTTCTACTACGAGATGGAAGATTCTGGCGTTCTAGATAAAGTGGCCATGGTATATGGTCAGATGAACGAGCCTCCAGGAAACCGTCTACGTGTGGCACTGACTGGTCTAACTATGGCCGAGAAGTTCCGTGACGAAGGTAAAGACGTTCTTTTCTTCGTTGATAACATCTATCGTTACACCTTGGCGGGTACTGAAGTATCTGCACTGCTAGGCCGTATGCCATCAGCAGTAGGTTACCAGCCAACATTGGCTGAAGAGATGGGTGTACTTCAGGAGCGTATTACATCGACTAAGACAGGGTCTATTACCTCTGTTCAAGCCGTATACGTACCTGCGGATGACTTAACGGATCCATCACCAGCAACAACCTTCGCTCACTTAGATGCGACTGTTGTATTGTCTCGTAACATTGCTTCGCTAGGTATTTACCCAGCGGTTGACCCATTGGATTCGACTTCACGTCAGCTAGATCCACAAATTGTTGGTCAAGAGCATTATGATGTTGCTAGCGGTGTTCAAACCGTACTTCAGCGCTACAAAGAGCTGAAAGATATCATTGCGATCCTAGGTATGGATGAATTATCTGATGAAGATAAGACAACTGTATTCCGTGCTCGTAAGATTGAAAAATATCTTTCTCAGCCATTCTTCGTAGCAGAAGTATTCACCGGTTCTCCAGGTAAGTACGTTTCTCTTAAAGACACTATCCGTGGCTTCAAGGGCATTCTAGACGGTGAGTTCGATCACCTTCCAGAGCAAGCGTTCTACATGGTTGGTTCAATCGACGAAGCCGTTGAGAAAGCTAACAAAAAATAACTAAGTCTCTGACTTAGTTTAAGGAGAACGGATGGCAGCCATGACAGTACAACTTGATATGGTAAGTGCAGAGAGTCATATCTTTTCTGGTCGAGTAGCTCAGCTACAAGTAACCGGAACGGAAGGTGAGTTAGGTATTATGCCTGGCCATGCTGCTCTGCTAACAAGTATCAAACCTGGCATGGCGCGCATCGTCAAGCAAGATGGAAAAGAAGAAGTGTTTTACCTTTCAGGTGGTATCTTGGAAGTACAACCTTCTTCAATTTCAGTATTGGCTGACGTCGTTATGCGTGCCGATGAGATTGACGAGCAAGCCGCTGCTGAAGCTAAGCTCCGTGCAGAAACCGCTATGGCGGGTGCTGGCGCTGACTTCAACTATGCAGCTGCAGCGATTGAGTTAGCTCAAGCTATTGCTCAATTGCGCGTAGTCGAGACCATCAAGAAGAACATTGCCAGATAAGGTTATTGTTTGATGAAAAAAGCGCCCTAGGGCGCTTTTTTTGTATCTAAAAGAAGGTCCTAGGAAAAGCGAACAAAGGTTCTAGGTGCTAGGAAAAACAAAAACGAACGGCCTGCGACCTAGGGTACGTGATGGCGTCACTTACGGAACGCTACGCTAACGGAAAAGATGGTTCTAGGTTCTAGAGAAAGCAGGGGCGAACGCTTCGCTGACGGACAACGGAACGCTCGCAAGCTCACTCACGGAAAAGACGAAAAGATCAGAGCATATAAAAATCAAAATGAAAGCTAGGGGGGTTAGTTGATGCTAGAAGCTAGTATGCTTTTCCGTCTTAGTTCTAATTCGGCTTCATCCGTCTCTGCCCATTCCCATTTCGTCTTTGCTAATATCTAGATTTATCCTTGAACGTGATCTAAGTAAGCATCCTTATCTCATTTGAGTGCTACCCTCCGACATTCATTTATGCCAGAGACTTCCCTATGCAACACGTACTGATTATCGTCAATGATGCCCCTTATGGTTCTGAAAAGTTGTTCAATGCGCTTCGTTTAGCCATACAGCTCAATGAGCAAGACTATTCACCCGTTCGAGTGAGCCTATTCTTATTGTCTGATGCGGTGACTGCCGTTTTACCCAATCAAAAGCCTGCCGAAGGGTATAATATCCAGCAGATGCTAGAGATTGTTATGGCGCAAAAGACGCAAGTAAAGTTTTGTGGTTCCTGTATGCATGCTCGCGGCCTAACCGAGCTTGAAGTGATAGCTGGTTGTGAGATGGCGACCATGGATGATCTTGTGCAGTGGGTGCTGGTGGCGGATAAAACTATTACCTTCTAGTATTGCATCAGTTACAAGTCGAGTCGCTTTTGCTAGGTATATAGCTTAAAATCGGCACTCAAATATAGACCTCATTTTTAACTTTAGCTCAAATACTAGCTTAAGCATTAGCTCAAGGATATAAACCGATGGCACTGAATGTAGTGATTTTGGCCGCAGGCAAGGGAACCCGCATGCGCTCAGATCTTCCAAAAGTTCTTCACCCAATCGCTCATAAGAGCATGGTTCAGCATGTAATCGATACTGCACATCAAGTGGGTAGTGACGCTATCCAGCTAGTCTATGGTTATGGTGCCGATAAGTTACAAGCAAAACTGGGTGAACAGCAGCTAAATTGGGTGCTACAAGCTGAGCAATTAGGTACGGGGCACGCTGTTGCACAGGCAAACGATAATATTGCCGATGATGATACCGTGCTGATTCTTTATGGTGACGTGCCTTTAATTCAAGCATCAACACTTGAAGCATTACTTGCTGCTCGTGAAGAGAATGGCTTGGCTATCTTGACAGTTAACCTCGTTAACCCAACAGGTTATGGTCGCATCGTACGTGAGCAAGGTAAGGTCGTAGGTATTATTGAGCAAAAAGATGCCAATGCTGAGCAGCTTGCCATTAATGAGATTAACACTGGCATTATGGCGGCGCCGGGTAAGCAGTTGAAAGCTTGGCTTGGTCAGTTATCATCGGATAATGCTCAGGGCGAATACTACCTTACCGACATCGTGGCGATGGCGCATAACGATGGCGTGGCGATTACCACTGCACAGCCTGAATCGGCGATTGAAGTCGAAGGCGCAAACAACCGTGTACAGTTGGCACAACTTGAACGTGCTTACCAAGCACGTGCTGCAGAGAAACTCATGCTTGAAGGGGCAAACCTGCGCGATCCTGGCCGTATCGATATTCGCGGTGACGTTACCGTAGGTATGGATGTGATGATCGACGTGAACGTGGTTATCGAGGGCAGCGTGACTATCGGTAATAATGTAACCATTGGCGCTGGCGTAATTCTTATCGATTGTGAGATTGCCGATAACGCGGTAATTAAGCCATATTCGATCGTTGAGAGCGCTAAAGTTGGTGTCGATGCGAGTGCTGGTCCTTTTGCGCGTTTACGCCCAGGTGCAGAGCTTAAAGAAGATGCCCATATCGGTAACTTCGTTGAGATGAAGAAAGCAGTACTAGGTAAAGGCTCTAAGGCAGGACACTTAGCCTATATTGGCGATGCGACTATAGGTTGTGGTGTTAATATTGGTGCGGGTACCATTACCTGTAACTATGATGGTGCTAATAAGTTCCAGACAGTTATCGAAGACAACGTGTTTGTTGGTAGTGATACCCAGTTAGTGGCACCTGTGACTATAGGTAAAGGTGCTACTCTGGGAGCGGGTTCGACTATCACTAAAGATGTGGCGGCAGACGAGTTGGTCATTACCCGTGTTAAGCAGCGTCATTTGACTGGCTGGGCACGACCCGTTAAGCAGAAAAAATAAAGATTAATTATTACAAAAAAGCGGCTCTATAGTCGCTTTTTTTGCTTTTTATTTAACCATTTGTCTAGGTGTTTACTGCATTGGATTAAGGCTATAGGGTTGATACTTATTGATGCATTTGTGTGTGTTAGTGTTGCTCGGTACGAGTAATTTTGAAGTGCGTCACTAGCCACTGTAAAGAAGTGTAAAGAAACTTAAATAAAAATAGTTCTCATTTATATTGCGACTCAATTAATACATTCATGTGTCATTTTGAGGTTGGATATGTCTGTTGGGACGTCATTTAAGTTTTCTCGTTTAGGGCTGGCAATCGTTGCTGCACTGGCTTCATCATCAGCGCTGGCAGAGGATGCAAGTGTTGACTCTGCTATTGTGGCTGAGCCGAATATCGAGCGCATTAGCGTTACTGGTCGTAGCTTTAACGATTACAATGTTGGCTCATCTTCAGGCGCTATGCGCGGCGATATCGACATCCTAGACACACCTCAATCTGTCACTGTCATTCCTGATTTCGTTACCGATGAGCAGTTAGCTACTAACCTTTCAGAAGTGCTGGTTAATGACTCGAGCGTGACAGGTGGCTCTGAAAAGTGGAACCGCCAAGTATTCAACATACGTGGTTTTGAGCTCTCTTCAGGTTCAGGCTTCTTGATCAATGGTCAGCAACAGTGGTCTCACTACGTACAACCTATTGAAACACTACAGCAAGTTGAGGTGCTAAAGGGCCCATCTAGCATGCTTTATGGCCAGTCTGGTCCTGGCGGACTGATCAACATGGTGACTAAGAAGCCGACCTATGAAACCATGCTTGATATTGGCTTCGATACCGATGAGCACGGCTCGACACGTTTCCAACTCGATGCTGGCGGTAGCTTAAACGAAGCCGAAACTATTCGTTACCGTACAGTGTTAGTTAAGCAAGACACGACCTACTGGAGAGAGTACCAAGACGGCACTAATCAAGAGCGTGATCGTTGGTTAGGCTATTTAAACTTAGAGTTTGATATTACCGATGATCTAATGTTGTCGCTTAAGTATGACCACACTCAAGACAAGACGGGTATCGACCGCGGTGGTTGGCTAGACAGCAACGGCGAGTTAATTGGTGGCCGTGACATTATCTGGGATCAGCCATGGGCATTCACAGACAACACTATCTCTAACTTAGGTGCCGAACTTACTTATCACCTAACAGATGATTGGAAAGTGAAAGCTGGTTATAACGACCAGCAGTTTAACCGCCAACGTTTAGATTCTTCTCCATCATTGATTAGTGGCTCTGAAGATCCATTTACCGATGGCTACTATGTCAGCCCATTTGACCGTTATGATGATTGGCAACATAAGACAGGTTTTGTTGATTTTACTGGTAACTTCTACACAGGTGAGATAGAGCATCAACTGCTTATTGGCGCTAACATGCTGGACTACTACTATGGTCAGCTAAAAGAGTCGGGTGAGAAGAATCAAGTTGTGATGCCAGGCCAGCCTATGCCTAAGCCAGATCTAGATTACAACCGTGACCAAACTAAGTATGAGAGTGAATACAAGCATTATGGCTTCTATGTTCAAGACTTAGTGACGATTACCGATGAATGGCAAGTGCTTGCAGGCGTTCGTTATGACGAGCAGAAGAAAGACGGTGCGGGTAACAACAGCTACGCGATGTCGCCTAAGTTTGGCGTGATCTACTCACCTGCTGATAATGGTAGCATCTACGTAAACTACTCTAAGAGTTTCACTCCTCAAGGCATCGTAAACAATGTTGACGATGTTAACGATGGTAAAAACCTAGACCCAGAGTACGGCGAGCAGTATGAAATTGGTACCAAGTGGGAGCTGTTTGATGGCAGCCTGCTGTTAACCGGTGCGGTATTTGATATCACAGTATCAAATGTGACGGTAACTGAAGAGATCGAAGGTAGCAGCCAAACTATTACGACTCAATCTGGTGAGCAGCGCCATAAAGGTTTCGAGATGGGGGCACAGGGTCAGGTAAGCGATAGCTGGTTTATGACAGGCTCTATGATGTACCTAGATGCTGAGTATCTTCGTCCTGAAACAGATAGCCTAAACGGTAAGACACCAGTCGATGCGCCTGAGTGGTCGGCAAACGTTTGGACACGTTATGAGATGACCGATGACTTAGCGCTTAACTTTGGTGCCATCTATGTGGGTGAGCGTTTTGCTAATACCAGTAACACCATTAGCAAAGACGGCTATGTACGTTTCGATATGGGCGCCGCATATACTATGGATGTGATGGGGAGCGATGTCAGCGTGCGTGTAAACGTGAAGAATCTATTTGATAAAGATTACCTAGCCGGTGGCACCAACACTGACGTGACCGTTGGTGAAGGTCGTCACTTTAGCCTAGCATTGGAAGCTAAGTTCTAAAACTAAGCCGTAAATATAGGCTTCAAGTCTAGTTCGTATTAAAAGCCTCAACCTTAGGGTTGGGGCTTTTCTTTGCCTGAAATATCTCTCTTTAACGATTTTAAAGGTACAAAACTGGCAATTAAGTTTCGTTTCACTATAATGCTTCTTTCGAAACGAAACTTAATGAAAGGTTTTATGAATAAACGAAACACTCAACAGCGACGTCATAGCATTATTAGCCTGCTTAATCAGCAAGGTGAAGTGAGTGTTGAGGAGTTATCCTTACGTTTCGAAACCTCTGAAGTCACTATTCGTAAAGACTTAGCCACTTTAGAGAAAACGGGCCTATTGTTACGCCGATACGGTGGCGCCGTCGCCGTGCCTGATGAGGTGACTCAGCAGTTCTCCGCCAAGATAGCTCCCAACAAGTTATCTATCGCTAAGGCGGCCGCTGAACTGATTAAAGATCATAACCGCATCATTATCGATAGCGGCAGTACCACATCAGGTTTAATCGGCGAGCTCAACAATAAGCGTGGCTTATTAGTGATGACCAATTCACTTGCACTTGCCAATTCAATTCATGAGCTTGAAAACGAGCCGACCTTATTGATGACTGGCGGGACATGGGATCCGCACTCTGAGTCCTTTCAAGGTCAGATTGCCGAGCAGGTATTGCGTTCCTACAACTTCGATCAGTTGTTTATTGGTGCAGACGGTATCGATCTTGAGCGCGGCACCACAACCTTTAATGAGCTTACAGGCTTGAGTAAGGTGATGGCCGAGGTATCGCGAGAAGTGGTGGTGATGCTCGAATCAGAAAAGCTGGGTAGACGTATACCGAATCTAGAGCTGCCTTGGAGCAAGATCAGCGTATTGGTAACCGATGATAAGTTACCAAGAGACGCGCTAGAGACTATTTCTAACCATGGGGTGCGGGTCATTCTTGCACCTTATGCTGGGTAACTATTACAAGCAGGCTGCTTGTTTAAATTATCTCGTTTCAAATTTAAATTTTAACTTTCAGTTTAACTCTCATACAGAGAGGTTAGGTAACTAAATATGTGTGGAATCGTTGGCGCTGTAGCGCAAAGAGATGTGGCAGAAATTCTGGTTGAAGGCCTAAGACGCCTCGAATACCGTGGTTATGATTCTGCTGGTGTCGCGGTATTAAATAATGGTGAGTTAAATAGAACTCGTCGCGTGGGCAAGGTACAAGAATTATCTGCAGCATTAGAGGCTGCACCTCTTGCTGGTGGCACGGGCATCGCGCACACACGTTGGGCAACCCATGGTGAGCCGAGCGAGCGTAACGCCCACCCGCATCAGTCAAATGGCGATATCGCGGTTGTTCACAACGGTATTATTGAAAACCATAACAAGCTACGTGAGATGCTCAAAGGCTTAGGTTACGTGTTTGAGTCAGACACCGATACTGAGGTGATCTGCCACTTAGTACATCATGAGTTAAAGACTCACAAGACCCTACTTGCAGCAGTTCAAGCAACGGTAAAACAACTTGAAGGTGCCTATGGCACAGTGGTTATCGACCGTCGTGATAGCGAGCGCATGATCGTGGCTCGCTCCGGTAGCCCACTAGTTATCGGTTATGGTCTTGGCGAAAACTTTGTCGCTTCTGATCAGCTAGCACTACTACCTGTCACTCGCTCTTTTGCTTTCCTAGAAGAGGGTGATGTTGCCGAAGTGACTCGTCGGACCGTGAACATCTATGATGTTGACGGTAATGCAGTTGAGCGTGAGGTTAAAGAGTCGGAAGTCACTCATGACGCCGGTGATAAAGGTGAATACCGTCACTACATGCTAAAAGAGATCTACGAGCAACCAACGGCAATCGCCCGTACGCTTGAAGGTCGTATCGCTGCTGGCAAAGTATTAGATACTGCCTTTGGTGATAACGCTGCTGAATTCTTAAAAGATATTAAACACGTACAGATCATCGCCTGTGGTACCAGTTACCATGCGGGTATGGCTGCACGTTACTGGTTAGAAGATTGGGCTGGCGTATCTTGTAACGTCGAGATCGCGTCAGAGTTCCGTTACCGCAAGTCGCACCTGTTCCCTAACAGCTTGCTTGTGACCATTTCACAGTCTGGTGAAACTGCAGATACCTTAGCGGCAATGCGTTTAGCCAAAGAGATGGGTTATAAGGCAACATTGACTATCTGTAATGCTCCTGGCTCTTCATTAGTACGCGAATCAGATATGGCGTACATGATGAAAGCGGGCGCAGAGATTGGTGTTGC
Organism: Shewanella sp. Isolate13; assembly: GCF_022398325.1. Classification (GTDB taxonomy): domain Bacteria; phylum Pseudomonadota; class Gammaproteobacteria; order Enterobacterales; family Shewanellaceae; genus Shewanella. The sequence goes on from NZ_JAKEVD010000024.1 coordinate 23,095, forward strand.
ATCGACTAAAGCCTTTACCGTGCAGTTAGCGGGTCTGTTAATGCTGACCTCTGCTATTGGCCGTTACAACGGTATGTCTGATGAGATGCAAGCCGAGATCAGCCAAAGCCTGCTTTCAATGCCAGCTAAAGTAGAGCAAGCACTAGGTCTTGATGATGCGATTGCTGAGCTTGCCGAAGACTTCGCCGATAAGCACCATGCACTATTCTTAGGTCGCGGCGATCAATATCCAATCGCGATGGAAGGCGCCCTTAAGCTTAAAGAGATCTCGTATATTCACGCAGAAGCTTATGCATCTGGTGAACTTAAGCACGGCCCATTAGCGCTTATCGATGCTGATATGCCAGTTATCGTGGTTGCGCCAAACAATGAGTTGTTAGAGAAGCTAAAGTCTAACGTCGAAGAAGTGCGTGCTCGTGGCGGTCTGATGTATGTGTTTGCCGATAAGGATGCCGAGTTTGAGTCAGATGACACCATGAAGGTGATCCCGGTTCCTCATTGTGATGAGTTTATGGCACCGCTTATCTATACCATCCCACTACAACTGCTTTCTTATCATGTTGCCTTGATTAAGGGCACTGATGTGGATCAGCCACGTAACTTAGCGAAGTCAGTAACTGTTGAATAACTGAATAGCTTAGAATATAAGTTTTGTCGTAGTACAATAAAGTTTGATCAGATACAATAAAGTCTGTTCATATACAATAAAGATTGATCGTTTTCTTACCTCCTGCTAAGTTTAGCTTAGTAGGAGGTTTTTTATGTCTGATGCAAATAAGCCACTCAATAAGAAAGACCAAAAGCGCTTAGATGAAAAACGAGGTGAAGGGACTGGAAAGGATTACATTCCTTTCATTAGAGTCGGTGAGTTCAGTAGCTCAGGAGAAAGCGTTCGTGTTAAAAGTGCTACAGTGGGCCGAGTGCACCACTTTCACTCTGGAAATGAGCTTGCGGCATTTTTGTTGTTCGATTGGTATAAGGAGGTCATCGACATACGAGAACAGTTCCCTATCCCACTCATTGACTCTTTAATTATTTGTCGTCAATTAGGCATCCGTCACCCACAAGAAAAGGGTGAGCTTAAGATAGTGACAACGGACTTGCTTATTGATTTTGCAGATGGATCTCAGTTGGCTATCCCTGTAAAGCCAGCTTTGGAGCTTGATAAAAAAAGAATTAGAGAAAAGCTTCAAATTGAAAAAGCTTATTGGGAGGATGAAAAAGTAACTTGTCTTATTTTTACTGATCAAGAGGTTTCCAACGAACTCAAAATGAATTTGAAGTGGATAAGACCACTCATCGATATAGATATTAAAGCCGAATATCCATTTTCCAAACAAGATGTCATAGATCTAGCTGCGCGATTAGCTAGGCAACCCAAAGCATTCGTTGCTCGCCATTGCGCCAAATTGGATGATGAATATCAGTTAGATGAAGGTACCCATATCGGAGTTTTTCGCTACGGAATTGCCAATCAATATTTAAAAGCATCATTAGAAATCCCGTTTACTGATTGGAAATGCGAAGATATCGAGCTCTTAATGAACGATAGCTTAGAATTTGGGGTGGGTAATGCTTTTTAATCAAGTCTATCAATACACGAATTCAAGTGAACGAGTGCGCGTCGTTTACGAAGCTATTGAGTTTATTTGGTTGATCGATATAGATGATGGTGCTGCTTGGCCAGTATGTAAGACCACGTCAGAGTTGCAAGAGCTTATCGATAGCCAATCAATAAAGAGCATCAGCGAACCTTTTACTTTCTCTCATGTTGAAAGCGAAAGTGTGCAAGGTTTGAAGCGAGATGAGGCTTATTCTTTACTGAAAATATTATTGAAAGATCACTATGAACTACTCGATAAAGGGTCACGTAACCGACTTATTAGAAGCGCCGTCGAAGAGACAGGAAAGCCGCGAATTTACTTTATTCGTCAACTGCGTCGATATTGGCAACGTGGAATGACACCAAACTCATTGCTGCCGGATTATCATAAATCAGGCGGTAAAGGTAAACCTAGGCGAGATGTTGGCAACAAACTTGGACGAAAGCGAACTAGAGCTGAAGGTGTTGGGGCCATTATTACGGACGATGTTGCCGAAATTTTCAGCCTAGCGATAGACGGTTTTTTTCTCCCCAATGGTAAATTATCGCTCAAAGATGCAAAGGGTAAAGCTATTGGACTTTACAAATCTCGTTACCCTGATGCTGATAAAACATCTATTCCTACTCCACGTCAGTTCCGTTATTTCTATGAGTCGAACTATAGAAAGAATGATGTCGTAAGACGAAGAACACCATCTAAAATCTATGACAAAGACATTAGGCCATTAACGAGTACTTCAGCTTTTATGAATATTGGGCCCGGAGGCCGATATGAGATCGATGCAACGATAGCTGACCTTTATTTAGTATCTGAGAACGATCCCAATAAAATCATTGGTAGGCCAGTGGTATATATCGTCAAAGATGTGTTTAGTCGAATGGTTACGGGGCTTTATGTTGGCCTAGAAAATCCATCTTGGGTTGCGGCAATGATGGCAATGTCTAATGCCTTTCTTGATAAAACAGAATATTGCCGTAGCTATGGAATAGAAATTGATTCTAGTATGTGGCCTTCTGTTGGGATGCCAGCGTCGATCATGGCGGATAAAGGTGAGCTTTTACATAGGCAAGCAGATGTGTTGGTGAATGCTTTTAACATTCAACTGAGCAATTCACGTTCTTATCGAGGTGATGACAAAGGTGGTGTAGAACGGTATTTCAATACTCTTCAAACAACCTTCAAGCCTTATATCGGCGGTATTGTTGAGCCTGTCAATGGTAAGAAGCGATTGGGTCGTCGTTACGAATTAGATGCAGAGCTCACATTAAGTGCATTCACTGAAACAGTGATACATATAATTCTTCATTACAATACTCGGCATGTAGTTAAAGATTATGACTTTGCTGAAGATATGCCCGATGATTTACCTGCAGTACCCCTACAGTTATGGAATTGGGGAATAAAAAATCGTACTGGCAAGTTGCGTCCATGCTCCAAAGATATGGTTGAAGTTAACTTGTTACCAACTGAAAAAGCGACGGTTTCCGAGGTGGGGATTGGATTCAAAGGATTGAAGTACACTTGTCGTGAAGCTATCGCAGCTGGATGGTTTGATCGGTTTAAGCACGTAAGACCAGCAAAGGTAGATATTGCTTTTGATCCTCGGCGTACAGATGTGGTCTACCTTCGCCCAGATAATGACTATCAGTCTTATTGGGTATGTGAGCTATCAGACAGAAGTCGTCGCTTTAAAGGTATGAGCTTTGTTGAGGCCGCAGGCATATTCAAATCAGCCAAGATAGCGGAAGCTTCAGCTAAGCAAGAGATGGATTTTACAAAGCCGGATTTACAGATGAAAATTGAAAATTTGGCTGAGCAGGCTCGTAAAAGAAAAGCTAATGCCCCTAAGCTCAAAAATTCACAAAAGTTGGCCGGAATTAAGACTAATAGAGATAATGAGCGAGAGCTTGAGCGGGACCGTGTGACTACTAACTCTGAATATAATGTTGTACCCCCTAAAGCTGATGTAGTTGATATTAAAACAGGACGTGGCTCAGCAAGTATCGATTACCCATCCCTTGATGAGTTTTTGGGAGATGACGATGATTAATATTCATCAGGCTGAATATTCTGAGCCAGAGATAGTGGATTATCGAGGTCATCCACTGATTAATGCGCTGCCATTGATTAACTCTCCCCAAGCTACGGCGAAAGCTTTAAATCGTTACCCTAAAGTTCATTCAAGTGAGAAATCGTTGCCAGGGTATATCCGTCGACATGCCATGATGCGAATTTTAGATGAATTTCTTTATCCCACAAAAGCACATCTTCAATTAGAACAAATGATTTCGGGGATGATACGAAGAGGTTACCTCGGGCGGAATATAGCAACAGCGGATTATCAACGAAATTTGCAAGATGTTGATATTGTAGATTTCTCCGTTGTATCAAGAAACGCAGGTAGTGCCGCTCTAGCCAGCTCTGTGATAGGTTGTTCAGGCACTGGAAAAACAACAGCAATTGAAGCTATTTTAGATTCATATCAACATCAAGCGATATATCATCCCAAATATCAGCATATGCAACTTGTTTGGCTAAAGGTTGATTGTCCACATGATGGCTCAGCGAAAAGCTTATGCATACACTTTTTCCGAGCAGTTGATGATGTGATTGGCTCTGACTATGAAGAAAGGTATGTGAAGATTAAATCTTCCGCAGAATCAATGCTTGGTGATATTGCAAGAGTGTCAGCCCTTCATTCTATTGGGATCCTTGTGATAGATGAGATACAGCATCTACAGGCTGCACGTTCTGGAGGAGCGTCAAAACTATTGAATTTTTTTGTAACACTAACCAATGTGATCAAGGTTCCAGTATTATTTGTTGGTACACCAAACGCATTAGGCCTTTTTTCACCAACAATGCGCTCAGCACGTCGAGCTTCTCAGTTGGGTAGCCTAAATTGGAACAGATTTGAGCATTTATCAAATGATGGTGCGGAAAGTGAATGGGAGCTATTTTTACAGCGAATGTGGAAACTGCAGTGGTTTGAGAACCCAACGCCACTCACAGAACCTATGAAAGTATTGTTTTGGGAGCTAACTCAAGGCGTTGCTCATGTCGCTGTATCATTGTTTTATTTGTCTCAGACAAGAGCTGTTATGGCAAAGAGCGAAGTGCTTGATCAAAAGTTAGTGCTAGATGTATTCAACAAAGAATTATCCATAATTCATCCAATGATTAAAGCACTTCAAAGTGGTAGAAAAAAAGAAATACTTGATTACGCAGATCTAGACTTACCAACAGATATTATTCGTATCAAAGGTCTTGGGGGCGAAATATCGAAGGTAGAGGTCAGTAGTAATGATATTGCATCAGACAAACTTACTGAGCTAACAGAGTTGCTCATTAGAGTGGGTATTGGTGCAGATATTGCCCCCCTCACAGCAAAACAAGCTTTGGAAGAAAAACCTGAAGAAGATTTGTTTGGTTTAGTTGCCCATATAAAATCATTAAGCGAAATGCATCGTCAGCCTGCCAAGCCTGTAAGAAGTAAGGTAGAAAAGCTCAAACCTGTTTATGTTGAAAATGATCTAAGGTTACTGCGAACCGATACCCCTATGTCGACCTATAAAAATATGAAAAGGGCAGGCATGATATTGGATATTACGCCTTATCTTTAGTTGTCGTTTCACCAACTATACTCTCGTTAGTGAGTTTAGTTTTGGTGGTTGGTATGTTAACCCATTTCCCCATTGTCCAGCCGGATGAGTTACTCGGTTCACTGTTAACGCGCTTCATTAAGCAGCATGGACTAATCAATGACAAAGTTGCATTGGATATGTTATTCGGGAACAGAAAAGTGGTTCCCTCTGCTTTGCTTCAAGGCCATATCAAAGAGTTACTTGAGCATATAGGGCATATCTGGTTAGCTTCACCTGAACAAGTCATTAAAAGTCACACCTTACTACCGATCTTTAAGCCATTTATTCCTCGTCAACGCTATCAAGAGATCATGAACAACCTGATTGTTGGAACCACCAACTCAAGTTCATTGCGAACAGGAATGAATGCGGGGTTGCTTATGTGGCCCTCAACTTATCAGGTATGCCCTCTTTGTCTTAAAAAGCAGCGAGATACGTTAGGTTTTTATTATGCTCGTAGGCTTTTTCAATGTGCAGGAGTGGAAGCTTGTCCTAAACACCATTGCCTATTAGTTTCCACTCCAATTGCTATTCAATCAGAACATCGTCATCAATTTACAGGATTACCTTGGCAGTTAGACATTTCACTCATTGCTCAGATTGCAGAGCCTAAATTATGCCAATTAGCCTGTCTAATTGAGGATTTGTTCAATTACTCAAGTGATACCTTAAGTTATCTGCAGTGGTCTTGCTATTTCCGACATCTGGCATTGTCACAGCAGTTAATGAAGGGTAATCGAATAGATCATGAAAAAATCTCGAGTGCAGTGCGTGATTACTGGGGAGACCAATGGTTAACCAAGCAGGGATTAGAATTAAAAAAACAAAACAGCTGGTTGCTTGCTATGTTTCGTAAGCATCGGCGGTCATTTAGTTATTTGCAGTATTTTGTTGTCTGTTTAGCTCTCGATAAAAATAAGTCCACCTTAGACCGTTTTTTACATCAAGTTGCCAATACTCCAAATGCCACTGAGCCTGAACCTTCTCTGGTTATACCCGTAAAGCAGGCTGATATGACTAATTATCAAAACGAATGGCTTCAATTGATGAGGTCTAACCCAGACGCGTCATTGAAAATCCTGAGAAGCTATAGGGAGGGGGCACGTTTATATACTTGGCTGTACCGCCATTGTTTGGTATGGCTCGAAGGCAATAAGCCTGCCGCTGTAAAAAACTATGTGAACAACAGGGTTAATTGGCACCAAAGGGATCTTAGTTTTGTTAAGCAGTTGCTTAAACTTGAATGGAGCCTAATATGTCAACTAAAAGGGCCTAGACGTTCAAAAAACTGGTATTCCAAGCAAATCAACCAATTAAACCGAATGTTGAACAAGCTCAACCTGTTACCTCTATGTAGTTTGTTTTTTGATCGGTATAGCGAATCTGTCGAAGAGTACCAGACAAGGCGGTTAGCTTGTGTTATGGATCATCTACTTGATAAAAAAGACTATTTAAGGCCTGTCTGTGAAATTGAACGAGATGCTGGACTCAGTCGTCAACGTAGTCGCCAACCTGCACGGGAAATTCTCAGATTGGACATCCCAGCCTGGCAGAGAAGTTCGCTCGTTTCCTCAGAGTGCCCCGTTGATAGAAATCGGCAAAATCAGGAGTAAGCGCACGCTCAACAACAAAATCAAACCATTAATTGATATCAAATTTTCTGGGCATCCAAACATTTCTGTACCCGCCGAAGTCATATCTATGCTGGTGATGAATTCCCAATATGAGAATAAGAAGAGGATACCCGCTACAGACCGTACTATTTTGGAGGTGTATTGTGATGGTCCTTTAAGAAAAACAAACTCAGCACTTGGGCCAAACAATGTCATATTTATCGATGGCAATATAAGAGTTGTGATCCCTTGTTTAGAATTAGCAAGAACGTTGTTTTTGCATAATTTTCACTTAACACGAACGGCTTTAAGACCTAATGGTTTGAATGGCATGGCATTGAGCACTGAAAATGCTGAATTTAGTACTATTCGTTTTAACCGCATGTCTGATTACCCACTAACAAACCTGAACTCAAAAAGTGCCTGCAAACATCTTATTTGGTTGATGTTTGATAAAGCTGCCAGAAAGAGTTTTGACAGTATCTATGCTAGTTTACAAGCATCACAGGAGCCACTTTGGCGCTTTGATTTTGAACCGCCACCTCTAAATGGTTGGTACTTAAAATTGGCTGGCAATTATGATGAGCACGATAAAAGCTTATTTTATGTCATTGAAATAAAAGGGGTTTACCACCCAAAATTTGACTATCCTAAGATAGTTTATATATATCACCCAACCAAAAAAGAAGTTATACCTATAGAACCATCAAATGGTTTTCGCCCGGAAGTTCCTCCGTCAGATCCCGATCCACAATTGAATTTACAGGCAATCCTTGGTGGTCATCGAAAACGAGATGTGGTCAGCGAAGAAGGCTTTAGCTTTACCCTTGGCGATGAAATTTACTCAGAAGTTATGCCGGGTAAGGCTGAACAAAGGGTCACTCCGATAGTAGACAATGAACAAATCCCAACGCCCGAAGAGTCTGCCGTGGGCCATGGAGCGCAAGCGGGGAATGCACAAGAGCTTGATTGGGCTATCAACCGTAGTGATGCAAATGAACCTGAAATAGACCAAGAGCTAAAAATAGCCGCTTCAACCAGTCAATTTTTGCTGTTCGAGCAAGCAATAGAGTTACTAATGAAACTTCCAGATTATCAACATGTAGCTACTCATTGTATGGAACTTCCTAAGCCAACAAACTCATCAACTATGTATTTAAATAAGCACACTAGACAGCCAAGAACATTTCATTGTGCTCAATTCACCTTTAGGCTGATACCTTTGATGATTGTTGAAGTTGATTTATCAGATTACCCCAAAAAACGTCGACTAGGCTCGCGGCTGTTTGGTTTTACTGGTGATGCTGAGGCTGGGTTTATTGCTATTATGCAGGCGTGCTCTGATGCCGGTGTTCGTTGGAACCGTGTGGTGAACGATGAGCATACCTGTATTGCAAAGTTAATTAAGCACCCTGTGGAGAGCATTACCGTAGGTAAGAAAAAACAGTCCAAATCGCAGCAAGAATATTTAGTCACTTGGTTGAATAACATTGATAAGAGTATAAATTCAATCGACTTTAATGCGCTAAAGTAGTGGACAGCCAAATTTGCTCAAACAAACTCACCGAAAAACCCATACGATTTCAGGAGATGGAGCCTATGACACTCGAGAGTGCCATGCTGTTATCCGCCGTAAACGGGCTTTTAGTTTTATTCCCTTCGCGATGGGGTTGCCTACTGGGAACAAGGACATCCGCGAAATTTAGCAGTGAGTTTTCATTGTACTGGGAGAACTCTAATTATGCATGAGACTATTTTACGGGAGGGTTACTGTTCCACCTCTGAAGCCGTCATGCATCGGATAAAGCAGTTACTCGGCGACAGCTTGAGCATGATAAATTACAATGCTCAAGTAGGGAAGCTTATGCTATGATCAAAGCATTAAACAAACAGACTAGGTATGCCTGAAACACAGTTTTTTAGCTAATACTTTATCAATCGAGGAGACTTAACTCGATGATAAACTGGTTTGGGCGGCTAAGAATAGAGCTTAAACCTAAACTGACAGATACCTCTGAAAAATGGGTAACTGTCAGCTCAGGTTTGAGCTACTACAAGTAAAATATTGATTATCTAAACCGCCCACTTAATTACACAAATTCGTTCCAAAAATTATTCACACACCCCCCCAACTTGAACTGGCATCATTAACTCCATACCCCCCTCGAAAGAGCGATATACAAAAGAATGATAGAGCTCACCATTTATATCAAATTCAATGGCATAGTTTACACCATTTACAATTTGAGAGTACACAGAAGTTAATTTAGCACCAGATGTATCTATAGACATTGTACCAAGCGTAAAGTCTAAAACTTCGACCGCGACAGGAGTGATATCTTTCTTAGACCAGCCTCCTGCTATATCACTACTTTCGCAGACTAAACTTATTTTTTTTTCCATCGAGTTATCTACTTCATCTTTTAATACTGCTTCCTTTTGGGTGCCCGAAATATAGGCTTCTATACGACGATTAGCCTTATTTGCTTCAGCACTGCTACCTTCTATCAGTGGCTCTGTGATGCCATAACCCTTATAGCTTACGCGCTCTTGGCTAATGCCATATTGACTCACTATCAATTCAGCAACAGCGTTAGCACGATGCTCTGACAATTTCATGTTGTAATCCGGGTTACCCGTTTTTGAAGCATGACCACCGATAAACACCGTCGCTTGTGGGTGTTGCTTCAGATAATTGGCCAGTTTTTCAATTTGACCGTATGAGTCAGTGTGTACAATGGCTGAGTTGTTGGCAAAACGAATGTTGCCCAGTTTGTGCTTTTCAGTGACTTCACGATAAATCGTACAGCCATTCGCGCTTACCTTATGGGTACCTGGGGTATCTGCACATTGGTCTTTGTCGTCAGTCACACCGTCCATATCGGAATCTTTTAGTATGATAGCGACAGGGGCTACAGCAGCCGGTACAGTGTGACCAAAGCGGTAGCTAAGTTCTAGGCCCCAGTAATTGCTTTCCATTTCAAGAGTGTTCCACTTGTCTTCGTCGAGATTTTCATAGCGACGATACTTGGCTTGCAACTTGAGATTCTCAGTAAAGTTATAACCGATACCAGCACCAAAGTATGGCGCTACACCGCTATCACTGTAGTACTCACTTCCCCACTGTTTGTTGTTTGATAGCAGGTAGTTCATTGCCCCCCCTTCAAAAGACATACTCCAGCGGTTGGCGAATGGCCAGAAACCGACCAAGCCGAGTGTCATGCCGCGAGCACCAGCGTCGTTAAGTTTGTTGGCATAGTCGACCCATTCGGCACGCCCTAGATCGCGATAACCCAGTTCTACACCGAAGTAGTCGTTAAACAGATAACCACCAAATACATCCCAAGCATAAGGATCATCTCCGTAACACTCTTTCATGGTTTTCTGATCGCAGTTAGGTTCGTAGTTGTTTATACCTACTCCTCCACCGACGTACCAAGGGGTAAGTTCTTGTGCAGCATTAGCGGTAAATGGCAGCATTGATGTAAGCAGAATTGCTTTCAATTTATTGTTCATTATTTCCAATTCCTTCTGTCTAATAAAAAATTATCACTCGAAATATCGCAGCTTCATCACCATGAGCTAAGTGTGCTGCGGTTATATTTTTAATTAAAATCGATCGACTCCATGTATAAACTACTCCTTATTTAAATACCCAACTCAGTTATGCGAGGTGTTTGAAAGGTTTATTTCTAATACATCTTGCTCTTTATTTTTATCCAAAGGCACTTTAATTATATTAGCTGCATCGAAATCCAGTTTGTTCAAGTCAATCATTCGCATACGGCGATTGTTCTCAGTCCACCAATAGTAATGAAGATTATCTATATCTCCAATCACTGACCATTGCGTGTAGTCCATGTGAAAATTCTCTTTATCACCTTCTCTCGAAACTCCTTTCGGGATATCAAAGTTGTTCAAAACTCTAGAGGCTTCATTGATAGCTTCATCTGTGGTTTTTAAAGGTATAATACTCGACTTAAATGCTAAGGCTCGAATAAATCGGGATGGAGGAGTCGAATCGCCTGGGATCCCTTGCATACCGCTACCTTGACCAAATGGCTTTAGCATAATATTCCCCACTTTTATTTGCTCTGATTGAGCAAAAGGACTTAACTGAGAATAGTTGCGAATGTTAAGAAGATGCCAATCGTAAGAAGGGGCGTTAGTCATAACACCGACAGTATTATCGTAAATGTTTAGCTTTCCATTAGTATACTCAATTACAATTGAACTTCCTGACTTGTCTGTAACTACAAAGTGTAGGTCGGTAGGAGCACCAAATATTTTTTCCAACTCTACATTAGAAACAACACGAATTTTTTGAAGCGCGGCGGAGACTTCTTCAACTCGCTCAAAGTTTCCCAATATGTAACTTGAAAAATCAATGTTGTTGACAGAAACTGAACGATACTTGTCTTCTTGTTTCTGGTACTCGGCAAAATCAGGGAAATAGAGCGCACCTAAGGTCAGTCCTTTTTCATTCATACCATCAAGAACAAAAGGTTGATCAAGTGCATTGATAGCAACAAATCCATATTTATTTTTCCAACTCATTCCTTGTATTCCCTTGCCAAGGTCAGATGTATAATTTTGATTTCTAGGAACGACTAATAGGTTAGAGTGCAAATCAAATGCTCCCCACTCCAAGGTTCTTCCATAAACTGGCAAATTATCAACTGTTTTTAAGATAAAGCTCGTGCAAGCACTAGCGAAGGATGAAACGGAAAGCAATAAAACCAATACTAATACTTTGAAGAGTGTCATCTGGTTATCCACGGGTCTATTTATTGTACATCAAGGGTTTACGGTTTGCGCTTCGGTTTGTCAAGTTAAATTGTGTCGCGTTGTGATTGAGTGCGCATACCTGTTGCGAGTTCATAACTGTGCACGCCTTACTAGGACCTTATTGAACAACTAACTGCTTGAAATGGGGCTATATAGTTTTTATCGCATGTTTCCGTTTAATGGCTTCTTCTTTAAATTCTGGGGGTAAATCGGCTCTTTACAGGCAAAAAGCGGAGTGGTTAGTTCCGTAAGCTTAGCCTAATGACTTGAAGTTTCAACAAAAATTGGTTGAGGGTGCTGAAATTTTACCGTTTGAATCTCTTTGAATTGAAGTAAGTTGAGGGTGAGCAATGGCCGCGTTGCGGCAAGGGTTGCAGATATGCCGGCCCAGGCATCTTCGTCCATAGCTAAAACGACATAAGCAGTATGCTCTATGACATTAAAGTAAATAACCTTTTCTGCTGAGGGGTGGTGAGTGAAGGGGGTGACTGTGGCCGTTATCAATGTTTGGTATTTTTGTGCGCAAGGCACGGTAAGCTCCGATGAAATCATGTCAAATTCATCTAAAGATAAGTTTGTTCCCTCTTGCGCACTAAGAGCGGCTAGGTGTTTATACCGTTCGATATTCTTAGGCAGTTGAAGCGAAATGGTTGTGACTTCAGAGGGGGTATGGCTGCACCCTGAAAGAAACAACAGGTGCGACAATATGAATAACCATGAAGCACCTTTAACGGCAGTCTTATTGAGCCTGATACGCATGCGGCGTTCCTTTTGCTTTAACTAAATACTTGACAGAAGCGCGCAACAACCGAGCGTTTCTGTCACTACATAGATAACTCTGGCGCCACAACTAAATTGAATCATTTTTTAAGCGCTTTTTTATTTTTGAAGTTGTGCATTGAGAATCAGAGCTACCTACATAGTTAGCGTGTTGCGCTAATGGCTTCATCTCCACCTAAGCCATCTCGCTAAGACTCGATTGTTATAGGTGGAGAATTACGTCAATTTGTTAAAAACGTTGTTAACGTTGGTAGCGCCTTGAAATAACACCACCTAATCCTAATAGTATGACACCTAATCCACCTAACGCTGGCAACCAAGAAGCAGTTTTGGGCAGTATCGCTGATTGTGATGGCTGGGAGGGTGGTGTGACAGTTGTGACTTTATGAATTTCAAATCGGTCGCTAGGTATATAAAATTCTAATTTGTACCCTTTGGGCAAGGCGTCCCAGCCCACTTTGTTACCACCGGTATCTACTTTAGCATCGCGTTTTACTGCTATGGTTTGACGCTCTTTAGTACCATCTCGCTCAAATACTTCTAATTGCACTTTATGAGGCTCATGATAGCGAACAAACTCAGCATTTAATTTAACAAACTGCTGACCATCTTTCTCTAATACTGCTTGACAGGCATTTGCAATATTCGGGTACTTTGTGAGTATTGGTAAGCCCCTAATTTCTTAGACACTTAACTGTTTCTCAAAGTACTGCTTTTCGAACTGCACTGGAGACAGTCCATTATTACTACCATGACGACGCACAGGATTATAGAAATATTCGATATAGTTAAATATTTCTGAGCGAGCCTCATCTCTGTTTTTATAGATTTTTCTCTTAACTCTATCTTTCTTCAGCAATGAGAAAAAGCTTTCGGCGACAGCATTATCGTGACAGTTTCCTCGTCGACTCATACTGGCTTCTAAATTGTGCTCTTTTAAAAAGCTCCGCCAATCAGAACAGGTATATTGCACTCCTTGGTCGGAATGTATCAAAACCTTACCTTTCGGTGAACGTCGCCAAATGGCCATTAATAGCGCATCAATTACTAAGTCAGCTTTAGGTGTGTTTTTCATCGTCCAGCCCACGACCTGACGAGAGAAGAGGTCAATAACAACTGTTAAATATAGCCAGCCCTCATGAGTACGGATATAAGTAAAGTCGGTCACCCAAACCTTGTTGGGTTCTGCGACATCAAAGCCACGATTTAACGTATTTGGTGCAGTATGACTAACATTTCCACCACCAAAGCTTGGATTTCGCTTGTAGCCCCGTATAGCCTTTATCTTGGCTTCCTTCATTATCCGATAAACACGATTTTTCCCGACACTTTCACCATCGTCTTTCAAGTCTAAAGTCAGGTTTCGATAGCCGTAGACACAACCGCTCTCTAGCCAAAATTGCTTAATTTTGCCCAGAAGACGCGTATCTTCAATAGTTCGGTTACTGCTGGGCTGCTTTAGCCAAGCATAAAAACCACTACGATGAACATTAAGCACTCGGCACAGTACGGCTATGGGATATTGGTCGAGTCGAGACTTTATGAACGTGTACTTTTCTTTGACTCGCTTGCAAAGTACACGGCGGCCTCCTCTAGTATATTTCGCTCTTCCGTGACTCGCCTAAGCTCTGCTTTTAGTTTACGAATTTCGTCTTGCTGATTATCGATAGTGATGTGTTGCTTCTCTGGTTTATCGAACTTGTTAATCCAGTTATGCAAGCTTTTGGTTGTGATACCTAACCTTTCTGCCACATCACCGATTTTATAACCACGTTCAGTGACTTGTTTGACAGTTTCAATTTTAAACTCATCGGGATAACGTTTTCTGCGCATGTAACACCTCATATTTTTTGGTTCATTATAACTCTATGAAGTGTCTACTGTTCTAGGGGCTTACCACCGTGCAACTTTTGTTTTTGCGCCTCAACGGCTTGTTGGCGAAATAATCCAGACATACAACTTCAATATTCTCAAAAACATACCAAATTCTTTTGGTGATGAGTGACGACCAGCTACATGGTTTAAGTCTTAAGAAAATTATTGTAAATGTAGTGACGACTCAGCCTTACCTAATTTCTAATTTTGGGTCGAAGACTAGATGCCGAAGCTTTGGGCCAATAAAGGGTGTGATGATATTAACTTGTATGCAGTCGACATCTAGACTTCATTTTTTAATAATACCAATTGCGAGAACAGTTGTTTAATTATAATTGATTATTTTTTCCAATTGTTTTTAATGTGACACGGGTTAGCAGGGCTGTAATAACGTCCTTATTTGTTTCGTAATAATTATTGCTTGGCTGCTTTCCTGTTAATTATAGCAAAGCTGATTTTATACTTATTTATTATGATGTCACTTTCTGATGCTACACTTGTTAATTGTTGTGGCGTTTTTTGTGGTGTTTTGTTTTGTTTTTGTTATTTCTTTTGGCGGGTCGCCCGTTTTTGTGTTAAACCCTAACCCTACTCTGTCTGCCGCTTCAGTTATGTTTTTAAAACAATGGCTTGAGGCTGGTTTTCTATCATTTCGCGTAATCTTGTTTCACTGATGATAATAGTTTTCTCCCCCCACTGCTTATAAAGTAATCCTCTTTTGTTTTGTTTTATAGTGTTTAATCCTTTGTAATTATTAATAGTGTGGAGAGTTAAATAAAATAATCAAATACAAGAGGTGTTTTTTAATTGGTTTGTTAGCAAAGGGTGTGAAGGATATGTCATTAGTTAAAAGTGATGATGTGGTGATGTGCGATGCTTATCATTGCGTCAATTGTGCATTCAGCAAAAATAGAGCGCTTTTCAATAATAATATTGAGGTCAAATTCAATCTTCAAGAAAAACTAACTTATTCAGATACTGTCATGCTCTTTATTCCTGGGTTTGATAAAGGTAAGCGCTGCAGTATGCGGTTGGTGAAGTTGTTGTGTTTGCTCATTGAATACCAAAATCAAGTTTTATCCAAAATAGACTTAGAGAAGTTTGTCTGGGGGAGGGAGGGGGTCGGCGAAGGCAGTTTAACTGTGCTGGCTTGTCAATTAAGGCGTCTTTTAGTCGACACTGTTTATAGGGTGATTACCGTCAGAGGTGTTGGGTACATGCTTATAAATGAGGGGCTGGATAATGTGTAGATTTGATGACTGCAAACTATTTGCTGATGAAGGTGTGCATTCGTCTGGCATGGCGCTTTTGGGGCAGGATTTACTCAATGCAAGTGTCAGTTACAAACTTGAAGAGGTCTATGGTGATGAGGGGGTTATCGGGTATGAAGTGCTTATTGATAATGTCGGTGTTGCAGAGGGACGGGTGTTTAATGCGGGTTTGTTAATGGATAGGCTGTTTTATTTTATTGAGAATAACAAGAGAGTCTATCAATATGATTTTGAAGGTAAAAGCCTATTTGTAAACTTTGAAACCTATGAGTTTTGTGATTCTAAGTTGCTAAAAAAAATAGTTGAGTTTTCTCACATGCTTGAGCGTTGTGGCATGGAGTTGGTTTGTGAGATCACCGAAAGAAACATGTGCTCAACCTGTCAGACTTTTAAGGAAGGGTTGCGCTTTTTAAAAAAACACGCAGTCCATCTGTGCGCGGATGACTTCGATTGGCAGGGGGGGGATTACAGGGAAGGTGAGCTTACAGCGCTTTTTAGTTCAATAAAACTGCAGGTACCAAGTGTTAAAGGTGAGTATTTAGACTTCGCCTCAACTCGTGACTGGCATGAGTTGAGCAAAAGCTTTGAGTTTATCGTGTTTGAACGCATTGAAACAGTTGCGCAGTTGCTAGCTGTAAAGCTGCTTAATACCAAGCGAGCCTACTACCAAGGCTTTCTCTTGGAGTCCCGGAAAATCACTGTTCAAGCTTAAAACGGTTACTACATATGAATACAAACTTACTTATTAGCGCATTACTGTTGGGCTCTCTTACGTTGAGCTCCTTTAATGCTAATGCTCAAGAAGATGACTCGATCGAGTTCGGTCTCAAGATGGCTTACCAGCGTTATGCCAATCATATGCACTCGCCCGATACATTTGCTTATGGCTTCTTTGCTAACAAAACAATCGATAAGCGTTTTTCAATTGAAGCTGGGCTGCTTTCGTTAGGAGAGGGGGTTGAAGCAAATGGTAATCGTGGTGGTTTCTATCTTGCCGAATTCTCCGCGCTTTACGATGTCGTTGGTGAGGGAGGTTTGTTTTTAAAAGCGGGGATTGCCCCTTGGGCCGGTTATTTGACTACACCTAAAAAGCAAACGGATTACGATTACGGCTTTTCGCCAGTGTTAGGTGCTGGCTATCAATTCCCGCTTTTTGATGATTGGTCTGGTCGGCTTGAGTACCAGTTTATTTCAGAGTTGGGTAAAGATAATACCGGCACCGCAAACTCCCACCTGCTTAGTTTTTCGCTTGTTTGTTGTGGTGCGCCGAACCGTGACGATTATCGCGCAGCTAAATCCGTTCAGTATCCGGACCCGCAAGAGGTTGAGCGTGTAAGAGCATTTACCCAAGCTGGAGCTGTTACGGCGGTCAAGAATACCCGTGAGCCTGCGCTAGTGCTGCGCAGTGAACATGAGGTTTTCGGCTCATGGTATTTCAACACAAACTCCTCACAGTTGCGCCTTAGCTATCCAATGGCTGCAATCGACAGAGCGCGCGAGTTTATCGCTAAAGGGTGTGAGTTAAAGGCAACAACCATTAATGGTTACGCCGATGGCGTGGGTGGTGCCAAATACAATGTCTGGCTCGCTGAAAGGCGGGCGTTAAATGTACAGGATTATTTAACAAAAGCGTTAGGAGGCTCGCTTGGGCGCCTAAATGCTCTATCGTCTGGGTATGACAGGGCAGACGTCAATTTAGCGCCGATTGCAAACCTCTTCGAGCGACGCGTCGATTACGTTTTCACCTTTCAGTGTCAAAAACAGTTTAATTAGGGTGTGTAATTATGTTTATCAATCAAATCAATCGTTCATTTCATGCGTTAATTTCGCTTTTATTGGTCGCCGCTCTTGCTGGTTGTGGTGGCGGTGACCGTGACTTCCTTGAAGATGGTCCAGATGTCGATCCATCAGCCCCTGTTATCGCCTCAATGCAGTTAGTGATTGGTGGGCAAACGGATTCCATAACCCTCTCTCCAGGTCAAGAGACCTCTATTGCGGTGCGCGTGACGCATGAGGACGACTCCATTGTTTACTTGGATCCTTCTGATGTGACGTTTGAATATCAGCGCAATCAGTCCATGCTGACCAAAAGTAGCGCATTAGGTGATGCGTCTACAGAAGATGCGCCTTTTGTGATTGATGGCTTTATGCTCAAAGTGCCTTTTCAAATGGATGAGAATGTGGCAGTGGTGGCAATATATGGTGATGACCGTACTGAGCCTGTCATGGTAGAAGTACATGATAAGGTGATAGAACACTTACAATTAACGCCAGCTGAGCAGATGATGGTTAAGGGGGGGGAATCTCTCTACCGCCTTGATGCTTTCTATGTTGACGGTAGTACTGCTCGCCTTGCGAGCGATGTGTTAACAGGTGGATGGCTGATCAGTGATGCTGCTGTGGCTCAGGTTGATAATGATTATTTTGAGGCGCTAGGTGCGGGTCAGGCTGTCATCACGTATGAATTAAATGGCGTTCGTTCTAATGAGGCGATCGTGAAAGTCAGTGGTGAAATGGTTACCGCCATTGATATTACGCCAACTCAACTTGATGTTGCAAAGGGCGCAAAGGGGGAGATCCGTGCGATGGCCACGCTATCGGATGGCAGTAAGTTAGATATCACCTCTTCAGTGTCGTGGAGTGAGCACTCAGCAATCATTGTGGATAAACGTGGTTTAGTTATGGGGGTGGCTGAGCAAGCGAACATCCCGCTGACAGCTGCCTTTAGTGGGGTTCAATCACCGCCTGCGTTGGTGACGGTAAAAGGGGCTGATATCAGCGCCTTAGTATTATCACCTTCTAATGCAACGGTGACTTTATCAGAGCAAGGTCGCTCATTGTCGTTGGTGGCGCAGTACACCGATGGTACTGCCTTGCCATACACTGATGTGGTGGGTGTGGTGTATACGCTCGATAATGACATTGCGGATGTTGATGTAAATGGCGATGTTCACCCTAAATCAGAAGGCGTGGCAGTGGTGAGCGCGAAAGCGCAAGACCGTCATGGCAACTGGGTTGAGTCGAACTCGGTGGCGTTGTCGGTGACGGCATCGCCTTTGGTGGGGATCACGCTGCACGCTGATAGCTCATATGTTCCTCAAGGTGTTTTTACTACGCTTCGCGCCATGGGTGAGTACGTTGATGGGCGTGTGGAAGATATTTCCTCACAGGTGAATTGGCAAAGCAGCGCACCGAGCGTGCTAACTGTGGCGGATGGCATTGCTTACGGGACAAGTGTTGGCCAGGCTGATGTGACAGCTTATTTGGGGGGAGTGCTCAGTGATGGCGTGCATATGGCTGTGACGGACGCGAAGCTGACTGCGCTGTCTACGTATTTTACCTCACCAAAAGCAGACGCGGACGGTATGGTGATATTACCAGTCGGGCTGCGTGGTCAGGCTGAGGCGATGGCATCCTTCTCTGATGGTAGTGTACACGTGGTTACTGACCAAGTGACTTGGCATAGCGGTGACGATGCGATTGTCTCCGTTGATCCTCAAGGGCTATTTACTGGTCAAGCTAAAGGTGAAGCGAGCGGTTACGCAAGCTTTAGCGCGGGTGGTATCACTATCGATAGTGGTAAAGGAAGCATCAAAGTTACGGATGCGACACCGGTACGTCTAGATATCTTGCCAAGCCAAGTAAACCTTGTGAAAGGACTAAGCGCAAAGCTTCATGCGGTGGCGACCTATTCGGATGGGCATGTAGCCGATGCATCTTCGGCAGCGGGGTTGTCGTGGACAACGCAAGATAGTAGCATTGCTACACTCTCTAACCAGGGGGGGGCGATGCAAGTTCAAGGTGTTGGCGTTGGTAGCACTACCATCAAAGCGACATGGGCTGAGTTAGAAGCGCCAGCATTGGTTAAGGTTGAAGAGAAAACCTTAACGGGCATGACGCTTAATCCTATCACTCAGACGCTAGCTAAAGGCAGTAAAGCATCAATGCAGGTGTTGGGTTTTTACTCAGACAATAGCCAGCAAAACATCACTTCTAGCGTGAGTGATTATCGCTCAAGTGATAACCATATTGTGATTGTAGACACAAGTGGTGAAGTCAGCGCACTGGCGTCTGGTTCTGTCACGTTGAGCGCTTCGTACGGTGGTTTTGAGGCGACAGCACAGCTTGTGGTGCCTGAGGCGAAAGTGACTGCGCTTCGCATTGGTGGTGCCGCGTCTATCGTGGCTGGCACTACAGAGGCTCTCTCTGCTACGGCGATATTTGATGATGGTAGTGAGTTGGATGTTACCTCGGCGGCGTATTGGCAATCAAATGCAAGCGGTGTGATTGTGGATGCGGGCTCGGTATGGGCAAAAGATGGCTCAGATCCAAGCGTAGCGATTACGGCCACCTTTGGTGGGCAGCAAGCACAAAAGACGCTGAGCATTACCTCAGCGACACTATCCTCTCTTTCTCTGTCACCAAGCAGTGTGCACATTATCGAAGGTGCGACGCAAACCTATACTCTAGAGGCGACTTACTCAGATAACACTAAGGTCGATGTATCAACACAAACGACTTGGACATCCAGCAATAACATCATTGCAGGCTTTACGCCGAACACGGCGATATTGACGGCCAGCACGGCTGGAGAGGTCACTGTGACGGCGACATTTGGTGGCATGAGTGCGCAGTCTGTGGTTTACATTGCAGATAGGACTGAGGCGGTTGAGTCGCTTCGCGTGACACCTACAACAACAACCCTGCCCGAGGGTGGTACATCCGCCATCAGGGTTGAGGCAAATTACAGCACTGACCCAAGCGTGTTTGTGGATGTTACGGCGCAAACGGCGTGGCAGGTTGATACGGACTATGCTGTTATTGGTGAGGGGGTGGTTGTGGCTCGTAAGGCCCATAGCGCGCCAATCACAGCGACCGCCATTTATGGTGGTAAGCAAGCGCCCTTAATTGTCACTATTACTAATGCAATGGTTGAGCGTCTTCAGTTAACGTCTGTGAATCCAACTCTTGCCAAGGGCTACTCGACTTCGTTGGTGGCAAGCGCCTTCTTTAGTAACGGCCTAGTTACGCAACCTGCTGCGACGGACATTTCCTGGACGCTCGACAGTGGCGAGGGCGTCACAATCAGTAATGGTGTGGTTACGGCCACCGAAGCTGGCAAAACCGCCACTATTAAAGCGGTTTACCAAGGGCAAAGCGCGACAGCGGTCATCACGACAAGCAGCGCAACGCTGGATTCAGTGTTGCTAACCGACTTAAGCGACACTCCACTGCTGCATTCAATGCTGCTGGCGAAGGGCATGAGTGTTGATGCCAAACTGCTTGGTCAACTTTCCGATGGTACAAGCGTTAATCTCGAGCAAAGCAAGGTAACTTACACCATCACAGGCGATGCTGTGACGCAAAGTGGAGGCACGCTTAACGCAAACCAAGAAGGGGTGTCAGATATTAGAGCAAGTTACGTCGACAATGGTCAAACGCTCACCTCTCAAGTGGTGGTAATGGCAGTGAGCGGTGCAGAGGTGGCATCGATTACCGTCACGACTGGTGATGTTACCTTAGTTAAAGGTATGACGGACACTCCGCAAGCGCATGCAACCTTAACTGATGGCATTAGTGTCGACATTACCCCAAACGTAACGTGGACTGTAGCGGATGATTCTGTAGCGAAGTTTGCTTCTCACCATACTCTAGTGGGCCTTGCGGCCGGTAAAACCACTTATACGGCAAGATTTGGTAGCAAAACCGCCACTGCGAATGTGGTAGTGAACGATACCACGTTAACTCACTTGTCTGTGTCACCACAATTTACGACGGTGACCGCGGGTCAAGCGAAGGGTTTTGTCGCGACTGCGAACTTTAATAATGGTACATCGCAAGAACTTGACACGGAAGTGAGTTGGTCGGTCAGTAATAGCAATGCCACCATCGATAGCGATGGCAAATTGACGGCCGTCTCGGCGGGCAGCGTGGCCGTGATAGCCACGTTAAGTAGTGACCCAAGTCAGCAAGTCCAGGCAAATGTCACTATCGTTGAGCGCAGCGTTCAATCGGTGAATGTGACGCTCAGCAGTAGCAGTATTGCCGCTGGCCAGAGTACGAGTGCAACGGCGCGAGTGACTTACACGGATAGCACCAGTGAAGATGTTACCAGCCAAGTGGCATGGGTATCATCAGATCCAGGCGTAGCTCTGGTGACCAATGGCTACATTCGCGGTTTAAAATCTGGTAGCTCAGGCATTCAGGCCACCTTTAGAGGGGAAACCAGCACGGCGGAGACCTTAACGGTATCAAATGCAACCGTATCGTCAGTGCAGCTTACGCCAGCAAGTGTCACGCTAGCGAAAGGTTACAATGCGCCGCTGACGCTAATAGCGACGTACTCGGACAATAGCACTGCAGAGATTCCGGCGTCGAACGTAACTTGGTCTGTAGACAGTGGTGAAGGTGTGACGATAAGTGCTGGTGTGGTCACCGCCACGGAGGTGGGTAAGATCGCAATAATTAAAGCTGTTTACCAAGGCCAAAGCGCAACGGCAGCCATCACAACAAGCGGGGCGATCATCGATAGCATCGAGCTGCTCGATGTTGCAACGGACAAGCCTTTAGCATCGACCGTGTTGCCTGTTGGCGGCACTCACAACCTGAAGGTGGTCGCGAGCCTGTCAGACGGTTCAGTGCAACCCTTAACATCGGGTGTGGCGTATCAGACCTCTGACGATACTGTGGCGACCATTGCAAGTGATGGTGCCATCACGGCATTAAAAGAAGGTGTTGCTAATATCTCGGCCAGTTACGCATCAGACGGACAAACCTTCACCAGTAACGCCACCATCATCAATGTGACGGGCGCGAGCGTGAAGAGCATAGCGATTGTGCCAGACTTTAACCCTACAGGATATCGTATTGCAGGGCTTGAATACGGCGTGAGCGTTCAAGCGGTACTGATGGACAGTACCACCGTCAACATTACCTCTCTGGTCACTTGGCAATCAAGCGATGAAACCGTTGCTAGTGTAATTAACGCTCGCGGTATGTTTGAGGCGAAAAAAGGCGGTGAGAGCGACATTACAGCACATTACGCGGGCTTTAGTGACACTCTTAATGTGAAAGTGATTGACGCAAGACTAACTTCACTTGATGTGACGCCAACCATGCAATCGTTGAGTGTTGGCTCAACCCAGCAGTACCAAGCAATCGCGCACTACAGTAATGGCGCTGCGGTGAACGTGACTGACCAAGTGTCATGGAGTTCGGTGCCATCAAGCATGGCAACCATCGATGCAAGTACAGGTCTTGCTAGGGCGGTCTCAATAGGCTCAGTCTCGGTAACTGCAGCGAAAGGCGGTATCAGTACCTCGGTCCCTCTTACGGTGAACGATAAGCCTGTGCAGTCGATTCAAATCAGTGCAAACTCAACGTCTCTTCCAGAAGGTCAAGACGCATCGCTAACGGCTGTGGTGACCTACACCGATGGTTCGCAAGAGGTTAATCGTGCTCAAGATGTGCTTTGGGTCTCCAGTGAACCCCTTAATGGCGTAGTGAAAAACGGTCAGTTTTACGCATTAGCTAAAGGTGATACCGACCTGACTGCGACCTTTAGGGGGAAGACAAGTAATGTTCTTACTATGAATATTACCGATGCGACGTTATCAAGCCTGACGCTGACGCCTACCACATCCAGTGTGGCAGCGGGTCAAACGCAGCGCTACGCGCTGATGGGAACATACACGAACGGTCAACAGCATGACGTGACCAGTCTAGCGACGTGGGTTGTCACAGCCAAAGACGGCAGCGCGACCACGATTGCTAGCATGGCAACTAAAGGGGAAGTCAGCACCAATACTTCAGGTGAAGTATTGGTGACGGTAACCGTTGGTGCATTAAGTACCGATGCTGGGTTGACGATCACCAATAAGAGTGTAAAGCAAGTGGTGTTTAATCAAGGGCAAGATATTGTCCTAAAAAAAGGCGACACTGCTACCCCAGAGGTAACGGTGATTTACTCAGACGGCACCTCAAGCACGGCGGTTAGTACAGACCGCAACCTGACGTTCCGCGCAACCACCGCCATCCCGACAGTCGCGGAGTTTGATATGACAAACAAAGGTCAGATCAACACATTTAGCGAAGGTAAGGCGCAAGCGTGGGTGGTATACCAATCGGGTGCTGACGCCTTCATATCTGAGAAGGTGGATGTGGTCGTGACGGGTAAAGTGGTCAGAAGCATCGCCTTTACGCAAACGCCACCTGCCCTACCTAAAGGCACGCAAGGCAGCTTTGTGCTTGAGGCGACGTACTCCGATGGCACGACAGCAGAGGTGACCCACAACGCCATATGGGTCTCATCGGACACGGACAAGGTGACCGTTCTTAACGGCGAGGTTACAGCGAGTCGCACTAACACCGGTGACAGCACTATTACCGCGAACTATGAAGGCAAAACAGCTACGCACACCATGACAGTATCGGGTGCGACACTCACGCACGTTACGCTGGATGTGAATTCAATGCAGTTGCATCAGGGGTTAACGAAAGGCCTAACCTTAACGGCGTATTACACCGATGGCAGTACGCAAGAGCAAACTACGACCGCAAGTTGGTCATCGGCAGACAACACGCTTGCGAGCGTGTCTCAAGGCACAGTAACGGGTGTGGCACAAGGCAGCACGATCATCACGGCAACGCTTAACGGTGAAACGGTCAGTGCGGATGTGTTTGTGATTGAGCGTAGCGTAGACCGTATTGAAACTCAAATCGGTGCCATGGTTATCAATAAAGGCGCGAGTACGACCTTTGATGTCTATGCATACTATGAGGGTGATACCACTACAGCGGTTAATGTGACAAATCAGGCTGAGATAAGTGTTGATACAAACGTAGCCTATGTGACCAATGGTCAGATTTATGGCCATGCACAAGGTACAACCAATCTGAATGCGATCTTCAAAGGCAAGCAAGCCACTGAAGTAAAGGACTTTACCGTGGCCGATAAAGCGATATTAGGCTTGCAGCTAACCCCTGCAACGCAAACGTTGCCAAAAGGGGTAAGCGGCACTTATACGCTGACGGCGATTTACACTGACCACACTACCGAAGTGATTGATAACACAGGTGCTACTTGGTCGATTGTACCTGACGGTATCACTGGTATGGTACCAACATCAGTCACGGTTAACCAAGGCGAGGTCACGGCTAACGAGGACAGTGGCGTGGCAACAGTTAAGGTTGCTTACCAAGGTGTTGAGGCCACTGCACAAGTTACGACAACCAACGCAACGCTTGAAAGCATTGTGCTGATGGACGTATCAAAAGGCGCACCACTGAAACCGATGACGCTACATCATGGCCAAGCCCATTACCTTCTTGCTGTCAACGGTCTCTACTCGGATGGCAGCAGCGCTGCACTTACAACAGGCGTGACTTATAAACAAGATGGGGATGCTGTTGTTTTGGCGAATTTGGGCGGTCATGGTATGTATGTTAACGACCATCGCACCACCGACGCCTCATTGGTGTATGCAGAGTACACACCAGCAGGTGGCGAGACACTGGGTACAGCAAGGGTACCTGTTACGGTTACAG
Source organism: Shewanella sp. Isolate13 (assembly GCF_022398325.1). Lineage (GTDB taxonomy): Bacteria > Pseudomonadota > Gammaproteobacteria > Enterobacterales > Shewanellaceae > Shewanella. The sequence goes on from NZ_JAKEVD010000024.1 coordinate 48,216, forward strand.
GCGCCCAAGCTGCATCGCTTAGCATCGTGCCGAGCTTTGATGCCAGCCAAGACTTAATGAAAGGTTTAAGTTATTCACTCAAAGCGATAGCAGCACTTGATGATGGGACGCAAGTGGATGTGACCTCGATTGTGAACTGGCAAAGCAGTAACAGCGCCATTGGCGAAATGTCGAATGTGACCAAAGGTCAGCTTAACACCAAGGCCGATGGTGGCATCACCATTACAGCAAGTTACGGCACCTACAACGATGCGATTGCGGTGACAGTGGCAGATGTGACACTGCAAAGTATCACTCTCACGCCAGCGAACCAGTCAATGGATGTGGGACAACATCAGCGTTATCATGCCTTGGGTCACTATGATAGCGGGGTAACATTGGACATCACTAACCAAGTGAGTTGGTCAAGTTCTGATAGCGCGGTTGCAACCATCAACAATCAAGGTGATGTGAATGCGGTTGCGCCAGGTGTCATCACTGTTCATGCCAGCAAAGATGGTATTGATGGTCAGACCAACCTAACCGTTAAGGTTGTTGGTGAGGTAACGTCGGTACACATTGAGTTGTCGCAAGCTCACTCGCTCGCTATAGGAGAAAGCGCACCGCTGAACGCCCTGATTTACTTTAAAGATGGCGCAAACAACGACTATGACGCCGCAAAGCGTGTCTACTGGAAGGTGGAAGATCCATCGATTGGTTACGTTATGGATGGTGTGTGGTACGCAAGAGCGGTTGGTAACACGGTAGTTACGGCAGCGTTTGGGGGGATTACATCAAACGAAGAGTCGGTGCATGTGAATACGGCAGCGGTGACATCTCTTGCTATGACGCCGTCATCCAAAGTGGATTTGGCGAAGGGGCGTACGTATCAGTTAGCGGTAGAGGCGACCTATACCAATGGTGGTACGGTCATACAAACGGATGCAGCAAATTGGTCAACGACGGACAATGCCGTGGTCAGTGTAAGTCAAGAGGGGTTGGTGACAGCAGTGGGTAATGGTACTGATAGCACGGTGACTATTACCGCGAGTTTTGGGGGTAAGACGGCTTCGGTAGAGGTTGAAGTGACCTCGGCAGTAACAGATAGCCTTGAACTCAATGGTAATGCTGCTATCACACTAAACCAAGGGGAATCGTTAGCGCTGCCTACTCTATGGCGTCACTCAGATAATAGCACCAAAGCAATTGACTTAACCGATACCAACTTTAGCTTTAAGAGTGATAATGATGCGATAGCCAGCTTTAACGCCATTAACAAGCTTAACGCAAACCGAGAGGGGGTAACTCAGGTATGGGTCGAGTACGCCGATGGAGCTGATACGGTTAAATCGGAGAAGGTTGCGGTATTAGTGCAAAGCAAAAAAGTGACAGGGCTTTCTTTCGCTCAAAGTCAGGTTAGCATCCCTAAAGGGGAGTCTGCGCAGTTTATACTCGAGGCGGCGTTTAGTGATGGTACTACGCTTGATGTAACAAGCTCTGCTGTGTGGGGGTCAAGTGACCTAGGCGTATTTGCGGTAAGTCGTGGCGTGGTTACGGCAAGTGATACCATTGACTTAACGGTTAAGAGTCAGGCGACATTAACAGCGACATACGCGGGCATACCGCAGACGTTTGTGGTGACGGTGACGGGGGCAACACTTGAACGCATTACGCTAAGTCCTACTTCAGTGAAGCTCAATCAAAACTTGACACAACAGTTGAGTATAAAGGGGTATTACAGTGATGGGGGCGAGTATGGTATTGCTGCGAGTAACTTTAACTGGACATCAAGTGCCGGCTCTCGTGTCGGTGTGGATACAAATGGTTTAGTGACCGCAAATGCAGAAGGAAATGCCACTATTACTGCAACGGCTAAAACTAACGCAAGTATCTCTGCCAATATCGATGTTTATGTGGTGGAGAAGGCGGTAAAGTCGCTTCGTGTTGAGCTAACTAAATCTACTTTCAAAGTGGGCGAGTCACAGGAAATTAAAGTCTGGGCTACCTATGAAGGGAGCACCGCTGAGGCCGATGTGACTAGTCAGACTATATTTGGTAGTGCAAGTGGTCACGTAGGTATTTTTGCTGGCTACATCACTGGACTGACTGAAGGCACGGATAAAATCACCGCTAGTTTTGGTGGGGTGGATAAAGAGCAAAATATTGAAGTAAGTGGAGTGGTTTATACAAGCTTGATATTAATCGCCGACTCAACAGCGATTGAAAAGGGGGGAACCACGAATTTGACGCTGCAAGCGGTGGGGGTTAATGGCCAGATATATGACTCATTAGACTTAACAAATGTTGACTGGACTATTGATGAGCCAACAGTTGTCTCAATAACCAATTTGACGCTTTCAGGTTTAACCCCTGGTGACGCAACGCTCTCAGCAAGGTATGAGGGGGTAGGCAGCAACCAAATTAACATAAACGTCAAAGAGGAAAGATTACAGCTGATGGCTTGGGTTGTTGGCGAACGCACCGTAAGTACAGGGGATACCATTTTGGCTGCGGGTGATACCGCTTACCTAAAGGTTACTTATGATGGAGTTGCTGTTGACATAAAGGATGTAGAACTTACTGCGTTAAGTGGTGGATCGTTAGCTTATTTTGACTACTTAACTGGGGAGTTCTTCTCGAAAGATAGCTCTCACTTTCCGGATTGCACACAAAATGGCCGTAGAGCGAGAGATTTAATGTGTATGGATGATATATTAGTTAGTTACAATGTGAAATACAAAGGGGAAGAAACGACGTTTACTGTGCCCTTTGTCGGTCTAGCTATCGATAAGATAAAGGTACACCAACTCTTCCCTGAGCCAGAAGAGGGGGCAACTGGTGTTGATTTAGTGAATACCACGCGAGCAGAGGTGCCTGTTGGTTCGGCACGCCAATTGTTTGCAACCATAACTTATAGTGATGGTACACAGGATGAGCATGTGACAAGCAACAGTCATGGGGGAGGCTTTCTTAAAGTGGTTGGCTATTCTGGTGACGAATGGGAGGTAGAGGTTTTAAACTACGGTGACAGTTATTATTACAAAGGGGTGGAGCACCTTAGTAAGTACCACTATAGTTTTGGGCAGTTTGCTAAAGAAGACAAAAATGGCTGGCTGATAGCAGGTGCTCGTTATAAGGATGGGGCGTTTCTCTCTGAAGCACCGGATATTGGTGATGAGTACGAGATAGGCGTTAGTTTTTCGGATCTTTATACCTTTGGCCTTAACCCGGTAGACACGCATGGTGTGCCGAATGCTGGCATACCTAATTATGCAGTAAAATCCCCCGATTTGATGGCACAAGGTTTGAACAAGAATCAAGATTTAACACAAGTAGATACAGAAACGATTACTATCAAGATTGTTGACCCTGATGAACATGTAAATTCGACTTGGGGGGTGTCTGTTCCTCAATCAATAGGCGACTTTGTTTTCCACCCGGCTATATCTGGTAAAGAGTACGAAAACGCAACGGGAGTGATTTATCCCTATATTGATAGCAAAAATAACATTAGAGCACCTTATATAGGTACATTGGGAGTTGCAGCAGATATTTGTCAACAGGTGTATCCAGAAACACATATAGGCTCACATTATGGGATTGCTGGGCCGGGACAGATAACAGATGCTTTAGAGTATATTAACGATAACTTTGGGGTATCGGGTGAAGAAAGTATGCAAGTTCATTTTGGATGGCGTGAAACTATAGATGATATCGTGTGGACGGACGGGATTAACACTTTAACAGGGAATGTTAATACTAGACTAGGCATATTTTCATCAACAGCTATTGGTTATAATTGGATTGATGCAACCAAAGTAGCTAATAGACTTGGGGTTCAGTGTGCAGGGTGTTTATCAGGAGAGGCTATCAGCACTAATCCTGAAGTACAGCTAAAAACTGTTCAGTCGTACCATATGCAATGTAAATAAGTGTTCTCGTGACAACAGATTTGCGTTAAGGCTCGAACGAAACTGGCATTAGTCAATTCGCACCCGTTGTGCCCAATCATTGGGCGCATCAGGTGCGGATGAACTAAGTCAACGCTTAATGTGCCTGATTCTGGCGTAGGGAGAACCGAGCTGAACTAATACTTTTGGACATCTCGTTAAGTGAGTAAATTAGCACAAAAGTGGGAGGGAGCTGAACTTAACCTTTATGAATAACAACTTTACAGCTGACGCTCTTGAGCTGAGAAAAAAACAAGCACCACATAGAGAAGCAGAATTGGCAGCGTAAGGGGCTAGGCTTAAACGTCAACTTGCCGAGCAAGCTGACTATATGGCCATCTTAAAAAAGGCGGCTGTAGATCCAACCTGTACTGGATAAGATCAATGCTAATTTTCCTCCATCAACTGCTCATAACATTCCAATACACTGCCGTAACTTAATAAAATCAGGTGTGTCGGAACCAAATAACCCAGCCACTCGTACTCGCTATTAACGTGCTTAACCCTTGGTTGTTCAGTTCCTCCTTTCGTAACTAAATTAGGCTCCAGCTGTGAAACAATCAGTGAGTTTAAAATGTCACCATATAAACGGAAATACGTGTACTGAGGAATGCGTTCTAATTTGAATAACTCTTCCACCCACATTTTAAGAAACGTGATAAACACATCTTTTCGTGTCGAATGGAATGCAGACAAAAAGACCACCTCATCATCATCGTTAAGGCCAAGAGAAGCCAGTGTGTTGACCTTTTCGTATTTCATATGATCAAAATAACCTCGAAGCCTATCAACACTCATTACATGAAACCCTAGCTGCCCATAAAAATGCCTATCATGCCGAACAAGCAACGTGTAGTTGAACGTGCTGTGATCTAAGACTTGCTGTGCATTCACATGGATATGCTGTGCCCTGTTTTCATAAATAGCGTCTTGCAACGTCAGTGCCGCCAGTGGTATTTTCTCAACACGCTCATATAGCAGTGCGCTACCATCCGTGTTGTCATAACAATAGTCAAAGCCGAATCGGCGTACATTCCATCGTCTTTTAATAGTCGCATCCAAAAACTTCAAGCTGCGCTTACAATGCTGGCACAGCTCAATGAGCGCATCACGACAATCCAGTATCAATAACGCCTTTGCTTGCTTTTTGATGTTTGGTGTGACTTTACCACTTTCCCAGCGATGGTAAGCAATAGTAGTGACAGCAGCAAAATCGATATCTGCGTTCAAGCGCTCAACCATTTTCTGTTGTGTGAGGCCGTTCTTTATTCGATAGTTCTTTAAAATCTCGCCAAATTCCATTTTCAAAAATCCTGTATGCTAATTACCTAGCCAATGCCTCTGCTTTTGGGTTCGTTAATAATTTATGTTTAGCTGCTTATTTTGATACACCTTCTATTCTCCTCCACTGTAAATAAAAGATGTCTAATGATTTTGAGGAGAGAGTAATCACCAGTTTCGACCCTAAGGCAAGAGTTAGTCAAGGTTTGTAATTCATATAAGTGCTCAAAATCATCGACATCTACAGCATCTTCAATGTTGGTCGGGTGGTCTTATCAGTCTAGAAACCTTTGCTCTGTGAAATGGTGTTGTTTAAAACGAGAGGTAAAGGGCGAAAGGTCAACGTAGTACGACAACCGACTGCCACATAACGCTCAATGGACTTATGAATTGACGGCAAAAGAGCCTTATGAGTTGGTGAGCAATCTAACAATGGAAGCGATGCCGCCCAAGAAGGTGGAAAATCTTTACCAAAAGCGAATGCAGATTGAAGAGACTTTTAGGGACTTAAAATGTCTGGCTTACGGATTTGGTTTACGCCATAGCCGAACATGTGATGCGGCAAGAATGGATATCCTGCCGATAGTCTTGCTGGTGCAATTGGTATTTTGGTGGGTTGGATATTTGGTGGAGTACAGCAATTGCAACAACACTTCCAGACTAATACGGTGAAGAAACGTAATGTACTATCGATAGTACGAATGGGAAAAGAGCTGATGCGACGGCGAGACAGATCCCCAATGTCAGTCGATGACCTACTCAATGCAGTCAGGTAGCTGGCAGAGTTATCACTTATTCACGGCTGCTGGGGATATAAATTATGAGGGGATCCTAAATGATTGTATTTACTTAGTCGTGTGTCTAGAAGTAGTGGGATGGGTTAAAATATTAATATTTTCAATAAGTTAAATTGTTAAGTCCTCGCCAGAAACATCTCCGTCACATTTTAATTAACAATAACCCTTATTAATATGTAATAAGGTGTCTCGTAGCTTATATTCAAATTTGTAACCTTAAAAATCAAAGAAAGAATGTTATCAGCTACATCATTAAAACTATGAAACAAAGCTCTATTTTCAAAATTGATCTGAATATTGGCTTTCGTAAGCCCTTAGTTCTGCTAGCCATTAGCTCAATTGTACTTTCAACACTGTCTCATGCTGGGCATTTACCACGTTTAAAAGGCAAAACGATGGGCAATACCTACCGTGTTATCTGGGTAGGTGATCACAAAGACGTAGAGCATATGATTGATATTCGTAATCAAGTTGAAGAACACCTCACCGAGGTTAACAAGTCAATGTCGACCTGGGATAGACATTCAGAGCTAAGCCTAATTAATCATTCTACTCAAACCAATAATATCAAGCTTTCGCCAGTACTAACCAAAGTCGTGACTGAAGCTATACGCCTTGGTGAATTAACTAAGGGCACATTAGACGTCACCGTCGACCCACTTGTTCAACTTTGGGGATTCGGCGCAAACTCACAAGCGCCTACGAAGCCGAGCATGGATGAGATAAAACAAGCCATGACTAAGGTTGGTATCGGCAAAATCACCATCAATGGCCATCAACTAACACGTGAGCATAATGAGGTTCGCATTAATTTATCAGCCATAGCTAAGGGGTATGCGGTCGATGCCATCGCCGAGGTGCTAAAGAAAAACGATATCAACAACTTTCTGATTGATATTGGTGGCGAAGTAAAAGTGAGTGGCACCAAAAGGAACCAACCTTGGGTTGTGGGCATTGAAAAGCCAGCAGCTGATGCAGCAAGCCCTATGGTGGCTTTAGAGTTAACCGATAAAGCGATAGCGACATCTGGAGATTATCGCAATTACTTTAAACAAGACGGTCAACACATCTCTCACATCATAGACCCCAAAACCGGCCAACCTACACCGCATCAGGTGGTGTCTACCACAGTTATTCATGATTCATGTATGACTGCGGACGGGTTAGCCACCGCTTTGATGATTATGCCGATCAAGGATTCGTTAGCATTAGCAGAAAGGATGACGCTGCCGGTGATGATTATTGAAAACCACTCGAACGAGCTGGTTATTCATGAATCATCAGCCTTTAAGCAGTACCGGCCTTAACTAGTAAGAACCAGAAATTGGGTGAATAAAAACTAATTGCATAGCAAATATGCTAACAAAGGAAATATGATGAAAAAAACGTTTAAACTAAGCCTTGTATGCGCTTCTATTTTCGCATTAACCGCATGTGGTAGTGATGATACCGATACAACGCACCTAGAAGAACAAATTCAAACACTTGAAGCTCAAAATGACAAGCTAACTAAAGAAAAAGCTAGCGTGCAATCAGAGTCAGATCAATATCGCAATCAAGCAGCTGAACTAACGGCAACGAACAACCAACTACAAGAAAAAGCAGTTGGTTATATCAGCAACTTCCAGGAGCAATGTGCTGAAGTTGGCATTACCTTTGACTATGAAAATCCAAATCCGGAAAACCCATATATCAACAATGGTAAAACGCCAGAGCTACTAATGGCGCGCTCATATTCAATCGTCAACTCAATGCCAAACCAGCCTAATAATCATGAAGGCCGTGACAATAGTACATGTACTAACTGCCACTCTGAGCAAGTACCTGACAAGCATTTCGGCGAAAACTGCACCAGTTGTCACAATTTTGCCGAACCAGAGCCAACTGACCCTGTAACCCCAACGGAACCTGGTGCACCAGGCAACCCAACTCACCCTGCCGATGGTAATTGGGACGGTTTAACAGGTGCATCAGCCCCTTCAACCTTCTATTACAATACTGATGGTGCATCATTTGTGAACGCGGAGTACCTTAACACGCGCCTTGGTAAGCAAAACACCTTCTATGAGTGGAAAGAATCAAGCGATGGTACAAGCGATGTCAAGTCAGCATGCGGTCTTGCAAATCGCGAGCACATCACCACTATGTTCCCTAACGATGGAAAACCATATGAGCTAGCTGAGTACAAGAACTTTAAAGGTGCAGCAACCTTCATTACCCAACGTAAAGAAAATGGTGAATCAATTGCAAGTGCAGCAACATTCGGCCCAGGTATGCATAAAGGTGAAGATGGCGAGTTCTATGTGACCATGCTTATTGGTAAGAATAACACCTGTAAAAATCTAGTTAATAACAGCAAAGGCGAAATCCACTACTACGAGTTCGATACACGCTCGAATGTGAAGCTCGGTTCACCAGAATTAGGAGCTCGTAACGCTGGTGCGCGTATTCAAGTTTCAACTGACTACGCACAGTCTCAACTAAATAGCTTTGACTGGTCCACCCCTGTTTATGGTGCAAATGGTGAAGCATTTGACCCTACAGCAGTTGATTGGAACACTGTTGGTGCATGTTCACTAACACTCAAAGTCGAAGTTATTTATCCTTTAGGTTAAGTTTCTCTAGCCTACCTCATTAGAGACATTTGTTGACATTTTCCCCCACTTGAGTCGTGGGGGATTCCCATTACTAGGGCGCACGCTAAATTGCTTTAGGCCGAAGGTTTTATTTTAATGTATAGTATCGATGTTATACATCGGTGCACTGCACTCAATATGGTATTAAGAGAAGTGGGCTGGCATATTGCCATGTTGTTTATGGAGGAGCTCTACTGAACGAGGTCCACTCCACCTTGGACTGGCCTCTGAACCCTAGGGATTTTACAGTCTCATTTTGAGATTGCTTCAAATACCTCTGGACTCACTCTTCCTAGGTGCGTATGACGGCGATGGCGATTATAAAACAATTCAATGTAATCGAAGGCATTGCTACGCGCCAGTTCACGAGTTTTATAGATCCGCTTTTAAACTCTTTCTTTAAGCAGCTAAAAAGTGATTAGGCCACGGCGTTATTCCAGCTGTCACTACGACGACTCATGCATGCCGCTGACAAAACTTTTGCCAGTCACCACTGGCTTACTGTGAGCCTTGGTCTGAGTGTATTAATATATTTTCAGTTGGTCTGCGACGCCATATGGCCATCAATAATGCATCCAGCACGATCTACTTGGCAAGTGTTGGTTTCATCGACCAGCCAATTACTTTTCGAGAATATCACCGCCAAATAAAGTCAACCTTGGCAGGCCTGATGTGAGTAAGCACAAATAGTTGTTCTACATACTCATTGATAATGATCAAACTTTATTGTTGTTTATTTGTTATTGTTTGGGTGGCTTTCCTTTTAAAAGATCAAAGTTTATTGTTTTTTGCTTAAAAAATATCCTTTTTAAAGGCAATTATTGATCTAACTATATTGTCCATCGACAAGTTTAAAAAACCTCCCTAGTGGAGGTTTTTTTGTATTAGTGCTTTATCTCTTCTTACCTATCCCCCTAAGGGGGGATGCCGCTGTTGTTGGGTTACCGCATGCTAACTGTAGGCCAGTATCAAGGAGAGAAATAATGAAAAATTTAATCAGGCTTAGCGTATCGGCCTTGGCAGTGAGTAGCATATTAGTGCTTGCTGCCTGTGGTAGCGATAGTGATGACTCCCCCACACCGACTCCTGAACCTCAACCAAAGGTATTAACAGGGATATTTTCTGATAGCCCTGTGGCGGGGATCGGATATGAGACCACTGATCACAGTGGGGTGACCGACGCTCAAGGACAGTTTAGTTATAACGAAGGTGAATCTGTAGAGTTCTATATAGGTGCAACACGTTTTCCGAGCGTCGCAGGTCAGGATGAGGTAACTCCGATGGATCTGTATCAAACGGATACGGCTGCTCATACTGGGGTGATCAACACCTTACGTTTACTGCAGTCGCTCGATACCGACAATGATCCGGACACGGGAATTCAATTAGCAGAAGATATTCATGAAGTCTTAGCAGGCCATGAGGTGGATCCGACAGCCGATAACTTTGATGAGCAGGCACAAGAAGCGTTGGTTGCATCGGGGTTAACAGCCGAGGATCTCGTCGATACCGATGAGGCGCTTGCTCACTTTGGTCAGAGTCGAGGCTATCAATTGACTGACTTAACTGGGCAATGGCATTCGGTGTTCTTTACCATCCCTGTTGCCGGAACATACTCCGCCGATGCCTTTAATTATGTGGTCGAGGAGTGGATCATAGATGCTGCGGGCAATGTCACCATGGAAGCTAAGGTTAAGAGTTATGGTGAGCTAGATACCGATACCTACGAAGTCGAGCTCAGTGATAGTGGGATGTTGATTTTTCCAGATATTGAAAACCTCGATATGGGCTTGAGCAGCAATAAAGATAAGATAGCTAACTACTTTAGTGAAGATGGTGAGCAGGAGCTTGGCTTGGCTATTAAACTAGCAGGAGATCAGCAACTGAGTAATCTCCAAGGCCAATGGTGGGGAACAGGCATTGAAACCCCTGTCAGCGCCAACTTTAATCAGAACGAGTTTGGTGTTTGGATCGATAAGGTCGTGATTGATGACCAAGGTAAGGCTGATATTACAGAGCTGACTTTAGGTAATCAGCAAGCGAGTGGTGAAGTCGAGACCGTTCAGTTTGCGATGGATGAGATGGGCAAGATCACCATAGAGGACGACGATGAAGTTGCCGTGACTTATCTGTCTCGCGGAAAAGATCTCATCTTACGTCATAGCCATAAAGATACACGGCAGAATATGTCGGTACTGCTGAAGGCAAACACCTCTCCCGCACTTGCCGACTTAGAGGGGCGTTGGCGCCTGTATAATTTACAGATGCCCGATGATGGCAGTATGAACCCTGACGGCTTTGGTTACTGGATCGTAGAGTTGGAGTTTGATGCTGATGGTCTTGCCGCTTGGAGTCATGTGGCGACCTCAGAAGATGAGGTGCTAACTGAGCAATCTATGCAGATGAGTCTAGTCGATGGCCTATTTGTTGGTGAAGAGGATAAGTGGGCGATGAACCAAGACAAAGACATCATGGTCGTGGTTTCACAATGGGCCGAGGGGGAAAGTGAGTTTTCTGCCTATGCCATTGCCATTAAACAAGTTAAACCATAATGCATTTAAAGCTTAAATAGCGTAAAGCCTGCAGTTTTTTGCAGGCTTTTTACTATTTTAGTTGCCGTGATTATTAGCTATTAAAGCCAATAGTTACGAGTAGTTGGTCATGACTGTAGCGCCACAAAAGTTGGTTTTGGTGTTTAGAGCCTGTTTTGTGTAGTACGCTTTTTATCTGACTCTTAACGGTTTCCTTGCTGACTCGACGTATGTCGGCGATATCGGAGCCGGAGTGACCACCCATTAATAGGCTTAACACCTGATATTCGGCTGGGGTGAGCTTTACTGGTTGCTGCTCGGTAGTGATGGGAAAGTGCTTTTGACAGCGGCACAGCGCTTTATCCTGCTCCATATCGGCTAACTGTTTAGCGTGAAAGGCGTTGACCCATGGCTGTATCGAGTGCCCTAGTTTCTCATGTAACCGCCGTGTGCCACGGTTAAATTCTTTATTGAGCTGGTGAGCGGTAAAAAACAGGTACAGGTGCTGACTTATCCCTAAAAGCAGACCTATGGTTGAGTGGTAATGCACATAAGGGAGAAGGCTTTCACACCAGTTATCATCTTGAATTCTAGCAGGGTCGACTAGGCTCTCCATTATTTGTGAACTATTGAGAAGACCTTTGCGAAGGTAGGCGTTGAGGAAGATATCGTGTCGCCAATGTTGTTGATAAAACCGAATATCATTTTCAGATATTTCAGGTGACCAGGTATGCTGCCGTTTTAAGCAAGTATCGATCACCGTGATGGTTATTGCATCGACCCTTAGCGCATCGGAAAGGTAACTAAAATCTTCTCCTTTAATCTCTCTGCGACTCATGGTCTCTATCAACTGATACTGCCAGTTAGAAAACCTTTCCCAGTTCACAAGCCCTCCGCTCTAATTCCGCTCAGATATTCCATTCTGTATTAACCTTAAGTTAACAAATGTAGCTGTTTAAGAATTGATGAAGATCATAAAACAGCTTAAGTCAACGGAAGGAGAGGAAATTAAATAAAAGAAATTATGTGATTGGCGGATTGGTTTTATCTAATTAGTTTTGTTAGGAGGTAGGGGAATAATTGGGTGATACAATCAAAGCCATTATTCGTATTTAATTTAAATTATAAGAATATGAATATATTAAATAGGGGCCTTTTATAAAGCCCCTATAATTTAAATCATGTGATAGATAATAATATGTTTAAAGTAAGTTGCCTTATGGCTTACTCTTTACCGTAAACGTTATTTTCTTGTTCCTGGACTCGGATGAAGGTTGTACGCTTAGTCAGCTCTTTTAGAGACGCAGCACCAACATAGGTACAAGTTGAGCGCACGCCGCCCATGATGTCTGAAATCGTGCCATCTACGCTGCCCCTGAATGGCAGCAATACAGTTTTGCCTTCTGCTGCGCGGTATTTTGCTACGCCGCCAGAGTGCTTATCCATGGCCGATTGTGACGACATGCCATAGAACTTAACCATTTTCTTACCGTCTTGCTCAACGACTTCTCCGCCGCTCTCTTCGTGGCCAGCTAACATACCGCCAAGCATAACGAAGTCAGCACCACCGCCGAAGGCTTTAGCAACATCACCGGCACAACTACAGCCACCGTCACCGATGATCTGTCCACCTAAACCGTGCGCTGCATCGGCACATTCGATAATGGCTGAAAGTTGTGGATAGCCAACACCAGTTTTAACACGTGTCGTACATACAGAACCTGGGCCAATGCCGACCTTAACGATATCTGCACCAGCTATAATGAGCTCTTCGACCATATCACCCGTAACCACGTTACCTGCACTGATGACTTTCATTGGGTGTGCTTGTCTTACTTTACGCACGTAATCAACGAGGTGTTCAGAGTAGCCGTTAGCGATATCGATACAGATGAAGGTAAGGTCTTCAGACATCGATAGAATTTCACTAAGTTTGATAAAGTCTGCATCAGAGGTGCCGCTAGAAACCATAACGTGTTTCAATACATCTGCAGTTTGGTTTGCTACAAATTCGCTCCACTGCCCGACACTGTAATGCTTATGAACAGCAGTCATTACATTGTGCTCGGCTAGGCTAGCAGCCATTTCAAAGCTAGCTACAGAATCCATGTTGGCAGCAATAATTGGCACTCCAGACCAAGTCTTGCCACTATGCTTAAAAGTAAATTGACGGTTTAAGTCTACTTGAGAACGGCTCTTCAACGTTGAACGCTTAGGTCGGATAAGAACATCTTTAAAACCTAATTTTAGATCTTGTTCAATACGCATAGTTTATTCCTTACATGGATTTTGCGCGCAGCAAAACCGCCGATAAAAAGTAGTTTTATCGGATATTAAATTAATTCCTGAGTTTATTTCAGGCACAAAAAAACCGGAACGTTTGTGGACGCTCCGGTTTTAGGCATTATAGGAACAGATTTATTATTAGCAAGTTCTCAAATTAAAACTATCATTTCTGAAAAACGGAAGGTTATTATTTTGTTGATACCTACCTGCGTCTTTGTTTTTATTTCACTGTGAGTGGTTAACCAAGGTGCATAGCGTAAAACCCTGATATTAACTAGTTAAGGCTTACTTATCTTTTGCGCCTTTCTCTTTAAACTCTTTCATATCGAAATTATCTAGTAATAATAAGGTGTCAGCTATAGCCGATTTGAGTTTCGCCGCAGGTGGGTAGGTTGGTTTCTTCGTTTGCTTCAGAGATTCTCTGCGAGTGACAAACTCCAGCATTGTCTCAAGGTTTTCGGGACAGTTTATATCGAGAGCGGGGAGCTTTTTGCTGGATGCGTTGTTATAGATTTCAAACTCTCTTTGCAGGCATTCTTGAGCTTCTCTTATTCTTTCCATGTATAAGGGTCTCTTTAATCAATTCAGCAATAACCCCGAAGCTATCTTAATAATCTAGTTTAAACAAGCCTGTAGGCTAAAGTCAGTATTTTAGCTGGGAGACTATCGGTTATCTCGCCCTTATGTACTATATGGAAAGAAAAAACGCTCACTATTTATAGTGAGCGTTATCTGACTTAACCAAACTGACCGCTGACATAGCCATGAGTTCGCTGATCACGTGGTTGATTGAATACCTGGGTGGTTTCTCCGTGCTCTACTAACTCTCCCATCCAGAAGAAGGCGGTCTTGTCTGAGATCCGCTTGGCCTGATTCATCGAATGAGTGACGATGACAATGGTGAACTGTTTGCGTAGTTCATCCATTAACTCCTCGATTTTGTGGGTCGCAATCGGGTCGAGTGCGCTGGTGGGCTCATCCATTAAAATGACTTCAGGCTTCATTGCGATGGTGCGAGCAATACATAAACGCTGTTGCTGTCCGCCAGATAAGCCAAATGCTGGCGTATTCAGTCTGTCTTTTACTTCATCCCACAGGGCTGCGCTGCGCAGCGATTCCTCTACGGTATCATCGAGCACTTGCTTGTCTTTAATCCCCTGAGCTCTGAGCCCAAAGGCAACGTTCTCATAGATACTCATTGGGAAAGGGTTAGGCTTTTGAAACACCATACCCACACGCATTCTTAGGTGTTTTACATCAACATCTTGATAGATATTGTTGCCTTCAAACATCACATCACCATCTATCTTCACACCAGCCACTAAGTCATTCATACGGTTTAGTGTGCGCAGCAGGGTTGATTTACCACAGCCTGAAGGGCCTATCAATGCGGTGACTTGGCGAGCTGGTATGGTTAATGAGATATTCTTTAGCGCATGGTTGTCGCCGTAAAATAGGTTTAAGTTGTTCACTTCTAGCTTATTCATGGAGATAACCTTACTTAGATGAGCGATTTAAACGTGAGGCAATCACTTTGGTTGCCAGGTTTAAGATAAGTACCAAGACAATCAACACTGTGGCGGTAGCATAGGCCTGATCCCACTCGTGTTGAGTAAAGAGTTCTTGAGTCAGTTTATAAAGGTGAACCGTTAAGGTTCGGCCAGACTCTAAGACTGATTCAGGTATTTGAGTCACCATGCCCGCAGTTAAAAATACCGGGGCTGATTCACCTATGACTCTGCCCGTACTTAGGATGATTGAGGTAACGATACCCGGTAATGCGCTTGGAAGTACTAAGCGGCAGATTGTGTAAATTTTCGAGCTACCCAGAGCATAGCCGCCCTCGCGATAACTCATAGGCACAGATAGTAGTGCTTCCTCTGTGGTACGGATGATCACAGGTAGTATCAGCATGGCTAATGTCAACGCCCCCGAAAGAATTGAGAAGCCTAGCCCTAGGGTTGTGACGAAGAAAGTCATACCGAATAGACCGTAAACAATCGACGGAATACCTGCCAACGATTCAGTGCAGAAGCGGATGACCTTAACGACTTTACTCCCCGGCGCGGCATATTCGGTTAGGTAGATAGCCGTCATGATGCCAATAGGGGCGGCGAAGGCCAGTGATAGACCGACCATGTAGACGGTTGACACTATCATCGCCCAAATACCCGAGGCTTCACCGATACGTGTGTAGGCGCCAGTGATAAATTCCCAACTGACATGATCTAGGCCATTGCTTAAGATGTGCCAAACCACCCAAAGTAAAAATAGTAGTGTTGTTGCCGCAGCGGCCCAAATGGCGGCCAACATCAGCTTATCTTGGTTGTCTCGTGAAAGTTGTAACATTAGTGAGCTCGCTTGCGGTTGAGATAAAGCAGTGAACCGTTTAGTAATACGATGAAGGCCAGTAGCACTATGCCTGTCGAGTACAGAGCGTTGGCATGGATCCCGGTAGCGTACGACATCTCCATGGCAATATTGGCGGTTAAGGTTCTAGCTGGTTCGAGTATCGAGCCGGGCATTGCAGGTGCGTTACCCATCACCATGATGATTGCCATGGTTTCCCCTATTGCGCGTGCGACACCTAAGGCTATGCCTGTGTAAATACCGCTGCGTGCGGCAGGAATAAGAACTTTAAAGATACTGAAGATGTGCGAAGCCCCTAACGCGAGCGCTCCCTCTTTATAGGTTGGAGGTAGGGCGCGCAGTGAGGTTTCCGAAATCGTAATCACAGTTGGCAAGATCATGATGGCCAACACGATTACGCCGGCAAGTATGGTATTACCTGCAGGAATATTAAAAATGGTCTCGATGGCTGGCACAATAATGACCAAGCCAAAGAAGCCATAAACCACTGAGGGGATACCAGCTAGTAGCTCAACTGCAGGGCGAATTATATTGGCTAACCAGTTTGGGGCTAATTCGGCTAAGAACACTGCCGTAAGCAACGCGATGGGGACACCAATAACCACTGCGCCAGCGGTAGAGATAAGTGATGCGACTATCATTGGCAGCAAGCCAAACAGTGCTGGCGGAAGCCACTCCTTGCCTAATATCATCTGCGAAACGCCAGCCTCTTTAAAGGCGGGTAAGCCTTCGCTAAAGACAAACCATCCTATGGTTGCGACCGAAAGCACGCCAACCATGGCGCAACTAAGGAAGAGTATATGAAAACTCATCTCTTTCCAGTCATAGGACTTTGCTGGAGCGAGTTTAAGTCCTTGTGGTTGGACTTTACTGGCTGTTGTCATCACTTAACCTCGACATCTACCTATAATGAACGGTTGATACAGAGGAAAGGGCTTCCTCTGTATCTTGTCATTGAATTATTGAACAGGGATATAGCCTTCTGCAGCCACTATGCTTTGACCATCTTTCGATAAGATGTAGTTAATAAAGTCGTTGGCATTTTTTGGGGCCTGCTTGTCCATTAATACGATAAATGGACGGGCAATTTGATAGTCGCCAGCGACGATGTTTTTCTCTGTCGCTGCGATACCATCTACATCGATAGCGCGTAAGCTGTCATCGACACTGCCAAGAGAGATATAGCCGATAGCATATGGGTTGTTGGCGACAATGGTCTTGATCATGCCATTACCGTTGCCTACTTGGGCTGTTGGTGAGATAGCTGTGACCTTGTGGCCGTTAATCGTGCGTTGTAGCTTCATTATTTCTTCAAATGCACCGCGAGTTCCCGAGCCATTCTCACGGGTAACCACAACGATTGGGCGAGCTTCACCGCCAACCTCTTGCCAATTCTTAATTTCACCACGATAGATTTTTGATATCTGCTCTTGGGTGAGGTTTTTCACTGGGTTAGCCTTGTTCACAGCTGCCGCAATACCATCACGTGCGATAACTATCTCTTTAGTATTGCTATTGAGCTCGCTTTCTTTG
The DNA here is from genome assembly GCF_022398325.1 of Shewanella sp. Isolate13. Taxonomy (GTDB): domain Bacteria; phylum Pseudomonadota; class Gammaproteobacteria; order Enterobacterales; family Shewanellaceae; genus Shewanella. Next base: position 65,579 of record NZ_JAKEVD010000024.1, read on the forward strand.
ACGTTGCGTGAAGACATACCAATCATGCTGGTACCATCTTTCGCTGCACGAATGCCAGCCGATGAGCCAGTACTTTGTACTTCAACGTTAGTGTTAGTGGTGTTTTGATAGTTTTCTGCAAGCACTTCCATTACGTGAGCTACAGATGTCGAACCTGATACTGTTACCGTGCTTGCATGGGCAAGTGGTGTCGTCATTAGACCTACTGCGGTTAACAAGCCAAATACTTTTTTCATTACGATTTCCACTCTATTGTTTGGTCGCTTAGATACGAGTTATTTACAAAACCAAGTTAGTGCCTCACTGAAGGCAAGCGCATTAAGACAGAGGAATATGACAATTAGGTGACAGCTTTATTGAGTTGAGAGTATGGCGTATGAGCCGATAGGAATATGACAAGGTTTGGAGAGGAGTCCTATAGCGGCTTAGTTGTTAAATAAACAATAATTAAGGCAAGATTTCTTAACTAGTAATTTAAAGGCTGTTTTCCAGGTTTTTTAAGGCTTTGAAGAGGATTGTGGTGGGTGTTTTATTACCACTGTAAAGCCGGTCTTAACTTATCATTAAGTTTGTTTTAACAATTTGAGGGTGGTTTTATGTTATGTTTCGCTTGTTCGAGTAAGAGATAAATTTATTATTAAACTTTTATGACAGAGACTATTACAGGGGTATTTTCGACTTTAATGTGAAGAATTGATGCCTCTAATACCAATCACTCTCATCGTAAAATCTCCTGTATCGACACGCGCTAATTATTATTCATCACACAATTCACCTAAAGGTACTCGCTATGACGACTGAAATGATCATGATTGGTATGTCTGTTTTGATCTTAGTCGGAATATTGCTGCATCACCCCTCGAGAACCTTAGGTATACCGTCACTGCTGATCTTCATGGGCGTAGGGCTTATGTTAGGTAATGGCGAGTTTAACTTTGTCTATGATGATTTAGATAAGACTGCGTGGATCGGTGGTTTGGCGCTAAACATGATTGTGTTTGTAGGTGGCATAAACACCTCAACTGATAAAATTAAAGTGGCTTATAAAGAGGGCGGCGTACTGGCCTCCTTTGGCGTACTGTTTACTACTCTGATTTTTGGCGTCATTTTATATGCTTTGTTGGATTTCGACTTTATAACCTGCCTGCTGTTTGCTGCAATCGTGTCATCTACCGATGCCGCAGCCGTATTCTCTATTCTCGAGTCTAAAAAGTTAAAGCTTAAAGAGCAGACCGATACGGTATTGGAGTTTGAGTCGGCCACCAACGACCCGGTCGCCATGCTATTGGTTATCTTTCTAACCGATATGGCGCTTTCGACGGGTAAGAGCATAGCGGCATCAGATATAGCTCTGGAACTGGTAACCCAAATAGGTGTCGCCATGGTTGTTGGTTGGCTGGTGGCTAAAGTCGCAGTATCGCTACTTAATCGCATTCACCTATCTGAGTTTGGTCTTATTCCGGTGTTTGTTTTAGCCAGCTTTGTTATTGCGACCTATGGCGCCGAATTACTAGGGGGCAATATCTTGCTCGCCTCTTATATTGCTGGTGTGGTGATAGGCAATGGTATTAAGCGTGGGCAGTTGGTTAATCTGCACTTCTTTAATAGTTTATCTTGGTTGGCGCAGGCGCTGATGTTTATCGTGCTAGGGTTACAGATCTTCCCACAGTCATTGGCAACGGTGTTTGTAAGCTCATTATTGCCGGCGCTACTATTGATACTGGTGGCTAGACCTTTAGCAGTGCAGCTCTGTTACCTGCCATTTGTTAAGGCGAGCTGGAAGAAGCGCTTGTTTATCTCTGCAATAGGCTTAAAAGGTGCAACACCAATTGTATTTGCATTAATTCCAGCTGCGGCTGGCGTGGCGGGCTCCTTAGATATCGTGCATATGGTGTTCTTTATCGTATTATTCTCAGTCTTTATTCAGGGGGGAGCGATAGCCCCTTTGGCGAATAAGTTGGGTTTGAACCGTTCCGATAAAGAGTAACGAATCATTTATGCCGCTGCTGTGGTTAACGCATTTTTTGACTCAATTCCTTTCCATACCTTTTCATGGAAGTAGAACACAACTGTATTGATAGCGGGCTCGATTAATGCAACTGCGCCACCAATGACCACACTCCCGGTCAATAGGTAAGTAATAGTGAAAGCTACGCTAAAGTGAAGTATTGCAAAAGTCATGGTCTTAATCATGGTGAGTTCCCCTATTTGAATTAATTAAATGATAATAGTTCTTATTTGCAACTTAAAGAGGAATACTTAGATTTATTTAATAGGATAAATAGATTAGAGCAGTGATTTGATTATATTGAGCCCATCAACGAATTCACTGATGGGCTAAGGCTTGCTAAGAGATTAGTAGTGCCACGGGAAAGAGGAGAAGTCTTGGTCGCGCTTCTCAAGGAAGGCGTCACGGCCTTCTCTGGCTTCCTCGGTTCCGTAAGCTAAACGGGTTGCTTCACCTGCAAATAGTTGCTGACCCACTAAGCCATCGTCTGGCAGGTTAAAACCGTACTTCAACATACGCATCGCCGTTGGTGACTTAGAGTTGATCTCCTTAGCCCACTTTAACGCTTCAGTCTCTAAATCCTGGTGAGGAATGGCGCGGTTTACCATACCCATGTCGAAAGCTTCTTCGGCTGAATAGTTAAAGCCTAAGAAGAATATTTCACGAGCACGCTTTTGGCCTATCATCTTAGCAAGATAGGCACTGCCATAGCCTGAATCGAAACTACCAACGTCTGGATCGGTTTGCTTGAATACAGCGTGTTCTTTTGAAGCAAGGGTTAGGTCGCACACTACATGCAAGCTGTGGCCCCCACCAACAGCCCAACCCGGCACGACAGCGATAACCACCTTAGGCATAAAGCGGATTAAGCGCTGAACTTCGAGGATATGAAGACGGCCCATGCGAGCAACATCTGGCGTACCCTCTTCAGCACCTTCATATTTATAGCCGTCCTTACCACGAATACGCTGATCGCCGCCAGCACTGAAAGACCATTGCCCTTTGGCTGAAGGACCGTTGCCCGTTAACAATACACAACCAACGTCAGACCATTGGCGAGCATGATCCAGTGCTATATATAGCTCATCGACAGTCTTTGGGCGGAATGAATTGAGGCAATCAGGGCGGTTAATCGCGATACGCACAGTGCCCTGATCTTTGGCTCTGTGGTAGGTAACATCTTCGAAATCAAATCCAGGAACGAGATCCCATAGTTCGGGATCAAAAATGTCTGATACTTGTTGTGTCATGAGCTGATAGCCTTTTCACTTCATTTAATTACAGTAATGGCTAAAGGCTAGGCTGAATCAGATCTCAGGTCAATCAAGTTTATAGGCTAACTGAGATCTGTTGCATTATCGGCTTGCGGTTAAGCATATTAGTTGAGCTTATCGCAGATGTAGGTTTGGTTTTCCTTGCTAAATGCTGAGTGGTGACTCGCACCATTGCCACAAAACTCATCCTTGTAATCATCGAGTTTAGCTTGAGACTGAGTGATGAGTTGTAATGCTTGTCGTTCGGTAGCTGAAAGGCGATCAGCAATATCTGTCTTTAATAAATCTACTTTATCGTCGATGCGCTGGATTTGCGTTCCCGTCATGCTATCTAGCTTATCTTCCGCTTGTTGGTAGATCCCTTGAACTTCAGCAATTGGCTCATCTAAGGTGTCTGTTTCTGTATAAAGGTAGTAAAGAGTTCCTGCAATTATTGCCAATATGATCCAGCCCTTCATCTTTTAGTCCTATCTAGGTGAATAACTTGTATTATAAGCGTTATAATAAGCTAGTTTTCTTGCAATATTAAAGCTGTAAGGCTGCAAAATGAACGCTCAACAAAATAAAAAAGACTTCTCAAAAGCTGAAAGAATCAAGATCCACCAACCCGATGCGACTAAGGCAGACCGCTTTAATCCGCGTAACCGTATCTATGTCAGGGCCGTTGAAGGGCTATGGACGACTCTGCGTCGCCGTATAGGTTGGATCGCAATGTTGTTCTTTTTGCTTCTACCATGGATCCCATGGGGAGATCGTCAGGCTGTCTGGTTTAATCTTGCAGAGCAGAAGTTTCATGTGTTTGGGCTGACTATCTGGCCTCAAGACTTTACCTTATTAGCTGCATTATTGATGATTGCAGCATTTGGACTGTTTTTTATCACCACATATTTAGGCCGAGTATGGTGCGGCTATACCTGCCCGCAGACAGTTTGGACTTTTATCTTTATCTGGTTCGAAGAGAAGCTAGAAGGCTCACGCAATAAGCGTATTAAACTAGATCAGATGCCATGGAGTTTTGACAAACTATGGCGAAAAACAGCTAAACATGCCTCTTGGCTGTTTATCTCTTTACTGACCGCAATGACGTTTGTCTCTTACTTTGTGCCGACGAGTGAAGTCTATATAGAGGTATTTAGCTTAAATGCCAGTGGAGCTATCTATTTCTGGGTTATCTTCTTCACTTTTGCAACATACGGTAATGCTGGTTGGATGCGTGAGATCATGTGTCTGCATATGTGTCCTTATGCGCGATTCCAGTCTGCGATGTTTGATAAGAACACTTATATAGTCGGCTATGATGCACAGCGTGGTGAGGTGCGTGGACCAAGATCGAGAAAAGCAGACCCGAAAGCGATGGGCTTGGGTGACTGTATCGATTGTGACTTATGTGTACAGGTATGCCCAACGGGTATCGATATTCGTAATGGTTTACAGTATGAATGTATCAACTGTGGTGGTTGTATCGATGCCTGTGATACTACGATGGAGCGTATGGGTTATGAGAAAGGCCTTATTAGTTACACCACAGAAAACAAGCTAGAAGGAATTAAAGAGAAGGTACTTAGACCTAAGCTTGTTGGTTATGGTGTGGTACTTTCGGTAATGATACTCATCTTTATCTATGCAACTGCGACGATAGCGCCAATTCGTATCGACATCATCCGAGATCGAAACCAATTATTCAGAGAAACCGATGCTGGTTTGATTGAAAACACCTTCACCTTGAAGATCCTCAATAAAACTGAAAGCGCACATATCTATAATATGAGTGTCGAAGGATTAGCTAACTATGAATGGATTGGTCCGCAACAAGTCACTATCGAAGGGGGGGAGGTTCTGACTCTACCAATTAGTGTTGCTGTTGACCCCGTCGATCTCTCTAGAACAATGACTCATATTAACTTTAAAGTGGTTACGGATGACGGCGAGATAGAAGCAAAGCAAGAATCACGCTTCTTCGGTAACTAACCTAAAGAGACAAAACATATAAAAATGGGGCTTTCAGCCCCTTTTTTGTACGTATCGTTTGATAACTATGCATTTGATTCGAATATTCTCATTTAATTAAGAAAGCCTCTTGCGCTCATCTTAAATCTCCCTATAATGCGCATCCACTGACACGGCACAGCAGGCCAACTACCCAACGTAAACGCTAGATAGCACGGGACTTGCAGCGGTGTTAGGGATTCGAAAATCGAAAGAGATTTGAATCTGGTGACAAGCGGTTTAAGAGCTTCATCTGATGTGTCTTGTACAAAGAATCATCGCTTGAAAAACTTCTTAAAATAAACGCTTGACGCCAACAACGGGAAGTGTAGAATACGCAGCCCTAGCCACTTGGAACGGTTCGCTGAGAACGCCAAGCAGGCAACGCTCTTTAACAATATGACAAGCAAATCTGTGTGGACACTCACAGAGATTAAGTTATTCGAAATTGCTTCTAACGAAGCAATCAAAAATTTACTTAATGAATGAGTGTTCATAGCAATATGTAATACAGAATTCGTTGAGCCGCTGACCCTTTCGAGGTGAAGCAAAAAACTTTAATTGAAGAGTTTGATCATGGCTCAGATTGAACGCTGGCGGCAGGCCTAACACATGCAAGTCGAGCGGTAACAC
>NZ_JAKEVD010000025.1 GCF_022398325.1 Shewanella sp. Isolate13
CACCCAGCTTACCTTGCTATTCATCCTAACGATAAAACCCGACAAACATGTTATCGAGCCCTGTTTAAACATCACCTAGATACAAAAATGATTGAGGATATTCGACAAGCAACCCACAAAGGCATGGCAATCGGAAATGATAAATTTAAAGATGAAATTGAAAAACTAACAAACACAAACATGAGACCACAGAAAATGGGGCGGCCTCCTAAGCAACCAGAATAAAGTTTACTCTGACCCCACTTATCCTCGTAAGATACTTTAATTACACTTATAAACGCTCTGGAACACTATGGGAGGGGCGATATAAGTCTTGCTTAGTACAAGCTGAAGACTATCTACTGCAACTATATCGCTATATAGAGCTCAATCCAGTTAGAGCAAATATGGTTGATGATCCTTGTAAATATCAATGGTCTAGTTACCAAGTCAACGCCTTAGGCAAAGCTTCCGCACTATGTACGCCTCACCCAGCTTACCTTGCTATTCATCCTAACGATAAAACCCGACAAACATGTTATCGAGCCCTGTTTAAACATCACCTAGATACAAAAATGATTGAGGATATTCGACAAGCAACCCACAAAGGCATGGCAATCGGAAATGATAAATTTAAAGATGAAATTGAAAAACTAACAAACACAAACATGAGACCACAGAAAATGGGGCGGCCTCCTAAGCAACCAGAATAAAGTTTACTCTGACCCCACTTATCCTCACCCAGCTTACCTTGCTATTCATCCTAACGATAAAACCCGACAAACATGTTATCGAGCCCTGTTTAAACATCACCTAGATACAAAAATGATTGAGGATATTCGACAAGCAACCCACAAAGGCATGGCAATCGGAAATGATAAATTTAAAGATGAAATTGAAAAACTAACAAACACAAACATGAGACCACAGAAAATGGGGCGGCCTCCTAAGCAACCAGAATAAAGTTTACTCTGACCCCACTTATCCCAGCAGAGATGTCCCTCCTACTTCAGCAATCCTTACGCTGGTAGGAGGCCAGCAAACATGCCATTTACAATGGGGGTCTATGGTTGGTTAGTTTTCTTAGTTATTATTTAAGTTAATAAATAAATTCAGATAGTTGGAAGAAAATCAATAATAGATTATGATGCAACTCTGAGGTCATATGGGAATTAATGATAATGAGTAAAAGAATAGTAGTGTTTAACCATAAAGGTGGAGTTAGCAAAACAACATCAGTCTATAATCTCGGATGGATGCTTGCTAAAAAAAAGCGCGTTTTAGTTGTAGATGCGGATCCTCAATGTAACCTTTCAAACCTTATTTTGGGGGATGATTTCGAGTCATATTACACCAACGGCAGTACTAAAAACCAAAATATTAAAGATGGTGTTTCAGCAGCATTCGATGCAAAGCCATCACCTATTGTACCTATTGATTGCTATTCTCCAGAACGTGCCGGCAACCTTTACTTGTTAGCAGGGCATGCAAACTTGTCAGAATATGATGCAGCTTTGACATTTGCGCAAACATCTAACAACGCACTTTCAACTCTCCAAAATTTGCCAGGTGCTTTTTCAGAGCTATTAAAACTCACTGAAGAAAAGTATGATATTGATGTGACCATTATTGATTTGAACCCGAGTTTAAGCTCTATCAACCAAAATCTATTCCTATCCTCACATGGATTCATTCTACCAACCAACCCTGATCCGTTCTCTATTATGGCTTTAGACACATTAACGAATGTTTTGCCTAGGTGGATGGCTTGGAAGAATACTTCCAGCCCTTTATTTGAAGATTCGGCGTACCCGATGCTAGAAGGGACTCCTAAATTCTTAGGTTGTTTAATTCAACGGTTTAATATCCGAAAAGGTAAAGCTGCAGCTCCTTTCAGAGATAACATTACAGAGATCAAAGAAACCATTTCAGATAAGTTATTTTGCAAGATTCAAAAGTCTGGGATGACACTAACTTCAGACCAATATGGAGCAGACTTTGTCGAATCTCATTATTGTTTAGGTGAAATTCCCGATTTCCAAGGTTTATTGCCAAAGTCTTACGCTGCAGGAGTTCCTGTTTTCGAGCTTGAGAATAGTGAAATTAAAGAGGTTGGTACAGTTCTTGAGCAGTTAACAACAAAACGTGACCGTTTTAACGCTCAATTTGAAGATATTTCAGAAAAAGTAGATGAATTGATCAATTATGCTTAATTCAAAGAATACGTTTGAGCAAAATATCAAAGAAGCAAGAGCCATCTCTGATATTTATAACTATTTGAGCAGTGAAGTGAAAGTCCCATTTTCAGTCGATGATCTGCTTAGATCGCAAATCGTTTATGCTGTAAGTGCATTCGACAAGCTAATCCATGATTTAATTCGAGTAGGTTTAGTTCAAAGTTATGAAGGTTTGCGTACTCAAACGCCAAAATACATAAATGAAGTATTTCCAATGAGTGTGATTCAGCAAATGAGTACAGCATCCATTCCACCTGCAGTACATTACTTTGAACAAGCTGTTTTCCAAAAATTAAAGGTCTTTTCTTATCAGGACCCCAGTAAGGTTTCTGATGGTCTGAGTTATATTTGGGATGAGAAACAGAAGTGGCAAAAGATTACTACTCAAATGGGTAGTACCAAAGACCACAAGGAAGTTAAAACTCAGCTTAAGCTTATTGCGGACAGGCGAAATATGATTGTGCATGAGGCCGATTTAAGTCCAGCATCTATGCAAAAGCAAGATATTACCAGCTCTGAAGTAATTGAGATAATTGATTTCATAGAGAGTTGTGGAAATGCTATATACCAACTGGTGAAATAAAATTGGCTCCTTTAGTATTAACCATTGATGTCTACGATTGCTTTTAACCATGGGGGTCTATAGTCAGCTCTAATCATCGTACTTCTAGGGCTAGGGATAACAACCTCTATCAATTAGTAGGGTAGGAATAAATAGAGTACGAGTAATACTCTCTATTTCCCAACAAAAAAGCGAACTATCCAGTTCGCTTTTTCAATTCCAAACTACCAAAACCACTCACTCCAAACACACCAATCCATGCTGCTTACCTATAGAGTTAACCACACTCACCAACCGCCCCTTGATCGCCTGCTCAATCCCCACACCAGCCTCAAGCAAGTCAGCAACTGCAATAAAAGCCTTGGTGTTTAAGCTAGTGCTGTCATAGCAATAGGCATAACCCTCTTCGACTATCCACTTTTTACTACTAGCGGCCGCAGCGCTTCCACTTCTCTTATCACTAACGGCCGCAGCGCTCCCAACTCTCGTTTTACCAGCCGCTGCGCCCTTTTCACTCTCTTCACTAAAAGCCAGCCCTTTCTCTTCTAACGTTCTAACCAAGGTAAAATCGAAAGCCAAGATACAGGCTTCATCACCATACCAATCCGCCTTTAAGGCTTGAAAGTTGATCCACATTTCCAGCTCAAGCAATAACGGCTTAAGCGAACTAGAAAAGCCACTATCGGCACTAATCGTAATAGGAAGTTGTTCTTCTATATCAATATTGGTCATCGGTATTTACCGTCACTCTACTTTGGTTTAAATCAAGTGGTTTAATTCAAGTGGTTTAATTCAAGTGGTTTAATTCAAGCGCTATAAAGCTGATTCTGCTGGCTAACGCTATTGGTTGCAACCAGCGAAAGGTGATTCCAGTTTATCTTAAGAATATTTCGCTCCTATAGCATTTTTTGGTTCCAATTGCCTGCGGCAAGCGTATGTGCAGATACTTCCTTGACACGCTACAAGTCCATCCGTGGAGGCTCGGCCATGACGTCCATGTCATGGACGGTCACGGCCGCATCTACACAGGGTAAGAAAAGCACAAACTATCAGCATTTGAGTTTTTAATTAGACCGCTAAAGCTAACTATCAATACAGACTTACATAAAACACCAACTTCTTCTCGGAATCTTTCACGACTTTAGTGGCCGTAGGCCATAAAAACCCCAATAAAAAACGCACCACTAAGGGTGCGTTTTCCGTAATGGCGTTACTGCCGATGATAAGACAATGAAGCCGATGGTTTTTGCCGCGGAGTTGACTCCAGTCAATGAGCAGTAAAAACCTGAGGCTGAAGCCGTATTATCGAGGCTAAGTAGCCATTACAAATTACTCGTAGTCACTCATTGGCACACACGCGCAGAATAGATTACGGTCACCAAACACATCATCAATACGATTAACCGTTGGCCAGAACTTATTCGCCTTAACCGCTGCCGTCGGGAACACGGCCACTTCACGGCTGTAAGGACGTGAATCAAACGCTGGGTCCATAATGTCGGCCATGGTATGCGGTGCATTGTGTAGCGGGTTATTGTCCGCTGGCCACTCGCCTGACTCTACCTTGGCGATTTCACCGCGAATAGAGACCATAGCTTCGATGAATCTGTCTAGCTCAACCTTAGACTCAGATTCCGTTGGCTCAATCATTAAGGTTCCCGCAACAGGGAAGCTCATGGTTGGCGCGTGGAAACCATAGTCGTTTAGACGCTTAGCGATGTCCATCTCAGTAACGCCAGAGGCTTCTTTAAGCGGACGTAGGTCGATGATGCACTCATGCGCCACACGGTCATTACGGCCTGTGTATAGCACTGGGTAGTGTGTAGACAGCTTCTTCATCACGTAGTTGGCATTAAGCAGTGCTACCTGAGTCGACTGACGAAGACCTTGGAAGCCCAGTAACTTGATGTACATCCAAGTGATTGGCAAGATGCTTGCGCTGCCATATGGCGCTGCAGAAAGTGCACCGTTATTGTCTGACTCACGACCATGCTTAACCACAGAGTGACCCGCAACAAATGGCGCTAGGTGTGACTTAACACCGATTGGGCCCATACCTGGACCACCGCCGCCATGTGGAATGGCAAAGGTCTTGTGTAGGTTAAGGTGCGATACGTCAGCACCAATTGAGCCTGGAGTTGTTAAGCCTACCTGTGCGTTCATGTTGGCACCATCGAGGTAAACCTGACCACCATGCTGATGAATGATGTCACAGATCTCGCTAACGGTTTCTTCATACACACCGTGAGTCGATGGGTAAGTGATCATGATGCAAGATAGGTTGTCGGCAACTTCAGCTGCTTTGGCCTTAAGATCTTCCATATCGACGTTACCCGCCTTGTCACAAGCGGTAACAACAATCTTCATACCAGCAAGCTGGGCAGAAGCAGGGTTAGTACCGTGAGCCGATTGTGGGATCAGACAGATATTTCTGTGAGCATCACCGCGAGACTCGTGATACTTCTTAATCGCTAATAGACCTGCGTACTCACCCTGTGCGCCCGAGTTTGGTTGCATACAAACGGCGTCGTAACCGGTGATTTCAACTAACCATGCCGACAGCTCTTCAATTAACTGAGTGTAACCTTCAGCTTGATCGAGTGGGCAGAATGGGTGCATGTTGCCAAACTCAGCCCAGCTCACTGGCATCATCTCTGTTGCCGCGTTGAGCTTCATGGTGCACGAACCAAGCGAGATCATAGAGTGGTTTAACGCCAAATCTTTTTTCTCTAAGCGCTTGATATAGCGCATCATCTCAGTTTCGCTGTGATAGTTGTTGAACGTTGGATGAGTCAAGATAGCATCAGTACGTACCAAGTCTGCTGGAATAGACTGACTACCAGCATTGATGATCTGCTCATCAAGCGTGGCAACATCTTGGCCGTGTCCTTCACCTAAAATAACGTCAAATAGCTGGGCAACGTCGCTACGAGTCGTGGTTTCGTCAAGGCTGATACCAAAGCTACCATCAGTATCGATACGCAGGTTGATTTGTGCAGCTAGTGCACGTGCATTAATGGCTGCTACATCACCGCCTTTAACGGTAATGGTGTCAAACCAAGTGCTGTTAACTAGCTCAAGACCTTTAGCTGTAAGACCTGCCGCTAGAATGTCAGTTAGACGGTTGATGCGTGATGCAATCGTCTTTAGACCTTGTGGGCCGTGGAATACCGCATAGAACGATGCCATGTTGGCCAGTAGCACCTGTGCAGTACAGATGTTTGAGTTAGCTTTTTCGCGGCGGATATGCTGCTCACGAGTCTGCATTGCCATACGCAGTGCGCGGTTACCGCGTGTATCTTGTGATACACCAATAATACGGCCTGGTAGCGAACGCTTGTACTCGTCACGCGTCACAAAGAATGCGGCGTGCGGACCACCAAAGCCCATTGGCACACCGAAGCGTTGTGAGTTACCAAAGACCACATCGGCACCCATTGAACCTGGCGACTTAAGTAGCACAAGTGACATGATGTCTGCGGCAACACTGACGACGGCTTTCTTGGCTTTTAGCTCGCCAAACAGTGCGCTGTGATCGCTAATTTCACCAAAGCGGTTGGTGTACTGGAATAATGCGCCAAATAGCTCGTAGTTTACGGCATCTGCCGCAGGGCCAACGATAACCTCAAAACCAAAACACTCGGCGCGGGTTTTAACTACGTCGATAGTTTGTGGGAACACGTCGTCTGCAACAAAGAAGATGTTGGCTTTTTTGGCTTTAGAAACACGCTTAGCCAGTGCCATCGCTTCCGCTGCGGCGGTGGCTTCATCGAGCAGTGATGCAGAAGCTAGGTCTAGCCCAGTTAAGTCCATAGACACTTGCTGGAAGTTAAGGATAGCTTCTAGGCGGCCCTGAGCGATCTCAGGCTGGTATGGCGTGTATGCCGTGTACCAACCAGGGTTTTCAAATACATTACGCTGGATAACGCTTGGTACGTCAGTACCGTAGTAACCCATACCGATATAGCTTTTAAACACCTTATTTTTATCTGCAATTTCGCGAATATAAGCGGTACCTTCGGCTTCACCACAGGCAGTGCCTACGGCTAAGTCACGATTAAGGCGAATCGAACCCGGCACGATCTGCTGGGTTAGATCTTCTAACGACTCAGCGCCAACAAAGTTCAGCATCTCTTGCTGTTGTGTGCTTTCAGGGCCAATGTGACGACGAATAAATGATTCGTGCTGCTCTAATTGTGTCAGGGTTTCTTTGGTCATGAGTAACCTAGTTCCTATGTGCCTGTATCCTGCCTGTAGGGGGGCGGTGCTACGGGTCTCTTTAGTTTTAGAATGGTTATTATTTTTGGACTGGGCTTGGCTTGTCTATTTCAGCCATTTTTTCAGCCAGCTTTTCCTGTCATTACTGCCTTAATGCCCCGAGAAAATACAGGGACATAAGCCATATAACGAACAAAGCCCCAATCAGCGATGAGTTGGGGCTTTGTCAATCATCGACGCTTATTCTTCGTCGATAACTGCTTGATAACCTTCGGCATCAAGCAAGTTGTCTAGTTCAGCAAGGTCTGTAGGCATTACGCGGAAGAACCAACCGTCACCGAATGCATCGCTGTTGACTAGCTCTGGAGAATCTTCCAGTGCTTCGTTAACGGCAATCACTTCGCCTGAAAGTGGTGCGTAGATGTCTGATGCTGCTTTTACAGACTCTGCAACTGCGCAGTCTTCACCAGCGCTAACGTCGTCGCCCACTTCTGGCAACTCAACGAACACCATGTCACCCAAAAGCTCTTGAGCGTGCTCACTGATACCGACTGTGTAGCTACCGTCTTCTTCTTTACGGATCCACTCGTGAGAAGAAGCATATTTAAGTTCAGCTGGGATATTGCTCATTGGTCTAAATCCTTATTCGATGTTCTAATTCTGTATTTAATAAGACGTTACACTGACTTGCCTATTAAGGCTTATATCAATTTTTGCACCATTTTTACATCATAAGTGCAGCGATTTCATCTAGTTTTTGACGTTTGCCACATTGATCTTGTTCAAGCGCGCAAATCTATCTGTTTTACGCTTTATTTAAGCGTTAGCTAAAAATAGATGAAATCGTCAATTTTGCTCTATTTATTGGTCGAGTTCTTCAACTCAACCAATAGTTAACTCTATCTTGATAAAGCGAATAAGTTTTATATTCGCCTTTAATAATCGGCACATCACAAACCATTTTCTGAGGTTAAGGCGCAGGAATTTGATTCTAGTTTTAGGAGCCAGCGCGCAGTTGATAAGTATCAATGAGCACTGGCGACAACAAAGTAGATTCAAATCACCAGCATTAACCCAGAAAAATTAGAATGCTTGTTTACCATTGCGCACAAATGACGGTGCGATGACTTTAACCGGTACACGCTTCTTACGCATCTCAACTTCAGCCACATCACCAATGCTACGTGGTACGCGAGCCATAGCGATTGAGTAACCTAGTGTAGGCGAGAATGTGCCACTGGTAATGGTGCCTTGCTGCTCAACGCCATCACTGTCGGTAAAGAATACTGACATGCCGTGACGGATAACGCCTTTTGCATCCATGACAAGGCCAACTAGCTTGTCGGTACCTTCGGCTTTAATCTTCTCTAGTGCTTGGCGACCGTTAAAGTCACGATCCGCTGGCTCCCATGCTACCGTCCACCCCATGTTCGCAGCCAATGGGTTAACGCTTTCGTCCATATCTAGGCCGTAAAGGTTCATGCCCGCTTCTAGGCGTAGGGTGTCGCGTGCACCTAGGCCACATGGACGGATACCGGCTTCAAGGAAGGCTTGCCACAATGCTTCGGCCTCTGCTTCTGGCACGATAACTTCATAGCCAGTTTCACCTGTGTAACCTGTAGTTGCGATAAATAGCGAGCCTGATTGCACGCCGAAGAATGGCTTCATGCCTTCTACTGCAGCATTTTGCTCGGCGTTAAATACGGTGGCCGCTTTTGCCTTGGCATTTGGACCTTGAACGGCGATCATCGCCAGCTCAGGACGCTCGGTTACTTCAACGCTGAAGCCTTTAACTTGCTCGTTGATCCAAGCTAGGTCTTTTTCACGGGTTGCTGAGTTAACAACAATGCGGTATTCGGTATCTGATAGGTAATAGGTGATAAGGTCGTCGATCACGCCGCCGTTATGGTCAAGCATGCCGCCGTATAGGGCCTTACCTGGGACTTTAAGCTTAGCGACGTCGTTGGCTAGCAGTTTGCGTAAAAAGGCACAAGCGTCATCACCAATCACATCGACAACAGTCATGTGAGACACGTCGAACATACCGGCGTCTTGGCGCACTGCGTGATGTTCTTCGATTTGTGAACCGTAGTTAAGTGGCATATCCCAACCATGGAAGTCTACCATCTTGCCGTTCGATTCTAGATGCTTGTTAAAAAGTACAGTTTTGTTAGCCATTTTTATCCCTTCTTTGGGGTCTTCTAGTCTTCGACTGATCCCAGCACTTTATAAAGGTACTGTGTAGGGTACTCACGTAAGCTACTGGCACCAGATTCATGTCGTGGTATTAAAATGCGGCGAAATTATACCTTGAGACGCTACTTTGTATACAAAAGAATTTTCTAATCCGAACAGTTTTGTCATTAGTTTTTCTCATTATCAATTTGTAAATTTTTCACACAAAAAGATCGCAAACCTTAGCCGTGCTAACAAACGCATGAAATTAAAGGCTTATTTAGACTTAACTAATGAGTACTAATTGTTAATTTTCACTCCGCCGACACAACTTAGGCAGGTTGCTCTTGTTACCTAGCGCCTGTTGAATAAACAGTGTTTTCAATGGCGCAAAATTATCGACGATATTTAACCCCAGATCGCGTATGGCCTTTTTAAGTGGATTACTGCCTTGGAAGAGTCGTTTAAAGCCTTCCATCGCGGTGATCATCTCTAACGCTTCGGCCTTACGCCAGCGTTCGAGGTCGCGCAGATTACGGTAATCACCAATATCTTTGCCCTGATGTTTAAGCTCACTAACCACTTCGACTATGCTGGCGGCGTCGAGAAAACCTAGGTTAACCCCCTGTCCTGCAAGTGGGTGAATGGTGTGCGCCGCATCGCCTGCTAGCACTAAACGTGACTGAGCAAAATGGCGGGCATAACGCATGCGTAGCGGGAACGACTGACGTTCACTCTCAAGACTACACATACCGAGGCGACCATCGAAAGCCGCGGTTAATGCGCGCTCGAAGCCTATCTTATCTAATGCCAGTAGCTCGTCTGCTTTCTCTGGTGACACCGACCAGACGATTGAGCAGAGATCTCTTTCATATAGCGGCAGGAAGGCCAGTGGTCCTTCGCTGTCGAACACTTGCCTTGCGGTGCTACCATGGGGAAGCTCGGTGCGAATGGTCGCAACGATGGCGTGATGGTTGTAATCCCAAAAGGTCATTGGAATTTTGCACTGCTCGCGCACCCAAGAGTTAGCGCCGTCGGCGGCGACCACCAGCGCAGCACTTAAGCTATCGCCGTTGTCTAAGGTTAACCAAGCCTCACGCTCGCCAAAGGCGATACGCTCTAGGCGCTGATTTTCAATATAGGTTAACTCGCTAAACTCACCTGCGCGTTCGGCCAGTGCAAAGGCGATGGCGTCGTTCTCAATAATCGAACCTAGGTGAGTTTCACTCAATGAGTGGGCGTCGAAATCAATTTTGCCTAGGCTGTCTTTATCCCAGACCTGCATCTTTTGGTAAGGACTCACTCTCGATGCAGCCAAGTACGGCCAAGCGCCTAAGTTTGTAATAAGCTGTTGGCTGGCCTTGTTGATGGCGCTGACCCTGAGCTTTGGCGCACCCGATACCGCTTGGGTTTGACCCGCATCGATCACCACCACTTTAATGCCTTCCATCGCTAAACCAATAGCCGTTGCGAGGCCAACCATGCCCCCACCAACAATTGCGACATCATAAGTTTGTGTGCTTAACATCTTCTACCCTTACTCAAAAAACGGCTTATTTCTATAATTGAATTATGTGGCTAGCAGCTTACTGAATGCTAACTTTTTACCCAGCCCATCGCCTTTTGCGCCACTGGCGTCTTTAACGGCGGGAACCAAGAGAGTAGCCGCAGCCCGAGATTTCGGCCAATCACCAGCGGCCAATAGTCATTGGAAAACCCGCGAACTAAGAATTCGATATTGTTCATGGTGCCTTGCCTATCGGCCTTACGGCGCTCAAGATAGGCATGGGTTAATGCTGCGCTCCCCACGTCAACGGCCGAATGTGGTTCGTTACCAGCGTTAGTAAGCGCTTGCTCACTTAGTTGCGATTTTGCTAGCTGTTGCTGGATCACATCTATCAGGCACATAACATCACGCAGACCTAAGTTAAAACCTTGGCCTGCAATCGGGTGCAGAGTTTGCGCCGCATTGCCTAAAAACACGGTGCGATGATAGATAGGCCGCGGCATATACGACAGTAATAGCGGGTAACTAAAGCGGTTACCGATATCGATAAAGCGCCCGGCTCGGTAGCCAAAGGCCTGTTGCAGCTTGTCGATAAATTCACCCTTTGGTGCCGTTAGTAGCTGCTCGGCTTCATCGGGCGGTAGTGCCCACACTAAAGAGAGGCGCGACTCACCGTTACTGTCGGCCATTGGCAGTAGTGCCAGTGGCCCCGTTTGAGTAAAGCGCTCATAGGCCCAACCGTCATGGGGCTGCTCGGTGTGAATGTTGGCGATAATTGCGCTCTGGCCAAAATCAACCTGCTCTAATGGCTGCTTAAAGGCTTGGCGCACCTTAGAGTTAACCCCATCGGCGGCAACCACTAGCTTAGCGGCAATCTGCTGGCCATCTTCGAGGGTCAACAGTTGTGAGTCCCTACCCGCCTCGATGCTTTGCAACTTATTGGGGCAATAAAGCGCAATATCACTTTTTTCTAGCAGGCCAAACAACTTGTTGCCCACAGCTTCAAGCTCGACCACTTGGCCGAGATACGGTAGATGGAATGACTCGCTGTTAAGCTCAGTCATGCCAAAGTGGCCGCGGTCAGAAACATGGATATTGCTAATGGGTGTTGCTAACGACTCAAGCTGTTGCCAAAGACCTAGCTGCTGTAGCTGAAAGATCGAGCCATGGGAGATAGCGATGGAGCGGGCATCGAAGCCTGGATGCTCATTGCTTGGCTTATGGGTCTCGATAAGAGCGATCTTGAGGGGAAGTGAGCTCTTGCTAGTCGCTAAATTAAGCTCCTCGACCTGCTTTTGTACAAGCTGGGCCAGTCCTAGGGCTAAAGTCGCCCCCGCCATCGCACCACCAACAATGGCGATATCAACTTCATTAACCTCAGCGGTAGTTGCAAGGCCAGCGCATTCGTTAGGATTAACCATGGGATCTATGAACTCAACAACAAAATAAATTTAGGTATTACTGATACAAAAACCGCCATGCCTAAAGGCGATGGCGGTATTTAGTTATCAACGAGTTAGTGAAGCACGCCCACATCGATTGGTTCGTTGTCATCGACGGCTGGGCCGAACTCGGCGTAACACATCAGCGCCGCCATGCGAGTGAACTCCATCAACTCAATCAGCGCCGCCTCTGACTCTTCGTCTTCGGCAACGTCAAACTCCACCTGAGCGATCTCAGACAAGTCTTGGATCACCTCACGCACATCCAATGATGCTTCGTTAAGTTTAGGCTGAATAATCGCGATGCCCGTAAGGAAGCTTTGTACCCATAAGGATAGCGCTTCAACGCGCTTAGGCAGTGATTCTTCCTCTTGCGGTAGCATAGGGCTAAAGCCAAAGTCAGTATCTGATAGACGGGTAACCGCATCTTGATACAGCTCCTCAATCAGCGCTTGCAGCTCTTTAGGTAGTGCCTGACCGTCGTTCATCAGCTCAAGTAGCGGTTGAGTCCAACCCGAGGCGTTTTGCTCTACCCCACCACAAATGAGCCCAACGAGTGCGCCATGAACTTCGACAGGGTGCTGACCAATCTCAGCGGCGTTGAGTGCTGCAAGTAACTTATCTATGCGCAATGTAGGTAGGCTAGCCATAAGGTGTTATCCAATCACAAAATATACTCGCTTCATGCTAGCAGAAGTGGGGGTTTCGACCAAGAGTCGACTCGATAAAGTCGGTAAAAGTTTGCGGGCTTAGCCACAAAAGCAGCAATCCCTAAGCTCGCTCAATTAGCCAAAGGTTAACAGTTTAGTTAGCGCTTAATTACTTTATTAGTACAAAGTGGTTTATGTTTATACGCCAATGGCGATCTAAACAACAATTAATCTAAACAGTGCCAGTTTGCACGCCGATCGTGTTGCACTTTGCTATGTAGACCGATATAGTCCGCTCAAGTGCACGGTTTAAGGATTCTTCTCGGGATGAGTAGCAAGGCGATTGACATAACCCTTTTGGGTCGTACCTACTCTATTGCTTGTCCACAAGGACAAGAGGCTGCGCTTAGGCATGTGGCCAGCAACCTTGAAAAGCAGTTAAGCTCGCTTAAAGCGCGTACTAACAATATTAGCCGTGAAGAAATCGCCATTATGGCAGCGTTAAATATCGGCTATGAGCTGTTAGAAGAACAGCAAAAGAATCAAGATTATATTAGGCAGATGGATAATAAAATCGGTTTGCTACAGTCGACACTTGAAGATGCGCTCGTTGAACGCGCTACAAAACCCGACGAAAATTCGTTATAATAGAGCTTGCTTAATCAGCAGCCTTTAACAGATTTATCGTAAGCCCATTTAGGTCACCCGACTGGTTTACGAACACAAGTTTTGCTCCCTGGGATATTCGCTAGCTGGTAATGTCCCTGTGCCGATACTTACAAACCCAGGGTGAATGTTTTACTGACATTGTGCAGGCTCGGCTCGTACCGAGAAGCCTTAGGAGGTACTCATTTACCCGCCTTGAACCTACGGTTCAAGGGCTACACCAGCGGTCGGTATTCTGGGGAGCATCTAAATCTTTGCAATAAGCCACTTTGTTGATGACAGAGTGGCTTTTTTGTTTAAAAGAAGGTTCTAGGGCGCTTCGCTTCGAGGACGGGCTTCGCCCTACTAGGAAAATCAAAAGCATGACGGACTAAAGCCCGACCTACGAAACAAGACCGCTTTTCCGTCTTAGCTTTAATCGTCTTTGCTTTTGCATTTCCTAGAACCTTTCTTTGCCTTTCCGTAAGCTCAGCGTTCTTTAAGTGACGTAGTCACGTTCGCAAGGCCGCAGGCCGTTCGTCTTTGCTTGTACCGTCTTTGCTTTTCCTAGCACCTAGAACCATCTTTGCTCCTCCTAGTACCTAGGACCTTTCTTCGCCAATATACTGACAATGCTAGCAATTTTGACAGATAACCACTATTCACATGTCACATTATGTAAAATACGCATAGCTCAAAATTAGAACAAAAATCAAAGTAAAGCGAATATTTTCAATAGCTTGTGCAAAACAACGTCATATAGCCATCGTTGTATTGGGCCTTCATTTCGAGTATAAAGCGCGAATAATTAATAACTTGCAACTTAAGGACTATGACAAGTTACCTACGGAAAGCCCGTCGTTGTTACGCGCTGCTGCTCATTACACTCTTCGCACTTTCAGGTTGTCAATCTACCCCCGAGGCACCACCTGCACCAGCGAAGGTTATCCCCCATGCATTAAGCCACCTGCCTTTCGATGTGAAAGTTGATGGCGAAGATATTGTCGATATTCAATTAGCACTAGGCGATCGCAACTTATACCTCAGCGATAATGGCCATATCAAAATGGTGTCAATTGCTCAGTGTCCGCTGGATATCTCGGCGCACCGTGGTGACTTTCGCTTGCCAGAAAGTAGCGACCTTGCCATCGCAGCTGCACTATTTGATAACTACAACAGTGTCGAAATCGATGTTATGCAATTAGGGGATGGCACTTGGGTCAACCATCATGATAGCCAAACAGGGCGCGCAACGGTTTATTACACCGGTGAGCGCTACAAACTTGAGCGCATGAACCGTAAGCAATATGCCAAGCTAAAGCTACGTCAAAAAGGCTCCAATGAATTGCTGGATAGACGACCCATTACTGCCTATGAGGCCTTTACCACCTTTGCAGCTTATCGCTCTTATGATCAACTGCTAAACGTAGAGATTAAGTCTGAAGCTAATGGTCATGAGTTAGTTGAGCTCGACAATATGTTGCGCCAAACCATTGGTCAGGGCGGCTTTTACTACTCGGCATCCGATCTTGAAATGCTGGAGAAGCTTCGTGGAATTAACCCACGCGTCTACCTAGGCTTTGTTCAAGGTGCGCACCCAACCAGTGTCGATAAAGTCACTGCAGATCTACGCCGTGGCGCGCAAAACGATGACTACTACTTAGATAACCAAAATAGTATCGAGTTTGCCGGTAAATATGGCACTAAACGTTATCGTTCTCGCTATAAAAACTACGCCTCACTTGCAGGTATTAAAAAGATCAATGACAAGCTAGGTAATAACGCTGGTTTGCACTTAGATATTCGCAGTTTTATGCAAAACACTAGCGTTCTAAACAGTGCGCACCGTTACGGCATGAAAGTGTATACCTATACGATCAACGGCACCGATTATCATCAGTCGCAACTAAAGCGTTTGGCTAAATCAAAACTACCTGATGGCGTCATTGTCGATACGACACCTTATAAGATCTGCCAAAAGCTATTTAACCCTGCCGTGCCTAAAAAGCGCTATCAGCCGCTAACCGCTTCGGGTAAGTATATCGCCTCGCTACCAAGCGATGCTGACTTTGACCGCTTCGATGAGATGCTAGGCTACCAACAAGAAGGCTATTACATCTCGTTAAATTCGGGCCTTAAAACGATTGCCAGCGCTAAAGCAAAACCTAAAAAGGTAAGCAAGCTGACTCACGGCAGTAATCCACATGGTTTCCCAACCATTGTCGATGAAGAGATAGAAACCACCAATAGCCAAACTATTATTTTAACCCTACCAAGTAGTAACAATGACTGATAAAAAGCACAGCCCATTTGCCACCGGCTTATTAAAAACGGCGCCGACGCAAACAAAAATGGCCGCCGCGGAAAAAGAGTTGCTGAAGGTGCAAAAACAGCAGCAATCAAGTGCGGCTAAAGAGCAAAAGCAACAAAAAATCGAACAACAAATCGCCACAACTGGCAAACCATTTTGGTGGCTGATGACCATGTTCATCTGCTCTGTGGTTTATCTTTTTCCTGAAGCGGTATTCAATGCCGCTTTAACCGAAGTCGCTGGCGGACGTAACTCTAGCCATGAAGATCTTCGCGCCGTTGAGCTATTTGGCCGCACCATTAGTGGTATCGGCGTGACCTTACTGCTAGCCGATATGCTGCTAAGCGGTAAGCGGGTTGCGAAAGTTGGCCGCGCACTCGGTTATTTCAGTTTAATCGCCGTACTTGTGTGGCCAACAGTATTCTTTGGCCAAAAGTGGTTAGTGGATAAATTTATCATTGATGCATCTACTGCAGCAGAGCGCCAACAGGCTTATATCTCACAGGTATTACGCAGTGCATTAATCGAAAAGTCGATTCAGTTTGAAGGCATAAACTACGACCCAGATACCGCTCACAGCGGCACTGAAAAAACCTTTTTATCTGTGTTTGGTGGCTTAGTGTATGCCGACGATAAACTGGTTGATGATCTATCGCAGAAAAAGCGCATTATCATGGAGAAATTTGTCCGTGATAGAGCCATGTCTAACTTTGATAGCCACTATCAAGATTACGACGACTTCCGCCAAACCCTGCGTAGTAAATACCAAGAGTACGCCGACGGCTCTGCTAAATACAACCGCGCAATCGACAGCGCACCTGAGCGCGCAGATGAGTATTGGTTAGACACTCAAAACCAAGTGAAGCAAGGCTGGGAGAAATATCAAAAAGGCGTTACGGCCTATGAAGCTCGAGTTGAGTCTCGAGCACAGAAAATCGCACCTAAACTTTATGACTATTTCGAACGTCGTAACGAGTGCCGTGAGAGAAAAGGCAACAGTCGTAATAGCTGTTATGAGCGTTTACAAGAGAACTATGACCGTGAAATCGAAAAATTAAGTATTCCTTATATTCCAGCAGACGACTGGCTTATTCGTGAAGAGGTCACAACCACAGAAAATGTGGGTAACTCAATCATTGCCGGTGTGATGACCCTAGGCCTATACACAGCGATGCAGGCAGTTGATGCGGCAACGGGGGGCGATGCTGGCTTTAAAGATCACCGCATGGTGTACACCAATGACGTTAACCATTATAAGAATGTGTTGATGGTTAAAATGGAACCTGACTTTATCAAAGAGTCTGGCGGTTATCCGCTCGGTATCAACTCTTTGCATACGTTTAGAGTGCACGAACTCACCAGCGTTAAAGTAAATAAAAAGCTTAAACAAAAGGGCTTAAGTTTACCTACTGCTTGGTCTATTACCGACCGCTTAACATTTGACAAAGCGGTGGCAAGTAAAGTCCGCCAGCAAGCTGACATTGAGTGGCGTAAGAACATGCGCGCTAAAAATATGGATATGCCAGCAAACCTTAGTTGGAAGCAGTTCCAGCGTCACCACGAAATTCAGCAGCGCATTGAAAAGCGCATGGGTGAATTATACGTGAGTCCGACTTTGGCTGACTGGAATAACCGCCAATTTAAACAACATATTATTGAGCCAAATATTCAACGCAAAACCACTGAATACCTAAGTATTTTAGAAGCCCAGCAAGCCGAATTTGCTGATGGTGGTGTATTTGAGTCAACGGGTAAGTCGGCGCTGCGAGCAACGATTATTCCTCCGATTTCAATGTCGATAAGTTTAGCGTTAGTACTACTTACTGTGCTTAAGCTACCAATGAAGTTAGTGGAATTAGTGCAAGCTAAGCAGGCTAAACCTAAAGGTGACAAAACGACTAAGCCCTATGTCAAACCAGCCATCACCTTAACCATATTGGCTTGTATTTTTGTGGTGCCACTGTCTATTGGTGGTAACAAATACACCATGGAGGACTCGGCGATGAATTACTTCTTCGAGCAGATGGAGAAGAATGACTCGGCCAGTATCTCTTACGCCTTAAAGTGGCTGTTAGTCACTCAGCCGCTAGTTCAACCTATAGGTTCATCCATCGACAACGCCCTAAAAATGACTCAAGGCTTCCATGGAATTAGCGCGCCGCTTGACCGCTTCGATTTAGCCGTATTGCCTGAGCACCATGAGGGGGTTAGTGCTAAAGCCACAGCCGCTAAACCAAGCTTAAAACTGCCATTAACCATTAACACCAATGTGGATAATGCCAGAGTTTCGGTGATGAATATTAAGCCTAAATACAAGGCCGGCATGCAACTGCCTCCCGGCGGCTATGACATCAAAGTCAGCGCACCTGGCTACCAAGCGGTGCGCCAATGGGTGTATTTAAAAGCCGATCAAACCCAATTTACTATCAAACTTTAACCAGTGATTTTATAGGAAGTATCAGGTGAGTAAGTTACAACAGTTTCAAGATTTCATTCGAAGCAATGGTGAAGAAATCACTGGGGTTAATGTCCCCGTAGTCCTCAGTGATGAACAGCCTAAAGATGCCCAATTAAAGTTCCATTTTGGTTGGCGAGTCGAAATTGGCGTAAGCAGTCATAAACACGGTGGTAGACGTCCATCGGGGATTTACTGCGGCACTTCATCTGAAGCGAGCGCTGATGCGCACAAGGCAGCTGAAGAATTTGTCAGCGGCCGAGACCCACTGTTTAATGAGCGTTTTTTAAAGATCCTTGGACCCGATGTTTCCGAGAACTTCTTGATCAAAAATACCAGCTTACAGTCAGCCCCGAGTGCCTACGTAGGTGGAGACACTTGCAGTAACTGTCGCGGCACTGGCTGTGTGAGATGTGGTAGCTGTCGTGGTAGCGGTAAAACAAACTGCTTTTCTTGTGGTGGCAGAGGCCGTATCAGTGTCAGTAAGTACGACAGCTATAGCGAGCGTACCATTTACACCACTGAGTCATGCTCTAGCTGTTGGGGTAGTGGTAGTCACACCTGCACTACGTGCTCCGGCAGTGGTGACGTCACTTGCGGCACTTGTGCTGGTAGTGGCACCTTATACTATAGCTATACCATTGATGGGGAAGCTAAGCGCAGCACTAAGTGGTACTACACCAGCTCTGATTATCATGAGTGGACTGGCGATTTCGTTAAACGTACAGGTCTAAACGTTGTGAATTGTCTTAATGATATCAGTGAAATTGATGTCGAAGGCGATTTTGATGGCTGCACCTTTGTGTATGGCTTTACCGCAGTATTACCTACCCTGCAATTTACCGCGACGATTGATAAAATCGACACAAAAATGTGCTTTGCCGGTAAGCAATACCGTACACACGATGCCGGTGGTATTTACGACCCAGCTGTGTGGCAAATAGCTCAAAAACTTGGAGCTGGTAGCAAAAGCGATGATGTTAAAGCACTGGCAACACCTGCAGTTAAAGACATAATTGAAGCCAAAGAGACCAAGAGTAAGATTGCTTTACTCGATGAAAACTGGGTTTCTAGCGATATCAAAGACGCTATTGGCGCCAATTACGATAGCTTAGTAGGCCAACTTAAAAAGCAAAGCATTAAAGGAATTATCCCTAAGATGCTGATGTCATTAGCCAAATACGGCTACCTGTTCTTTACTTTGGCGATATTGATTGCACTGTTCTTCCCTGAGTTTGCTAAAGAAGCGCCTGGCAGAATGGGGATTATGGAGTATCCACAATGGGTTGTTGCAGTATTGAGTGCTGAGTTTGCCTTATTTGGCGTACATCCTTTAGCTAACTATGCCATGGCGTTAGGCTTATTTATTGCTAGCTACCAACTGGTTAAACGTTGCTACTGGAAGAATATTGGTAAAGCGAAAACCTATGCTTTGGCATTAGGCATTACTCTGCTGCTACCTCATGTATGCCTAAGCATATATTACAATACGATGTCCGCTATGTACTTTGGGCCTACCTTTTCAGAGGGCTTAGCAGGCGGCGCGATTTTTGTTGGCCTATATCTATTAGTCTTAGGCGTTACTTGGCCGAAAAAATGGTACTTAAAGCCAGTTGGTCTGATTGCCGCAGCAGCACTATATGTTGGTATTCAGTTTGCTATCGCCATGCTTAATGGAGCACTCGGTGTGGTACCTGTAGATGAAAGCTATGCACGAGGACTTGGCCAAATTGTCGGCTCAGCATTAATGTACATTCAGTACAATTTTATTGAGATTGGCATGCTAGCAGTGCTATTTAGTTATTTCTTAACCCGCCGCCGTTTTTGGCTTAACGCTAAAACCTTGGTTGCTGACTACAACAGCCCTGTTCTGCTTAAGTCGATGAATATGGAGCGTTAACCGCTAAATTCATAAGAAGATATAGTCAGTGCTAATCCCGCACTAAAAACAAAAAAGCAGGCACAATGTTAACTTGAGCCTGCTTTTTCATTTCAGCGAATTAGTCTTTAGCGAGAAATAACTTAAGATAGTAACCACCATAACCTACAGTGGCTACAATGACTATGGCCCACTCATACCAGGTAATTGTTTGCCCAGTAAGCAATTCATAACCAAGATTACACCAGAGAACGAAAACGAGAATAAGTGAAGACATTGCTGCAGCAAGCATATTTACCCTTTGAGTATGTTTATATTTAAATATTTCGATTTGATTGGGCTAGACACACTTGGCATGCCTTTGTCTTTAAGTACTACCTTGTGGCCCACCCTAGCCTTTAAGCCCAAAGCTTACTGAGTTTGTTCTTCATACTGTGCATAGCATCGCTAGCAACATCAATCGCATCGCTAATGGCGTTGCTAACCTCACTAATTGCATCGCTAACGGCTTCATTTTGGCCGCACTTATTGAGCTCCTTGCCGCCAAAGTGTTTACCTAAGCTTGCTCCTGCTGCTGCGCCTACAATAGTGCCTGCACCGGGTACAATTGACCCCATTACAGCGCCAACTTTTGCACCAACCAATGCGCCCCCCCACAGAACCTGCCACCTCGGCTTTTCTTGCCTCAGCGCTGTTATTTTTTCCTGATACGATACCCTCAACCAGGTTGCGTTCAACTGCTGCATCAAAGCCATCGACATAGCCTAATTCTTCACGCCAATTAGTCATGGCGGCAATCAGTTGCTCCGGCTCATAACCTCGAGTAAGTAATTCACTAAAGATCCCAAGCACGATATCCATTCCAAAACTTTGGTACATGTTACGAAGATCTATGTAGATAGGGTCATCAGACAGTTGTGCCCCGACTGAGTCACGGACAAACTTACCCATGGGGTTAATGACTGAGCCCACGATACCGCTTACATCACCAATCAATGAGCTACGGTCTTTTTCGACAATTCCTTCAACAAAGGCGTAACCCTGCTCAAACTGCTCATCATTGAGCATAATAAATCGATGAATATCAGATCCCAGCTCATTACAAACCACCTCACATAAACATTGCGGTCCAATCACAATTTGAGTAATGCAGTCAGATTGAGCCAAAGAAAGGGCATTCTTAAGATGCAGATCGAGTATGGTAAATGCTTCAGATTCCAGCTGCTGGAGTCGGTTCATAGTTAGTCTCTTTCGCCTTAGGTATTAATAACTAGCTATTAATGAAGTTCAATATTGAATCAGTCAAGTTGTCGCCAGCATCAATATCGCCGATATAAGAGGTATCTAAGCCACCTTGGGCGTCATAGCTATTGGCACCAAATGCGGTATCAGCGGTGTGCCCGGAAAACTGACCGTTAGCATTGTATCTATCCACGCCACCAAAAGCGTTTGGGCGAGTAAAGCCATCAAATTGTCCGTGGGCGTCGTAATGATTGACCCCACCAAATACGTTATCGATATCTTGTCCAGCAAAAGCCCCATGAGCATCAGAAAATGAGATGCTATTTCCTAAAGGGTTAGCCATGCCACTGCCAACAAAAGCGCCATTTTCAAACATGCCAACGCGCCCCGCAAACTGATTGGATAGATTAATCATTTTTCCCCCTACACTCTGAATTAACCATTAAAGTACACAGCTGTGCACACTCATGTTCAATAGGTGGAGAGGGGAGGTTGTAGAACCTAGGGCGCTTCGCTTCGAGGACGGGCTTCGTCCTGCTAGGAGCTTTCTTTGCCTTCCCTAGGATCCTCCTTTAATCCGAGAACCTTCTGCTTTGCTTATCCTTTCTTAGCAAGTTAGACTGCTTAGCTCATCGATAGGAGCCCTTTGATTATGCCGTCCCAGTTACCGCCTCAGTTTTCATCCAGCGCGAGCGATAAAGTATGCCGTAAAGCGATCCGCAGCCAGGTGAGAGAAGCGCGTCGTTCATTAACGACTGAGCAACAAGGCAGCTTTGCGAAAAGTGCGGCGGACTTTACCCTATCAAGACTTAAGCAGCTCAAGGCGCAACGTGTCGCCCTCTACTTAACCAATGACGGTGAACTCGACACAACGCCGCTTATCGACGCGCTTTGGCAGGCTGGTATTGAGGTGTATTTACCACGCTTGCACCCTTTTAGTCCTGGGAACCTGATCTTTCTACGCTACCAAGCCGATACCCAGATGCAAAAAAACCATATGCGCATCTGGGAACCAAAACTCGATATCACCCAGATGCTGCTCCCCCATCAGATCGATGTAGTGATCACGCCGCTTGTGGCCTTCGATAAGCAAGGTAATCGCATGGGCATGGGCGGCGGTTTCTATGATAGGACACTCGCTAACTGGCAACACAAGGGCAAGCCTTTACCCATAGGCTATGCTCATGATTGTCAGCAAGTTGATAGTCTCCCCTGCGAGCATTGGGATGTGCCATTACCCTTTATTATCACCCCTAGCCAGTGCTATAGCTTTCAATAGGATTATTAGAATTATTGCTGCTGAAAGGAAGTTGTTTAAGCCTTTCAGCTATATGCTCAACAAGGCGAATCAATTAAAACAATGGCTTGAAAAATCTCGATAACTTTAATCCAACGCCCCTCGTCCCGCCCCCTCTCGTTACTCATAACCCCTACACGGCAAGACTATACTTAACAACATCTTTTCATTTTTGGAGAGGCGTTATGAGTGCAGACAGTAATAACTGGTCGCTGAATATGCACCAAATTGAAACCTGTAACTGTAACCATGGTTGTGGCTGTCAGTTTGCAGGTTTTCCCGATTTTGGCTCATGCGAAGCCTTACTCGGCTTTATGATCAACCATGGTCATTTAAATCAGATTAAGCTCGACGGCTTAAAGCTTGTGCTTGCCTTAAAATGGCCTGGTGCTATCCATGAGGGAAACGGCACTTGCATCTTGTTTATTGACTCGAGTGCCACTGAGGAACAGGTCACAGCCCTAGCAACGATATTTTCAGGCGCAGCAGGCGGCATGCCATTAGAAGCCCTCGCCAGCACATTTACCACAGTTGTGGGTCCGGTAATTGTCGATATCAATATGGACACCAGTGAAGAGAGCCCTTCTTTCGATGTTGACGGGATTATGAAAGTCCAACAAAAACCGCTACTCAACCCTGTGACTGGCGAAAATCAGCACGTACACATTAGCTTTCCTGACGGTGGTTTTATTTGGAACGATGGCCGGATCGGTACCACAGAGAGCATGTGGCTTAAACACGATGCGCTAAGCTTTAACCATCCGGGCAAGTTTGCCGCAAAGGCCAATGTTCAATGGCCAAACGGGTGAGCCTAACCTATAGCAGACGTGCTGAATGCAGACAGTGAGGTTTACAAGTGGCTAGTCTCTCGCAAATTACTCACAGCCTCCACTCGCCCATCACTTGGGTCAGTATCCTGCTGCTTACCGGGCTCAGTTGGTATTACATGCTGTTTGATATGACCATGGTCATGTCACCCCATTGGGGGCTGTATGAGCTGAGCTTCGTTTTTATTATGTGGGCGGTGATGATGGTAGGCATGATGATGCCTTCAGCCACACCTATGATCATGTTGTTCGCTAAGATAAGTCGCACTCGCCGACAGAGATCGGCGGAGTTCGTCTCCTCTAATCTCTTTATTCTCGGTTATCTGCTGATCTGGAGCCTATACAGCTTGATTATTACCCTTGTACAGTGGCAACTCCATGAACTGGCGCTAATGACGCCGATGATGCAGAGCGGCAACCCTATTTTCAGTGGTATTTTATTGATTGTTGTCGGCATCTATCAGATCTCTCCCTTAAAACAACAGTGTTTAAATCACTGCCGCTCGCCACTTAACTTTCTTATGACCCAGTGGCAGGAGGGCAAGCTCGGCGCTATCAAGATGGGACTAAAACACGGCCAATACTGTGTAGGTTGCTGCTGGCTATTAATGGCGCTGTTGCTGATTGTTGGGGTAATGCATATAGGTTGGATCTTAGCGCTATCGATTCTCATCTTGCTGGAGAAGGTGGTCAGCTGGCCCGAAGCGATCAATATTGGTATTTGCTTAGCTTGCCTTGGATTTGGGCTCTACTTTTTGGTGGGGTAAGATCTATCTCAATCGCTCAATTAAAGCCGTATCATTCTATACACATTTCATTAACATTTGCCAAATAAGTCTATATACTCCAAACAACCGAGAATAACCCGAACTTAATAACTAAACGGAATTAGGAAGTTATGTATAACTTAGTTAAGACCTTGTTCTTCGCTGCATTACTCTGCGTACCAGCTAAAGCAAGCTCACTTACCCCAGAACAGTTCTCTAAGCTAAAAATGATCGAGTCCGCTCAAGTTTCACCTAACGGCAAATCGATTGTGGCCATTTACAATACCAAGAATGGCCCACAAGTAGTGTTGTCCGCTTTTGGTAATAATAAGATCACCCCATTAGCCCAACTAAAGAAGGCAAAAGACAGAGTCGATTATGTTCGATGGTCTGGCAACAAGTTTGTAGTGATAGGAACGAGTTATCCTGGCTACTATCGTGGCATCTACTATCGAGTCTCTCGCCTCTACTCCATTGATGTTCAAAATAAAGAAGTCCGCGAACTCACCCATAAGCGACTAAGAAAAAGCCAAGGACATAAAGTCCAATCTTATCAGTTACTATCAAGCTTACCAGCTAAAGAAAACGAAGTACTTGTAAGTACTTATGACTCTCGCGATAAAGCGTACAGTGTCTTTACTGTTGATCTTGAAAATGGAGACTTTGAAAAAGAGTTCGCCAATAAATACGATGTATCTAGCTGGTACCCTGATATTAATGGCACTATTCGTTTAGGCATTGCAGGCGAAAAACAGCAGGGGATTTTTGACGATAAGGGGCATTTTATTAGCACCTGGTATCGTAAGAGTGCCGATGAAGACTTTAAGCTAATGCATAAACGCAAGTTTGGCGAAGGTCATACTTTTGACATTCTTTCGTTATCGGATGATGGTACTAAAGCCTACGTGATAAGTGACCGAGAAACCGGCCGACAAGCCCTCTGGTTATACGACATTGAAGCGGGCCTATTTAGCCAAAAAGTCTTTGGTCATGACAAATTTGATTTAAGTGGAGGCTTAGAGAGCAGCAGTGGTAAATTGGTCGGTGTTATCTGGAAAGATGACTTCATGGAACGTCATTATTTCGACGAAAAGGATAGCCAGCTACTCAACAATGTCCAAGCCGCACTACCCGGTTATGAAGTTTCGATTGCCAGCAAGAGTGACGATGACACCAAGGTGTTAGCCTATGCGATTAAGGATAACTCTCCCGGTAAGTATTTCTGGTTAGATCTTACCGCTAATAAGGGAGGGATCTGGTTCTCTCAATATCCACAACTTGAGAACGTGCCACTTGCAACTGTTCAGCCAATTCAATACCCAGCAAGCGATGGGATCATGATCCATGCCTACCTCACAATGCCAACTAACCTAAAGCCGGAAGAGAAGCCAGCATTTGTGGTGTTACCCCATGGGGGGCCCCATGCTCGAGATATGCGCTACTTCGACCCGCTAGTACAACTCATCGCCAGCCAAGGATACGCTGTATTACAGATGAACTTCAGGGGCTCTGAAGGTTATGGCACTGAGTTTGAAACTGCAGGTTATTACCAGTGGGGCAAGCGTATGCAGCAAGACGTGATGGATGGTGTTGTTTGGTTAGATAAACAAAATATCGTTGCTAAAAATGCCTGTATCGTAGGTGCCAGCTATGGTGGATACGTCGCGCTAACCGCAGCTTTTCAAGATAGTGAACGCTTTGACTGTGTCGTTAGTATCGCAGGTATAAGCGATCTAAAAGAGATGATTGAAGATGAAGAGAGACAGTCGACCTATGTCGATAACATCGTAGCCTCTAATGACAGTGATGCATTGAAAGCATTAGATCAGGTATCGGCAATCAAGCATATCGATCAGATAAAAGCCCCCATTCTGTTAATTCATGGCACGAGAGATACCCGAGTTAACTACAGTCAATCTAAAGACTTTTATAACCAAGCTAAAAGTAAACTGGATATTAAATACATCGAGTTTGAAAACGGTACCCATTTCTTAGATGATCCTAAAAACCGAAAGGTCGCCTTTGGTGAGTTAAGCGAGTTCCTGGACAAACATCTTTAATCCTGCTTACAACTCAACATTGCTTCGGCAGAAGAGGTAGACTTAGTCGACAGATAAAAAAGAGCGCAAGGCGCTCTTTTTTTTATTGGATAAGATACGGACTATACCTGCCAGTCTATCGGTGCTTCGCCTCTAGCTTGTAATAGCTCATTAATTTTCGAGAAGTGCTTACACCCAAAAAAGCCTCGATAGGCCGATAAAGGCGAAGGGTGCGGCCCAGAGATGATCTGATGCTGCGGCGCATTAATCCCTTTGCCTTTCTTAATGGCGTGGGCGCCCCAGAGTACAAAAATAATGGGTTGAGGTTGCTCATTTAGCAGTGCTAAAGCGTTAGCAGTAAAGGTTTCCCAGCCTGATTTTGCATGAGAATGCGCCTTACCTTGCTCTACGGTTAATACCGTGTTGAGCATCAAGATCCCCTGCTCGGCCCAGCGGCTCAAATTGCCATGGTCTGGCACAGTAAAACCAACGATATCGCTAGCCAACTCCTTGTACATATTTACCAGTGATGGCGGCGTCTTGACTCCCAGTTTAACCGAGAAGCACAAACCATGTGCCTGCTCTTGACCATGATAGGGATCTTGCCCAATAAGCACCACTCGCACCTTGTCCAGCGGCGTTGAGTCAAACGCGGCTAGCACCTCAGCCTCAGGCGGATAGATCACCTTACCTGCGGCACGTTCGGCTTGGACAAACTGCTGCATTGACTGAAAATAGGCTTGTTGCTGCTGTTCATTTATAAATGATGACCAGCTAGAGTGCGCAGTCATGATCTAACCTCAAGATAAAAATTTGCCTAAGCTTAAAAGGTCGCAGTATCACTTGCAATCGTTAGCGCTAAGATAACCAGTAAAACAAACTTTAACAGCGCTTAAGTTGGGCACTCCCCATTGAGAGGCTGGAAATGCTAACAATTTTGTCATCTTAGGCACTATCTTCTACGACAAAAACCAACCTTTGATCATTGGTATTAAAAATTGTCAGTGTTAATATAGCGCCTCATTCACCTTTGGACAGCAATTGATGTACTCTCCAGCCCACTCTTATAAACGGCATTCAGGCTTCACCCTGATTGAACTGGTTGTCGTCATTATCATTTTAGGTATTCTTGCGGTTGTGGCTGCGCCAAAATTTCTAAGCCTATCAGAAGACGCTCAGGTTTCTCACGTTAAAGCCACCGGCGGCGCCTTTAAGTCCGGGGTTGATTTAGCCAGAGCCGTATGGGCGGTGAAGGTCGGTGATGGCCCTGCTGAAAACCTGCCTGTGTTTGGCGACTCAGATGATACCCATGTCGACTTCAATGTTAATGGCTGGCCAGCACAACACTATTTCACTGATAGCGAAGAAGCGCCGAAACTTGATAACGTCGAAGACTGTATCTCGGTATGGCAAGTGCTATTTCAAAACAATGAGCCTACGGTTTCTAAGTCTGGCACCACCGATGAAACCGACTATAAAGCAAATTATGATAGTTCTGTGCCCGCGGTTTGCCGCTATGACTACACTGATAACACTAATCTATCAATCACTTACAACTCCAATAATGGCAGTGTGGTAGTGGACTCAGATCCAAGCAGCTAATATAAACAGTATCAGCTTTGGATAAAGCACTGACTCAAGTGAAATAACGGAACTATTCATGACAAGAAGCACAACAGCGAGCGGTTTTACACTCATCGAGATGGTTGTTGTGATCATCGTTTTAGCCATCTTAGCCGTTATTGCCGTCCCTAAGTTTATTAACCTAAAACAAGATGCCGAAATTGCCAGCATAGAAGCCACTGGCGGCGCCTTTAAAGGTGGTATCACCTTAGCTAACGTCAAATGGGCGTCTAAAGGTGGTAACGGCCCTGTCGATAACCTACAGGTATTCGGCGATGGCAGCAGCGGCCAGCTGGATATCAACCAGTGGGGCTTCCCCGCTCAAAACTATCCGCCATTTGAATCTAGTCCACGCCTCAACAATGTTGCTGACTGCATGTCTGTTTGGCGTACAGTTTTACAAGATGCGCCTGTGGTATCGAATAACGCCAATACAGCAGGTGCAGAGTACCTCGCGACCTACATTAGCCCTGATCAATGCCGCTATTTCTACCTGCCAGAGCAGACCATGTCTATCTATTATGACTCCCGTAATGGCAACGTGATTACCGATTCAGATCCCAATAGTTAATAACAATGGTTCATTAATGGCTCATTTAAGATAGAATCGAGTCACTACCATACGTAAACAAGAGCAGAAGCAAGATGTCAGAAGCTAAAAAAGAAACCACCATTTTTGAACTAGCCGATCAATTCATTGCGTTGGCGAACGAACTCGCTGCTAAAGAGCAAGATGTCGGTAAAGTCGGCACAGCGATGCGTTTTGCAGCCTCTCGCTTCAATGCATTCGAAGCTGCGCTAAAGTCATCCGATCTTGCTGCTGAGAAAGATAACGCTCTTGAATGGTTTACTGATGAATATAAAGCCATGTTAAATGATAACTTGGATGACCATATCAGAAACCCTGTTCAGTCTCGTGAGCCTGAGCCAGAAGCGGCTAAAGATGATGCCGTACAGGTATTTAACTCTTAATTCAGTTGGTATTAACGGCTGAGCACTCAATAAAAACGCCATCATGTTGATGGCGTTTTTTATGCCTATAACAGCATCGCTTACAGCGTCACAACGACTCGTACCGCTAATAGAATTAACACCACACCCGATAATTTATCGATTAAAGCAGCCTTCTCTCGCAGCTTTGGCAACACGGCGGAATGAGACAAAATCAGCGCGATTAAGGTATACCACAAGCCATCTACCACTAGCGGGGTTAAGACAATTAACGCTTTGCCAGTTAAGCTATCGGCCACCATCACAAACTGGCTGAATAACGCTAAGAAAAACAACATGATCTTAGGGTTAAACAGTGATATCGCTAAGCCATCTCGAGCAGCAGTAAAGGAATCGGTTGACTCTCCAGCAGCGAGTTTATCTGACATACCGCCTTTTGAACGCAGTGCTTGCATGCCCATATAGGCAAGGTAAAGCGCACCGATGACTGCAATACCGTTAAACACCATAGGCGCTTGTTTTAACAAAACCGCCAAGCCTAATAAGGTCACTAAGGCATAAACTCCAATGCCGATAGAGTGCGCCCAAGCGCAGATGATACCTTTACCTCGACCGCCACCTAAAGTGTGCCTTACCACCATAGCTAAACTCGGGCCTGGTGACATCGCTCCTAAACAGCAGATAGCTAGCAAACCTAGCCAAGCGCTAATACTCATCTATTTCCTTTCTTATCGTGTGACTGCGTTAATCGCCACAATATACATGATTGAACCAAGGAGCTCATACTATCAATTGCGATAAGCTGAAATGACAAAGGGATAAAGATCTGGTTAAACTCAGCTTGCAACGTTCAATATCGCGCCTAATTGAGCAATTTGTCGCGAACGGCTACAAAATAGTGTAATTAAAACAGTTGAACACAAGCTAAACTCCTAAGGTTTGGAGTCATCATCTATCTAATATCATGGAGTATTAATGAGCACCATTTCAGTATCGATTCTGGTTTTCTTTGCACTGATTTGTACCCTTATTGCCGCACTAGTCGGGCTTAAAGTGAAGGGGAAATATATTCCTAACGGCGTGATTGTAGTTTTAGGCTTTATGGCGATGAGCGTAGGCGCCGTGTTTGGCTTCCTCAACTATGGTGAAGATTATGACGCCTATAAACGGCTTCATTGGCAAACGCTCACTCCAAGTCAAATCCAGCCACTTGTGGACGAGGGTTATACGGTATTTGTTGATATTACCGCAGACTGGTGCAATATCTGCCTCGCCAATAAAGCCTCAGTGACTCACAGAGAGAAAATCGTCAACGCCCTAACCCAGAGCAATATCATATTGATGCAGGGTGACTGGAGTCAGCCCAATGTCGTGGTAGAAAGTTATATGCAAACTCAGGGCAGAGGTGGGACGCCCTATAATAAAATCTACGGCCCGGGTGCACCAAATGGCATTGTGTTACCTAGCCAACTGACGATGGATTCGGTTATCCATGCCCTACAAAAGGCCAAAGGCTAAGCCCACTTTACTGATGCGTTGACTAGACCTAGTTCTCAACGTCAAACAGGGGGTCACGAAATAGCGTGACCTCATTTTGTTCGCCGCTATTTTTGCGTATACTCAGCAGATAAACTCCTCTGTACTGGGCTGATGATGTCTGCCATTAACCTTGAAGATAAAACCAATCACGACGGCTTTCTCCCCGAGAATCAACTGATCCTGAACGCGGTCAGCGAAGGCATTTACGGCTTCGATTTAGCCGGTAATGCGGTGTTTATCAACCCTGCAGCTGAGCGAATGACAGGTTGGCAAGCCCATGAGTTACTTGGCAAGAATATTCATGATTGTCACCACCATAGCCACAGTGATGGCAGCCATTATCATAAAGATGATTGCCCGATTTATAACACCTTAATTGATGGCATCGCTCGTGAGATCTCCCATGAGGTCTTTTGGCGTAAAGACGGTAGCAGCTTTCCGGTACACTACACCTCAACCCCAGTGTACAAGGATGGCGTGTTAATTGGTGTAGTCGCGATATTTCGTGATATCAGTATTCAAAAGCAAACCGAGCAATCACTGCGTCAGGCGCTTGAGCAAGTGCAAGCACTATCAGAGAAGCTATCGTTTGAAAACCAGTACCTGCAGCTGGAACTGGCAGATCGTACAGGCGATGTCGAGATATCCGGTTCAAGCAAACCAATTAGCCAATTAATTCAACAGATTAAACTCGTATCCAATACCGAAAGTACGGTATTAATCAGTGGCGAAAATGGCACAGGCAAAGAGCTAGTTGCCCGTAATCTACACAGGTTAAGTAATCGAGCCGATAAACCCCTCATTAGCGTTAACTGCGCCGCCTTTTCAAGCGCCTTGCTAGAAAGTGAACTGTTTGGTCATGAGAAAGGCGCTTATACTGGGGCTACGAGCCGACGTAAAGGCCGTTTTGAGCTGGCTCACCAAGGCACGTTATTTTTAGATGAGGTGGCAGAACTTAGCCTCGAAGCCCAGTCTAAGTTATTGCGAGTGTTACAAGAAAAGGAGTTTGAGCGCGTAGGTAGTAGCCAAACCATCAAGGTCGATATTCGCCTAATCACCGCGACTCACCATGATCTGCAAAAGCGAGTAGAACAGGGACTATTTAGAATGGATCTCTACTACCGCTTAAATGTATTCCCAATTATTGTGCCGCCATTAAAACAACGCCTGAGCGATATCCCAGAGATTGTCAGCCATCTCATTGAAGATCTTAACCGTAAATTAGGTAAGAAAATCAGCAAAGTTAGTCAAAGAGGCATGACAAAACTGATGCAGCATAGTTGGCCGGGTAACGTACGGGAGCTGCAAAATGTATTGGAGCGCGAAATAATCTTGTCTCAAGGGCCTGTACTGGAATTTAACCAATTACAATTTATGGAGCAAAGTGCGCCAGAATCAGACACTACGGGAAATCAAACCCTACAAGAGGTTGAGCGGCAGCATATTCTGCACATACTGAAACAGACCCAGTGGCGTATATCTGGAGCTAACGGCGCTGCTGCATTACTTGGCTTGCCACCAAGCACTTTAAGATCACGTATGAACAAGCTGGCCATCTCTCGCCCAATTTGACTGGTCTTATAACTGAACTTTTTCACGATATATCGCCAAGACACGATATATCGTGCCCCACTCTTGCTAATAACCAAGAATAAACCTTTAAAATCAAAGGTTAATGCTGGACAGATGTTGGCCTAAGCTTTGCTAACTCTACCTCAACGCGCTGTGACACAAGAATGCGCAATGAATAACGAACGCGTCAAGTAGAGAAGTCTAATGTCTAAAAACAACACCGAACAAAAATTGAATTGCGCAAATAACGTTGCGACAACTCAACGGATCCCAATTCAAGTTCAGCCAGTTCAGAATCGTACTCATCATCAAAACAATAAGATCCATATTCGGCAGCAAAAGGGCGACTTGCAAAAAATACGTACCGGAATGAATACCCTGCTGGTCGCGCTATTTTTCTTACTGCCCTTTATCTCCTACCAAGGCCGGCAAGCCATTTTGTTTGACCTTAGCGAGCAGCAATTTATCTTTTTTGGCACCACGCTTTGGCCCCAAGATTTTACCATTTTAGCCTGGGTCTTTATTGCGGCGGCCTTTATGTTATTTTTCGTTACGGTATTTTTAGGGCGCATTTGGTGCGGTTATCTATGTCCACAGACTGCATGGACCTTTATCTATGTATGGATTGAAACCCAAATTGAGGGGAACAGTAATAAGCGAGTAGCCTTAGATAAGGCGCCTTGGAGTGGAGAAAAGCTCAAAAAACGTCTCTTGAAACACAGTGCTTGGGGAGTAATAGCCTTACTCACAGGTTGTGGCTTTATCGCTTATTTTATTCCTGCTCGAGAACTCTATATCGATATTTTCACCTTTAATGCCAGCTTTTGGGTCACGACTTGGGTGTGGTTCTTTGCCATCTGTACCTATTTAAATGCAGGTTGGATGCGTGAGCAGATGTGTCTGCACTGCTGTCCATATTCACGCTTTCAATCAGTCATGTTCGACGCCAATACAAAAACTGTCACTTATAATGCAGTCCGCGGTGAAAACCGAGGCCCTCGTAAACGTAATCAAGTCACCAACTCCGGCGGCGATTCAGCTTTAAAATTGGGTGATTGTGTTGACTGTAATTTGTGCGTAGAAGTTTGCCCTACAGGCATCGATATTCGTAACGGGCTACAGTATGAATGTATCGACTGTGGTGCCTGTGTGGATGCGTGTAACCAGACCATGGACAAATTTGGCTATCAGCGTAACCTTATCAGTTATACCAGCGAAAATGCGTTGTCGGGTAAGGCTGAACCTTTTTATGAGTCATACAAATTTATTGGCTATGGTATTGCAGCCTTAATTATGTTGACGGTTATCGTGGCTGACATACACACCCGCAGTAATATTGAGCTTAATGTACTTAGAGATAGACAAAGCTTATATAGAGAAACCAATGACAACAAAATTGAGAACAGTTATACCTTAAAGATCCGTAATAAAACCCAACAAACGCGGCTTTACCGTATCTATGTTTCGGGTAATAACGGCTACCGATTAGCGGGTGGAGTTAACCTAAAAATTAAGCCTGGAGAGCAGCTCGACTACCCCGTTACCGTCGTTGCCGAGCCAGAGTCTTTCGCTAACAGCCACAATGAGATCACCTTTACGATCGCTGAGCAACATAACTACGGCCAAGTCTCACAGCAGTCGAGCTTCTTTGCACCGATTTAATGGGTTAAAAGAAGGTACTAGGTTCTAGGGCGCTGCGCTTCGAGAACGGGCTTCGCCCTGCTAGGAAAATCAAAAGCATGACGGACTAAAGCCCGACCTACAAAGTAAGATTGAAGCCGCTGTTACTTCTGAGCTTTACCGTCTGAGCTTTATCGTCTTAGATCTTCCTAGCACCTAGCACCTTTCTTTGCCTTTCCTAGCACCTTTCTTTGCCTTTCCGTGAGCGCAGCGTTCTGTAGTGACGCAGTCACGTTTGCTAGGCCACAAGCCGTTCGACTTTGCTTGTACCGTCTTAGCTTTAAGGTTCTAGGGCGCTGCGCTTCGAGAACGGGCTTCGCCCTGCTAGGAAAATCAAAAGCATGACGGACTAAAGCCCGACCTACGAAACAAGACCGCTTTTCCGTCTGAGCTTTATCGTCTTAGATCTTCCTAGCACCTAGCACCTTTCTTTGCCTTTCCGTGAGCGCAGCGTTCTGTAGTGACGCAGTCACGTTTGCTAGGCCACAGGCCGTTCGGCTCTTTTAAAACCGTCTTCGCTTTTACAGCCCTAGCTCTTCCTAGAACCTAGTACCTTCTATAAAAGCTAACACCTTATTTGAACTTGCCCCATTGACCTAGGGGTATAGATCACACTAATCTAAACAGCCGTTTGATTATTAAGTAAGCATGACAATCCAAATAATAACTAAATCAGCTAAAAGGTATTTCAATGGCATACGACTCAGACACTAGGCTCGACCTATCCCGTTACGCTTCTCTTATCGATCTGATCGAACTTGCCAGCGCCCGCTATGGCGATAAAGCGGCATATTCGTGCCTAGGTAAAGAAACCAGCTTCAACGAAATCAATCGCTATTCGCGTCAGTTTGCAGCTTACCTACAACAAGAAACAAATCTGGTGCAAGGCGATAGAATTGCCATTCAGCTACCCAATATTACTCAATTTGTTATTGCTGCTTACGGTGCAATAAAAGCGGGAATGGTGTTGGTCAACACCAATCCACTCTATACCCAACGTGAGCTTATTCATCAATTTAACGACTCTGGTGCAAAAGCCTTGGTGGTGCTATCTGATCTGCTACCAACATTAACTGAGGTGGTAGCGAGTACGGGAATTGAAACCGTGATATCCACCCATGCGATGGACTTAATTGCCCCGCAGCCACAACCTGAAGTGCCGTTCGCAACCGTACCTTTTTGTGACGTACTGGCAAAGGGTGAACAGCTTACCTACGCGCCAGTGATCAGTGTACTTGGACAAATTGCAGCATTACAGTACACAGGCGGCACAACGGGTCTTTCAAAAGGCGCCATGCTCACCCACGGTAATTTAATCGCCAATGCTATGCAGATTAAGTCCCGTTTAGGTAGCCGCATTATCGAGGGGGAAGAGATTTTCGTTGCGCCCTTACCCGTCTACCATATCTATGCCTTTATGGTGAACTTGGTACTTTACTATGAGCGTGGCGGCTGTTCGGTTTTAATCCCGAATCCCAGAGATATTTCAGGACTTATTTCGACCCTATCAAAGTATCCATTTACTGGCTTTGCGGGGCTCAATACCTTATTTGTTGGCCTATGCCATCAACCTGAATTTAAAGCGCTGGATTTTAGCCACCTTAAAGTGACTATTTCTGGCGGCACTGCACTTACACAAGCTGCAGCATCGATATGGCAACAAACCACAGGTTGTACTATCTCTGAAGGCTATGGTTTATCAGAAACCTCACCTGTGGTATCGCTTAACTCTCCGGGACTTGAACAACTTGGCACCATAGGCAAGCCAGTTATCGCGACCCAAGTAAAAATCTTAGATATGGACGATAATGAAGTGCCTATCGGTGAAACCGGTGAGCTTGCGGTATTTGGTCCACAGGTGATGCTAGGGTATTGGAACAATCAAGCTGAAACCGACAAGGTGATGACCCGCGAGGGCTACTTTAAAACCGGCGATATTGCAGTGGCGACGGCAGATGGTTTCCATAAGATTGTCGATCGTAAGAAAGATATGATTATCGTCTCAGGCTTTAATGTCTACCCTAATGAAGTGGAAGATATTCTGTCTAACCATGAAGCGATATTGGAGTGTGCCGTGATTGGCATCAGTGATGACCACAGTGGTGAAGCGGTGAAAGCCGTAATCGTACTCAATGCTCCCCATGCCGACAAAGAACAAGCTAACACCCAGATAAAAGACTACTGCCGTAAACAACTGACCGCTTATAAAGTACCAAAGTTTATCGAGTTTGTTGACGCCTTGCCTAAGTCGACCGTAGGCAAGATTTTAAGGCGCGAGCTACGTAAGTAACTCAATAAATAACAGTTACACCCGTAACTCGAAACAAATAAGGAGCCTAAGGCTCCTTATTTGTTTATGTTAGCTTTGCTTTACCCAAATAATTTGTTCAGTGGCAAAACCTAGGCTTTTAGCTTGCTCAATAAATTGCTGCTTAAGCGCATCGTCAACCTCTGGACTGCGCGATAAGAACCACAAGTAGTCACGGTTATAGCTGGTGATAAAGGCGTATTGATAACCCTCTTTATCAAGCTCATACACCACATAGGCACCATAAAAAGGCCCAAAGAATGACACTTTCAAATGACCTATATCAGGGCTATCTACAAAGTACGCCTTACCTTCTGCTTCATCCCATGCTTGTTCACTTTCGGAGAAACCACGATTGATGACCTTCACGCCGCCATCATCTCGCATCGAATAAGTGGCAGTGACTTGGTTTAATCCGCGCTCAAAACTATGATCGAGGCGAGCAATCTCATACCAAGTCCCAAGGTAACGTGGCAGCTCAAATTGTTTTACTGGCTCAATGCCCGTGGGCAAACTGGTGCAGGCCGATAAAAACAGTAGACTCATCACAAGTAAAAAACGCATAGGGGTCCCTCTTTATCGTTATCAATCTAGGCCACCTATAATGCTAGTGCAGAACGTATAACAAAAACACTGGCAACCTTCTTTAAAACAACTCATTGAAACTATACGTTTAGACAAGCGCTTTAGTTCACTCTTGAAGCTGCCCTTCATCCGTTAACAACTGCAAGCTAGCAAACTCACGATACAGCTCGCTGCTTTGCATTAACTCACCATGAGTACCACTGCCAACGATTTGGCCTTTATCTAGCACTAAGATGCGGTCAGCATTGATGACCGTTGCTAGTCTGTGGGCAATAATTAACGTGGTTTTGCCTGTCATTAAACTATCCAATGCCTGCTTAACCTTGTGCTCACTCACCGCATCGAGTGCGCTGGTTGCCTCATCGAGCAGCAGAATCGGCCTGTCGGCAAGTATTGCCCGTGCTATGGCAATTCGTTGCTTCTGTCCACCCGATAGACGCACGCCGCGCTCGCCTAAGTAGGTCTGATAACCATCGGGAAATTCACGAATAAACTCATCAGCTTTTGCGGCAATACAAGCCTGCTTTACCGCTTCTTCGCTAGCATCGATACGGCCATAGCGCACATTTTCAAGCACGCTAGTGGCAAATATCACCGACTCTTGCGGTACTAGCGCGTATTGCTGACGTAAGGTCTGCGGACTGAGTTTAGCAATATCGACACCATCGAGTTCGATTGAGCCACTATTGAGCACGTAGAAGCGTTGCAACAGTTCGAACAGGGTGCTCTTGCCCGCACCGCTGGCGCCCACTAAGGCTACACGTTCGCCTGGGGTGATATGAATATTGAGGCCGCGAATGACTTCACCTTCATCGCGGCTCTCTACACGCTCAAGGCTGTCATCTATGGGCTCAGGGCTGTTTATTTGCTCAAAGCTGTTTTCAAGCTCAAGGCTGTTCGCACCTGCGCCATCAGGCTCGGTGCGATGATCACTCATGTTGCTATAGCTAAAACGCACTTGTTTTAATTCAAGCTCACCCCGTACTGGGGCCCGTAAGGTATCTGGGTTAACCACTACCGGAATGTCGATGGGTGTTTCAATCAGCTCGATTAAACGCTCACTAGCCCCAGCAGCACGTTGGATCTCACCAATCACTTCACTGATGGTTGCCACCGAGCCTGCTACCATCACCGCATAAAACATAAAGGCTGATAGCTCACCGGCAGATATTGCGCCGCTCATCACATCGTGTGCGCCAACCCAAGTCACTAACGCAATAGCCAAA
This sequence comes from Shewanella sp. Isolate13, assembly GCF_022398325.1. Classification (GTDB taxonomy): domain Bacteria; phylum Pseudomonadota; class Gammaproteobacteria; order Enterobacterales; family Shewanellaceae; genus Shewanella. The sequence goes on from NZ_JAKEVD010000025.1 coordinate 37,717, forward strand.
ATGCTTAAAAACATCACCAAAGAGATCAATATCGAGCGATATTTAATTCGCCCTTTGGCGGCGTCCATCACCGCTTCGACACGATGACTAAACAGCTCTCTGTCTTTATCTTCATGGGAGTAGGCTTGTACTGTGTGGATCTCGTGCAGAGTCTCATCGACATAGGCTCCTAGGTCCCCCACTTTATCTTGGCTTTTTCGCGATAGATCACGCACCTTACGGCCAAAGAAGAAAATAGGACCTAGCACCATAGGCACTGCCAGCAAGACTAAGCCGGTCATTTTAATACTGGTGATGGTCATCATCACGATGCCACCAATCACAGTCACACTGGCTCTTAGCATCATCGACAGGCTTGAACCAACCACTGACTGCAGCAAGGTCGAGTCAGCTGTAAAACGGGAGATCACTTCGCCGGTTCTAAGCTTGGCGTAGAAGCCTGGTGAAAGCTTAAGCAGGTGGTCATACACCTTTAAGCGGATATCGGCGCTCACTCGTTCACCGAGCCAAGTCATCAAGTAAAAGCGACAAAAGATCGCCGAGCTACTGAGTGCGGTAATAGCTATCACCAGCAAGATAATTTCATTTAAGCGTGAGCCGTTATCTTTTAAAAAGCCCTCATCAACCATCAGGCGCACACCTTGCCCCAAGGACAACCAAGCCAGTGAGCCAATAAACAGGAAGATTATCGCTGCAACCACTTTTGCGCGATAGGGCTTTAAGAAAGCACCAATCCAGGGCAGTACTGAGCCCTTACTGGCACTTGCCACCGTTGGCTTAGCCGTTGTGCCATTGGAAACTGAAGCAGCGTTTTGATTCAATGCAATATCCCTAGCCTTCAATCAGGTTTATATGAAAACAGCTGCAGAATAACAAACCCCACCCTCAGGCTGATAGTGTTTAGCAAAACTTTATACCATCAAATAACCTCAAAGCCCGTCCAGTTGCTCACTCTTGTGCAAAAGTGCCAACTTCACCTCAGCTAGTGCACTGCACATCTCGCTATAGAGCTGATATAGTGCGTCTATTCGTTAGCTAAGCATTCACTCTTCTATGGCAGCACCAAGCTCAAAACAGGCTCAATCAAAAGCATCAGTCTCAAAAACATCGGCAGCAAAACAGTCTATTTCTAACGAAACCAAAGCTGAAGCCATGAAAGTGGCGAAGGCCACCCAAAAGCCGGGACAAACCAAAGAGCAAACAAAACTGATTGCCCAAGGGATTGAAAAAGGCATTGCAGAATATAAGAAGCTTCAAAAAGGTAAGGCAAGAGAGCGAGATAAAGCCCGTAAACAAGAAGTTAAAGCTAAGGCTCGTGAAACCAGTGAACAGGACCATAGCAATATAGAGGATCGTGCCTCAAGCCCATACTTACCTTGGGGGCTACTCACCCTCAGTTGGATCGGATTTATCACCTACCTAGTATTGAGCTAATAGCTTTCCCACTCTGCACGGCCTCTAATAACTGCACTAATGGCTCACTATTAGTGCAAATCCTTTCTAAGTAAGATTGTTTAGCATCTCCTTACAAGTCATTGTTTCGCTATTCCTAAACTCAACTGTATTACTAGATAAACCCGTTGGGAAATCTATTCATAATTTGTCATAACTTGTCTTATCTTATTCATTGATCCCTCCATCACTATTCACATTCTCTATCTATACTTAGCCTATCAAAAAATATGGATTAGCTGGAGCACACGGTCATGACTGAGCAATCTACCCCAAAAAAACACGTTACTAATAAGAAAGATGAGGTAAAAGCACTGTGCTTTATCATCTTCATTCTATTCCCAGTGCTGAGTGCCACCTTCCTTAGCGCATACGGATTGTTTACTTGGATCTCGCTAACGCTTACTGGCGTTCCATCTCACTAATATCAACAACTTATTCAAATTTATTAAGAGGATGCCGTTATGAGATGGTTACTTAACATCTGGCGTACACTAACTAAACCCGCTAAATACCTAACTCTAGGTGCAATTAGCCTTTCCGCTTTCTTAATGGGCATTATCTTCTGGGGAGGCTTCCATACAGCCCTTGAAGCAACCAATACCGAAGAGTTCTGTATTAGCTGTCATGGTATGGAAAGCATGCCATATCAAGAGCTACAACAAACAGTGCATTTTTCTAACCACTCAGGTGTACGTGCGACATGCCCAGACTGTCACGTTCCACACGCATTTGGTCCTAAAATGGCACGTAAGCTAGAAGCATCTCACGATGTGTATGGCTGGTTATTTAATACCATCAACACTCCTGAGAAGTACGAAGCCAAACGTCTTGAAATGGCAAGCCGTGAGTGGAAACGTTTCGACCAAAACAAATCTTTGGCTTGTAAAAACTGTCATGACTACAAGTCAATGAAGTGGGACAGCATGTCTAAGCTTGCACAAAAGCAGATGAAGCGTGCAGCAGAAACAGACCAAAGCTGTATCGATTGCCACAAAGGTATTGCTCACAAACTACCAGATATGGGCACCGCTCGCGCGCCTGAGTTGATTGCTGAAGTCGGTAGCGGTGTAAGCGGGCTACAAGTGGGTCAAACTTACTTTACCGCACTAACTAAGCCATTATTCTTCAACGATAAAACTGACGTTGAAGCGGGTACGCTAAACATTGCAACTAAGGTTAAAATCTTAGAAGTGAAAGGTAAGCGCGCCAAGATTGGTATCGACGGCTGGAGAAAGAAAATCGGTGCAGGCCGCGTGATCTACTACGACTTTGGCTTAAACATCCTATCAGCTCAGCTAACTAAAGATGCAGCCCTTGAAGAGGGTGTAATCAAGACATTCGAAGAGAAAGAAGATCCAATGACAGGCCTTAAGTGGCAACGCGTTGAAGCTGATATCTGGACTGATACAGATTACTTACTAACAGATCTACAGCCACTATGGGACTACGCACGCAGTACCTACAACACTAGCTGTAGTGTCTGTCACACCCAGCCAGCCGAAGCGCATTTCGATGCCAACACCTGGCCAGGTATGTTCCAAGGCATGCTCGCATTCGTCAACATGGACCAAGATACCCAAGCATTGGTACAGAAGTATTTACAAGAGCATTCATCAACTTTCGATAAGTCAGCTCACTAATAGGACATAGCGTAATGAACAGAAGAGACTTTCTAAAAGGCTTAGTAGGAACATCTTATGTCGTACTTAGCGGATCATCAGTACTTGCGCCACTTAATGCTCTAGCGGCATCAGGTGCAGACGCAAGTGACGGCTGGCTGACCACAGGTTCGCACTTCGGTGCGTTCAAGATGAAGCGTAAAAACGGGGTTATCTCTGAAGTTAAACCTTTCGATACCGATATGTATCCAACCGATATGATTAACGGTATTAAGGGCTTAGTTTACAACCCATCACGTGTACGTTACCCAATGGTACGCTTGGACTTTCTATTGAAAGGTCACCAGAGTGACACCACACAACGCGGTGACTTCCGCTTTGTACGTGTCACTTGGGATAAGGCACTTGGTTTGTTTAAAGACTCACTCGATCTTATTCAAACCAAATACGGCCCATCTGGATTACACGCAGGGCAAACAGGTTGGCGTGCAACGGGTCAGTTGCATTCAAGCACCAGCCATATGCAGCGCGCTGTAGGCATGCACGGTAACTTCGTTAAGAAAGTTGGCGATTACTCAACTGGTGCAGGGCAAACAATTTTGCCTTACATCCTAGGTTCTACCGAAGTTTACGCTCAAGGTACCTCTTGGTCGTTAATTCTGGAACATTCTAAGACCATCATCTTATGGTCGAATGATCCCTATAAGAACCTACAGGTCGGCTGGAATGCTGAAACGCACGAGTCTTATGCCTACCTTGCTCAATTGAAAGAGAAAGTGGCTAAAGGCGAGATCCGTGTAATCAGTATCGACCCTGTGGTCACCAAGACTCAGCAATACCTAGGTTGTGAGCAACTTTACATTAATCCGCAAACCGACGTTGCGTTAATGCTAGGTATTGCCCATGAAATGGTAGACAAGAACCTTCATGATAATGCCTTTATCGAAGGTTACAGCTTAGGCTTCGATAAGTTCTTACCTTATATACAAGGTCAAACTGACGGTGTTGAGAAAACACCGGAATGGGCATCTGAAATCTGCGGTGTTTCACCAGAAATTATCCGCGACCTTGCTAAGGTCATGACCAAAGGCCGTACCCAGATGTTGATGGGCTGGTGTGTTCAGCGTCAACAACATGGTGAGCAGCCATACTGGATGGCGGCGGTTCTAGCAACCATGATTGGTCAAATTGGTCTACCTGGCGGTGGTATTAGCTATGGTCACCACTACTCAAGTATTGGTGTGCCATCTTCAGGTGCCGCGGCCCCTGGTGCGTTCCCACGTAACCTTGATGATGGTCAGAAACCTATTTTTGATAGCACTGATTTCAATGGTGCCAGCAGCACGATTCCTGTCGCCCGTTGGATTGACTCAATCCTAGAGCCAGGTAAGACCATCGATGCTAACGGTTCTAAGGTCACCTATCCAGACATTAAGATGATGGTGTTCTCAGGCAATAACCCTTGGAACCATCACCAAGACCGTAACCGCATGAAGAAAGCGTTCCACAAGCTTGAGTGCATCGTGTCGATTGATATGAACTGGACAGCGACTTGTCGCTTCTCTGATATCGTGTTGCCTGCGTGTACTACGTTTGAGCGTAATGATATCGACATCTATGGTGCTTATGCTAACCGTGGTTTGTTAGCGATGCAGAAGATGGTTGAGCCACTATATGAAAGTTTATCTGACTTCGAGATCTTTACTCGCTTCGCTGCACTGCTTGGCAAAGAAAAAGAGTACACTCGTGGTATGAACGAACGTGAATGGCTAGAGAAGCTTTACAACGATTGTAAGGCGGCTAACGCCGGTAAGTTCGAGATGCCATCGTTCGAGGAGTTCTGGAAAGAGGGTTATGTTTACTTTGGTGAAGGTAAGCCTTGGGTTCGTCATCAGGCATTTAGAGATGACCCTGAGATTAACCCACTAGGTACACCATCTGGCTTGATTGAGATCTTCAGCCGTAAGATTGCTCACTACGGCTATGACGATTGCCCTGGCCACCCAACTTGGATGGAAAAAGCTGAGCGTAGCCATGGTGGACCAGGCTCTAAGAAGCACCCTATTTGGATGCAGTCTTGTCATCCAGACAAGCGCTTGCATTCACAAATGTGTGAGTCAGAAGAGTTCCGTGAAACTTATACCGTTAATGGCCGTGAACCAGTGTACCTAAACCCTGAAGATGCTAAGCAACGCGGTATTAAATCGGGTGATGTGGTACGTGTGTTTAACGACCGTGGCCAGTTACTTGCAGGCGCAGTGGTTTCGGATAAATTCCCTAGAGGGGTTATCCGTATCCAAGAGGGTGCCTGGTATGGCCCAGTGGGTAAAGACGGCAGCAAAGAGGGCGGCGCAGAAATTGGTGCTATCTGTAGTTATGGTGATCCAAATACCTTAACGCTAGATATCGGTACTTCTAAGCTGGCACAAGCTTGTTCAGCCTATACCTGCCTTGTTGACTATGAAAAGTATCAGGGTAAAGTACCTGCAGTCAGTTCATTTAGCGGCCCGGTTGAGATAGCACTATGAGTAGAGATGCTGTAGACACAGAGTCTGTAGAGGTTAACCCTGTTAATCAGGTTAGAAGCACTATTTATCAATTACTTTCGTCACTATTTGCCAAAGAAATTGATAATAAAATACTGCACGATTTAACCAGCAAACAAGCCCAGCAGTTTTGGGCGCAGCTGGGTAGTGAAAGTGAGTTTAAAGCCGATGTCGATACCTTGGTAGCTGAGCTAGCTACGCTTAATACCGATAAGGCATTATTGGAGCTTGCCGCCGATTACTGCGGCCTGTTCTTGGTCGGCACTAAATACAGTGCCTCACCCTATGCCAGCTTGTATCTTGATAACAAGTCTGCAGAGAAAGGTGATGAGCCGCTACTCTTTGGTGAACAGCATCAACAGATGACGCAGTTTTTAAAGCAGAGTCAGCTGCAGGTACAGAGTGAGTTTCCAGAGCCTGCCGACCACCTAGCGGTGATCTTGGCCTATGTGGCTCACCTTTGTACCCATAGCGATGAAGCCGAGCAATTAGGCTTTATCCAAGCTAATCTAGCCAACTGGTTACATAACTTTGTGGCTAAGGTAACCGAGGTCGATAATGGTAACTTCTATCAGGCTTTGGCGAGATTAACCCACTCTTGGGTGAAGTCTGATGCCGAATGGTTAGCGTCAGAGTTAAGCTAAGTATTTATCGATTAATGAAAAGGGTGATGAACTTACGTTCATCACCCTTTTTTATACCTATCAATCACTTTCTGATGCTTGCTTCTGTGCAATCCACTTCTGTAAGACGACTAATGATCTCTGCCACAGCGCCTCTAATGATTCATGCTCACAAGCTTGATACTCACTCTGAGTAAGTGCTGACTTTTCTAGCGCTTTACAGCGAGCCGACAAGGTCCCCAACCCCATATTGGCGCTACTGCCTTTTAGTGCATGGAGGATATGTTTCACATCGGCATCGGGCTTTAGCAGGCCTTCGAAATGTACCTGACTGGTTTGCTGATAGATCTTAGCTAGCTCTATCACGGTTTCTAACCCGAGGTAAGTTAAGTCTTGGGTTAGCTGAGCTTCATCGAGTAATTCGGCATCTGCGTCATTGCTAGCTAACGCATCGCGCTTCTCTAGGAGAAGGTTATCTTCAGCTACTTTCTGGCCTGAGGCTTTTGTGTTGTTCAAGGCTTTTGTGTTGTTCAAGACTGCCTGCTCGCTCAAGGCTGTTTCAGCATGAGTGTCATTATCAGAAAGCGGAGCGGCGCTGCCTAGCCAGCTGGATAACGCCTGCATATCTAACGGCTTCATCAAGACTAAGTCAAAGCCTTTGGCTTGATAGTTCTCCATATCATCGGCTTGCAACTGAGCGGTAAAAGCGGCGATCTCGATTTGATGTTCCGCTTGCCTATTCACCTCTTGCAGCTCTGCCAGCAACTCAATCCCTGAACCATCGCCAAGTTGAATATCGAGCATGATGGCATCGAACCGCTTCGCACTTTGAGCCGTATAGGCTTTTCTCGCAGCTTCGCAACTCTTGGCTAACACAGAGGTGTGTCCAAGGTGAGCGAGGAATCCTTGAGCCACCATGGCATTAATCTTGTTATCTTCGATAACTAACAGGTTTTTGCTTTGGGTATGAACAACTTGCTGTTGCAGCTCAAAATCAGGTCGGTCACAAACGACCAACGGCAATGAAAAACCAAAGCAGCTGCCCTTGCCCACTTCACTCGTTACCCATACACCCGGGTTATCGATATCACTATCGCTATTCATCAGCTGCACTAACTGCTTGCTGATCGCCAGTCCGAGCCCGGTACCTCTGTCTCGTCCCTTACTCGGATCATTACTGTAGGCCTTAAAGAGCTTTTTCATCGCCTTTGAATCGATCCCCACGCCGGTATCTTGCACCTTAAATTGCAGTAAGCCGTCTTTCACTTCGGCGATTAAATCGACTCGCCCCTGAGGGGTAAACTTGATCGCGTTGCCCAGTAAGTTTAACAATACCTGACGCAGTTTCGGCCCATCGATATAGATCCACTTAGGCAGGTCGCGATGGTGAGCACGCAGGGTTAATCCAGCAAGCCCAGCCCCCGCTAACATGATCGCCACCACCTGCTCCAACAGCTCATTGATATCGATGGCGCGAGGCTCATTGGCAAGCTTTCTCTGCTCAAGGCGGGAGAAATCTAAAATATCATTCAATACCGTTTGCAGCAGCGTGCCGCTATATTGCGACAGAGCCAATAGTTGCTGCTGCGCCGGAGGTAGCTTAGCGTGCCCAAGTAGCGTCAAGGTGCCCAATAGGCCGTTGAGTGGCGTACGGATCTCATGACTCATGGTGGCGAGAAAGAGCGACTTGGCCTGATTGGCCTGCTCGGCCATATCTCTTGCTAGCGCATGACCTTTAGCCTCTCTATCTAGCTGAATATTCGCCTCGGCAAGCTCTAAGGTTCGCTCTTCGACCTTAGCTTCCAATGCCTGCTTATGTTCAAACAGTTCAGCGGCGGTCTCACGCAGCTCTGCCTGTAGCTTCTGGTTATGGTCGGTTTTTTGCCTAAAGGCCTTTATGGCACTGGCCATGGCTGCAAGCTCATCATCGCCTTGGGTATCGATCGTCACCGCGGTATTACCTAGACTCAGTTGGGCAAGCGCCTTAGTGGCCGCATCGAGTTTAAGCGCAATACCGCGATAAATCACTTTGTAGACCACGATGAAGATCAGCAGAAACATCAATAAGCCCGTCGTCCATAAACCGACTTTCGCCCAACTGAGCTGTTTGAGGTAATTGCTGCGGGCATTGTCCGCCTCGATACGTTGCAACTGCATCGCGTTGGCGACCACCTTATTGAGCACATCCAGCTTGTCTGTGATGGTTTGTAACTGTAGCTCCTGAGCCCTATGGTACTGGGCATACTCTTTTTGTAAGGTGAGACTGCTCGGCAAGGTTTGTAATATGGCAAACTGCTCAGCTAACGTATTGGCGCGGTCTGGATCGCGGATAATATGGGTCAAGCTAGTAAGAGACGCCAGATAGCGGGTCTGGGTATTACCTATGCTCTTATCTAAATGGGTTATGCCATTCTCCACCTCAGCCGATTCAGGCTTTGGCCGCGCGGCTATAGTTGGCTCGCCGACTTGAGTGACCTGGCTACCGATATCGCCCAGCAACGGATAACCTCCCGCCTCTAACTCAGGAGACTGGAACATCTGCCCCATCAAGGCGATATTGTGAACAATTTTGAGGGCTCGGTTGAGGCGCTCCTGAGTGTCTAAGTCTTGCTCTATCAGGGTGTCCAGCAGTTGAGAGGTCTTTTCTGCACCGACAGCATCAGGGTACGCCAGGCTCAGCTTAGATAAGATCCCAGAATCGACAATCGCCAACTCGGCAAGTAGCAGTTCGGTACTCTTATTGGCTGCGTTAACTAACTCCTGCCCCTGTTTCTTCAAGCTATAAGCCACTTGAATACGCTGACCAACCAGCTCTCCAAGCTCAGAGGTATCGCCAATAATCTCCGAGGCACTCTGCTCAAGGCTTAAATCGAAATTCACCTCTAGAGCCTTTAAGACTTTAATTGCACTGAGCATAGTTGCACTTTCAATGGACAGTTTGCGCCCCACAAACTGCCGCTGAGCTTCATCTTGTGTCTGACCTAATTGCCCGGCATTTTCGGCCAAGGCACTACTGGAAAGCGCCAACTGACTCGCGGCCTCAGAAGCGGGTAATGCACGGTTATACAGGTATTTATCAGCCTGCTGAACCCAGCGCAGGCTCACGCTGCCCAGACTAACCAGTAGAAGCAGCAGCAAGGCGAGTAAACCAAAAGCCAACATAAGACGGCCAATCAGGCTTTTTCTCGATAGAGATAATTTAGGCGAAGGAGGTTTTGGCAAAAACAATACACTCACTGTTATCTATTAAGCTGGTACAATATTATACCAATTGCATTAAATATTTAATCAATTCATAGGGACGTTAATCATGGTAAAAGTTATACAGCTGCGTTTATTACTCCTTGTCGGCTTGAGTTTATTAGCCATACAGACAAGCGCGGCCAATCCCCTATCGCCTTGGTCATTAGAGCAGAGAACCCCCTATGAAAAAGTGCTGCAACACACGACACCACTGCAGCTAACCCCACTCTCAACGGCAAAGAAGTCTTGGCGAATTTGCGCCTTAGTACCGCATCTGAAAGACACTTACTGGACCGGCATTAACTACGGATTGGTGCAGCAAGCCAAAGCGCTAAACCTTAAGCTGGAACTCTTCGAGGCGGGTGGCTATTACGGTCAGGAAAAACAGCTGAGCCAACTCGATAACTGCATGAAGCACGACTTTGATGCGATATTACTTGGCGGCGTACGTCCTGACATCTTAGATTTCTATCAAGCGCCCATCACTAAACCGGTAATAGCATTAGTCAATCGACTCAAGCACCCCAAAGTGAATACCCGAGTGGGAGTTAACTGGTATCAGATGGGTTTTATGGCGGGAGACTACATTAAGCGTCAAGCCAAAGAGCCCGTCACCCTTGCGCTGTTAACCGGCCCCGATAAGCTAGGTGGCAGTGATTATGTAGAGCAAGGCCTTTCTGCGGCACTGAAAGACAGTTTAGTCACCATCAGCGCCGTGCATCACGCCGACAATAACCGCAACCTCTACCGTGACGAACTCGAGGCACTATTGAGTGAGCAGACGCCCGATTATATTCTCGGTAGCGCCGTTGCCATCGAGGCGGGTGTCAGCATACTGCGTCAAAACCAACTCACAGATAAAGTTAAGTTGATTAGCAGCTACCTCTCCCCTGCCGTATTGCGAGGGATCTATCGTGGAAAAATTGAGTTTAGTAACGATGATCAGGTGGTATTGCAAGGCAAGCTCGCCATCGACATTACGGTAAGAGAGCTTGAAGGCGCAAAGGCGTTTGGCGATATCGGCCCCAAGATCCAAACCCTATACCCGCAGCACATCAGTAAAGATGTGCTTAAAACCAGCCTGCCACCAGCAGAGTATTATCCGATTTATCGGGTCAATACTGGATATTGACAGTCAGTAGAAGCAAGTGACAATAATCAAATTCATTTATGAGTATTGAAGATATAATTACACTACCCACAGAAGCGGGTGAAGTGGCACTGCCATCAAACCCTCGTTTTTAATTGAGAAAGTCCCATGACGAATATTGTTTATATTGCCACCAGCCTCGATGGTTTCATCGCAGACAAAGATAACAAAGTTGATTGGTTACATGATATCCCCAACCCTGAGGGCTCAGACCTTGGTTTTGCCGATTTTATGGCGCGCATCGACGCTTTAGTGATGGGGCGTAATACCCTGAAAATTGTGCTGAGTTTCGGTATTGACTGGCCCTACAGCAAGCCTGTTTTTGTCTTGAGTAATACATTAACACAAGTACCTGAAGGGCTAGAGGGAAAGGTATTTCTGGTTAAAGGCCCGCTGAAAGAGGTACTAACACAGATAAATAATCAAGGTTATCATGAGCTCTATATCGATGGTGGCAAGACGATTCAAGGCTTCTTAAAGGAAGACTTAATTGATGAGCTAATCATTACCACCATCCCAGTGCTACTCGGCGGTGGTATACCGCTATTTGGCGAGCTAGCCTCCCCACTAAAATTTAAGCATGTAAAAGCCGAGAGGTTGGTCGACTACCTAATACAAAATCACTTTATTAGACAAAGATAAGTGCTGTTAACGCTGAAGCCTAACAAGGAATGCTAGTGAGTAGAGCTATCAATGAGTAGCGTGATAATCGTGCTAGGTTCGCCAAACGATGACCAAGGCAATCTATCGGACATTGCCTTGTCTCGCTGCCAAGCCGCTCTTAGCGTGTTCAAGAAAAATCCCCATAGCAGGCTGCTACTCACGGGTGGGTTTGGTGAACACTTTAATCGGAGCGATACCCCTCATGCGCGACATTGCCAATGCTATTTGATGCAACAAGGTGTCCCCGAAAGCGCTTTCACAGATATAGTGCTTAGCCGCTTCACATTTGAAGATGGTACATTATCTGTACCAATCATAGAGCAACATAGATTTAGTGAAATTTGGCTGGTTACGTCAGAATTTCACATGCCTCGCGCGAAACTAATCTTTAGTCAGCTACTTCCTGAACTTAGCTTTCATTATATAGAAGCAAAGACAGCTATTAGTGAAGCTAAGCTGCAGCAACTGATCCGGCACGAGTTGTCAGTAATGGGTAGAGAGCGAACAAACTTGGCCAAGTTGCTGTCAATGAATCAGTAAAAACCAACAAACGAATCACAGTTCATTCTACTATTAGTCTTTCACCTTTGCGGCAAACAAGTAGCCTTCACCGTGAACGGTAACAAACAGATCTGCAGATAACTTATTACGCAGACGGCGGATAATTACATCGATGGTTCTATCGTTGACGTCTTGATCTCTGTGGCTGGTTTGCATCATCAAACGCTCGCGAGATAGCACCTGTTGAGGGTGTAACGAAAAGGCAGTAAGCAGTTCAAATTCGGCTTTGGTGAGCTTTATCGACTCGCCATTATGGGTTAGTTGGCGGCTATTTAGCTCTAAAATATAATCATTGAAGGCAATAATGTTATCGTCGGCATCGACCTGCTCGGCGCTATCGGCAACCGCTTTTTTCACCAGTGACATCCGCCAGAGTAGATTCTTGACTCTTACCAATAACTCGCGCAGTTCAAAAGGTTTAGTGACGTAATCATCTGCGCCCATCTCTAGGCCAACAATTTTGTCTATGGTTTCGTCACGGCCGGTGACGAGAATAATTCCCACGTGACTCTTGCTTCGTAGCTCGCGCGCCAGGCTTAAGCCATCGACACCGGGTAGATTGATATCGAGCATAACCAGATCAATATGCTGGCGCTCAAACTCTTGCCACATCTGATCACCATCTTGAGCTTCGAGCACTTCATAGCCCTCTTTCTCAAAATAACCTTTTAACCTAGCTCGGATGACAGCTTCATCATCAACAACCAGTACTCGGTAACCCATATACCACCTCAACCGCTTTTACTTTTAAAAGCCTCGACTAAAACGCGCCACATAATATACACAAGTTAGCACGTAAAGCGAGCAGTTGAGGAGTGCGGTGACTATTTGAAAAGTTTGTCAGAACTGAAAAAGCCAGCTCAAATTGAGCTGGCTTTAAAAAATAACTTTGAGATTATTAACTTAGAAGCTCTTGCTAACCCCAAATACGACACGATCATCGAAGATTTCGGTTTGCGTACCATAAACTAAGTGAGTGTCATCGACTGAGCTACCGTGGTAACGAAGATCAAACGTCAGGCCCACGTAGTTTGCTTCAACACCTAGGTTCCAGTGAGTCCAGCCCTCGGCGCCTTCACCATCAAGATCTTGATAGCCGAATGAACCCGATAGCTTAACGCCATTGTTGAAGTCATAGCTTGGATGAATCGCATAGTTAACACCCTGCCAACCATCAACACCGAACCAATCATCTAGTGTAGGCGTCACTTCTAACTGTACATTAGCCTGACCGAACTGCTTAGCAACACGAAGCCAAAGTTCGGTGTAGTTTGAATATGAAGCGCCAGGATAAAGATATGAAAATACCATCACATCATAGGTAAAACCGCTGTCACCAAAGGCGCCAGCTTTACCGATATAAGGCGCGGTGACGATCTCAAGATTAGGATCGGCAAACTTGATGTTTGAAGCAAATACACCTGTGTACCAGCCGTCGTCATTTGCCCAGCCTAAGGTGCCTTGTACAACAGGTACGTCGCCATCCATAGTCTCTGACTCACCACGGAATACATAGTCAGTAGCAAACTTAACGTTACCGCTGATCTCGCCACCGAAAAGCTCATTGTCGTCTGCAGCAACTGCTGAGCCCATGCTCGCCATCGCTAAACTGCCAAGCATAATCGCATGTGTAAATTTCATAATCATCATCCCAATATTTGTTTCGATTTATATGTATCAACCTAAGTCTAGAGCAAATATTACAAGCAAGTTATTAATGACCTTGCGAGTAGATATGAACTAAAAACCCAACATTATGAATGAATATGAATAAAAGTATTGAGCTGGCTTTCTGCAACAGAAAGCCTGTTTGGCGCTAAAATAGCGGTTCGAGGCGAGGCTTAGTTTAAGGTTAAATCGAAAAGTTAGGGCTCTAGCCCTAACCTTAGATATGGGAATTAGCTAAGTTGAACTTGGATCTCAGCAAGGTGTTGCTCAACCCAGTCTCTATTTACTGCGCCCCAATGATTAATCCGGTAAAACCCGGCGTTATTACGCTCACCATCTTGCACAAACTCACACTCTATCGCTAAGTCAGCTAAGGCGGCAATGGCATCTTGTAGGGTTCGGCGAGGCATCTCAGTTGTTTTATGAAGTGACAATAGGTTATGGCGTTCACTGTCGATAAGGTAAGCAATATAGAGCTTTCTTAGAAAAGCCTTCTGCTGTTTCGATTCGGTAAAATTGAGACTCATGGCATTATCATTATTGAGGGTGTTTTCAATAAACTACTTTATTTACAATAAATAACAAGTAATAACTGTTCGCTTATTACAGAACAAAATGTTGCCAAATATGTCTCCCTATGGCGATAACGCCGTACATACTGATATAGTCAAAAGCCGTTGATAACCGCAAACGAGAGTTGAAATGGATAGCAGTGAAAATATCAGCAACGAAGCGGACTCTATTGACGAACAAGCTTGCCGAGATGTCGTTGTGCCAAGTCAGTGGCAGGGCTTTGATCAAGTGGCGCTGCAGCCTATTGATAAACGCCATTACACCCAAGTGTTATGTGAAAACCTGATATTTGGTAGCCTCTCATTTATTGCAGTTTCACTGATTGTCATTCTGCCGAGAGAACTTGAACTACCATTGTTGCTAGCCATACTCACCGGAGTTGTGCTGCTGATAGCGCTGGTTGGTTTGTTAAGGTATCGCCATGCCAAGTCAATCTTCTATGCCACCTGCAGCCATGAACTCATTATGCAGCAAGGCTTTTGGTGGGTAAAACGCACCTCGCTTCCCTATTCTCGGCTACAACATGTCAGTCTTTCCCATGGGCCCTTAGAGCGTCATTTTAATCTATCGACACTCAAGTGTTTCAGCGCGGGTAGCGGCTCAGCCGAGATAGAGCTTCCAGGTATCGAACAACAAACGGCAGAACACCTACGCCAACACCTATTAGCCCAAGCAGCTCAAGTAAACCCACAAAGCAAGATACAATCAGAAGAGCTTAGCGATGAGTCATAAATTCGCTCAATGGAGCTCACTTTCTCCGTGGTCAATCATTAGCTTTACCCTACTTACCACTAAGCAGTTATTAAGTAGTGGTTATGCCCTTATTCCTGTGGTATACACTGGTTGGCAGCAAGGCTTTAGCAGCCCATGGGTGATTGTAGCCATTGCCGCTGTTATAGGCCTGATCTTTGTTTTTAGTGTGCTGCAATGGCTAAAATTTCGTTTTCAACTTGAACCAAATAAGCTCAACATTAAACACGGGATCATCTTTAAGAAAGCCGATGAACTCCCCTTTAGTAAGATCCAAAATGTTCGCCTAGAGCAGCCCCTTTATTTTCGGCCTATGGGGCTTTATCGCATCGTCGTTGAAACCGCCGGCTCTAAGCGTAATGAGGCGGAGCTGTCGGCGCTCCCCTATAAAGATGCACTCAGTTTAAAGAAGCAACTGATGGCTGAGCATGAACAGGCAAGTCTAACCCCAACTGCAGAACAGACTCACAGCAAGCAAGTTGAGCCCCTTTCTAAAAAGAGCCTAAAGCAACTTATTCTGTTTGGCCTCTACCAAAATAACGCCATTTGGTTGGCAGTCATAGCTGGCCCGATTTTTGGTCAATTAGATTGGGAGTCAATGGAAAATCTGCAATTATTACAGTCGTTTTGGGCTTGGTACAATACTCATATCGCCGTCAGTATTGCACTGCAGCTTGTTTTTGGGGTTGTGGCCTTAGCTGGGTTTTACTTACTCTTTTCTGTCATTTCCATCGCATCGGCAGTGCTTAAATATTTTCCCTATAAATTAAGCCGTAGCGGAAACACGCTACATCGCACCGGTGGCATCATTGCCAAACAAAATGACGCGCTGGCTATAAGACGGATTCAAGTTATTAAGTTCTATCAACCTTTGGCAGGTCGTTTACTCAAGCTTTGGACTGTGTACTTTAAACAGGTTCAGGGTCACGAAGTCGAGCAGCGCGGTAGCACCAATATGCTGGTTCCCAGCATGAGCCGAGCCGATATCGCCGAGCTTTTGCCTAGGCTTAAAGGGGTCGAAGCCAGCTCAACTCGGCTACCAAATCAATATCAGCGCATTCATATGGGTTGGTTTTGGCGTCGTGGGTTTCTGCCGTTTTTAGTGCCTGCAATTAATACCTACTCTATTGGCTTAAACCTGTTTACCGATCTGCTTTGGATAGGTGCAAGCCTATTTTGCATAGCCATTTACTTAAAATATCGCCAATATGGCTATCGACTCGAAGGCAATAATCTTTGGTTTCATTCTGGGTTGCTTGGGCGAAGCTGGCAGCTCATTGCACTGAGCAAGGTTCAGCATGTGGCAATAACTCAGTCTCCTAATCAGAAGCGCAGTGGCTTGGCTAATCTTGAAATTGGTCTCGCCAGTGGTACAGTAAAACTGCCTTATATCTCTATCATTGCGGCACGAACGATTGCTGAGCGAGCACTCGTGCTTATTCATAACGACCACCGAAACTGGATATAGCTATGAACACACTAGCAAAAGAGCACAAATTACAGCAGGCATTTACCCCAGATATGATTATTCACTTCTGGTTTGAAGAGATTGAACCTAAGCAGTGGTGGATAAAAGACAGTGAGTTTGATGAGCTCATTAAACAACGTTACGCAGGATTATTAACCCAAGCAGTGCAAGGTGAACTCTATCATTGGCGAGCAACGCCACAGGGACGATTGGCTGAGATCATCGTTCTCGATCAGTTCTCCCGCAATATTTATCGTGATACGGCGCAAGCGTTTGCAGCCGATCCCCTCGCCTTAGTGCTTGCCCAAGAGGCAGTTGCACTCAATTGCGACTCAGAATTAAAGGCGAAACAGGTGCCGTTTCTGTTTATGCCCTACATGCACAGTGAGTCGTCATTAATACATGAGATTGCGGTGAGGTTATTCAATCGCGATGCGGCCAAAGCCAATTTAGACTTTGAGCTAAGACATAAGAAGATTATCGATCAATTTGGTCGCTATCCCCACAGAAACGCTATCCTAGGTCGTGAGTCAACCGCAGAAGAGATGGACTTCTTGCAGCAACCCGGCTCAAGTTTTTAGCCGCTAGAGCGCAAATAAAAACAGCCACACAAATAAATGTGTGGCTGCTGTTTTTCACCCAAACTCATAACGCAGTTAAAACCACTATTCTATGCCTACTTCACCACCAGCACTGGGCACTTTGCTTTATTGGCTAAGCTTTCGGCAATATTAGGGTTTAACAGGTGCGAAATTCCTCTATGTCCATGACTTGCTATCACTATCATGCCGACCTGTCCGACCTCGGACTCCTCAAGGATCTTATCTAACACGTCTCCTTTACGAAGTACGGTTTTCACCGTCAAGCCATGATTTAACCCTTGCTGGATCTTCAACTCCAGTTTCTCTAGGTTTTCAGTTGCCGCGGCCTCTATCTGCCTATCGAGTTGCTCCACCGAGTCCACCGCGATACCGTAATGATGCTCACTAAAAGGCTCGCTCATCACATGCACTAAACGTAGGCTCACACCATATAGATTGGCCATCTCGATGGCGTAGCTCAAGGCATGGGATGCCGTTAATGAAAAATCTGTTGGACATAAAATTTGTCGAGTACGCATACCCTCTCCTCAATCAAGCCTATCTATGCTTGACTGCCATTAATACTGTAATCAATACAGCAACTACTTAACGACCAATACCGGACATTTTGCTCGGTTAGCCACGGCCTCAGCCACGTTCGTATGCAAGAAATGCGATATTCCAGTACGGCCATGACTGGCAATCACTATCATTCCCGCCTCAGCCCCCTCAGCCTCTTTAAGGATCTGCTCTGCGGCGCTACCGTGGCGGATCACAGACTCTACGGAGAGCTCACTCTTAAGCTCGGTTAATAACTGCTTCATATTCTCTGCGGCAGAGTCTTCCATACTCTGTGCTAGCTCTTCGGGTGTGATGGTGAGAATTTGGTAATTATCAACGCCCATCGGCTGCTCAATAACATGCACAATACGTAGGCCCACATGATATAAGTTAGCCATTTCAATGGCATACTTTAATGCATGAGAAGCAGTCTCCGAAAAGTCCGTTGGACATAAAATTTGACGACTACGCATAACGATTTCCTCCAAACATTATTCACTTGCTATCGCCATTGTGAATACCGCTTTTATGGCAATGACTTAAACTATACTCAATACTATTCCTTACTAATAAGGTTAGTCATTAAGCCACTCACGTGCCTCTTTTTTACTCTCAAAAAACTTCGCATCGTAAGGGGTAAACCAGTCGGTCATTTTCGTCACCCACTCTTGCAGCTTGCCTTCACCAACAATGGCAATCTTTTCAAACGCCTTGCCATGGGCGACCCCTAACTTTAGATCGTCCCATGCTGCACGCAGCTCCCAGCCATCGAGTTTGCTAATATCGGCCAATACGTTGATTTGAGGCTCCTCGACCCCAGCAATCGCCGACTCCAACATAGGAACCATATATTCATAGTCCTCATGGGTGAGCTTGCCGACAGCAACGAATGTCATATAAAACTTGCTACCACTGCGCTCTATTCCCACAGATATTCCATGCACATTGCTGCTCATTTTTATTCCTTAGTTAACTAAGTACCTACTCTAATTTTAGAGCTCTGGCGATTATTGAATTTGATCTTGGTCACATTTAAGCCTGTTATTTGATCTTTAATAAAAACTTCATTATTATCTGACCGACTAATCAGTCGGTTATTTAAGAGCCAACTCTGGAGCTAAGTAAATGAACATGCACATAGACAATCAGGTATCACAACCCCTCTCGCAAATCTTAATCGAACTGCGAAGCTGCTATTTAAATGAGCCAGCACCTAGCTATGACGCCAGAGTTGAGCACCTAAAGAGCTTGAAAGCCGCCATACTCAGCCATCAAGAGCAGCTAGTCGCCGCACTGAGCCGCGACTATGGTAACCGTTCAATTGATGACAGCATGATCTCCGACATCATGCCCTGTATTAACAACATCAATTACAGCCTAAAACACCTTAAGAAGTGGATGAAGCCAAGCTCCCGCCACGCAGGTCTGCTGCTGTCACCAGCCAAAATCAAGGTCCACTACCAGCCACTTGGCGTGGTTGGCATTATCGTACCGTGGAACTTCCCTGTTATGCTGTCAGTTGGGCCACTTATCACCGCCCTAGCCGCGGGTAACCGCGCCATGATAAAGCTATCGGAGTTCACGCCGGAAACCAACCAAGTGATCAAGGCGATGTTAAGCAGCATCTTTGATAGCAAACATGTGGTTTGTGTTGAGGGAGAGGCTGAAGTTGCCGCCGAGTTTTCATCACTACCGTTCGACCACCTGCTCTTTACTGGCTCAACCACGGTTGGCCGCCATGTGATGCGCGCCGCCGCCGACAACCTCACCCCAGTCACGCTCGAACTTGGCGGTAAGTCGCCCGTTATTGTGGCCGATGATATCGACATGACTATCGCAGTCGAACGTATGATCTACGGTAAATGCTTAAATGCCGGACAGATCTGTGTTGCCCCAGATTATGTGCTAGTTCCTCGCGCCAAGCTCGACAGCTTTATTCAGGCCTATAAGAAAAAATTCACCAGCATGTATGGGCAAGTCAGTGACAACAAAGACTATGGCAGTGTGATTAACCAACGTCAGTTCGATAGGATCATGCAAGTACTCGATGACGCTAAGAGTAAAGGAGCCGGCATTATTAGCGCCAACGATGAAGCCATTAATGCCGACAAGCGCAAGATGCCAACCCAGCTTATCTGCAATGCCAACGATGACATGTTAGTGTTGCAGGATGAGATTTTTGGCCCGTTATTACCTGTCATCCCCTATGACAATATCGACGAGGCGATAAATTATGTTAACCAGCGCCCTCGTCCACTTGCCTTGTACCTAATGAGCTTCGACAAAGAGACTCAACAGCATGTGCTTAACCACACTCACTCTGGCGGCGTCTGTATTAACGAGGCTGTATTTCACGTTGCAGCTGACGATGCGCCTTTTGGTGGTATCGGCCCGTCGGGCATGGGACACTATCATGGTAAAGAGGGCTTCCTAACCTTCAGTCACGCAAAAACCGTGCTTAGCCGCGGTAAGTATCTCAATACAGGCAAACTGGTACATCCTCCCTATGGTGGCTTTATCCAGCGCCTATTGATGAAATTTTTTCTTCGTTAATCGTAACTGAGCTGTAAACCTGATGAGTCGTATCGATAAAAAACAAGCCATCTTGGACACCGCGCTGACGCTATTTGTCAGCCAAGGCTTTTACGCCACCTCTACCGCCTCGATAGCCAAACAGGCCGGGGTGGCAACAGGGACCCTATTTCATCACTTTCCCTCAAAAGAGGCGCTGATCAATCACCTTTACCTATCGATTAAGCAGGAGTTTGCCGATGCAATACAATCAAAAATCAGTCAAAAGGGGGAGTTAAAAAAAGACGCGCAAAACCTGTGGCTGGTGGCCATAGACTGGGCGATGGATAACCCCCTTAAACAGGAATTTTTCCAGCAATATTCGATGTCTCCATCGATCGCATCGAAGGTTAGACAACAGGCAATGAACAGCATTTTAGGCTTTATGGGGCAGCTTATTAAACAGGGGCAAAAAGCGGGAGTTTTAGCCGATTATCCGCTATCCTTGATGTTAGAGAGTTGCCATGGCCAATATTTAGCGGCCACGCGATACTTTATAGACAACCCAACATCATGGAAAAATGAAGAGTATAAGCGTTCAAGCTTTGCAATGTTTTGGAATGCGATGAAAGCTTAGCGAGCACGATACACGATAGACAACCCTGCATCATGGAAAGATGAAGAGTATAAACGGTTAAGCTTTGCGGTTTTTTGTGACGAAATAAAGGTACGCGATGAAAGCTTAGCGAGCCTGAAACACGGTTACAGACTTATCCTTTAGCCTGACAGCTATTATCGTGTTGTTAGATGCATTATTCGAAGGAGTGAATATATGTTAAGAATGAAAACCCAATGCCGACGGTGCAAAACCAAGTTAGCGCGTAAAGAGGTCGCCTATATCTGCTCACTGGAGTGTACCTATTGCAAGCGCTGTAGCGAAGAACTGCATTACATCTGCGAGCACTGCCAAGGCACCCTAGTTTTAAGGCCGACTCGATTAATTCAGCCCGTACAAATCTCTACCCCCGAACTAAAAAAATGTTCTGTGTAGTGAGGGGCATTTATCCGTCAAGAAAAAGGTCAGCAACTTGCTGACCTTTTTGGTTTCCTAGCTCGTTAACATCTAGTCAATCAACACCATAAAGCCTAACACCTAGGTAGGCATAAACTCACACATAAGCCCTTCTTATCGCGGTTATGCAAGCTAATAGTGCCATCGTGAGCCTCAACAATCTCACGACAAAGAGGTAAGCCCAGCCCTGTACCAGACTGTTTTGTCGAGTAAAAAGGTAACAGTGCCTGCTGCAACACCCCTGCAGACATTCCTAAGCCTTCATCCTTAACTTCGATACAGATCCCCTGAGTTGGATCGGCCAAGTTTAGCTCTCTGATCTCTAAGGTTATCTTAGTTAAATCTGAACCTGATTCATGGGCATTTTTGAGTAAGTTCAGCAATACCTGCTCCATCTGAATAAGATCGAAGCTCATCGTTCGCAGAGGTAATTCCCCAAGAAGCCTAAACTGATAATGTTGCCTAAGCTGATCGGTTAACTTCAGCCAATCAACTGGTGCCTTGGTTGGCTGCGGCAATTTAGCGAAGCGGGCATAGTTGAAGATAAACTGGCTAAGATGGCTGGTACGATCTTCGATGGTATCGAAAATCAGCTTTAGCTTTGGGTCGTTAAGCTCTTTCGTGATCATTCTTCCAGAGTTAACCATTGAGGCTATCGGTGCCACCGAGTTATTCAGCTCATGGCTGATGATGCGAATAACCTTCTTCCATACCGCAACCTCTTGACGGTTCAGCTCTCGAGTCAGCTGCTTTAGTAGTACCAAGTGATGGAACTGACCATTTAATAGAAACTGCCCTCGTGATAGATGCCAAGTTTCTAGCTCATTTTGATCGCCATCTCGACTTAGCGAAAACAAGCCATCCTTGGGGCTGTTAAGCGCCCCTACCAAGGCTTCGGGGGCCTCGTTCAGTAGTTGTGACAGCGACATTCCTTCAATACGTAGCCCATTATGAAACAGATGTCGCGCCGCATCGTTAGCATAGATAATCCGTTTTTCATCATCGAGTAGCAGCATCACATTGGGCGAGCTTTGTATCACCTTATCGAGTAACAATTCACGCTGGTAGATATATTGCCGCTCTTTGCGTAGGGTTTGCGCCGACTCGTTAAATAGCTTTGCTAATGCCTTTAACTGGCTATCTCCGCTTACCGGAATGCTCACACTAAAGTCATTATCTTTAAAGTTAAGTAACCCCACCTCCAGTGCCAACAAATTAGTGGCGAGTTGACGGGTACCTAAATAACTCAGTCCAGCGACTAGCAGTAGCATCGTCAGAAAAATCAACAAATACAAGCCGCTTTGCTGCTTAAACTCTAGCACAAACTCATCAGAGCCAAGCCATAACAGACAGCCAAACGCCAACGCTAAACCCAGCATGGATGCCATAACTGCACAGAGGATCAATTTCGCTCTAAGTGAAATCTGTAGCTTCAGACTCATATTGTTATTATTGTCCTTTCCCAGATTAAATTATTTATCTATGCCATATTTTTCCATGCGACGATACAAGGCTTGCCGGCTCAGGCCTAAAGATTTGGCCACCCGTGCAATCACGCCGCGGTGTTGCGCTAATGCCGACTCGATGCTTGCCTTTTCATCTTGAACTTCGCCATCTTGAACCACATCATTTTGAGCTGCAGGAGCATTCAACGGGGATTCTGATAGCTGATGCTCTGGTAGCGCTTTAGGCTCTATAACGCTGCCGCTATGTAGCTCAAGCCCAAAGTCCTCGACGGTTAACTCGGGGGAGTTAGCCAAAATCACCGCCCGCCTACAAGCATTTTCCAACTCGCGTACGTTACCAGGCCAAGGGTGTGCCTGTAGAGCCTGTTGAGTCTGGCGAGATAGAGAAAAGTCAGTTCCAATGAAGTGCTCAACCAGCGGTAACACATCATCTTTACGTTCTTTAAGCGCGGGCAATGGCAACTCAATCACATTGAGGCGGTAGAAGAGATCCTCACGAAATCGCCCCGCTTGAATATCTTGTGCTAAATCGGCGTTAGTGGCACTTATCACCCGAACATTCACCTTGCGGGTTTGATGGCTACCCAGTCGCTCAAACTCTCCAGTTTGCAACACGCGCAGCAGTTTTACTTGCCCTGAAAGTGGCAGGTTACCGATCTCATCGAGAAACAGTGTGCCGCCATCGGCAGCCTCGAAACGGCCGATACGCGTCTTGGTCGCCCCAGTAAAAGCGCCCGCTTCTGCGCCAAATAACTCGGCTTCGAGTAACTCCATCGGTAGCGCACCAATGTTGACCTTAATAAAGGGCTGCAGTTTTAAAGATGAATTAGCGTGGATAATATCGGCGAGCTTATCTTTACCGGCACCGTTGGGGCCTGTTATCAACACCGACACATCAGATTTTGCGATCTGCAGCGCTAGGTCGACACAGCGCTGCATGGCGCCGCTGTTAAACACGATTCCGCACAGTTCGGCACCTTTAATCGCCGCCATACGTTGGTTTTCCACTCGGCTTAGCTTGGCATTATCTTTTGCTAAGCGATGCAGCGAAATCAGATTGCTGATGCTGTTGAGTAATTTTGCATCATCCCAAGGTTTGCCCATGTAGTCAGCCGCTCCCTCTTTGACCAGCTCAACGGCAAGTTCAAGCTGAGTCCAGGCCGTCAGTAATACTATGGGAAGCTGGGGTTGCAACTGACGTAAGGCATAAAACAGGCTGCGCCCTTCTTCCCCAGAGGTGGTGTCTTGGGTGAAATTCATGTCTTGCACCACCAGCGCCACATCATGTAGCAGGACGAGTTCGAGGGCGACATCGGGCGAGAGGCAGGTAAGCGTCTGATATCCATTGAGCTCCAGCATTAAAGCCAAGGCATTACACACGGCTTGGTTATCATCGACAATCAGGATTTTATCCATAAACTCGTTATTATTAATTGTGTTAGAGGGCTGCCTATAAAACTAACTGAAAGCCAAACAGAGTTAAAGCTAAGCTCACATTTGGCCAACAATTAGATAGCATTTTTACGTATCAGCAGCTGCAGATTACACACTGCGAGTGGCTGTTGCAGGCGAGATTTTTGCCGCTTTTTGCGCCGGAAAGAGCACTGCTATGGTGGTGAGTACCAGTAAGCCTGCCACGGTCGCTATTGGGTAGATAAGCTCTAGCTTAGGCAAGCTGTAAAGTGTCATTAATTGCTGACCAAGTTGCACCGCAATCAAGCCGCCGAGCAGTCCCCCAACGAGACACAACAGGTAGTTCTCCACCAGAAAGAAGCTGACAATATCGCGCTTCTTCGCCCCAAGGGCTCGACGTGTACCTATCTGCTTAGTGCGGCGCTCAATATTAAACATCACCATACCGGCAAGTCCTAAAGAAGTGATAAGTAACAGTAGCACCACCATCATAGACAGCACTGTCGCCATCAGCTCATGGTCACGATATGAGCTGTTGCGATGCTCAGTGATTGTGGTGAAGCCACTCACCACACGATTAGGGTGCTCTTTATGCAGCGCGGCAGGAATTGCCTCTTTTAAATCGGCAATGGCTGACTCATCGGCGCGCACTAAGAATCGGGTGAAAGCCGATCCCAATTCAGTATTGAGGATCACACTGCGATTGATATTTGAATAATCAACCCATGCACTTTGCAAACGTTCAACCACACCAATAATTTTTATGGGTTGGTCGCCAATATTGCCGTAATACATTATCTGGCCGATTGCAGACTCATCGCCAAAGGTGTCTTTAGCAAAGTCAGCAGAGACTATGGCTAAATTTGCCAGCTCAGGGCCGCCACTACTGACTTCATCGGGATAGAAGTTACGCCCCTCAATCAGCTTCACCCCTAACGTCGAGATAAATTGCTCATCACCATAATAAAGCGCCGCATTTGGAGTATCTTTACGATCCTCCTCACTCGTGCCATAGGAGAAGTTAGAAGACCAACCGCCACCACTGAGTGGTGTCATACTGCTTGAGGTTGCAGCTTTAACGCCATCTAGGTTACGTATGATCTCGACGTCAATCAGGTTCTGCTCGTGAGCAATAATTGATTCATCGAAATTATAAACCGTTAAATCAAAGACCTCTGACTCAACGATCCCTGACTCTCGTGATATTAACCCGACACGTTCCTTAATAATGAAACTGGCATTGGCGACAATCGCAACCGATAAGATGATTTGCACTAGCAGCAATAGAGGGCCACTTTTATTACGCATTAACATGCTTAATATGGGTTTAACTTGCAACATAAATGAAGTCCTTTGTCATTCTGTACTTTATTGACTCTTGAGGTAAACACTGGGATTAGTGCTGCAAATACGCCATGCGGGATAAATCCCTGCAACAATGGCTGCACTAACGGCGATAACCGGTGCTATCAACCACATGCTTTGATCCAGTTGCGCCAACGATGCTTCTAAATCGAATTTAGAGGATAAGAAATACAGTGCCATCCAAGCCCATAACAGACCCAGAGCGCCGCCACAAAAACCAATCAAGCCCACTTCCACTAAGTGCTGAGAGAAGATCTGTAATCTGCTCGCGCCAATCGCTCGCCTGACCCCCACTTCTGGCGCGCGCTTTAAAAATTTAGCCAAGAGTAGCCCCAGCATATTGACTAGGCAGACCACCAAAAACAGCGCGCTCAACCCCACCAATACCTTGTTGTCTTCTGGGACGACTTTGTTAAAGTTCAACCACTGGGCGACATCACGAATTTCACCGCGGGCATCGGGGCGTTTAAAGCGACCAATCTGTTGTTGCTGCTCCACGTAACGTCCTAACCACTCTCGATATTCTTGCTGCTTTGCACTGGTATCTAACTCAGCCCAATATTGCAGCCAATGCATCTCAGAGTTCAGTCTGTCTTGGTAGGTGCGGATACCTTCATGACGCCAGCTTTGGTTATTGCCCCAGCTCTCAAATTCCTCGATAGGCGCGAGTGAGAAAGGCACATAGATACGGGCGGAGTCATTAAAAGCCCCGTTGTTAACGTCGTAATACTTAGGGCTCGGGTTCCAGTTTTCGATGACACCAACCACTTGATAAGGTTTACGGTTCAGCAGCAGTGTTTTACCCACGCTATCGCCACCACCAAAGACCTCTTTATTCATATCCTCACTAATGACAACCTTATAACCGCCCTCTTCATCCACCTGCTTGTCCCAGCTGCGACCATAGATAAACGGCACATCAAACAAGTCGAAAAAGTCACCACCGGTTACCCGTACGCCCTCCAAAATAGGCGAGAAATTGACATCCTCAGTCTGCACCGCAAGGCCGGTTCTAAACATGGCAGCCTGCTTTACTGGCACATCACTCTGGCTGAGGTTAAAGGCATCTTGATAGGTGATCTGCTCATTAATCGTCTCCCAAGTATCAATGTCTTGGCTCATCAGCTGCACCGCAAATAACTGCGATGAACGCTCGCCAGCTGGGTTTATCGATGCCATCTTGTAGATATTCAAGGTAGTGATAGTGATGCCTATACCAATTGAGATGGCGAGGATCATCAGTAGAGATAGAAACGGCGTCTTCTTAATGCTGCGCCAGGCTAGATCCAGATAATAAAAAAACATCATGCTCTCCTTAGCAAACCATTAAGCTACTGACGCGGCATCTGCGATGGACTCGGCCTTGCCTCTAGCTGTAGTGGCTTCACCTTGATACATGGTGAAATCACACACTTGGCCATCGACAATCTGAATATTACGCTGAGCCCGACGAGCAAGATCCGCATCGTGGGTGACCATGATGATGGTGGTGCCAGCCTTGTTAATATCTTCAAGTAGCTCCATCACCTGACGTGCCATTAAACTATCGAGATTACCTGTCGGCTCATCCGCGAGTAAGAATCTTGGCTCACCCGCCAAAGCTCTGGCTATTGCCACACGTTGCTGCTGTCCACCTGAAAGCTGCGTTGGCAGATGCTTCATTCTCGAGGCGAGTCCTACCTGTTCAAGCGCACGCTCGACACGGATTTTGCGCTCTTTGGCATTGAAGCCACGATAGCGTAATGGCACCTCTACGTTCTCGGCTAGGTTTAAGTCAGAGATCAGGTTAAAACCCTGAAAGATGAAACCAATTTTCTCATTTCTAATAGCAGCACTCTTGTTATCGCTTAAGTTTGAAATATTCACGCCATCGAGAAAGTAGTCGCCATGGGTAAAGCCTTCGAGTAATCCAGCAATGTTCAAAAAGGTGGTTTTACCCGAACCTGATGGTCCGGTAACCGCAACAAATTCGCCTTCTTTGACCTCTAAGTTAAAGTCTCGTAATGCATGGGTTTCCACTAAATCCGTTTTAAATACTTTGCTGATGTTGTTCATCGATAACATGGTCTATATTCCTTTAATTCTGTTTATCCATCACACTAAAAACGGCTTGGTGATCTGTATTCATTTTGATTTAAACCGCTTATTGGGTAAGCGATGAAATGAGGCACTCGAGAGTACGACTGATTAGCTGCCCAATAATCTGGCCATCACTCAGCGCGACATCAGACACTGTACTTAAGTGCGATTCTGCACCACTGCTAAACTCAATCAGGTTAAGCCCGATAAACATCCAGTCTCCCGCCCTATCGGTCGAAACCTGCACCGCTAGTACCAACAACATGAGTACCGCTGCGGTAATGGCTTGATGTTTGTTCATCTGCTTAACTTTGCGACTAACTTTGCTATTAACTCTGCTAATTGCTTTATTCATTGTCAGCTTCCTTATTCGGCTTGCTTATTCAGTTAGCGAACGATCACTTGTGCAGCATTGTTAAAAGGCTCAACACTTGAGGTCACCCAGATATCTCCCTCTTGGCCACCTTGGATCACTTCGATATGGCTCATGCTGCGTGCGCCTAACTGGATGGGTGTTTGCTCGGCAATATCGCCATGCATCACGTAAACCTCTTGGCCGCCACCGCTATTAACAAAGGCCCCGCGCTTAACCATCAACACATCGGGTCTGTGCTCCAGTAATACTCGCGCCGAAAGACGCTGATTCTGACGCAGCTGCAAACTGTCAGTTTGCTCAAATCGCACCCTTGCGGTCACTTCACGATTACGCACCTCTGGAGAGATAGAGGACAGCTCGCCCATCACTCTTTCGGAACCAAAGCTCAACTCAACCGCCATACCTATGCCTAACTCATCGGCGTAAGACTCTGGCACTGCAAGCTCAGCTTCAAAGGCGCTAAGATCGACAACGGTCAAGATGGGTTGGCTCTGCCCAATACGTGCCTTTTGCTCCGTGAGCCAGTTACCAATAATCCCACCAACGGGCACGGTGATATCGAGCGCCGCCACTTGACGTTCGAGCTCTTTGACCACCAGAGCCTGTCGGTCAACTTCTAGAGCGGTGTTCTTAAGCTCGAAGGTCAAGGTATCTTTCATCAACTGGGCTTCTTGACCCGCATGGGCAAACAGTAATTTAGCCTTATGCAGATCATCTTTACTCTTTTCGAAATCGATTTTGCTGATTAACTTTGACTCGATTAGCTGGTCACCACGACGGCTTTCACGGTCGGCAGCCTCTAAATCAACTTTCGCCATATCTAAGGTTTGCTGGGCCTTAAGCTGCTGGCGGCGAGCATCGAGACGAGCGCGCTCCAAGGAACTTTTCATCCCCTCAAGCACTGCTTGCTGCTGTTTTAAATTATTAGTGAGCCTATGGCTTTCGATAGTTGCTACCACCTCGCCTTGCTCAACCTTGTCACCGGGCTTAGCAATCAAGGTGACTGAGCCTTGCTCTGGGCTATAAAGCACCGGCGCATTGGCGGCGACAATCTTGCCCGTAGTAGGGATATCACGAACTAGGGTACCGCGCTCTAAGGTGGCAAACCTCAGCTCCGAACGCTTAATGGAACTGGCAATCGAGTCGCTATCCATGCTCGACCAAACGAGACCAGAAACAAGTAAGGCAGCAATACCAAACATCAGCGGACGCTTCAATCTGCTCGCCTTGCTCTGCTGCTTTATCACATCTTGTGCACTGGTATCCTGAATCATCTTCTTTCCCTAAAGTGTCCGTTGTTAACAATTACCGTATTGATAAGTCTATTAATACAAAGGGCATGCCAAAAACAATAAACAACTAATAAACATCCACTTAACTCAAACAGCGGTGTCGACAAGGTTATAAGTGTCCGCGGACACAGCTCGAAAGTGTCCGATAAATTAGCGGGAATGTCCGATATGGGGAAAGTGTCCGATTTGAAACAAGGTTCTAGGTTCTAGATTCTAGATTCTAGGGCGCTTCGCTTCGAGGGCGGGCTTCGCCCTGCTAGGAAAAGGACAAGCTTGACGGCTAAAGCCCAATCTACAACAGCCAATACTTTTCCGGCTTTTCCTATCTCAGCTTTACCCGTCTTTGCTTTCATCGTCTTTGCAGTTTGCCTTTCCTAAGCCCTGCTTTTCCTAGAACCTAGGACCTTTCTTTGCCTTTCCGTAAGCGCAGCGTTCTGTGAGTGACGCAGTCACGTTCGCAAGGCCGCAGGCCGTTCGGCTTTGCTTTACCCGTCTTTGCTTTAAAACATAGGTCCTAGATCCTAGGGCGCTTCGCTTCGAGGACGGGCTTCGCCCTGCTAGGAAAAGCAAAAATCACGACCTTTGTCTCTTCTTTGCCTTTCCTAGGACCTGCTTTTCCTAGAACCTAGGACCTTTCTTTGCCTTTCCGTAAGCGTAGCGTTCTGTGAGTGACGCAGTCACGCTCGCAAGGCCGCAGGCCGTTCGGCTTTGCTTTTCATCGTCTTTGCAGTTTGCCTTTCCTAGGACCTGCTTTTCCTAGAACCTAGTACCTTCTTTTAACTCCTTCTTTAAACCTTTTAACAACGATATTTCACTTTTGGCACGATATTTAACGATCCCCTTTAACGATATTTCGTGGTTCGTGGATCTTGCTCCAACTTCTTACCCATAAACTCAGCTTTTCCCCCTTTGGCACATTAGCTGCTCTGCTAGGCGTAATTGGTAAAAACCAATATTGATTAGCTTTAACAAAATAAAAAGATAGGGAAAATGATATGAATAAGAAACTGTTGGCGCTTTTAATTCCGTCAATTTTGATGGCGGGTTCAGCGCAGGCCGTTGAGATCTACAATGACCAAACCAATAGCATCAATATGATGGGTTGGTTGGGCTTTGCAGCAATTAATGACACTCACGACACAGCCGTAGTCGACAACTTCTCACGTGTGGGCTTTCGTTTCGACCGCCAAGAGAAGAATGGCTGGCGTAGCTTTGCCCATACCGAGTGGGGCATTAATATGGTCACTAGCGATGACTCGCTAAGCTACTCAGGCGGCCAACTAGGTGCAGAGAAAAACTCTGACTTCTTATTCAATCGATTAGGCTACGTGGGGCTAGCAAACGACAAGTGGGGTAGCTTAACGTTCGGTAAACAGTGGGGTGTCTACTACGATGTGGCTTACACCACCGACGTACTTAATGTTTACACTGGTTATTCTGTAGGTGCCTACACCTTTGGTGACGGCGGCCTAACCGGTGCGGGTCGTGCCGACTCGGCCTTTGTTTACCGCAACTCATTTGGCAACTTGAGCATCGCACTTCAATATGCGGCTAAGCAAAATGGTGATGTGGCGCTGTATGACAAAGATGGTATCGCACTGGACGATGGTTCTCATGTGAGTTTCGATACTAGCTATGGTGCTAGCTTAACCTATCACTTCACCGATAAGTTTAAGGTGCTTGCCGGCTTTAACCGTGGTGACTTCACGGGAGAGTTAGCGGGTGAAAAAGTGGATGACACTAACGAGATAATCGGTGTTGGCGCACAGTATGGTTCTTTCTACCAGTATGCCCCTAACCGCGATGCCGATGGCTTCTATGTTGGTTTCAACGCCCACAAGAGTAAACAAAATGAGCTAGTCGCCGGTGAACTCTACGACTCAACAGGCGGAGAATTCTTGATTGCCTATCAGTACGAAAATGGCTTCGTTCCTACTTTCTTATTGTCTTACCAAGACCTAGATACCGATGCATCGACAACGATTCAAGGTGACTGGGCTCGTCAATTTGCCGTAGTCGGTCTGCACTACCGTTACAGCAACGACACAGTGATGTTTGCCGAAGCCAAAATCGACTTCAGTGAGATGGACGATAAGAGCTTTGAGGATCTACAAGACAATAGCTATGCAGTCGGTATTCGCTACTTCTTCTAGTGCTAATGACTTCTGATAGTGAATGATTAGGCTCTTAGAGCCTAACATTTGTCCCCCTGCCCAATAAAAAAACACTTCCTTGGAAGTGTTTTTTTATTGGTTATGACGCCTAAATCGCTAACACGAGTGCTAACACAGCCCTAGTTTTTTCATCTTACTTTTTAGTGTGTTAGGGTTGATATCTAATAGCTCAGCCGCGCCGCCCGGTCCGTAGAGTTTACCACCCGTGATACGCATCGCATGGCTGATATACTTACCTATCATAGTATCTAGTGGCACCAGCTTGTCGCTAGCGTAGCTTGGATCGACGACGATTGTTTGCCCTGTTTTGATGGTTATCTCTTCATCAGATTGCGCTTGTAGCAGTTCGAAGCTTAGTGGGCCCTGAGGTTTTTGAATGATGGCTCGTTCAAGTACGTTAATCAGTTCACGCACATTGCCTGGCCAGCTGTAATTGTTTAGCACGGCTAGTTGCTCAGGCATCACTCTCGGTAACTGCTCTAGATTAAACTTCGCCGCCAATGTCTCGATAAAATACTGCACTAACAGTGGAATATCGCTTCTACGCTGACGCAGCGCCGGGATCTCTATCGGAAAAACGGATAAGCGATACCAGAGATCTTCCCTAAAGGTTTTCTCATGTACCATGGCCTGCAGATTTCTATGAGTCGCCGCTATGACTCGAATATTAAGATCGACATTTTCATAGCCACCTACCCGGGTTATCGAGCTGTTCTGCAGTACACGTAATAACCGCACCTGTGCCGATAGAGGTAACTCTCCGATCTCATCTAAGAAGATGGTGCCACCATTTGCCTGCTCGAAATAACCCGCTTTTCGGCTCTCTGCGCCAGTAAAGGCCCCCTTTTCGTATCCGAAGAGTTCAGAATCGATAAGACTCTCAGGAATTGCGCCACAGTTCACCTTAATAAAAGGCTGATTAACTCGGTTTGATTTGGCATGAATCGCGTTGGCGATCACCTCTTTACCGCAGCCGGTTTCTCCTAGCATCAGTACACTAGTATTTAACTCGGCAATGGCATCGACCTGGGCCATTACCTTTTTAAGACCACCTTCAGCGCCAACAACGCCATCGGCAGAAAACATAGCTCGCTTAAGGCTGTCGTTTTCTTGGCTAAGCACCTGATTGGCTCTGAGCAAGTTTCTGCCGCGCAAATTAAAGGCGGTGATCAGGGAGAAGGTATCTTTGTGAGGTTCTATCAAGTCAGCATGCAGTGGCTTGAACAAGCCCGCTTGCTTAGCATAAAAGCCCACGACCCCTAAATGTGTGTTATCACTGATCATCCTCAATAAGATCACTGAACCAATTTCAGGGATCACCTGAGGCGCCACAAAGCTGGTGACCTTATCCTGCTCAATATCATTGATAATACGGATCACTGGACGATCGTTTTGCTGCAGTACCTGCCCCATTTCGGCAGAGATCTTCACCTGTTTGTCGAGTGCAACGGCCTGCTGTTCGTTAACATGGGCGAGAAACTGAATGTCTGCATGCTCCGGCCGATAGATGTTGAGAAAAATGCCATCTATAGGCAGATACTGTTTTACGTATCCATAATAATTTTGCAGAGCAACTTCCAGCGACAAACTGCTGCATAAGCACTGGGTAGCCTGATGATAAAATTCTTGTTTCATTGATATGTCGAGGTGGCCACGAAGTTTCGTGATGGTAGATCATTATATTTCGTGATTCTGTGTTCCTGTTCATAAATAATCGGAAACAGATACAAAACGAGTAAGACATATATAAAACTGTGGTCGATGCCACATATAAATATATATAAAAATAAATCAAACATGAAGACAAGCTTAGAA
>NZ_JAKEVD010000026.1 GCF_022398325.1 Shewanella sp. Isolate13
TTATAAACGTTAGTGTAACCTTCGCGGACTAACATCTGGTTAGCGATTCCGCTGCGATTACCACTACGGCAATAAACCACTACAGAGCGGTCCTTGGCGATCTGCTTGTTGCTAAAGGCGGCATTAATTTGCTCATAAGGTATATTGATGGCGTTTGGTAGGTGTCCCTGAGCAAACTCTTCAGGCGTGCGAACGTCAACGACTAAAGCACCAGCCTCAATCTTTTGCCAAGCCACGTTAGCGTCTTGATCTGCGGCCGATGCCAAAGTGCTAAACATCATTAGTAAGACACTTAGCCCTAACAACCAAACCATAGTTTTAGGCAGTTTATGCAGTGAATTAAAAGCGTTACTCATCAATATACCTTTATTTATCATTATTTAATTTTTATTGGCAGTGGCAAGCTGGGCTTCAGATTTAAAGCCAAACTTGCGCATAATTATTGCTGCCGGACAAAATCCAGTATAGGCGCTTTGAAATAAATTAGCTCCAACAAAAACGGTGAGCCAGATAAAATTATCATTAATCCATACAGTTAGGGCTATTGATAGTAAAACCATAAAACCTGCAAATGCCATAATGGCGCGTTCAATTGACATAATTACTCCTTGTATACTGATTGATTAAGTGACGATGACGGTATGCAGCGCCATCGTTAACATTACTGATAGCGTTTTCTCATTACCGCGTAATAAAGCACGGGGATCACCACGAGCGTTAATAGGGTGGAAATTAAGATGCCGAAGATAAGGCTTATGGCAAGCCCGTTAAAAATCGGGTCATCTATGATAAACAGCGCACCTATCATCGCCGCAAACGCGGTTAGCATGATGGGTTTGGCCCTAACAGCCCCCGAGTGGATGACTGCTTGCTCAAAGGGGATCCCCGCCGCGGTTTCTTGATGAATAAAGTCCACCAAAAGAATCGAGTTACGTACAATAATCCCCGCAAGGGCTATCATGCCTATCATAGAGGTGGCGGTAAATTGTGCACCGAGTAGGGCATGGCCTGGCATCACTCCAATGATGGTTAATGGAATGGGCGCCATGATAATCAGCGGCACGCTATAAGACTTAAACTGAGCGACAACCAGCAGATAGATGGCAATCATGCCCACGGCGTAAGCAATGCCCATATCGCGGAAGGTTTCATAGGTCACTTTCCATTCACCATCCCAGAGTATCGCGACACTATCGAGTCCGCTAGGCTGGCTGATGAAGTGCTGTTCAAAACTAAAACTAGAGCTTAAATCAGAGCCTAAATCAGACTCTAAACTTGAGTCCTGCTTATCATTGATCTGCCCAACCATGTCGAACATACCATACAGAGGGCTGTCCAAGGGACCAGCCATATCGGCAACCACCATGATCATCGGGATCATGTTTTTATGGATAATAGGGGTATCGATATTGCCTTTGTCGATCCTAACTAGCTCAGAGACTGGAATGGCTTGGCCACTGCTGCTGCGCAGCGTCAGGTTCAATACTTGCTCCAAATCGACCTTGGCTCCCTCTTGAAGCTGAATTTTAATCGGCACAGGGTGTTTCTGATTCTCCTTGTGGAGATAGCTAATGTTTTTACCACCGACAGCTGTCGAGACTAAGTCGACAATTTGGCTGTAGGGGACACCAAGCAAGCTGGCCTTACTTCGGTCTATCATCACTTGCCATTTTGATGCTGACTCAGGTAAAAAGATATCGATATCAACCACATCTTTAGTCTCTTTAAACAGCCCAAGTAACTGGTTAGCGGCTTGCTCACGAATAGCTTCACTGGGACCATAA
The DNA here is from genome assembly GCF_022398325.1 of Shewanella sp. Isolate13. Lineage (GTDB taxonomy): Bacteria > Pseudomonadota > Gammaproteobacteria > Enterobacterales > Shewanellaceae > Shewanella. The sequence continues at coordinate 1,785 of NZ_JAKEVD010000026.1, forward strand.
ACTTCGGCCAAAATTGGCGACCAAACTGGCGGTCCCGGTGGCACTTCAACCACTTTAACGTTGGCATTGTACTTATCACCAATTGCTTGCAGTGGCGCTCGAACCGATAGTGCAATGCTGTGACTATCTCTGTCTCTGTGTTTTTTATCGACCAAGTTAACCTGAATATCACCTAACTCCTGAGTTTGACGCAGGAAGTAATGACGCACTAAACCATTAAAGTTCATCGGTGCACTGGTACCGGCGTAGAGCTGATAATTATCCACCTCTTCCACTTGATTAAGGTAGCGGCCTAACTCTTTGAGGGCTTTTTGTGTCTGCTCAACGGGGGTGCCTTCAGGCAAGTCAACCATCACTTGAAACTCTGACTTGTTATCGAAGGGCAGCATCTTCAATACCACTAATTTTGCCATGGGTAGCACAACGGCTCCGGCGATGAGGATGAAAATCCCCGCCGCTAGGCCAAGCCTTGCTTTTCTGGCATTTTTACCTCGAACAAAGGGACCAATTAAACGGTTAAACAGCTTGAACATAAACCCTTGTGCTTGTTGCTCACTATGTTGGTGCTCTTCGTCGTGCGATGGCTTAGAGTGCTTTAGGAGTTTTCGGCTTAACCAAGGGGTGATCATAAATGCCACCGCAAGAGAGATAAGCATTCCCATACTGGCATTGATCGGTATTGGGCTCATATAGGGCCCCATCAAGCCAGATACAAAAGCCATCGGCAGCAGGGCTGCAATCACCGTAAAGGTCGCTAGTATGGTTGGGCCGCCAACTTCATCAACGGCGACAGGAATTAGTTCAGAGAAAGAACGTTTGCCCATCGCCATATGCCGATGAATGTTCTCAACAACAACGATGGCATCATCTACTAATATGCCGATGGAAAAAATGAGCGCAAACAGTGATATTCGGTTGAGCGTGAAGCCCCAAGCCCAAGAGGCAAACAGGGTCAGTGCTAAGGTGATGATAATAGCAATGCCAACTACAACAGCCTCTCTGATGCCCATTGTCATTAACACCAAAATCACTACTGCGGCGGTAGCAAACACTAGCTTTAATATCAGAGTGTTAGCTTTGTCTCCAGCGGTTTCACCATAATTGCGTGAGACAGTGACTTCTACGCCCTCAGGTATGAGCACATTTTGCACTTTACTCACTCTATCCATGATAACGTTGGCCACATCGACGGCGTTCTTGCCCGGCTGCTTACCTATGGCGATGGTTACCGCAGGATAGATTTCTTGCTTGTCGCCATGCCATGCACTTTTTACTGGCAGATCTGCATTGAGGGTAATATCGGCAAAGTCCGCAAGATAGACTGGGCTACTGTGTCCGTCACTGTCTTGTTTCACTGCAACGACTAGCTGCTTTACATCTTCGATATTTTGTAAGAACTGGCCAGCTTGGACCTTTATCTCCTGATTGCCTTGAACCAGTGAGCTTGGCATCGAGATATGGTTGTTATTGCTGAGGCTTTGATTTATCTCATCAAATGAGACATTGAAATAATTCATCTTAACCGGATCGATTCTCACGTTGAGGCTAAGTTGATGATCGCCTACAGAGCTAATCTCTCTGGTACCTGGGATCCTCTTTATCTCGGTTTCTAAGCCGTTAGCGACATGGGTCAGCATTTCGGCTGAAATCGAACTGTCTTTCGACCATAGGGTGAGGCTGACAATCGGTACATCATCGATGCCGCGGGGTTTTATTAGCGGCTCGCCGACACCTGCAGCGAGCGGCAGCTTATCTAGATTTGAGTAGATTTGATTGTAGAGCTTTACGATGGCATCGTTGCGAGCAACGCCAACCTCAAAGACCACGATGAAGAGTGCACCGTCTGGTTGTGAAAATGAGTAGAGGGTATCTATGCCTTTAATTTCAGAGATTATCTGCTCGGTTGGCAAGGTGACTAAGCTTTCCACTTCACGGGGCGTTGCGCCTGGGAAGGGGACAAATACGTCGGCAAAGGTCACATCGATTTGCGGCTCCTCTTCTTTAGGAGTAACGATGACCGCAAAAATTCCCAGTAATAAGCCTAATAGCGCCAATAATGGGGTGATAGCACTGGATTGAAAGGCGCTAGCAATGCGCCCTGAAATACCTAAATTCTGTTGAGTTGGCATATGAAGTATCCTAATTCCTAGTTACAGCTTCCAGTTATCGCACTATGGCTTGTGGCTTTGCTTAAGCATTAATAGGGCGTGATAGGCATCTTTGGCCACCAGATCGCCATCGGATAACCCCGCTAAGATCTCAACATTGCCATTATCCGCAAGTCCGGTCCTGACTTGATTTAATACCCATTTATCATTTTGCTGAATATAAACAGCGCTTAACTCATTCATGGTGATCAGTGAAGACTCTGGCACGAATATGGCACTGCGACTGCCGCTGATGAATTGGGCCTTGATAAGGCTTCCTGGGATCACGCCGTCGACATTATCTGGCAAGTTAATGCGAACTTTATAGCTATGGGTTTTAGGGTCAACAAAGGTGAACAGTGTTAACTGATCACTGTTGATCTGCTTACCGTTGGCTAAGGTTAATTTGAAGTTAGGTTGCTGTCTTAGCGCTTCGATGTAGCGTTGGGGAATTTGGGTCACGGCGCGCATCTGACTTAATGAGTAGCCTGAATATAAGGCTTGGCCAGGGCTTACCGTCTCACCCTCTTCGACATGCCTTTGGGTAACGATACCTGCAAAGGGCGCGCTGACTAAGGTGTAGTTAAGAGACTCGCGAGCTTGAGTGATTTTGGCTTTCGCGGCACTCACTGCCTGCTGTGAAGATTTTGCATTGGCCTCGGCTTCATCCATTTCACCCTTGGAGATGGCGCCTTTTGGAAACAGGGCTTGATAACGCGTAAGCTGCTGCTGCGCTTCCACATTGACAGCGCTAGCTTTGGCGTAATCGGCTTCTGCCGCTGCAAGCTGTGCGCCTTGCTCCTTATTGGTGATCTCTAGTAGTGGTGCACCTTCGGCAACTAGATCATTGATGTCGTAGTTGAGCTTAATAATACGCCCAGAAGTTTGTGCCGACACCGTTGCGGCTTTTGTTGGCTCGACAACGGCGTCTAACTGTACCCAGTTAGGGTAGGGTTTCAGACTTACCGATATCGACTCTATACGCTGAGTCTCTGCCATTGCTGACAGACTAATAAAGGGTAGAGAGCTAATGAGTAGATAGCCAAAGAGGGTATTTTTCATATTATAGTTCACCAAAATCAATCCATGAGATAATTCTAATGGAAGTAATTTACATCTGCAATAATTATTTATTAGAAAAATGCGATGAATGAGTTCTGTGATTAACAGGCGCTACTTTATATGGGGCGGTGGTAACTGAACGTAGAGGAATTCCTGTTAAATCGTTGCAGACAAAAAGGCTTAACCTAAGTTAAGCCTTTTTGCTATCAGTGAATTAAATCTTGAGCGCTAATCGTTAAGATAATAGGTCAATGTCGAAACGATACGCACTTTCTTTATGTAGGGGGTGTTGCTGTCTCTGTCATTGATACTAAATTGTCCCTGAGACGCCTTCTTAATTTTGCCTAGTTTAGAATCGGAATCTATAGCGAATTTTTCAGCAACCTGTCGAGCATTTTGAGTTGCCGATTGAATCATATCAGGCTTGACCTTGTTTAACTCGGTAAATAAAAACTGTGCTTTGCTGTTGTAGTCTTGATCCGAGATTGCAATACCATCTTTCGCAAGACTAAGCATGCTGGTGCGGGTTGTGAGTAGGAGATCCACGTTGTTGGTATACAGAGAAATGGAGATCTTGGCTGCATAACGGTATTTCACATTCGGGTCGACATAACCCTGTGCTTGTCTGTCTTCGATTGCAGGAAGGGCGATGGTAATTTCATCTTCGCTAAAACCTTGTTGTTTTAGGAAGTCGACGACTCTGTCCGTTTTAGTCTGCACGGTTTGGTAGAGGTTATTGAGGTCGTTATCGACTTCGGTAAAGCGAATAGGCCAAATGGCAACATTGGCTCGAACCTCTTTTTCTGCTAAGCCTTTTACCGTGACGGTTCGCTCCATTGCTTTCATTTTTAGCAGTTTATCTCCAATGGTATTGCCTAACATGATAAGACCAAAACAGAGTAGGCTGCCTAAGATCAGGGCTGAGAGTGTGTTGGTTTTCGACATAGCTTACTCAATTCAATTGATGTTTGATTAACGTTAGCAAGAATATCCTTGAGAAGACAATGAAATTAGCATTAATAAATGCGCAATAAAAAAGCCGCATCGAAATGCGGCTTTTTATCGAGATACAACTTTAAATTAAGCGTCTAGCTTAGAACTTGTAGTTGTACTGGATTGAGTAGTAGGTCGCGTTTGACGTAGTTGTCGCGTGTACGGTTCCTAAATCAGAGCCAAGAATTGGCATCTGTTGGCTAACAAGATCTAACACAGAGCTATGCTCTGTTAGCTGTGTTTCTTCACCGCGAACAAATGCAATACCGAAGTCTAGGCTAGTATTCTTTGACAGGTTGTAAGTCGCACCCATGGTGTACCACTGACGGTCTGAATCTGGAATAGAGATAGAGCTCACTTCACCCACAACGCCTTGGTCGAACATGTAACCTGCACGTAGGGTCCACTTATCGGTTAGCGTGTATGTACCACCCACGCTGAATAACCATGAGTCATCCCAAGCGTATTTCTTTAGCTGTGCTTCTGCAGGGTCGGTAACTGTGATCTCATGGAAATCGCCCCAAGTTGTCATTTGCGCCGTGTAGTGTAGTGCAAATGTGTCAGTTAACTGGTGGAAACCAGCAACTTGGAAGATATCAGGAATTGGAATGTTGATCTCTTCGAATTCTGTACCACCAAAGTTAACAGTTCCATCGGCTGTGAACTCTGGGCTGAAACGATAGCTAACACCTAAGCGGTGATTGGCATTGATCTCGTATACCGCGCCAACAATACCACCGAAAGCGATACCTTCTGCATCAACATCGACAAGGTCAACTGGCACAAAAGAGCTATCTTGGCCTAATGGTAATTCACCTGAGCGGGTAAGTGTGCCTGAACCATAGATCACATCAAGGCCTGCACCCACACTGAAGTGGTCATTGATACGGTATGAAGCACTTAGGTTGAAGTTGATTGTGGTTACTTCAGTCTTACCAAGTAGATCCACTGGCGCAGGAATTTCTGCCGCGCCATTTAGGATAGATTTAGGTTGAGAAAGAGCGCTTGTGTCAGTACCAGTACCGAAGTTGCTGAACATAGCCACACCGTAGGCAAACTTATCGTTTACTGGGCTAACATAGTAAAAGTTAGGGATAACTTTAGCTTCAGCTGCATCGTCTACGCTACCGTAGTGCAATTCGCCAATGTTTGAGTTAACGAATACATCGCTTACTTCTACCTGAACGTCAGCGTAGGTTAAGCCCATTGAAAGTTGTTTTTGATCAAACAATGCCATTGCTGCTGGGTTACGTGAAAGCACTGATGCGTTGTCAGCGATAACGGCGTCACCTGCAAATGCACGGCCAATACCTGTTGCTGACTGGCTGTTTAATTGGAAACCTGCAGCCATTGTTTGAGTACTTGCTAGAGCAACTGATACAGCAATAAGAGTCTTGTTGAAATTCTTCATTATTATCATCTCTATTATATTTTGGTCTTGCTTATTTTGGGGCTAATTTCATGATTAGCGGCAAGATCCACTTATTAGACCAGTGCATAGTAGGGAGATGTGTGCAAGCTAACAACTCCGACCAGAATTGTTTTGTTGTTAATTATTAGTTAATTGTTGCGCGTTTTTTTAGCTGGTAATTAGCTGAGTAATTAAAATGGACGATAGAAAGTATAGCCAGCAGAGGCTTTGGGCACAGAGGCGGTTTGATTTCGGGTTAATGAGATGTAACGGGTTGCTGGAAAAGGAGGCGGCCGGTAAAAATAAAAAAAGCGTACAAGTGTACGCTTTTTATCTGTTTTGCCTTTTATTACAGCTATAGCTTTGCTTGGAAGCTATCGAACTGCTGTTTTATTGTCTCAGATGGGCTTTTCATTTTACTGACTATCACACCCGTTAGTGTGGCTAGAATAAAGCCCGGAAGGATTTCGTAGATGTCAAAAATATGCCCAGTAAGCTGCTTCCAAATAACCACGGTTAACGCGCCAACGATGATAGTAGCCACTGCACCATTACGGCTATAACCGCGCCAGAATAGAGATAACAATACGACCGGTCCGAAAGCGGCACCAAAACCTGCCCATGCATAGCTAACTAGACCCAATACGCTGCTTTCAGGGTTAAGGGCAACAACACCAGCAATGATGGCAATCGCCAATACGCCAATACGGCCAACTAGCATTAGCTCTTTGCTTGTTGCCTGTGGGCGTAGCCACTTCTTATAGAAGTCTTCGGTGATCACACTAGAACAAACCAATAGCTGCGAATCGATAGTACTCATGATCGCCGATAAGATCGCGGCAATCAACAAACCGCCAATCCATGGGTTAAAGGCTGCGTGGGCTAAGTGAATAAATACCGTTTCTGGGTTAGACAGAGGTTCAGATGCAAAGTAAAGGCTGCCCGCGATACCTGTTGCCAACGCACCGGCTAGGGCTAGAAGCATCCATCCCATTGCGATGCGACGAGAGACAGGAATATCCTCTGGTGAAGCGATAGCCATGAAGCGAGAAAGAATATGTGGCTGACCAAAGTAGCCTAGGCCCCAAGCGAGAAGCGATACGAAACCAATCAAGGTGGTATTTTCATTGAACATCGATAGCATTGCAGGGTCGATGTTTTCCAAGCCTGCTTGTGTCTCTGGCTGGCTAAAAATTGCAACTGGTACAATTAATAGTGCGATAAGCATCAGGCAACCTTGGAAAAAGTCGGTCCAACTAACGGCAAAGAAGCCACCAACAAAGGTATAAGCAACGATAATCGTAGAACCAATAAGCAGTGCTAAGGTGTAATCAAGACCAAATACTTTTTCAAATAAGATGGCACCGCCAACCATGCCAGATGAAGCGTAGAAGGTGAAGAAAACTAAAATGGTGACAGCAGAAACGAGTTTTAATATTCCTTTATTATCTTCAAAGCGTTTTTCAAAGAAATCGGGAAGAGTCAGTGCATTGTCTGTGAACTGGGTATAAACCCTGAGTCGCTTAGCAACGAATAACCAGTTGAGCCAGGCGCCAAACACTAGGCCGATACCAATCCATGCTTCGCCTAGCCCGCCAAGATATACCGCCCCAGGTAGGCCTAAGAGTAACCAGCCTGACATATCGGATGCACCCACGCTGAGTGCTGTTACCGCAGGTCCCATGCCACGGCCGCCAAGAATGTAATCGTCTACAGAGTCTGTTGCTTTATAAGCCCATAAGCCTATACCCATCATGAGGGTAAGGTAGGCAATAAAAGTGATTAAAACAGGTAATTCAATTGTCATGTGTGATGCACGCTTCTTTTATTTTCAATTTGTGTGTGCGCTATGCTAGCAGATCTATGAGCTAACGCCCAATAAAGCGGAGAGATGTGATGAAGTTCTAACCAGCGATGTGCACTGAACATCGCTGGTTGTAAAGGCGGATTAGATAAATGTTTGCTTGATTTCGTTTTTCACGTAATTAAGATCTTTGTGTTGCTCACCGACTAGTAACATATAGGCATTATCGGTTTCAAAGCCCATTCCTTGGTATTTGTTATCGGCAAAGGCTTTATCAAGCACCATGCGATCTTCAAGCGGAACGATAAACAAGGTGACTTTTCCCTGCTCCCCCTGCATCACAAGGTGCAAGCTCCGCACGCCTTGAAAATCACAATAGGTACTGTAAAAGACTTTGCCAGGCTGTTGAGTGAACTTCATCTCTTTGCTTCCAGCAAGGGAAGCGAGCTGGAAGTTTACAGCTTGAAACGGTACGTCTTGATCAGCTGTCAGTGCTTCTGTCTCATGATAAACATGGGCAAGGGCGTGCTGACCTAAATCGACAGGCGCCATTCTTAACAATGTAAATGTCATTCCCGCTAAAAATGCAATAGAGGCGACGAGGGCAAATGCGAACCCTGTTTTACGGCGCTGTGTATGGTGATGCTGTAGTTGCTGACCTAACAATAACTTTGCAGCAAGGTCGTCGGGTACATCCACCTTAAGGGCGCGCTCAATCTTATTGTCTAAGCCTTTTAGATCACTTAAAAAAGCTTCTCTATCGGCAGACTCCATCGCAGCATCGAGAAAGTCTGGATCTTGGTTATTTGGGTCGCTATAGGCTTGGCGGCGAAATTGTAGCTCATCCATTGGACTGCCCCCTGATTTGCGGTTGTTCAAGTTGATCCTTAAGTTGGTTTCTTGCTCTAAATAAACGGGTCATAACAGTATTGCGATTTAAATCGAGAATTTTTGCGATTTCATCACCGCTAAAGCCGCCGATGACTTGTAGTAGCAATGGCTCTCGATACTCAAGCTCTAAGTTGTATATCTGTCTACGGATTAAGTGTTGCTCAGCATGCTCTTCGGTACTGCCAGAAAAGGTATCTTCGATAAACTCTTGCTCGACATCTGAGTAGTTAAACTGTTTACGCTCAAAGCGTCTGGCATTTTCACGGCGCAAAATAGTGATTAACCACGCTTTAGCGGCCTTTTCATCCTTTAAAGAGTCAAGTGATCGCCAAGCACGTAAAAATGTTTCTTGAGTGATATCTTCAGCGACATGTTTATCTCCGCAAAGCCAATAGGCGAAACGGTAAATATCGGCATGAAGTGCCCTGACAAGGCTATCGTATCGTCGTTGTTTGCTAACCATGTCTGAAGAGACCGTGGACTTCGACTTTTTATTTCGCCAACTATCAAACATTTTTCAATTTTTTTAACGGGATCAATAAATGACAGCTTACCCTCGTTGAATAGCGAATACCAATTGTTAGATTTGTCGGTGTGATAAGTGCAAGAAATGTGTCTAGCTTGAGAAATACATGAATCCAAGAATCTAACTCAAGAAATAGCGGCTGCAATTGTCGGTTTAGACTTAGCACCTGAATGGATAAAAAAAGCGCCTACAGTGAGGCGCTTTGTTGGTCGTTACATCGAGCATAGAATTAGCTTGGGTTTAGCTTATCTAGCGCCGAGTCTGTATCTGGCTTGGTATTGGGGGTTGCCATCTTGGCAGCAGCTATGATTTTCGCAAAATCGACCGTACCTGGTTGCGGACTCGAAGCGTATGCTGCCTGCTGTAGTTGGTTAATACTATGACCTATAGTGCTATTAGTTGCTGCTATTTGGCTCAAGGTCATCGGACGCTGATATAGCTCGCTATAATAGCGAGTGAGAGCGTTGAGTACCGCAGAGGCATTATCTGCCTGACAAGCTGACTGTAGCGCTGCGAGCGAAGAGCTTGGTCTAACGGCTTTCGAGGTATCATTGATACTCGGTTGAATCGGAGTTCTCTTCCGCTCTTTGAGCCACAGCAGTAATGTGCCAAGCCAGAGTCCTGCAAGTACTAATGATAACCAAGGCCAGAAACCAGCACTGGTATTGCCTGACTCTGGTGTCACTTGAGCCGAGGTCGGTTCTGGTGCCGCACCGCCTGTTACCGTGATAGTGCGCGCCGGTAAGGTTGCAAATTGTTGTTTATTTAGATGTGGATTCCACCAAGGCACCTTAATCTCCGGCAGGGTATAAGTACCAGCGCGAGTCGCGACAATTGCCGTGGTCTGTGTTAGTTGAGACACCATCTGGTTATCACGCAAGAAGGTATTACGCTGAGGCTTTTCAGGATAAGCCTTTAGCGCAGATGGCGTGTTGATTTGAATTTCCGGTAGGCTAGTCTCGTCAGTGTTTGATGCCAACAGATTGATGGTACGCGTGATAGGGTCGCCAACTTTAAATTCGGTTTGCGTCTCAGGCCAATCCTCTTTTAATACGACCAGATCAGAAACCAGCCACTGACCATGATAGTCGGCAGGCATCGGCTCGATAACCACGGTCATCTTAGGGGCCTGAGTCTGGGTCGGTTTGCTTTCATTGAAAGAGAACATGGCGCCGTTACGTCGAGACTGTACCACCACATCACCTGAGAAGCTGGCACCGTCGATAGTCAGAGTACCGGGTTGGTCGGCAATAATGGCATAGTTACGCTCGATGACTCGGTAACGGCGGCCATTGACGATCTCAGTACTGTCTTTATCATCTCCAAGTTGCTTTATTTGAGCACCTTCAAGATTTGGCGCATTAAGCACGCCACGTTGTAGCTCTAATGCAAGATACAGCTTTGCCTTGTAGGTCAGCATCTGGCCTACATAAGCATGCTCACTCGACAAGTTAGCACGCATAAAGATATCTTGCGTTTGCTGAGGTTGAGAGCCCGTTTTTAAAACAGATAATGCGATAGGCTGAGAGCTGATGCCGTCGATATTAAAAGCTGGAATCGTAACCGTTCCAGTATTTTTAGGCGATAACAATACTTGCCAGCGAGTCTCATTGCTGGCGTCAAAGTTCATTATCTGCTTACTACGACTGATGCTGGTTCGGCCAACGATAAAGTCTTTTAACAGCATTGAAGTATCGAGCTTGCCACTGTTGAGATCGTCATCAGCGGTGACGGTTAGCACTAAAGACTCACCTTCCATAACGGGGTTACGGTCAACGGAAGCCTGCAGTGTTGTGATCGCGCTAGCAGGGAAGGCGGCTGTTAGGGCGATAATCGCTAAAAGAAAAATATGCCGTATTACCACTGTTCGTTTTCCTTAGTATTGATGCCTTGTTGGCGACGTTTCTGGTACTCAAGTTGCATTTTATTTCGCAGTAAGACCTGTGGGTCATCCGCTACAGCCCTTAGGGCGCGCTCCATCTCTGGCGGTAATGGCTCATCTGTTGCGATCGCGCTCGCCGGAACTTGCTTAGTATCTCCTGCTGGCTGCTCGTCCGTTTGAGCCTGTGCTGCAGATTGCGCTTGTTGCTCATTATCTGCAGTTTGCTCTTTATCGGCTTGCTGAGCTGACTGACTGTTAGCTTGAGTTTTTTCAGCGTTATTCTCATCAGGGTTAGCTTGCATTTCAGCGTCATTATTGGCCGCATCTTGCTGCTCTGATTGACTCTCATCGGATTGAGTATCACCTTGTTGCTCCTGTTGAGATTCTTGTTTTGAATCAGACTCAGACTCAGACTCTTGCTTATCTTGCTGAGACTCACCCTGTTGTGAATCACTCTCTTGTTGATCTCCTGGTTGACTGTCTTTTGACTCTGAGTTTTGAGATTGAGCCTTGTTTTGATCAGAACCTTTGGATTGATCATCTCCTTGGCTTTTATCCGACTGTTTATCAGAGTTGTCATCAGAGCTGTTATCAGAGTTTTGCTCAGGATTTTGTTGCTGGTCTTTTTGATCTTGTTGCTCTTGCTGTTGTTGCAGCTTTTTGGCCAGCTCAAGATTGCTCTTAGCGGCATCAAAATCAGGATTCTTTTCAACGGCCGATTGATAACGTTTTTGCGCCTCGGCGTATTGGCCTAGTTGCATTAGGCTATTACCTTGATTGTATAGACCGCTGGCGGAGTCATCTTTTTCAAAGGCATTAAGCGCCTCTTCATAATCCCCCGCTTTATAAAGCGCACTGGCTTGCCATTGCGGGTTCGCAAATTGACTCGCGGCGCCTTGGTAGTCTTTGGCTTGGTAAGCCTGCATCGCTTGTTGGTCCTGTGTTTGCCACAGATCGTCCCAAGTATTGGCATAGACAGGCGTATTCGGCTGGATCAAGAGTAGTAGTGCTAGGCTCGCCAACATGCCGTTTCTAAAACTGAATAACGCCGGTAGTAACAATAGCAGCGCAAAGTAGGGGCCTATGTCTAACCAAGTCTCGCCCTCAAGATCGCTCGCCTTGGTATCTTGGGTATTGGCTAACCAATGTTTAATCTGGGTGACATCGGCGCCGTCAGCACGACTAGGCACTAAAATACCATTGGCCTCGGTTGCCAATTCTTTTAACAACTTATAATCGGTTTTAGCGACCACAACTTGGTTGGCGTTGTCACGTAAAAGCTGTCCGTCGGGTAGCTTAATCGGTGAGCCTTGCTGGCTTCCGAAAGCCATAATCGCCAGTCGGTACTGACTATCGGCGAGTATCGATTCTGCGCGTTTAAATTGAGCCGTGGATACACCATCAGTAAACAAAATAATATCACCGCGAATATAGCCGCCTTGACTGAGCAAGGATTTTGCCTGAGTAATCGCCGCTTCAAGGTTTGAGCCTCTGACTGGCATAATGCTTGGCGTTAACGTTGGCAATAAGTTTAACAGGGTCGCTTTATCGCGAGTGAGCGGACTGATAGTAAATGCATCCCCTGCGTAGGCGATTAACCCAGTTTCGCCTTCAGAGAGAGCATCGATAAGATCGGTGGCTCTAAACTTTGCTTGAGTTAAGCGGTTAGGCACTAAGTCATTCGCGTACATAGACAAAGACATGTCCATGACGATGACACGTCCTTGCGCCGACTCGTAGACAGGCAGCGCTCTTTTTTCAAACGCAGGACCCGACAGGGCAAACACGGCAATAAACCAAGCTAAGGCGAGGTAGCCGATATTATTGTTTCTCTTTTTAATAGAGCCAGCCACTAGCACCTTGGCTAAGTGGGGGGCGATATAGCGGTTCCAGCTTGAATTTGCCGCCTTACTTTTTAATAAAAGCAGCAGTAGCAAGGCTAAAGGGAGTAGAGCTAAGAACCACTCGGGACGTAAGAAATGCATCGTTAACGTCCTCCTTTTGCAAATTGGGACTTAGATCTAAAGCTAGGTCTAAACATGGTAATATTGGTCAAAGCAGTAATCATTGAAGCCAGTAGGGCTAACGCCAGCGGCCAGTAAAAGAGTTCAGACTGAGGACGATAACTGAGCTGATCTCGGCTAACAGGTTCCAAGGTGTCTATCACTTGGTAGATCTGCTCTAACTCTTCGGTATTACGAGCCCTAAAGTATTGACCACCCGTGGCCTTTGCTATTTGCTGCAATTGAGACTCATCCAGATCCATAGAGGGGTTAACCCTCTCTTTACCAAATAGGGTTCTTCGTTCCATCACATCAGCCCCCACACCAATGGTGTAGATGGTGACCCCTCTTTGAGCCGCTATTTGTGTCGCCTGCTCAGGTGAAATAGCCCCCGCGTTGTTAGAACCGTCGGTGAGCAAAATCAATACCCGATTACTCTGCTCAACCTTATCAAATCGTTTAACGCCAAGTGCGATAGCTTCGCCAATTGCGGTCTGTTTACCCACAAGGCCGATTTGCGCCTCTTTTAGGTATTGTGCAACCGTGCGTCTATCTTGAGTTAGCGGGGATTGTAGATAGGCGTGATCGGCAAAAAGGATCAGCCCGATACGGTCGCCTTTTCTGCGTTCAATAAAGTCACTAATGACATGTTGGATAAGAGTGAAGCGATCGACGACTTTACCGTCAATGATCATATCTTCAATTTGCATACTGCCTGACAGATCCACCGAAAGCATAAGGTCGCGGCCCTTACTCGGCAGTTCGATAGGCTCACCAACCCAAAGCGGACGAGCACAGGCTAGCACCAACAAACACCAAACGAGCCAGTAACGTTTTTTACTTTGTTGGCTTTTTTCGGTTGCGACAACTTGGCCTGGTAAACTTGCTCCAGGCAAGAGTAGGTGTCCACCCATGGGTTTTTGCTGCTGTTTTTTTCTAAAAATCAGCGGTAAGGGCAGTAGTATTAATAAAAATGGCCAGGCAAGAGTTAACATTGGCTAACCTCGCTGCCCTGATGGCTAATAGCGCTCACTTTGCTTAGCGGAAGCGCCGTTGTTAACCAGCTTTGAGCATGGCGTCTAAGTGACTGTTTCTCATCGTCACTCAGCTGTGCCTTTTGAAAGCGCAGCGCTAACAGTTTACACAGCTCATCTTGCGGCGTGTTAACTTGCGCATTTAGCCATTTGTACCAATCGTTACCCGTTAATTGTGCAACCTGTTGGCGAGCGCCATAACTCATCGCTGCACGCTTGAGTAGGCTACTTACCTCGGCGGCAAACTGCTGATGGTTTTGATCTAACATGGCCAGCTCTTTAAGTGCCGCCCGTTTCGCTGCGCCAACTTTGCGGCGCTTGCTAAGCCAGAGGATAAATAAAGTAGTAACCACAATGACCACAAACAGGCTTATCCAGTAGCCGTAAGCAAGAGGCCATAGGCCGATTTCGGCGGGTGTATGAATGTCTTGCATTGAAGCAAGCGCGGGATTGACCGGATTGCCCATCTATCGTAATGCTCCTAACTGTTGATTAAGTCGGAGCCCCGCATCAACGATGCGGGTTTGAACGTTAAGTTTTTGCATCATTTCAATAAATTGGTTCTGCTGATGTAGCTGATCCGTCAGCCACTGCTCATAACTGTTTCTGTCGATAATCAGCTCTTTGCCACCTTCTCGTACAGGAAGTTGGAAATGCTTAGGCAGCTCAAGCTGTCCTTGACGTAGTGGATCGGTTATTAGAAAGGCGCCCAAGTCGCAATGACGTTTAAGATCCGATAGTGCGGCTAAGCAATTTGGAGCGAAGTTACTGCCATCTGAGATGATCCATATCAGTGAGCCCGGCTTGGCGAGTCGACGCAGACGTTGAAAGGCTTTGAGCAGATGTTCGGGCTCGGGGCGCTGCTCAGCGATATTTTGCAGTTGTCTACCATGCAGGTTTTTAATGGCGGAGATCACCTGCAATATGCCTTGCTGGCGACTGCGTGGTTTTAGCTCAATGTGTTCCTGCTCAGTTGCAATTAACGCCCCGAGACGGTCGCCATGTAAAATAGCGCTCCAGCCTAGGGTTGTTGCGAGGTGAGCGGCTTGCACCGACTGTAACATTAAACTTGAACCAAAATAGAGGCTGTGACTGAGATCGAGCAATAACAACACAGGGCGCTCACGCTCTTCGACAAACAGTTTGGTGTGAGCTTTTCCGGTTCTCGCCGTTACGCGCCAGTCGATGGTGCGCACGTCGTCACCACTTTGATAGTGACGAACCTCGGCAAACTCCATCCCCCGACCTTTTATTAGGCTGGCACGGTGTCCTGCAAGGCTTGCCTTGGCCTTGGTTCGTTTCTCCGGCAAGGCTTTGGCAAGACTCTGACAGGCCAGTAACTCTTTTTCCGTAATGTTAATGCCGTTGCTAAACAACGGCAGCTCAGAATTGACCATTAAGGGACCGCAACTTGAGAAAGGATATGATTGATCACATCGTCGGCACTGACGCCATCGGCTTGTGCTTGATAACTCAGTAACAAACGATGACGCAATACGTTAGGTGCAACAGCTTGAATATCTTCAGGCGAAACAAAGTCACGCTCATATAGATAAGCACGGGCACGAGCGCAACGCTCTAGAGACAAGGTTGCACGAGGGCTGACGCCATATTCAAGCCAACTCGCTAGCTCTTGGCTATAAGCTTGAGGGTTGCGGGTAGCCATAATAATATCGACGATATACTTCTCCAACGGCTCGGCAAGGTAGATCTGCAGCGCATGCTCTCTTGCGGCAAAAATATCCCCCTGAATTATCGGCTCAATGTGGGGCAATTCTTGCTTAAGCGCTTCGTTTCGAGACATTCTCATGATCTGAAATTCCGTCTCTGCACTTGGGTAGTCAAGGTTTAAGTGCATTAAGAAACGGTCTAACTGGGCTTCCGGTAACGGGTAGGTGCCTTCGTTTTCAAGTGGGTTTTGAGTGGCCATGACCAAGAACAACTCTGGTAGCTGATAGCTGTGTTTACCCACAGTGACTTGACCTTCAGCCATCGCTTCTAATAAAGCCGACTGTACCTTAGCAGGCGCACGGTTGATCTCATCGGCCAAGATAAGGTTATGGAAAATAGGACCAGCTTCAAATTCAAAGGTTGCCGTTTGCGCACGGTAAATATCGGTACCAGTTAAGTCTGCCGGCAGTAGATCTGGCGTAAACTGAATGCGGTGAAAATCGCCTTCAACGCCATCACAAAGGGCTTTTACCGCACGGGTCTTAGCAAGGCCGGGCGGGCCTTCAACTAACAGGTGACCATCGGCAATTAATGCAATCAGTAGATTCTCGGTGAGTATTGGCTGTCCTAAAATGACAGTATTTAAGTATTCGCGTAATGCGTGAAATCGACTCAAAGGCATGATGCTACTCGGTTTATTTTAAGTTAGTGAGATATAGACCAACGACATAGTAAAAAATTCCCTTGGGGTTTGGCTAGTACCAATTTTGCTTTAGGCTGATAAGTCAATCTTACGAAGGACAATAGGGGCGCACTAAATTTGTCGTTATGGTTACTTACTTAGGTAAGTGAGTAAGTTCGTAGACAATGGAAATTGGAATTTGCTTCATTAAGGTTTGTTAATAAACAGTTTTTTCATATATTAATGACAAAAAAACAAACAAGTGTTTAAAACTTCTCGGTAAGAAGTTAGAATCAGATCACACTTTAATGGTCAGACCTGTCTGGTTTTAGATAAATAGGTTTCCCAAGGATATAAGAAAGCATGCAACGTTAAGTTCGCAATGCAGAATAAGAGGGCGAAAAATGAGTGATAGACAACAGGTGACGAATGCGAGAGGCGAGCGTATCGCCATTGTTTCGGGATTACGTACACCATTTGCTAAGCAAGCCACCGCGTTTCATGGTGTGTCGGCATTAGACATGGGCAAGATGGTTGTGAACGAACTGCTTGCTCGCTCCGAGCTGGATCCTAAAGAGATTGAGCAGCTTGTTTATGGCCAAGTTGTACAGATGCCAGCTGCACCTAATATTGCTCGTGAAATCGTGCTCGGGACGGGGATGAATGTGAGTACCGATGCTTACAGTGTTACCCGTGCTTGTGCGACTAGTTTTCAGTCTACGGTGAATGTGGCTGAGTCTATCATGACCGGAAATCTTGATATCGGGATTGCTGGCGGCGCTGATTCTTCATCAGTGTTACCTATCGGTGTTTCTAAGAAGTTAGCCCATGCGTTAGTCGATCTTAATAAAGCTCGAAGCCTCGGACAGAGACTGGCGATTTTTCGTCGCCTAGGCCTTAAAGATCTATTACCTGTGCCACCTGCTGTTGCCGAATACTCGACAGGTTTGTCTATGGGACAAACAGCTGAGCAGATGGCGAAGACCTACAATATCAGCCGTGCTGACCAAGACGCCTTAGCACATCGCTCGCACACGCTCGCAACCGAAACTTGGAATGCAGGAAAGCTTGCAGAAGAGGTGATGGTAGCGCACGTACCGCCTTATAAAGCCTTTATCGACCGCGATAACAATATTCGGGAAAACTCCAAGCTTGAGTCATACGCTAAATTGCGCCCAGCTTTTGACCGCAAACATGGCTCGGTAACGGCTGCGAACAGTACGCCACTAACCGATGGCGCATCGGCGGTGCTCTTGATGAGTGAAGGTAGAGCCAAAGCGCTAGGTTATACACCTATCGGATACATTAAGAGTTATGCTTTCACGGCTATCGATGTCTGGGAAGATATGTTGATGGGGCCATCTTATGCGACGCCTTTAGCGCTTAAGCGAGCAGGGATGGAGTTAGAAGACTTAACCTTAATTGAGATGCATGAAGCCTTTGCTGCACAAACATTAGCAAACATGCAGATGTTTGGTTCGAAAAAATTCGCCGAAGAGAAACTGGGGCGTAATCGCGCTATCGGTGAAATCGACATGACTAAGTTCAACGTGCTTGGTGGCTCTTTAGCCTATGGTCACCCGTTTGCGGCGACAGGTACGCGTTTAGTGACTCAAGTGTGTCATGAACTGAAACGCCGTGGTGGCGGTACGGGTCTCGCAACAGCATGTGCTGCGGGTGGTTTAGGTGCAGCAATGATTGTGGAAGTGGAGTAACTCTTATGGAAAAGACATTTAATTTATCTCGCCGAGAAGATGGTATTGCCGTGCTGACCATGGACGTACCGGGCGAAACCATGAATACACTCCGCAGTGAGTTTGGGCCTGAGATCAGTGAAGTACTTTCTGAAATTAAGGCCGATGCGAGCATCAAAGGCCTCGTTTTAGTCTCTGGGAAAAAAGATTCTTTTGTTGCGGGCGCTGATATTTCGATGCTCGATGCTTGCGAAACAGCTGCCGATGCCAAGCTATTATCACAGCAAGGACACGTGGTTTTTAACGAGCTGGAGAGTTTATCTATCCCTGTGGTTGCAGCGATTAATGGCGCTTGTTTGGGCGGTGGATTAGAGCTTGCGTTGGCTTGCCATAAACGCGTGTGCTCGCTTAATCCAAAAACCATGATGGGTGTACCCGAAGTGCAGCTAGGCTTATTGCCAGGCGGTGGCGGTACTCAACGTCTGCCGCGTTTAGTGGGTGTAACGACTGCACTCGATATGATGTTAACTGGCAAACAGCTTCGCCCAAAACAAGCGTTAAAGATGGGCTTAGTCGATGATGCCGTGCCTGAGTCTATTTTACTGCGCACAGCGGTTGAAATGGCATTAGCTGGTAAGCGTCCGGCAAAGAAAAAGAAACAGTCTTTAATTAACAAGGTGCTTGAAGGCACCAGTGCTGGTCGTAACATTATTTTCGATCAGGCGGGTAAACAGGTCGCGAAGAAGACCCAAGGTAACTATCCTGCGCCAGCTAAGATCATTGACTGCGTTCGCCAAGGTATGACAAAAGGCATGGAGAAAGGACTTGAGGTTGAAGCGAGTCACTTTGCTGACTTAGTGATGTCTAAGGAGTCAGAATCTCTACGTAGCATCTTCTTTGCTACGACAGAGATGAAGAAAGAAACTGGTGCCGGTGATGTTAAGCCCCGTGATGTGAATAAGGTCATGGTATTAGGCGGTGGCTTAATGGGGGGCGGTATCGCCTCAGTTACTACGACGAAAGCTAAAATACCTGCTCGCGTAAAAGATATCAGTGAAACAGGCTTAAGCAATGCGCTGTCTTATGCATATAAGCTACTGGATAAGGGCGTTAAGCGTCGTCACATGACCCCCGCAGTACGTGACAATTTAATGGCGCTGATGACCACAACGACTGAGTATAAAGGCATTAAAGACGCCGATATTGTGGTGGAGGCGGTTTTTGAAGATTTATCTCTTAAGCATCAGATGGTTAAAGATGTTGAACGTGAATGTGGTGAGCATACAATTTTTGCTTCAAACACCTCATCTTTACCTATTGGGCAGATAGCTCAAGCGGCTAGCCGACCAGAAAATGTTATCGGCCTGCACTATTTCTCACCCGTTGAGAAGATGCCATTGGTTGAAGTGATCGCCCACGAAAAGACATCGGCTGAAACCATAGCAACGACGGTAGCATTTGCTAAGAAGCAGGGCAAAACCCCAATTGTTGTGCAAGATGGCGCAGGGTTTTATGTCAATCGAATTCTGGCTCTGTATATGAACGAAGCGGCGCAGCTTTTATTAGAAGGGCAGAGTGTCGAACACCTTGATAAGGCGCTAGTGAAGTTTGGTTTTCCTGTCGGGCCTATGACGTTATTGGATGAGGTCGGTATCGATGTTGGCGCTAAAATTTCACCTATCTTAGAGTCAGAGTTGGGTGATCGTTTTAAGGCGCCAGCAGCATTCGATAAGCTCCTAGCCGATGATAGAAAGGGCCGCAAGAATGGTAAAGGTTTCTATGTCTATGGTGGTAAGAAGAAGGCCAAAGAGGTGGATCAGACGGTCTACAACGTTCTTGGACTTAAGCCTGGTGTTGACACCGAAGCAGCTGAAGTGGCTCAGCGCTGCGTAGTGCAGATGCTCAATGAAGCGGTACGCTGCCTTGAGGAGAAGATTATTGCTTGTCCTAGAGATGGGGATATTGGCGCAATCTTCGGAATTGGTTTTCCACCTTTCCTCGGCGGGCCTTTCCATTATATCGACACGCTCGGGGCCGATAACTTAGTCAAGACTTTAGAGGGCTATCAATCCCGTTATGGCAATCGATTTGAGCCTGCTCAGTCACTCAAGCAGATGGCCACTGATGGGACTCGTTTCTTTAGCTAAAGCTTAAAATTAAGTTGTATAGCTTCTAGCTAAGAAGGTAGTAACCATAATTCAATTTAACAAAGCGGCAACATTGTGCCGCTTTTCTTTTGCTTGTCGGTTATTGACTGCCTAAAAAATGTTCTATTTATTCTGCTTAGACTATATAATGTCCCGCTTGCTGGCTAGTGTTTGCTAAGGCTGACTTATTTGAAGTGGGGTGTAGATAAGTGTTATTCGCTATCGTATTGATATTAGTGTACTCAGGGTATTCTATAGGAAATGCTGCATTTAAGGCTGGTTTACCAGTAAAGCGTTGGGCCATTGCAGGCGCTTTATTTGGCCCTGCTGCATACCCTTTGTTTAATTCTCATAAACAGTTTGCTTACCGTAAGGCGATGGGTAAGCAGGGAAGAACCATTGGTTTATAACCAGTCTAGAGAGTCAGTTTTACAGAGATAACAAAAAAGGAGCCTATGCTCCTTTTTTTGTTAATTGAACTTTTAGCCCGTGTATTAGGCTAGTTCCACCAACCTTTGGCTGGGATAACTTCTAAGTGATTTAGACCATCAGGCAACTGAACCTTCTTACGAGCAGGCTTTGCTAATCCAAGTGCTTTCATTAATGAATCAAACATAATCATACTCCTAGACATCTTGATGCCTTATTTAATTCCACCAACCTTTGGCAGGAATAACTTCTAAACGATCTAGCCCTTCAGGTAGCTGTACTTTCTTACGAATCGGTTGTGCTAAACCAAGCATTTTCTTTAAAGAATCAAACATAATCATTACCTCAAATTAAGCCATTGCCTGATTGATAAACTTGATGTTAGGGATGCCAGCAGTTTGTACAGGCTTAAATTTTATATTTGGGATGCCAGCTGTTTGTACGGGCTTAAATTTGATGTTTGGGATACCTGCAGTTTGTACAGGCTTAAATTTGATGTTTGGGATACCTGCAGTTTGTACAGGCTTAAACTTGATATTTGGGATACCAGCTGTTTGTACRGGCTTAAACTTGATATTTGGGATACCAGCAGTTTGTACAGGCTTAAACTTGATATTTGGGATGCCAGCTGTTTGTACAGGCTTAAACTTGATATTTGGGATGCCAGCTGTTTGTACAGGCTTAAACTTGATATTTGGGATGCCAGCTGTTTGTACAGGCTTAAAYTTGATGTTTGGGATACCAGCCGTTTGTACAGGCTTAAACTTGATATTTGGGATGCCAGCTGTTTGTACAGGCTTAAACTTGATATTTGGGATGCCAGCTGTTTGTACAGGCTTAAACTTGATATTTGGAATGCCRGCYGTTTGTACAGGCTTAAACTTGATATTTGGAATGCCAGCCGTTTGTACAGGCTTAAACTTGATATTTGGAATGCCTGCCGTTTGTACAGGCTTAAACTTGATGTTTGGGATGCCAGCGGTTTGTACAGGCTTAAACTTGATATTTGGGATACCTGCAAGATTGCTAGTCTGAACAGCATCTGTGAGAGGGGATAGCTGATAAATTGGTGTTTCTAGGCTATTTTGAGACGCAACCGCTGAAACTGAACATGCCAATGCAACTGAAGTAACTAATCCTTTAATTATTGTTTTCATTTTGTACCTTCTCATAGAGTATTAAATATAGAGTAATATTTTTGACTTATGAGAAGGTAGTTGCAGTTGTTGTGCCAATGTTGGCTTTGCTTGTGTTTTTTATCCGTTTTTTGTGGAAAGTGTGTCGCTCGCGTCTCTGTTTGCGTCATCTTGTAGCAGCTTGGTAAATTCAGGCTCGGTTACCGCTTTACTAAATATGTAGCCTTGGATCTCTTCACATTTTAATGCGCGCAATATACTAAGCTGAGATGCTTCCTCAACTCCTTCGCCAACAACAGAAAGCCCCATGTTATGGGCGATTGTAATAATAGAGTCGACCATTTTTAGATCGCGATCCGACTTGTCTATATCGTCAACAAAGGCTTTATCAATCTTGAGTGTATGAATAGGGAAGCGCTTTAAATAAGAGAGTGAAGAGTAGCCAGTCCCAAAATCATCTAGTGCTAGGCTAACGCCCATCTGCGTCAGTTGCTGCATGACTTTAATGGCTTTTTCCGGCTCTTTAATCACAGTGCCTTCGGTGATCTCAAGCTCTAAGTTATCTGCAGGTAGCTGAGTGAGTTGTAAAATTGACTCTATACGCTGATGTAAATCAGGTAAGGCAAACTGTTTCGACGATAAATTGACGGCAACCCTGCCATTGAACAACCCTTGCGTGCGCCACTTTTGCGCAGCAAAGCATGCTTTTTTCAATACCACATCACCAATCTCGACAATGAGGCCATTCTCTTCTGCCAGAGGAATAAACTTATTTGGCGGAATAAGACCGTGTTCTGGATGGTTTAAACGAACTAAGGCCTCCATACCCGCCATTTGCCCTGATTTTAAGTCCACCTTAGGCTGATAATAGACCTCAAACAGGTCATCTTTAAGGCCTTCGCGGATCAAATTTTCCACTTCTAACTGGCGGATGGCGTTTTTGTTAAGGGATTCTGAGTAGAATTGATAGCGGTTACCACCTGCGGATTTAGCGTGATACATGGCAATATCGGCCTTTCTTAATAGAGCCTGCTCATTCTGATCATCTTCTGGATATAACACGATACCGATACTTAAGCCCACCACCACTTTCTCATTCGTGAGTTCAAATGGTGTCTCAAAGGCATGAATGACATTCTTAGCAATAACGGCGCTGGTACCAATATCGGGGTTTTTATCGACTAGAATTGCAAATTCATCGCCACCTAAACGATAGATACTGGTGTGGTTAGGCACTGCAACCTGAATGCGGTCAGCAACCTGAACTAGTAGCTCATCACCTACCTGATGACCAAGTGAGTCGTTGATTTTTTTAAAGTTATCTAAGTCCAATACCATTAAGGTATGATGAGAGTCTCGCTTAACTAAGTTACCGAGTGTCACCATTAAGTTAGAGCGGTTAGGTAAGTTGGTCAGCAGATCATTGTTAGTGAGCTTTCTGAGCTCCTCCTCTTGCTGTTTACGGCGGCTTACATCAGAGAAAACCCCCACATAATGTGACAGTTCGCCTTGCTCATCGTAAATTGCATCGATTGAGAGCTCCATCAGGAAGCTAGTGCCGTTACCGCGCGCCGACTCGATTTCATTACTCCATCGCCCTTGCTGTTTGAGTATTGCGCGGATCTGTTCTGAATAGCTATCTGGATAAAGATCGAAGTTAAATAGACTACCAATGAACGCGTCTTTACTTAGCATGGCTAGATCACAGCAGGCTTCGTTAACCTCTACAAACTTAAAGTCTCTATCGAGAATAAACATGCCTTCAGAAATATTTTGAATGGCTCTTTCAAATAACCTTAACTGCTCTTCGGCTTGTTTAAAGTTACTAATATTCTTAATGGTTCCCGTCATACGAACGGCGTTATCATGCTCATCACGCTCGACAATTTTTGCTCTGTCTAAGATCCAAATCCACTCATTTGCCTTACCCTTAACACGATAGGTGGCTTCAAAATGGTCAGTTTCGCCATAAAAATGCTTATTCAGAGCCTCACGAACGCGTTCCTGATCCATCGGGTGAATATTACTCTCTTCTCCCTCGCCACCGGAACGCTGGCCATCTTGGGGAAACTCTAGCGACCCCCAGATATTTGAGCGGTAGATTTGACCTGTTTCAATATCCCAGTCCCACATCTCATCGCCGCTGCCCCATAGAGAAAGTTTTAGCCGTTCTTCGCTCTTAGCAATCTGCTTCTGAATTTCCCTTCGGCGCAGTATAGTTTTAATCACTAATACTGAGATGAATAGCGAGAATAGAAGGTAAACCAGCTTTGCTGTACTCGATAGCCACCAAGGAGGAGTGATCTCTATGTCGAGGTTTCGCGTTGGCCCTTGCTTACCCGTGACTGGGTCTATGGCATAAATTGAAAATCGATACTCACCGGGTGATAAGTTGGTGTATGTGGCTGAGTCGGTTCCTTTAGAATGAATATAGGTATCAGATAGACCTTGCATTTGGTATGCATAGTTAATCTTTTTAAATGAGCTTCCTGGACTGCTAAAGGATAGTGTGAATGGATAGTCAGAATATTTAAGTTTTATGTTGTTTGTTTCAGATAGCTGATTCTTTAAAATTGAACCGCTAGGTAATTCCGCTATGTTGAAAATTGAAAGCCCATTTAGCACTGTAACAGGGGGCGTACTGTTTTTTAGATATGCGATAAGGCTATCAGTTTGTATCCAACTAATCCCAGATATACCACCGATGTATAAGGATTTACCTTTTATTAGAATTGATTGAAGGTTGTATTCTTTCTGCGCACCAATCTCATTGGTTAGGACTGATATTGATTTTTGGGGAATGTTATAGGTGATTATTTCATTAATCGATGACGCATATAGATATTTGCCTATTATTGCTAAGGAAAAAATTGGTTTGCTGTTAGAGTAAATTGTGTTAATTTCTTTTGTGGTCGTATTATATGATTTTATACTAGTCCCTGTGCCAAATATTAATTTATTTTTTGTTTTGATTAGACTAGTAACGAATTCATCTTTGTAAATGTGCTCAACATTATTCTTTTTGTAATGAAACAAACCTCCTTGAGTGGAAATATATAATCCATTTTCATACTCATAGATATCAAAAATAGGATTGTTTTTATCAATAAGCACTTTGCTTTCAGTTTTAGTCTGAGGGGTGTAGGTTAGTATGTAACCATCAGATGAGCCGGCAATAAATGATTTGTTGTTAGTTGTAGACTTTATAAGGAAAAATGAACCTTCGTAAACTTTAAGTGATTTTCCAGTGTTTATATTTAAAGCATGAATTCCATCATTGCTAGCAGTATATATTACATCGTCAATAATTGTTGATGTTTTGATGCCAGTAACACCTGTTTCAAATTCTTTTATAAGATTAAAGTTAGAGTCATAAAGCTTGAGCTTACTATCTTCTGTGGAAACTAAAATTCGATTGTTGTCATTAGATATCGACCATACGTTCCCGATATTTTTTGCGGCGCTTTGGATTAAGTTGTTGTTGTCATCAATTATTATAAATCCTTTGTTTTGATTGGCTATAAAAGTTTTTTCACTCCCCCTGAATATATTTATTTTTGAAAAGTTAAGATCTTTGCTTTCTATAGCTATTGCACCTATAAATAAAGGTTCCGTTGGTCTTAAAGTATTATATATTCCATTCAGGTTAAGGGCAAAGCTATCACTTCCAGATGACACACTAAGAAATGAGTGTTCACTTATTTTTCTAGTGGCACTTTTGTTCGTTTCGAAAACTCCATCAATACTAAATATAATTAGATTGTTGTTGATGACTTTTATCGATGTTGAATTGTTAATTTGTAATAAACTGTTTTTATTTACATTCCTTACTTCGCCTGCATAGTTTCTAATGTATACGTCATCTTCAAATAGTAGCGCTTGTTTTACGCCATTAAAGTCACCACTATAAGATTTTTTTAGAGTAAGAGTTGGCTGTTGTGATTTTTCTTGTGTTATATAAACAGAGTCTTCTGTTCCAATAATAATATTCTCTTTGCTTTGGGAGATAGACCAAATAGCTTGCTCATGGATAAAGGTTTCACTATTTAGCGCGATGACCCTGTCTGTCAGTCGATCATAAACAGCTAAACCTTTGTCTGTTCCTATATACATATTGCCGCTATCGCTGATAAACAGGCTGCGAATGAATGCGCTGGGCAGGTCATTTTCTGGAGAAGGGAAGTAGTGGCGAAACTCTTTTCCGTCGTAGCGATTTAGTCCGTTTACGGTACCTATCCAGATATAGCCATCCGCGTCTTCAACAATCGAGGTGACATTACTTTGTGATAAACCATCAGAAACGCCCAAAGAGACGGAGTTTAACGTTAAAGCAAGAGCAGAATTTACCCATAAAATGGTAAAGAGTAGGGTAGTCGCTAATTTTATAAGAATTTTAGGCATATTTTTTAGTTTGATAATTAGCCAATATTGTCAGGCAACTCATTGTTATTCACACTTTTTCAGAAAGTGATGACATTGTCAAAAGCCTTGACAGTAATTGTAGCTGATAATCATTATTATCTTATGTTTATCCATGCCAATTAAGCTTTTTAAAACGCCCTGTATGGTTCATTGTTTCAGTAGTCAGGGGGTGCACTAGTTTAAAAGGCTGTGTTGGGGCTTTTTTCTTCTACAATAGAGAGAAAATGACTTTTACTCATGGATATCTCTATTTTGTTACTGTAACGGGCGAATTCACTTGTACCAAAAGAGCATTAGAAGTTAGCTGAGCTAATAGTCGAATTGTTCTGCATCTTGTTTGAAAGCACGCAGATCGGTGATCATCTTGTCTGACTCTAAAGGCACTTGGTCTTGATGAGATTCACCTGTACTGAATAACACCAGACGATCACAATGCTTAGTACGCATTTTTTGCATAATGAACTTAATAAGATCGGCTCGGGTAAGTAATTTAATTTGCTCTGCGACCAATTCTTTTTGGTTAAATTGGTAGTCTTTATTACCTATGCTTGACCAGTAACGCTGGCCTCTGGTTTTTAGGCTCGAATCTTTTACCATGATCTGGTTAATGAGTCCGTGCTTTGTTGACTCCCACTGTTGATTCGTAAGCTGTAAGATTGCGTAGGCGAAATCAGCAATAAATTCATCAATCGCTTCGAGTAATAATTGTGGGCCAGAGGTCGGAGATTGAATATAAAAAATAATACCAGGATAGCGGTTTAACGGTAGGTATCCCGTACCGACCATATAGCCGAGTTGGCGCTGAGTGCGCAGCTCGTGAAAGAAGGTCGATGACATAGTGTGGTTAAGTAGGCTGAGTAATGCCATGGTTTCAGGGCTTGTGACATCGGATTGATAATACACGATGATGCTACTATCTGGGTGAGATACAGAGAGCTCCCGCAGCAAGGTTCCTTTGCCCGATAGGTCAATTAGTTCTCGAGATGATTCTTGGCTTGGCTTGGTTACTAAGGATAAAATGCCTTCTAGCCGTCTACCCAGCGCTTTAGCTTCACCCTCTAACCAATCTCCATAAACTAGCCCTTCAAGGTGGATTTTCTCATAAAAACTTTTTACATGAGCATGCAGATCATCGAGAGTGATCTCTTCGAGTAACTCGGCCATTCTTGATGGTTCAAAGCTGCGTTTTTGCAAGGTAACCGTTAGGCTGGTAAATAGCTGGGAGATAGGCTTAGCCTGAGATTGATTGTACCAAGCGCGCAATATTTGGCGTTTTATCAGATCGAAGCGAGCTTGGGTGAAATTACGCTCTCTCGCTTTAGCGATAACCAGCTCAAGTAATGCTTCCTGCTTGCCCGTAAAGCCAGTTAAATGAAGCGTGATCCCGCCTTGGTGCGGGTAAATGTTATAACTTAGTCCTGCTACTTCCGCTTGATAGGTATGTTCGGTTAGATAATCGAGCAGCATCTCTACATATAAACGGGTTAATGCTGCATGTCTTGGTGAGGCCGCAGCCTGAGCCGAGTCCAGAGATAGATAAAGATGACCCTTTGGGACATTAAATTCATCGTCTTTTCTATGCCAGATCCGATACCCAGGCTTTTGTGCTACTACGACAGGGACCTTCGCGGTACTTTTTTCGGGGCGAGCAACACACTCATCATTAATAAACGGGTTCTTCTTCGGTAAGCTTAGCTCTTTACGTATAGAAGGCTTTGACCATAGCGCAATACTGTCGGGGTCAATCGTTTTAATTTGATAGGGAGAGTGATACCAAGCGGCTTGTTTATTGGTGTCGAGTTCGCAAGCAACTAGTTGCACGCGCATATTTTGTGGTGTCATCAGCGCGAGTAACTGCTTGGTTTCGTCAACTCTGAGGCCATCCATACGATAATCGCCGTAAATTACATCCTCTATTTGGTAGTGATGCATGTTAATACTTAAGTGGCTAGCTAGGTCCAAAGAGTTGACCTGTTCCTGATACTGGAATGCGACTTTTAGTAGTGCAGCTCTTTCATCGTAGCGCCAAGACTCTAGGCCTTGAAGGCGGATAAGTTCAATGTACTCAAATGTTGCTGCTACTACCGTATCTAACTCGGATAGGCCGCGATCGGTGAGTTGGATGCTAATGTTATAGTCTTTAAAGTTATAACCATTTACCCCGCCTCCAGCAGAGAGGTTATTGGCGAGGCCTAACTCTTTTAAGTAGGAGAGCAAGCTGCCTTTGCCTTCATAACCTAATAAATGGCTAATAAAGGTGAGGGGTTTATGGGCATAATACGACTCAAGAGCTGGGAGCGCGAAGGTAATAGCAACCCGCTTTTGTTCTTTGAGCGGCACAATATTGATTTGAGTTTGTAGTAGCTCTGGTGGGTAGAGTGGTACATCAGGATAGCTTTTACTTAAGGCCTTTCCATCAATTTCATTGAAAAATAGTTTAGCTAATCGTTCTAGCTCATCTAATGATTGCGGTGCAACAAGAGACAATGTCATCACATTGGCACTGTATTTATTGCTATAAAAGCTAAGTAGCTCGTCCCTTAGTTCGCTTTCATCGCCTGCGAGAGTCCTTAGGTTGCCTACTGAAAACTTTGAGAAAGGATGCTCAGGGTTAACAGTCTCCTTCTGTACTTGGTAGACTCGTCGAATATCGTCCTTTAGCTTCATACTAAATTCCGATTCGATGGCTTGTCGTTCTCGGTCAACCAGATCGATATTAAATAGCGGCGCGATAAAAAATTGGCTAAAGCGATCCAATGACGCTTCAAATTGCTCGGCGTTAATACTGTAGAAAAAGTTGGTATGTTCGGTACCAGTCCACGCGTTATTGGTACCGCCGTGTTGATTGATAAAGGCCGAGTACTCACCTGCGTCCGGATACTTTGCGGTACCAAGAAACAGCATATGCTCCAGAAAATGAGCCATGCCAGGACGGGAAACGGGATCGTCAAAATGCCCGACAGCTACTGCCATAGATGCTGCGGCTTGACTCGCTTCTCTATCTTCAACCAGCAGTACCGATAGGCCATTTTCAAGGGTGGTATGGCGGTATAATCGGTGGTCGTTTGGGCTGGTTTTTATCTGAGTAGCTTTCGGCAAAGAGAAACTCCAATTCTACGAATGAACAAGCGGGTTAGCTCGGCAAAATTTATACGCTGAAGCGGCATAATCTGTAAAGCTAACTAATTGAGTAAAAAGATAGTTAACCTTTATGGTTTAACTTGCCATCATTTTTACTTATCTTCAAATACAACCTTTGCCATCAGTCAAATTAACGACAGTTTGATTAAATTTGTCTCAGGTTTGAGTTAAGGTTCTGAGCTCAGCCGTCCGATGCTTTTATGAGATATTTTAGTCGTTATCGATCTATTCGACTAATTATTAATGAAATAACGGTATGTTGGCGATTAGAATCGGACTACAATTAAAAAATAACAATAAAGAATTGGGAGTAGCCACGCAGTATGCAGCTATTTTTAATGCGTCACGGTGAAGCGGGTTATAATGCCCACTCCGATAGGGAACGTACCCTTACCGATATCGGCCGTCATCACACCGTTTTGATGAGCAACTGGTTAGGGCTTACTATCAAAGAATTCGACTTGGTACTGGTGAGCCCCTACTTAAGAGCTCAGCAAAGCTGGCAAGAAGTCAGTAAGCACTTCCCTGAACCTCATAAGTGGATCACGTTAGACGACTTAGTGCCTTCGGGCGACCCAAGTCGAGTCGCCGATCTCGTGCTCGCGTACGCAGAGCAGTATCAAGCTAACAATGTGTTAGTGATCGCACATATGCCGCTGTTAGGTTACCTAGTGAGTGAATTAGTGCCAGGCATTGAGCCTCCACTGTTCGCGACATCTGGTGTGACCTTGATTGAAAGAGTGAACGAGAGAAATAGCCTGGTTTGGCAACATGCACCACACTCAATTAGTTAGCTTTAATGCAGTAGGTTGTTAGCTTGAGAGTTTTCTAACTTAAATATAATAAAAAAGTGAGTCAGTAATGACTCACTTTTTTACTTTTAGGCCTGTTATTTTCGACTTTTATGGTTTGAGTTGTTTATAACGATAAGCTACAGACATTAGCGGCGATAGGGTTGGTCACCAATGTCGATTAATACTAAAAGCGCTGCATCGCCGCCCCATTCTTTAGTGGCTTGGTGAAAAGCTTTGACATGAGGGTGTTGCGCTAACCACATAGGAATGTTTTGTTTTAATATTCCCGTACCATGCCCATGCATCACGCAGCAGCAATGGCTTTGCTGCTTGATGCAAGCTTGGATTAGTGCAGCGAGTTCGAGCTTTGCCTCTGTTTGACGCATACCGTGCATATCTAGCAATAGATCTGGCACGTAGTCTCCACGACGTAAGCGCTTAACTTCATGGTTATCTATATCATCACGGGCCCACTTCATCGGCCCATTGACAGGCAAAAGAGGCTGGTAGGTGTCGGAGAAATAGCTATCGGCATGCAGCTGTTGCTCTTTCTCTTCAATTATTTTTCGGTCCTTGGGAGCCGCTATGAAATGGCGCTTATTTTGCTGAAAAGGTTTTATGCCTTTGGTCAGTTCTGCAAAAAGGGCCAAATCGTCTTTATCTTTGCTTTTATTCATCACTCTATTTTATTGAATCCGATGCCATATGAATAGAGTTCAGTTACAATGAGTCCGAATTAAAAAGTTGGAGTGAATTTTGGATAAGATTTTTGTTGATGAAGCGGTAACAGAATTACGTACTATTGGCGATATGCTACGTTGGGGTGTCAGTCGTTTTAATGATGCAAATATTTATTATGGTCACGGTACAGATAACGCATGGGACGAAGCGATTGCGTTAGTGTTTCATGCGTTGCATCTGCCAGAAGAAATTGGTCAGCAAGTTATTCACTCTAATTTAACCAGCAGTGAGAAGCATAAAATTGTTGAGCTTATCATTCGCCGAGTAAGAGAGCGCTTGCCTGTACCTTACCTAACCAACAAGGCTAATTTTGCAGGGCTTGAGTTCTATGTGGATGAGCGAGTACTTGTTCCACGTTCACCAATTGCTGAGTTAATTGCTAATCGTTTTAGTCCTTGGCTATATAATAAGCCTGTTAACCGTGTACTGGACCTATGTACTGGTAGTGGTTGTATCGCTATCGCCTGTGCTTATGAATTTGAAGATGCAGAGGTCGATGCGTTAGATATCAGTGTCGATGCGCTAGAAGTTGCACAGATCAACATTGAAACACTCGAGGTGATGGATAGAGTATTCCCGATGGAATCAGATCTATTTTCTGCGATTCCAAAAGGCCCGCATTACGACTTAATTGTGTCTAATCCTCCATATGTGGATGCGGAAGATATCGGCGATATGCCAGAGGAATATCATCATGAGCCAGAGATCGGTTTAGGATCGGGTCGCGACGGCTTAGATCTTACCAAGCGCATTCTTACCAATGCGGCCGATTATCTAACCGAAGATGGCTTGCTCGTGGTTGAAGTCGGCAACTCTATGGTGCATCTAAGTGAGCAATTCCCTGATGTACCATTTACTTGGATTGAGTTCGAAAATGGCGGTGATGGTGTGTTTGTACTAACTCGCGATCAGCTAGTTGAAAATGAATCACTTTTCGCTATCTATAAAGATAGTGAATAATAGACTTTAGCCGCAGGCTTGCCTGCGGCTTATACCAATTAGTACTCCTACATTCAGATTGGTATTAGATGAGGAATTTACCGACAAAGCGCGGGTAAATAAAAATAAATAAAGTAGAGGGCTAAAATCGAATGTCGGGAAACAGTATTGGTCAAAATTTCGTAGTAACAACATTCGGTGAAAGTCACGGTGTTGCCATAGGCTGTATTATCGATGGATGTCCTCCAGGTGTTGAGTTGACTGAAGCGGATATGCAGCACGACCTAGACAGACGTCGTCCAGGTACCTCACGATATACAACTGCTCGTCGTGAGCCTGATGAGGTGCGTATTCTTTCAGGTGTGTTTGAAGGGCAAACCACGGGTACTTCAATCGGCTTGCTGATTGAAAATACCGATCAGCGCAGTAAAGATTACTCCAATATTAAAGATCTGTTCCGCCCAGGACATGCGGACTATACCTATCAACAAAAGTACGGACAGCGCGACTATCGCGGTGGCGGACGTTCATCTGCTCGTGAGACGGCAATGCGCGTTGCAGCTGGAGCTGTCGCTAAAAAATATCTAAAACAAGTTCACGGCGTTGAAATTCATGCTTACCTGTCACAGCTTGGACCTATTGCTGCTGAGACTGTCGATTTTGATCAGATTGAGCAAAATGCCTTTTTCTTCCCTGATGCCTCAAAGCTAGATTCATTAGATGAGTATATGCGTGAGCTTAAAAAGAGTGGAGACTCCATAGGTGCTAAAGTCTCAGTGGTTGCCACAGGCGTACCGGTAGGCCTTGGCGAGCCAGTGTTTGACCGATTGGACGCCGATATCGCTCATGCGCTAATGGGCATCAATGCCGTTAAAGGCGTTGAGATTGGTGATGGTTTCGAAGTCGTTAATCAAAAAGGCTCTGAGCATCGAGATTTGATGTCACCAGAAGGCTTTGCATCAAACCATGCGGGCGGCATTTTAGGTGGGATCTCTTCGGGTCAACCAATCATTGCACATATCGCGATGAAACCGACTTCGAGTATTAGTGTGCCGGGCGAAAGTATGAATGCCCAAGGTGAAGTGGCCGAAGTGGTTACCAAAGGACGTCATGACCCTTGTGTGGGGATCAGAGCGGTCCCAATAGCTGAAGCTATGCTGGCGATTGTGTTGATGGATCACCTGTTACGTCATCGTGCACAAAATATAGATGTGAATAGCAGTACACCTATTATCGGAATGCGTTAATGTTTCAACCCAAAAGCACAGAGCAGCAACTTCGCTGGCTCTGTGCATGTTATTTCTTTTTCTTTTCAATCTTGGGCATCATGGTGCCTTATCTTGGAGTATTTTTTGATAGTCGTGGTTTTGACGCCCAAGAAATAGGCTTCCTACTCGCTATTTTAATGGCCACGCGGATCATTGCGCCTAACCTATGGGCTATTGTCGCCGACAGAACGGGCATGCGTTCTGAGTTGATTAAAATTGGCGCAGGTGCTGCTGCCTTAAGTTATCTGACCTTCTTCTATGATGGTAGTTTAACCTACCTAGCGGTTAGCCTCGCGGTCTATACCTTTTTCTGGAACGCGATATTGGCCCAGCTTGAGGTGATAACCCTCGAAACCTTAGGTGACGATGCCAACCGATACGGTGCCATCCGTAGTTGGGGCAGTATCGGTTATATCGTGCTAGTGGTTGGTGGCGGCTTTGCCATTGATTACTTTGGGCCGCAGATCTTGCCTTATATAGGTATGTCACTGTTTATTGGTATGTTAGTCAGTGCACTACCACTGCCGTCTAACCGCGCCGTTGTCGATAAGACACAAAAGCGTAAGCCTTTTGTCTTCGATAGAGCCCTAATCTGGTTTTTACTCTCGGCAATGCTACTGCAGATGAGTGCAGGGCCTTTTTATGGCTTCTTCGTACTTTACCTGAAACAAGCAGGTTATACAGAAGCGGCGGCGGGGATCTTTGTTGCACTAGGCGTCATGGCAGAAATTGTGATGTTTATGTATGCGCCAAAATTACTGGGCCGTTTTGGGGTAAAGCTATTGCTGGTGGTGAGTATAGGTTTAACCGCAGTGCGTTGGCTATTACTGGCTTACGGTGTTGAAAACATTGTTTTCCTGAGCATAAGCCAGATGTTGCACGCCTTCACCTTTGGCTTAACCCATGCGGCATCGATTCAGTTTATTCATAAGCATTTTGATGTAAGCCGACGCAGTCAGGGTCAGGCTCTTTATGCCAGTTTAAGCTTTGGTGTGGGCGGTGCATTAGGGACTTGGTTATGCGGCATTATCTGGGGTGACGGTTCTGGTGCCGTGTCAACCTGGATCTTTGCGGCTGCTTGCGCGTTTGTATCTATGCTAGCCGTGTTATTTATTCCGAAACCCGAGGTGCACAGCGCTTAACGGGTATTAACCTACAACGTAAAAATGGAGTCATCATTGTGGGGAAGTTTCGTCTAGGTCTAATCATTAATCCACTCGCAGGCCTTGGAGGCAGTGTCGCTTTGAAGGGCAGCGACGGCGTGGCAGCAGAGGCCATAGCCAAAGGTGCAGAGCCAAAAGCACACCTAAGAATGCAACAGGCTCTAGCAGTGATTGAACCCTATAAGGCGCGTATCGAGGTGATTACGGCTTCGGGCGATATGGGCGAAACGATTGCGAAGCAGATGGGCTTTAGCACTCGCGTTGTCTATCAAGCACCACAACAGACTCAAGCGCAAGACACTCAACGAGTTGTTAGCGAACTGCTAAATGAGACATTAGATCTGCTGTTATTTGCGGGAGGGGATGGTACCGCCCGCGATGTGTACGCCATCGCCGATGATAAGCTGCCAGTTTTAGGCGTTCCTGCTGGGGTGAAAATTCACTCTGGAGTTTATGGTATAACGCCACACGCTTCAGGCATGGTAGTCAAAATGTTGCTCGATGGTGATTTAGTCAGCTTGATGAGCGCAGACGTGATGGATATCGATGAAGCTGCATTTCGAACAGGTGTGGTACGTGCTAAACGCTTTGGTGAAATGCAAGTGCCGGCCGAGCCGCGATATGTACAAGCGGTGAAGATGGGCGGTAAAGAGAGTGATGAGCTGGTACTTGCCGATATCGCCGCTGAAGCGATTGAACAGATGGAAGATAATCTGTGCATCATGGGCTCGGGCAGCACTGTTGCTGCTGTTATGAGTGAGCTAGGGCTTGAAAACACCTTGCTAGGGGTGGACCTTATCCAAGATCAGGCTCTCGTGGCGAGCGACCTTTCGGCCAATGAGTTATTACAGCTCACTGAAAATAATGCATTAAAGCTGTTTATCACTTTAATTGGTGGTCAAGGGCACGTTTTAGG
Source organism: Shewanella sp. Isolate13 (assembly GCF_022398325.1). Taxonomy (GTDB): domain Bacteria; phylum Pseudomonadota; class Gammaproteobacteria; order Enterobacterales; family Shewanellaceae; genus Shewanella. The sequence continues at coordinate 36,681 of NZ_JAKEVD010000026.1, forward strand.
TAGAGGCAATCAGCAGCTAAGCCCTGAACTTGTAAGGCGTGTAGGTAAAGATAATATTGTTATACTAGCGACAAAAACAAAGCTAAAAGCACTTGATGGTAGGCCATTAATTGTGGATAGTGGCGACCCTGAATTAGATAAAGCGCTTACGGGTTACTACAAGGTGATTACTGGCTATCACGATTACGTGATGTACCAAGTCGCGAATCCGGATTTAGCATAATAACACTTGTCACCGAGTGCGTAGTCAATCTGCGCTTAGTGATGTCAATTTACGATATTAAAAGATGTTTGAAGTGACTGGCTCTAATGGCTATTGAACAGCACTTCAATCGATGATAATGCGGAGCCCTCGATGATTGAGAAGTACGAGCAAACACTACAAGACTGGATTGAAACCATTGTTGCCGAAGGTGATGATGATGCGTTATTTGCAAGTGGTTATTTACAAGGCCATGTGGCCGTTGTGCTTTCACAGCTTGAAGTTGAGAGTGAGCAGGGCCTAAGCGCCTTAGAAGCTAAAATGACCGAGTGTTTGGCATTAGCAAGAGAAGAACTAAGTGATACAGATTACGCATTGGTTAACGATGCGTGGACACAATTGAGTGAGAAGCTAGCCGCTTAATGCTTGGCATTGAGCGCAATAGATAGGGTGATGAGAGTTTAAGCTTTTATGAGTAAGATTAGTTTCGCTGCTATAGGCCTTGTGAATCCAAAGAGCCCAACGAATGTCGGCGGCATTATGCGTGCTGCGGGATGTTACAGCGCCGATGCCGTATTTTATACCGGTAAACGTTATGAGCTGGCAGCGAGTAATGGAACGGCGCAATACAATACCGATACCAAGCGTGCCAGTAGCTCAATTCCACTGAGTAAAGTGGAATCTTTGCTTGAGGCTATAGAGCCGGATGTGAAAGTGGTCTGTGTCGATCTGGTCGAAGGCGCTATCCCGCTACCAGAATTTGAGCATCCAGAGAAAGCAATCTACATCTTTGGGCCAGAAGATGGCACCATCAGTCAGCAGGTGATTAATAATGCTGATGCCGTAGTTTATGTGCCAACGGTTGGTTGTATGAATCTTGCCGCTTCTGTAAATGTCTTGCTTTATGACAGGCTCGCCAAGTCGGCCTCTATCGCCAGTGACGAGCTTATTCGCAGCAGTCGAGATACAAATAACCGCGTCAGAGTCAAACGCTGACCCCTGGTTAATGTCTTAAAAGCCACGATTGAGTGGCTTTTCTATTTCCCGCCTTTATCATCAAGTTTGGCGAGCCAAGCGTGAAATACAGAGGGGAGTAGCCTCCTAGTCGCTAACTCTCTTCGCCTACTTCTAACGCTTTTCCCTTTAGTAGCTTTCGCATCCACATACGATTGGGGTTGAGTAGCGCCACAAAGTCACGACTGATAGGCATTAGCTCGCCGCAAATTTGTGCCGCTAGCGCCTCGGCAGCCAGTGGCCCAGAGCTTAATCCACGTGAGCCGAGACCGCCTAGGACATATAGCCCTTGGTGAATCGGCGCATTATGCTTTTGCCAATAGACTCGACTCTCAGGTGTTAACTGATGGTTTTGATACAAGCTCATTATTGAGTCGAGATCAGGAGCGGGTCCCATCATGGGGGCGTGATCGCGGGTTACCATACGTACGCCAACACGGGCGCTATGGCCGGAAACATCGATCTCCTCTACCCAATCTTGACCCACATAGCTGTGTTGAATCTTGTGTAAGTTCTCGATTTGTTCACTCGGGCTGTAATGGGTGTCTACTGCGTTTTTAACATAGCTTGCGCCTAGACAATGTAATGCACTGTTGCTCGGAGTCATATAACCGTGGGCGCAGAGTACTGTGCTAAGTTTCGACAGCTTAACTCTAGAGGGAACATGGCTGACCTGACCTCTAAAGCCCGTAGCCTGCAAGTATTGGGTCTGCGAAAATTGTGTGATCGATTTTCCGTTAGCCACAATAAGCGCCTTAAAGGGGCCAAACTGCTCTTTGTGGCTATCGAGATACCAGTTGCCATTTTTGTAGTGAATGTCGGTGATTTCGGTGTTGAGCTTAAGTGATGCACCAGCAACCGTCATAGCCTGATTAAATGCCGCTCGGGTGAAGTCTTGTGGTGATACCCAACCACCTTGCGGGTAGAAAATGCCGTCATCATCGATTTTAACCCCCGCAATTTTAGAGGCCTGCTCGGCGTTAATCGCTTGGGCGATACCGGGCTCCCAGACGTGACCATTGATAATCTTAGCCACTCGCTTGCGACTGCGTTCATCATGCCCTGTATGTACCACGCCGCACAGATCAAAATCTATTTTATGCCCTTGGGCGGCTAGTGATTTCAATCTTTGTAGGCTAAATAGATAAGCCTGCTGAAAATATTGACTTAATGTGTTGTTATCTGGAGTGAGCAGGGGATAGATAGCTCCCTGTTTGTTGCCCGAGGCGGCTTGGGCTAAGGCTGAGTCCTCACAGAAAAGGCTGACTTGTTGCTGTCGTTCGGCCAGTGACAGTGCTAAGCATGCGCTGGCAACCCCCCCGCCAATAATGGCAATACCTTGATTTACTTCTTCAGTAAATGGAGCGGGGCAAACGGGGTAAGGCGCTTGTAATTCTTGGCTCTGAGCGCGCATAGCGGCTCTTTCTTGGAAACAGATATCATCGTAGCGAAGTGACTTATGACTCGGTTCATCATCTTCGGCATAATAGCGATAAAGCCCCACGTGTTCGGCCTGTATATAAAGCTGTTGCTGGAGTTCTGAAGTCAATTCATCAGCAAGGCTCAACTGCGCATCATTTTTACTTAGTTTTGCTAATTGCCAAAACAGTGTTGGTGTTAACTGATTTTGGTCTGCATCGTTAGCTATGTGCCAGTTATCGATAACCCCCTTGCTAACCATAGGCACAGCTTGCAGTTGCGTGAGGTATTGCCCAAGATAAAAGTCGATAGTGAGTCGACCATTATTAACTATGACTCGTTGACAGCCTGTTATCGCTGTTAAAGAAACGCTTTCTTTAGGACAAAGTAATTTCGCCAGCACTTTATCAGCAAGAAGGGCGCGTGAGTCATCATTGATATCGGCAAAAACTTTTAGCGTAATCCGCTTATCTTTGTGCTGCGAGAGGAGAGTAATACGCTGTTGAAGTGTGGCAATAGAGCCTAAACCTAGCTGACCAATGACCCAATTCTGAGAGGTTTTGGCATCGATGACCTGCTTAAGAGTTTTACTTACTGTCATGGTTACGTCTTTAATGTTAAATTAAGCGCTTGCAAATATGCTTTATAATCCGCGGTAGTTGCCCTGAATTGTACATTTTTATGGGCAAATTTTGGAAAAGATTATACGTAAGGTCTCATAATGGGCATTATTTTTGTGTTCCTTATGGAAAGCTGACCACTTAAATGGATGAAAAGCGATACCATTGGTGCAGCAAAATTGGTACTAGATGTACAAAATGGAAAGTTAATAATGAAAAGAGTCGTGATCACTGGACTTGGTGTCGTATCAAGTATCGGTAACAACAAGCAAGAAGTCACCGAATCATTAAAAGCGGGTCGCAGTGGTATTACCCACTCAGATCAGTTTGAAGAAATGAAGCTGCGTAGTCATGTTTGGGGCGACATTAAGATTGACCCATCAGAATATATTGACCGTAAAGCGCTTCGCTTTATGGGGAATGCAGCAGCCTACGCACACATCGCAATGCAAGAAGCGATTAAAGATGCGGATTTAACTGAAGAGCAGTATTCAGACCCACGTGTCGGTATTATCGTAGGCACGGGCGGCGCATCTTCAGCTAACCAGGTTCAAGCAGCTGACACATTACGTGAAAAAGGCGTGAAGCGCGTTGGTCCATACATTGTGCCACGCATCATGTCGAGCACTGCTAGCGCGTGTTTGGCAACGCCATTTAAGATTAAAGGCATGAACTATTCGATCAGTTCTGCTTGTGCAACCAGTGCACACTGTATCGGCCACGCGGTTGAGCTTATCCAAATGGGTAAGCAAGATATGGTGTTTGCCGGTGGTTCAGAAGAGGTGGATTGGACGCTAACCATGGGCTTCGATGCTATGGGTGCACTATCGACTAAGTACAACGATGAGCCAACAAAAGCGTCTCGTACTTATGATGCAGACCGTGATGGTTTTGTTATCTCTGGCGGCGGCGGGATCGTGGTTGTCGAAGAGTTAGAGCACGCGTTGGCACGTGGCGCAAAAATCTACGCTGAAGTGATCGGTTATGGCGCGTCATCAGATGGCTATGACATGGTTGCTCCATCGGGTGAAGGTGCGGTGCGTTGTATGCAGATGGCACTTGCGGATGTCGATACGCCTATCGATTACATCAACACGCATGGTACATCTACACCTGTAGGTGATATGCGCGAGCTTGAAGCACTGCGTGAGACCTTTGGTGATAACTTGCCAGCTATCGCATCGACTAAGTCTCTGACTGGTCACGCCTTAGGCGCAGCGGGTGCCCATGAAGCGATTTACAGCTTAATCATGATGGAAAGCGGCTTCATCGCTCCAAGCATCAACATCGATAATCTCGATGAAAAAGCTGCAGGCATGCCGATTGTGACCGAAATGACCGAGAAAGAGCTTAACACTGTGATGAGCAATAGCTTCGGATTTGGCGGTACAAACGCAACTTTGGTTATGCGTAAGTACAAGTAACTGGTACTTAGCCACAAACTAAATTAAAAAAGGAAGCCTTAATCGGCTTCCTTTTTTTATATCTTGTTTTGTCGTGACTCCAATTAGCCTCAATACCTTCTATAGTTAGTCCATAGTTAACAAAATAGGAGAGGGCTAATGCCGTTAGTAGATATAGTACAGCGTGGTTGGGAAGCTGTCGGTGCCGGGGATTTTGATGCCTTGGTGGCTGACTATGTTGAGAGCATGTCATTCATCATGCCGGGGCAAACAGATGTGCTTAATGGACGACAGGCATTTCGTAATGCGCTGGAGTCTCTTGGGGAAATTCTTCCTCCAGGTTTTGAGATTACACAACTTCGTCAAATTGAGGGCGAAAATGAAGTGGTTTCAATACTCGAATGGAAATCCAATAAGGTCGCCGGATCTCAGTTATGTGTGTTGTTTAAGTTTGAAGGCAATAAAATCTACGAAGAGAGATGGTTCGTAGACACAGAGCAGTGGAAGAGTGCTTTCTAAAACAGTCCAAAATGTGCGCTAAATTTAGATTAAGATAGGGTTATTATCAATAAAGTGCGCTTGTTCTGCGTTAGCAGTTTAGCTTCAGTCACGGCTCTAAAGACTTAATATGCCTAACATCTTAATAGGCTAAAAACGGTTAAATTGATCTTCAGCTAACCCCTCAAACTCTTGTTTTTATTCTCGCTTATATAGTTAGTATTACTGACTAAAGCTGCTCGTGTTTTGGTTTATATGTATTGCTTGCCTACTTCCAAGGCAGCGGGTTGAGTCGGTGTTTCAATAGCTGAATAAAGCCAGAAATACGCGCAGAGCGCTCTTTCTCTGGGCTACTTAATAGCGCGACAATGTTGGCGTTAGGTAACGCATATTCAGGCAGTAGGCGAACCAGTTCACCGCTGTTTATCTGCGGCTGTACATCCCACTCAGAACGCATAATGATCCCAAGGCCTGATGTTGCCCAATCTTTAATAACGCGGCCTTCGTTACTGGCAAGCGTTGGGGTGATCCTGATCATCTCAAGCTTGTTGTCAGACAGCTTAGTAAAAGGCCACAAGGTGACGTCTTCGTTATTCTCCCTTAATGCGATACATCTATGCTTGAGCAGATCTTGCGGCGCTTTAGGTGTGCCCATTTGCTTAAGGTACTTGGGGGAGGCGCAGATAAATCTTTGATTGGTTGCCAAAGTGATCATTTTCAAAGAGGAGTCATTGAGTGCGCCAATATAGATAATGATGTCCCATTTATGATGACTAGACCAGTTAGGGTTATCGGATAGCTCAAGCTCGATATCAAGCTGAGGGTGTATGATTTTGTATTCACCCAGTAATGGCGCGATATAGTCGTTACCAAAACCTAAGGGCGCCAATACTCTTAGTTTGCCGCACACATGCTCTTTGAGTTCATCGAGCTGCTCTTGCAGTTCATCAAGGCCTCGCAAAATGGGCAGGCCTTTATCCAGTAATAGCTGTCCCTCTTCGGTGAGGCTCACAATCCTAGAAGGGCGCTGAATTAGCTTTACCGATAGTTTCTTTTCGATATGCTGCAATCTAAGGGTCACCGATGGAGGGGTGATATTTAAGGCCCGCGCTGCATCGGCTAAGGTTCTATGGCTGGCAATTGTTGTAATAAACCTGAGATCTTCTGTGGTAATCATTTGGTTTAAACCTAATCTATACCTTAATAAGTATTAATGTAAAACAAAACTAGCTTCTTGGATACTATTGTTCTACTCGTAGGTTTGATGTCGCTCACGTGCATCAAACCCCGAATGATTTATTTGATAGTTCAGGAAAATGAGCATGTTATACAGTGAAAAAACAAACCCGCTATTATTGCGTCAATATCAGAGTCTCGATACGCCTTTCTTGTCGGTCGATAAACAGCTCATGCTTAAAAACCTCGCGCGCTTACGCAGTAAGACAGAAGCTTTAGGTGCAGAGTTAAGGCCTCACTTTAAAACCGTAAGAGCACTCGAAGCGGTTGAGCATTTATTACCACAAAAAACATCGGCAATTACAGTATCGACGGTGAAGGAAGCCGAGGCGCTGGCTGGTGAGGGCTACACCAATATCGTTTATGCGGTCGGTATTTCCGAGGGGAAATTGCCGAGAATCGAGCAGCTTATCGCGAAAGGTGCTCAAGTCAGAGTATTGCTCGACACCGTAGAACAAGCGCAGTTTGTGAGTCAATATTGTAAGCTGCATAGCTGTGTAATTCCTGCAATGATAGAAGTGGACTGTGATGGGCATAGAGGCGGTATTCATCCTGATGCTCCTCTGCTTATCGAAATTGCCAACATACTGCATCAAGGCGCCGCGAGCTTGCATGGGGTACTAGCCCATGCCGGTGAGTCTTATCTTTGCTTCGATCCTGAGTCTCTAGTAGAAGCTGCCAACAATGAAGTTAACATGACCCTTAAAGCGGCTAATAACCTACGCGCGGCTGCGATTCCTTGTGACATCGTGAGTATTGGCTCGACGCCGACAGCTCATAGTTATCAAGATCTTACGGGGATCACCGAAGTTAGAGCCGGGGTTTATGGTTTCTTCGATTTAGTTATGACCGGAATCGGTGTTTGCCGGATAAAAGATATCGCGGCTAGCGTGGTGACGACAGTCATAGGGCATAACAGAGAAAAGGGTTGGATCTTTATTGATGCGGGTTGGATGGCACTGTCTTTAGATCGCGGAACATCGGGTCAACCCAAAGATTGTGGTTATGGTTTGGTTACTGACTGCAATGGTACTTTGCTCGATGGCCTACAGGTCATCACGGTTAATCAGGAGCACGGCATTATTGCATCGGTGGGCAATGATGATGGGATCAATTTTGACGATTTCCCTGTAGGCAGTCGATTACATATTCTACCTAATCATGGTTGCGCCACAGCGTCCATGCATCAGCACTACCATGTGTTTGATACCGTGGATGAAACCTATGAGATCTGGAACCGAATTCAAGGCTGGTAACATGCAATATTTAAATGAAGCGCAAACTGCAAACCTTATAACCCATCAACTTGCCTATTCGGCAGTAAAAGATGCATTTATCGCAGCCACGACTGACGAAGCCACGCTGTTTCCAGTGGTGAATGCTGCAGGGCCTCAAGCAGACTCGATGTTTTCACTAAAATCCGCCTCCACGGCGACACTGGTTGGCTGGAAGACGGGAAGCTATTGGCCAGGAAATCACGCTAAGAATATGCCATGTCATGGCACCAATGTATTTCTGTTAAGTCCTGAAACCGGAGAGCTGGTTGCCGTGGTTGCGGCAACACAAGTCAACGCATACCGCACCGCCGCAGCTGACGCCGTTGCGGTCGATTACCTAGCACGAAAAGATGCCAGCGTGTTGACTGTCTTTGGCAGCGGACATCAAGCCGAGTATGAAGTATTAGCTATCGCAGAAGTGCGTGACATCACTAAGGTGATGGTTGTTGGTCGAGATAAGCTTCGCTGTGAGCAGTTTATTAAACGCCTAATCGATAGAGGCTTACAAGCCGAGTGCGAAATAGCTAGCGCGCAATATGCTTGTGAACATGCAGACATTATCGTGACCGCAACCACAGCCACAGCGCCGCTATTTGAGGCAGGCTGGGTTAAATCTGGTACTCATATCTCCGCCATGGGCGCAGATAAAGTCGGTAAGCAGGAGTTACCAGCCGAGCTGTATCACGGCGCAAGTTTATTTTGTGACTATGGCGCGCAGTCACTGGTTATTGGTGAGTTTCAACACTCACCAAATGGCCAAGTGACGGAGATTGGTAAGGTCATTACAGGCGCATCGGTAGGGCGAGTAGGCAATGACGATATTACTATTTTTGACAGCTCAGGTATTGCCATTCAGGATCTGTTTGTGGCCGCTAAACTGCTAGAGCTGAGTCAAAGGTGAACAATCGCGAACAATAAAGCGACTCATCATCGATAGCCATAGTGCCATAGTTAAAGGCAGTTAATTAGTAAACGAGCCCCTTATTTGTGAGTTGAGTTTCATCTTTCCTTTGTTCTAAATCGAGTGCTTTATGACTTGCTCAAAATAGGAGGCTTGTTAATCGGCGTGTATCGCTGATGAAGTTTCGAATGATTCGGCATCAGCATATAACCAGTAAAATCAATATCACAACTGACGCTAGCACTCATTATCACGTTTCAACTCCATCTGATTATCACTCATTTACCCCTTATATTGGCTTATCGTTCTAATCGACAATGAGCCAATATAAGAGTATAAAACCATAGCGCATGTGTGCTATTTATCATTTGAGGTTCACATTGGATATTGCCATTTTATTTGTTTTAATTCTGATTAATGGTGTGTTTGCTATGTCAGAAATTGCATTGATGACGGCAAAAAAGAGTCGATTACAAAAACTGGCCGCTGACGGAAGTCATGCCGCAGCAAAAGCCATCAAACTGGCTGAAGAGCCAACACAGTTTCTATCAACTGTCCAAATTGGCATAACCGTTATTGGTATATTGAATGGTATTTTGGGGCAAGCGGCATTGGCTGGCCCAATATCTGAAGTATTAGCCTCTTTAGGTGTCCCTGCTACGCTAGCACTCACCATCTCAACCGCCTCCACGGTCGTTATCATAACGTATGTATCGATAGTGATAGGAGAGTTAGTACCTAAGCGTATTGCGCAATTTCATGCAGAGCGTATCTCAACTCTGGTTGCCCCGCTCATTAGCTTTTTAGCCTCTATTTCTCGGCCTTTTGTTTTCTTACTCTCTGTCTCGACAGACGCCTTGTTGCGCTTACTCGGTCGTTCAAGTAATGATGGTTCTTCAATCACAGAAGATGATATTCATGCATTGCTGCACGAAGGCTCTGAGCAAGGAGTAATAGAAAAGCAAGAACACTCTATGGTGCGTAACATCTTTCAGCTAGATGACCGAAAGGTGGTATCACTAATGACGCCCAGAAGTGAACTTGTTTATTTTGATACCGAACAGTCGTGGGATGAAAACTTACCAAGGCTATTGCGTTCAGATTATTCTATTTTTCCGGTGACCCGTGGTGGCATGGATAATATTCTTGGTTTTACCACTGCTCGCTTTTTATTAAAAGCTGCGCACCAAGAACACAAAATCAAGTATCTAATGCGTAATTTGTTACCCTGTTTGACCATTTTAGAGAATACATTTGGCAGTCAATTGCTGGAGTTATTAAAAACAACAGGTGAAGAGATCGCATTGGTTGTGGACGAATACGGTGATGCTCAAGGTATTGTGACCCAGAAAGACTTACTCGAAGCGCTTGCTGGTGAATTTAAATCGGCAAACCCGAATGACTCATGGGCTAAGCAAATCTCGGCGGCTGAATGGATATTTGATGGCGCTATCCCAGTTACTGTGTTGAAAGAAAACTTAAATTTAAGCTCCTTACCAGAGGAAAAAGAAGCAGACTATCAAACACTAACAGGCATGTTTATGTGGTTAACTTCAAATGTTCCTACGGTGGGGGACAATATAAAATACCAAGATTGGAATTTTGAAGTGCTTTCAATCGATCACAATAAAGCCAGTAAGGTGCGAGCCACCCATAATAAGGGCTAATAAGCCTGCAATAATGGCGAGTTGAGCTTCATACCGTACTGGGGGATTTTACGCTTATCTGTTACGAAAATGACTAAGTAAGAAGTTCGCTTAGACTTGAGCTGAATAGTCATTTACAACTGGTTGTTAATTTAACTTTTTGATAAAGATTGAATTTAGCCTTTTCTGTGTGCCGAATCACTCCCGAAGGCTCGATGAAAGAGAAAATTGATAGTTGATACTCCTCCTTTTTGTAATGTCTTAGTCTGCGTTTATTTCCAATCCTTTGTTTCTAATGAATAGCCCATCTTGTTAGAATGCAGCTCACACGCATTCTGCACACTTTTTGGAACCCATGATGAAGATCCTTGCCGATGAAAATATGCCCTATGTTCAGCAGTTATTTGGTGATTTGGGTACGATTGAAACCGTAAACGGTAGGGAGTTAGCTCCTGAGCAAGTGAAAGATGCCGATGTACTGCTCGTCCGTTCCGTGACTAAGGTAAATCAAGCCTTGTTGGCCGAGAATAACCAACTTAAATTTGTCGGTAGTGCCACCATAGGCACAGATCATATCGATTTAGATTACCTTGCAAATCGTGGTATTCCTTTTTCTAATGCGCCGGGGTGTAACGCCACCGCTGTGGGTGAGTTTGCCTTTATCGCTATGCTTGAGCTTGCGCAGCGCTTTAATAGTCCTCTCAAGGGCAAAAAGGTGGGAGTTGTCGGTGCCGGTAATACCGGCACTGCGGTGGCTAAGTGCCTTGAGGCTTATGGCATTGAGGTGCTATTAAATGACCCGCTGTTAGAGCAAAGTGGCGATCCGCGCGACTTTGTGTCGTTAGACACCTTGATTGAACAGTGCGATGTGATTAGCTTGCATGTGCCGATAACTAAAAGCGGTGAGCATAAAACTTGGTACCTGTTTGATGAAGCAAGGCTTAATAGCCTCGGTGAAAACACTTGGCTGCTTAACTGCTGCCGGGGCGAGGTGATCGATAATCGTGCCCTGATAAACTTTAAGCAGTTGCGAGATGATGTCAAAGTGGTCCTCGATGTGTGGGAGGGAGAGCCCAATCCTATGCCAGAGCTTGTGCCCTACATTGAGTTTTGTACGCCACATATCGCGGGCTACTCGTTAGAAGGTAAGGCTCGCGGCACCTATATGCTGTATCAAAAATTAGCTGAAGTGTTAAAGATAGAGGCGAATAAACAGATGGATTCGTTATTGCCAGCACTGTGGAGCGAGCGGGTTTTGGTGCAGGATATTAGCGATGAAAGAGCGTTATTACAGCTGGCTAGATTTGTCTATGATTTACGCGATGATGACGAATTATTTAGAAAAAAGTTTCTAAATAACCAGGGGTTTGATCATATGAGAAAAAATCACACACATCGCCGCGAATTTAGTGCATTAAAGGTAGGCAATACGGGGCAAACTGATGTAAATTGGTTATCCAATTTAGGGTTTTCAGGAGTCGAGCTGTAATTATGTCGCAGGAATTTAATGTTGTCGTATTAGGTGCATCGGGCGCAGTGGGTCAAACAATGATTGAGATCCTCGAAGAGCGTAACTTTCCGGTTGCTAATTTATATCCATTAGCCAGCAGTCGCAGCGCCGGTAATACGGTAAGCTTCCACGGTAAACAGGTCGAAATTTTAGATGTAGACACCTTTGACTGGTCACAGGCTCAAATAGGGTTTTTCTCTGCTGGTGGTGATGTTTCTGCTAAATGGGCGCCTATTGCCGCTGAAAACGGCTGTGTAGTTATTGATAACACCTCGCACTTTAGATATGACATTGATGTACCACTAGTGGTGCCTGAAGTGAACCCAGAAGCGATTGCAGACTTTAGAAACCGCAATATCATTGCTAACCCTAACTGTTCGACGATTCAGATGTTGGTTGCGCTAAAACCTATCTATGATGCATACGGTATTTCGCGGATTAACGTGGCAACTTATCAGTCAGTTTCGGGGTCTGGTAAGCAGGCGATTGAAGAGTTAGCAGGTCAGTGCGCTAAGCTACTACAAGGTTTGCCTGTCGAGCCTAAGACTTATCCGAAGCAGATTGCGTTTAACGTACTGCCACAGATCGATAAGTTTATGGACAATGGCTACACCAAAGAAGAGATGAAGATGGTGTGGGAAACGCAGAAGATCTTCGGTGATGATAGCATAGTGGTTAACCCAACGGCGGTACGTGTGCCTGTCTTCTACGGTCACTCAGAGGCGATTCACCTAGAGACACTGCAACCTGTCGACGCCGAAGATATTAAATCGGTGTTACGTGGTGCTGTCGGTGTTGAGCTATTTGAAGGTGATGAAGATTACCCAACGGCTGTCACCGAAGGGGCGGGGACAGATCCTGTCTATGTTGGCCGCGTAAGAAAAGATATCTCTCACGAAAATGGCATAAACCTTTGGGTTGTTTCAGATAATATCCGTAAAGGTGCTGCATTAAACAGTGTCCAGATTGCAGAGGTTTTGATTAGAGATTATTACTAACTTCTAATCTAGCAGTTAGCTAATCTGATTAAAAAGCCCGCATTACGCGGGCTTTTTATGTTTTAAAGTTGTGAACAGTAGCAGGGCAGTAGAATCTAGTTTATAGTAATCTCAATAAATACAATGCCTAAAGCTCGTCACCAGGGTGGTGACTCCAGCGTGCTTTAAAGGGAAGGATTGATGAACTTTCGCACTTCGCATCTTGTCGGTTTATTTGCCACAGGGTTAGTGGCTATTGCCGCCCCTTCGATTAATTCTGTTGTTGCTGAGCCATTAAAAATTACGGGTCCCGATGGTCAAGTAAAACTCAATGAGCTGAGCGTTCGTCAATATGGCCCGACAACGTCGTCAGATACATTCTGGAGTATCGCTCAAGCCGTAAAGCCAGATAATAGCGTTACTGTGTATCAAGTCATGGCTGCTCTGTATGACGCCAACCCCCATGCATTTTCAAGTAAGAATTATAATAGCTTAGAGCGCGGCATGATTTTATTGGTGCCGACGAAAGCTGTGATGCTGCAGACCTCTCAGGCCGATGCTAAAGCCCGTGCCGAGCGTAACGACCGTAACTGGTCTTCAGCTGTTGTCGCTAAGCCAAATAAGCCGAGTGTGACGACAAAAGCGGTGGCCGAAAAAGTTGAAAGCGCTAATGCGACCATCATCGCTAAACCACCAGTGGCCGCGAAACCTAATCCACTGATTGCAGAGTTATCAGCGGAGGTTGATGCACTAACCAAGCAACTCGAAGAGAGTCAGGCACAAAATCTAGAGTTAAAAGACGAGCTTGCCCGAGCAAGTGATGAAATTGTCGTGGGCTCATCGGATACAGAGGCATTTCAGCAGGAAATTACCCAGCTTAAAGAAGAGAACGCCCTGCTAAAACAGGCGTTGCAAGACTCTAAATCTGAGAATGAAGCGCTAGATCAAGAGCTGCAACTTAAACAGCAGCAACTTGCGGCATTGAGTGCGCCAAAGCAGAAGCCAACGTCAGATCTGTGGCGAACCATAATGGATAACCCACTGCTGTTGGTGGCAGGCGCCGTAATTCCAGCATTACTTGTCGTGGCTTTATTCTGGCTGTTTATCCGTCGTCGAAACGAAAACAGTGCTGCGGAGTCGCAAGATGAACAGCAACTGACAGCGGATAAAGATGCACTCGCTGCAGATAAAGCGATTGAGCCAGATGTAGCTAAAGCCGATGATGCCGATGATTTAGCTGTCCATCTCGATACCGATGATACCCATGATGAGGACAAATCATTACAAGATATCGCGACCGCGAGTGTGGTTCGTCAGGCTGAAGAGCAAGATGTCGTGGTCGAAGAGGCGCTAGATGAAGGCCAGTCGTTAGATGACTTGTGGGCCGAGGCCATGGGTGAGCAGGAACAAGGGGATGAGTTTAATGCTGGGGCGAAAACGGCAGAAGAAGACGATCTAGATTCGTTGCTGGCAGGGTTTGATGAGCCTGAAGATAAACCCGCTGAAGACGCTCTCGGCTCTTTACAGACTGGCTTTGATGAACCGACCGATACAACAGCTACAGAAATCAGTGCCCAAGAAGACGATTTAGATGCGCTGCTAGCAGGCTTTGAGGAGCACGAAGCTCAGGATGAAGCTGCACAAGAGCAGGCTATAAAGGTTGAAACTAGCACTCAAGATGATGACATCGATGCCTTGCTAGCTGGGTTTGACGAGCCCGCAACAGAGGACGTGTCTGCACAAGAGCAGGCAACAGAGGTTGAAGCTAGCAGTCAAGATGATGACATCGATGCCTTGCTAGCTGGGTTTGACGAGCCCGCAACAGAGGACGTGTCTGCACAAGAGCAGGCAACAGAGGTTGAAACTAGCAGTCAAGATGATGACATCGATGCCTTGCTAGCTGGGTTTAATAAGCCCACTGCAGAGGACATGTCTGCACAGGAGCAGCTGGCTAGCACTGCAGGTGATGCTGAACCTTCAGCGGCTAGTGAAGATGATCTGGATGCATTATTGGCAGAGCTTGAGGGAGAAGATAAACCTCAAGATGACGCTAATGACCACAAAGATATCGATGCACTTTCAGATGAGATGGCCGCCGAGTTAGAGGCAGGCTTTGAAATCGCGGCCGAGCTTGAGTTAGATAAGGATACCGATGCAGATAAGCCTGAGAGTGAGCTCGATAGCGAACTCGATGCGTTACTTGCCGACCTTGAAGCGCCAAGTGCCGAGCCTCAGACTCCAGTAGCAGTTGAGAGTGAGTCTGTCGCTGAGGCTGAAGCAGAGCTCACTTCGAAGTTAGAGTTAGAAACAGAGGCGAAACTTGAGTCACGTGAGGAGCCGAGTGTTGAGATAACGGAGCCTGCTCAGACAAAGACTCAAGAGAGTAATAGCCTAGATTTCGACTTAAGTGATTTTGATAGCGCGAGTCTTAAACCTAGTCAAGAGAGCAAGGTCAACGCCTCAGAAGAGCTACTCGACTTTACGCTGCCAGAGGAAGAGTTTGATTCAAAAGAGCCTGAGGTAAAAGTCGAAGAAACTCAACTACCAAAGAGTGAGAAAGAGAGTGGTTTCTTTGATGACCTCAAGGGGAATAAGAAGGTTGAAGAAAACGCTATTGACTGGGAAAGCATCGTAAACCAGAAGGACGATGATACTGAAACTACACTGGATTTCAGTGTTGCAAATGATGCGTCCGCAGATCTTTCCGATGACGAGTTACTTAAAGGCTTAGCATCTGAGGGCAGTTCACAGGATATCGATCTTGCTCTGACCGATGATGAGACTTTTACCCTCGATGATCATAGTAAGCTGACAGTAGATGAAGCCCTAGCAGCGCTCGATGCAGAAGAGGCGAGTGCAAATAGCGAAGGTAAGAGTGCGGTAGCGATGCACGACTTAACCACCTTCCAGAAAGATAATGGGTTTATCGATATCGACAGACTCTTGAGCGAAGCCGATGAAGATAACGGTGAAACTGATCTTTATAAGGAGCTAGATGTCGATATGGGTGACTTAGACTCTTTAAAGGGGGATACCCCTATGGTAGATGTCGATGATGAGGAAAACTCGGTCAACGCTAAGTTGGATTTGGCCCGCGCCTATATTGAGATCGATGATAGTGACAGTGCCCGGGCGCTGTTAAAAGAGGTTGAGCTTGATGGTAATGACCGTCAGCAGGCCGAGGCCGCAGGCTTACTCAAAGAGTTAGTTTAAATATAACAGTATAAAAACGGCGCCATAGGCGCCTTTTTTATACTTATCGTTTACCTTGAGTATGCTAGAATCGCCGGCTATTAAAAGATTTCGTTTATTCGATGTATTAGCCAAACAGTAACAGGCGCATCGGGTAACTGTTTAACCGAGTGATTGAGGTGTGGAATGCGAGTTGCGCTAGGTATAGAGTACGATGGTAGTCAATATTTCGGATGGCAACGTCAGGCGGAAGTTGACACAGTACAGGAGCGACTAGAAAAAGCGCTTTCAATCGTAGCGAATGAGCCTATTGCTGTTCAGTGTGCAGGTCGCACCGATGCCGGCGTTCACGCGACAGGCCAAGTGGTTCATTTTGAAACAAATGCGATTCGAAAAGAGTCGGCATGGAGCCTAGGCGTCAATGTTAACCTACCGGACAATATTGCGGTGCGTTGGGTTAAAATCGTTGATGATGAGTTTCATGCCCGTTTTACCGCTACGGCGAGACATTACCGTTACATGATCTACAACCATCAGCTACGTCCAGGTATTTTGCGTAGTGGTGTGAGTCACTACCCAGGGGATATTGACGAAGCGAAGATGCATCAAGCTGCGCAGTATTTGCTTGGAGAACAGGACTTTACCAGTTTTAGAGCCATTCAGTGTCAGTCTAATACGCCATTTCGCTGTGTGCATGAAGTCAACGTGACTCGTCAAGGCATGTATATCTGTGTCGATATTAAGGCTAATGCCTTCTTGCACCATATGGTACGAAATATTGTCGGTTCATTATTAGAAGTCGGTTTAGGCAATCAGCCAGTCGAGTGGATTGAGCAGCTATTGGCACTTAAAGACAGAACTAAGGCCGCGGCAACGGCTAAACCCAATGGCTTGTACCTTGTGGATGTGACGTACCCAGAAAGTTATCAGCTGCCTAAGCTTTCGCTTGGCCCACTATTCATGCTGGACTAATTTTCACAAGGCACCTAGCGACATGGCGAATTTAAGCTGAAATTAGCCATGTCGACCACTCAATATAAGCATAAGCCGCGCTTAATGTTTGTTACGGATGATAGCTTAATACAGATAATCGCTTAATTAGGGCATAGATCTTTCACGCTTTTAATGGATAAATTTTTGTGAATAACAAAGCAAGCTTAGTTGCACCCGAAAAGGGGGCAACATTGGATACTTGGTTAGGTTTCTTGTTGGCGATTCACCCAACTGAAATTGATATGGGGCTTGGACGAGTCTCACAAGTCGCGGAGCGCATGGGCTTAAACGACCTTGGCCAGACTAAGATCGTGACTGTAGGCGGCACCAATGGTAAAGGAACAACCTGTGCCATGCTCGAGGCCGCGTTGCAGTTATCAGGGAGAACGGTCGGCGTGTATAGCTCGCCGCACTTGCTTAAATATAACGAACGCGTGCGGATCAATGGCGTCGATGCGAGTGATGAGTCACTGGTTGCCGCTTTTGAGGCAATCGAAACTGCGCGCGCCGAGATCTCATTAACCTTCTTTGAATACGCAACCCTTGCAGGCTTATACCTGTTTAAACAGGCAAAGCTGGATGTGGTGTTGCTTGAAGTCGGTCTTGGCGGCCGCTTAGATGCGACCAACTTAATCGATGCCAATATTGCGGTGGTGACCTCTATCGATTTAGACCATCAAGACTACCTAGGCGATACCCGTGAGCTGGTCGGCGCGGAAAAGGCCGGGATCTTCAGAGCCAATAGACCTGCTATTGTAGGGGAGCCGGATTGCCCTAACTCGCTACTGGATGTGGCTAATCGAGTCGGCGCATCACTATACCGAGTCGATAGTGAGTTTAGTTATCGCTGTGGCGATAAAGATTGGCACTATCATGGCCAGCGCTTTGAGTTAGATAACTTGCCGCTTCCCTATTTGCCTCAGCCTAATGCGGCCACTGTGATTGCGGTGTTAGAGCACCTTTGTCCAGAGATCTCTGCAGACATTATTGCCAAAGCGGTTGGAACCACACAGCTCGCGGGGCGTTTAGAGTGTCTTAACGACTCACCTCGTGTGATTGTGGATGTGGCCCATAACCCTCATGCGGCGCGCTACCTGCAGTCTCGTTTAGCATCGATGCCAAAACGTCGCTTAGTTGCGCTTTGCGGCATGCTAAAAGATAAAGATGCTCGCTCGGTGCTGCAGACTTTATCTGCCGATGTGGACTTGTGGTTCTTATGCGATCTGTCTGTACCACGGGGCGCTACGGCGGCAGAACTCGCAGCCTTGATGCCGTCAGGTGTTACGGCCTCGACATATGCCGAGATGAGCGCCGCCTGGGAGGCGATGAAATCGCAGTTACACCCAGAAGATGTGGTAATTGTATTTGGCTCATTTTACACTGTTGCAGGCTTTAAAGATTTGTTTAAGGGAGAGAATTTTGTCTAGTCAATTCCAAAACCGTCTGGTTGGTGTCATCGTCATTGTGGCATTAGGGGTGATCTTTTTACCCGATATATTGGATGGTAAAAAGCAGCGCGAAGAAGAGCAGTTTGCTGAGATTCCTCTTAGACCTGAAATCCAAACAAGTGAGCTGCCTGCGCAGGATATTGAAACGCTCGATCTTGGCACCGATGGTAATGCGTCCGCAGAGGGCACTGTGCCCGCTGATGGCTCTTTATCCGCTGGAGGCTCCAAATCTAAATCTGCTGATGACGAACGAGACAGTGACGACTCTTGGCACATAGCCCAAGAGAGCGGCCAGAGCCAAAAGTCGGAAGCTAAGGTGGCCAGCACGCCAGTCAATAAGCCTGCGACTGAAACCGTAAAGCCTACCGCTAAGCTTAAGGCTGCTTGGACAATTCAGTTGGGCAGCTTTAATAATGCGGCCAACGTCAGAGGGCTAGTTAAACGTCTTCGTGATAAAGGTTTTACCGCATACACCTTGCCGACCAAGCCAGTTGATGGTCAGTTGACTAAGGTGTTTGTCGGCCCAAATGTTTCTAAGGATAAGCTAAGCCGTATGCAAGCCGATATCGAGAAGTTGACCGAGCTTAAAGGACGAGTGGTTGCTTATAATCCCGTTGAAAAATAATAAATTGTGATTGTCTTTGTCCGAGAAAAAGTTATTTCGCCGCGAAAGCGTGAGAAATAACTCTGTCTCTGTTAGAATCGCGCCGTCTTAAACCCTATGCTGGATAATTTCTTAAATGGTTTGGATTGATTACGCCATAATTATCGTTATCGGACTATCAACTTTGATCAGTTTGGTTCGTGGTTTTGTAAAAGAAGCCATGTCTCTCGTGGTTTGGTTTGCTGCTTTTTTTATTGCTAGCCAGTTTTATCTTAAACTCGCTACGCACCTTACTCAGATGCAAGATGAAATGGTTCGCAACGGTGTGGCGATTGCCATCTTGTTCGTATCGACCCTTATTCTTGGCGCCCTGGTTAATTACTTAATAGGTCAATTGGTTTCTAAAACCGGATTGTCAGGTACCGATAGAGTGCTTGGCTTGTGTTTCGGTGCCCTTAGGGGCGCATTGATCGTTAGCGCGTTACTGTTTTTTATGGATGCTTTTACCGGAGCACCCAACACAGATTGGTGGCAGGACTCTACACTCGTGCCCGAATTTGGAGTTGTGATCCAGTGGTTCTTTGACTACTTGGAAAACACCTCAAGCTTTGTACCCAAAATATAAAATGCACTAAAGCATTACTTGGTTTTAGGTAGGGATATTAAGTCTCACTTAAGGCGAAAATATTAAATAATAGAACATCTTACAATGAGGAAGCTTACCCATGTGTGGTATTGTCGGAATAGTTGGCCAGTCATCGGTTAATCAAACCATTTATGATGCACTGACTGTGCTCCAGCATCGTGGACAGGATGCTGCTGGCATTGTGACCGTTGATGGCAGCGCGTTTAGACTGCGTAAAGCCAATGGTTTGGTGAAAGACGTTTTTGAGCCAAAACATATGCAACGTTTGCAAGGTAATGCAGGTATAGGTCACGTGCGTTACCCTACAGCAGGAAGCTCTAGCGCTTCCGAAGCTCAACCGTTTTATGTCAACTCTCCTTTTGGTATCTCTTTAGCTCATAACGGAAACTTAACCAACACGGTTGAGTTACATGAGCGTCTAATCAAGCAACGTCGTCACGTTAACACCACCTCAGACTCTGAAGTGCTGCTTAACTTGCTCGCCGATGAACTGCAACAGACGACTTCTGATGATCTTAGTGCCGATGACGTGTTTAACGCGGTAGCAAAGGTTCACGATATTACTCGTGGTGCTTATGCCGTTGCCGCGATGATTATCGGTCAAGGTCTCGTTGCGTTTAGAGATCCATTTGGTATTCGTCCGTTAGTGCTTGGTAAGCATGAAACGGAGTCTGGCACCGAGTATATGATCGCATCTGAAAGTGTCGCTCTCGATGCGGTTGGCTTTGAGTTTATGCGTGATGTTGCGCCGGGTGAAGCGGTTTATATTACCCTAGATGGTGAGCTTTATACTCGCCAATGCGCACATTCACCAAGTTACTCTCCTTGTATTTTTGAATTTGTCTATTTTGCACGCCCAGACTCAACCATCGACAACATCTCTGTTTATAGCAGCCGTGTGAACATGGGAACCATGCTGGGTGAGAAGATTAAGAGAGAGTGGGAGGATCATGATATCGATGTGGTTATTCCTATTCCTGAAACATCATGCGATATCGCCCTGGAAATCGCGCGTCATATGGACTTGCCATACCGCCAAGGCTTCGTAAAGAACCGTTATATCGGTCGTACCTTTATCATGCCGGGTCAGCAAGAGCGTAAGAAGTCTGTACGTCGTAAGCTTAACGCGATTGGTGATGAGTTTAAGGGTAAGAACGTCTTATTGGTGGACGATTCAATCGTGCGTGGTACGACATCTGAGCAGATCATTGAGATGGCACGTGAAGCGGGAGCTAAGAAAGTATACTTCGCTTCTGCAGCACCAGAGATCCGCTTCCCGAACGTGTATGGCATCGATATGCCGACCACCAATGAGCTGATTGCTCACGGGCGAGATGTGGAAGAGATCACTAAGCTGATCGGTGCCGATGGCATGATCTTCCAGTCACTTGAGGATCTTGTTGAAGCGGTACGTAAGGAAAACCCAGGGGTTAAGCGTTTTGAAACCTCAGTATTTGACGGTAAATACGTCACCAATGATGTTGACCAAGCTTACTTAGATCATCTTACTCAGTTACGTAACGACGATGCTAAGGCGAACCGTAGTAAAGATATCGGTACTAACTTAGAGATGCATAACGTTTGTCATCCATAAGCCGCCAAAGTTAATTAAAAAAGCCGAGCGATTGCTCGGCTTTTTTGTGTCTTGAATTCAACGCGCTATCAAGACTGTTGGAGAGGTTTGCTTGCGTTGACTCGCTTGCCAAGGAAATGTTTGTCTGCAATAGCCCATCTTATATAGCGGGGTAGAGATGGAGTGCCCAGACTGCCATCCAGCTTGCAAACAGCAACGTTGACGCGTTTTTACCAAAGCCGTGACCTAATTTTAACCCTATTAAAGTGCTAATGCAGGTGAGCGGGAGCAAAAGGCTCGTCAATATTAATGGTGCGGCACCAAAGGCAAAATAAATAAAAGGGGAGAGGATAAGTAGCCAAGAAGTTATTAGCAAAAAATGATACAGCATGAGTTTGTCGAGTCTAACCCCTCGTGGGCTTAAGCTTGCTAGCATGGTTATCTCCCCTTGATTAATTTGAGCCATTAAAGCACTAGATGAGAATTATTCTCAATAAAATTTACACTCTTTGAATAAAAGCTAACCAGTTCCGCTGCAAATAGCTGTAGCGTTTCGCCTTTCGTTTGCACCCTTTGGCGCTTCAAGGTACAGTTACTGTTAATTTATACAGTAATCCTAATTCTTGCTCATGATCTTATATATTGCTGAAAAACCAAGCCTTGGAAGAGCCATTGCTGATGTGTTGCCTAAACCGCTAAAGAAAGGCGATGGCTTTATTCGTGCAGCCAATGGTGATTGCGTCTCTTGGTGTGTTGGTCATCTGCTTGAGCAAGCCGAGCCCGATGCCTACTCGCCAGAA
Source organism: Shewanella sp. Isolate13 (assembly GCF_022398325.1). Lineage (GTDB taxonomy): Bacteria > Pseudomonadota > Gammaproteobacteria > Enterobacterales > Shewanellaceae > Shewanella. The sequence goes on from NZ_JAKEVD010000026.1 coordinate 58,640, forward strand.
TACAAGTCATGGAAGTTTGAGCATCTGCCCATCGTGCCAGAGACTTGGAAGATGAAGCCTAAATATAAGATGCGTGGCCAGATTGCTGTGCTACGAGGCTTAGTGAAGGAGGCTTCACAGCTGGTTAATGCGGGCGACCCAGATAGAGAGGGACAGCTGTTAGTCGATGAGATCATCGCCCACCTCGGTGTGAATGGGGCTAAGTTACAAAATGCTCAGCGATTGTTGATCAGCGATTTAAATCCGCAAGCGGTGAAAAGAGCGCTGGGACAACTACGCTCAAACCGTGAGTTTATTCCGTTATCGACATCGGCGCTGGCGCGCTCTCGCGCCGATTGGCTCTATGGTATGAACATGACTCGGGCTTATACCATCCAAGGGCGTAAGGTCGGTTATCAAGGTGTGCTGTCTGTCGGGCGGGTGCAAACTCCTGTGCTCGGCTTAGTGGTACGCCGTGACGCCGAAATTGCAGAATTTGTCTCTAAACCTTTCTATGAGGTGTTGGCGCACCTCGCCACCGATAATCAAGAGCGCTTTAGCGCAAAATGGCAACCGAGCGAGGCTTGTCAGCCCTATATGGATGAAGAGGGGCGAGTGCTGTCGAGAGGGTTAGCGCAGAACGTCGTTGGTCGTATAAGCGGTCAAAGCGCAAGGGTCGAAAAGGTGGTGGCGCAAGACAAGAAGCAAAATGCCCCTTTGCCTTATAGCCTGTCGGCGCTGCAGATCGATGCGGCTAAGCGTTTTGGCATGAGCGCAAAATCTGTGCTCGATACTTGTCAGTCGTTATATGAGAAACACAAGCTGATTACTTATCCCCGCTCAGATAGCCGCTATCTCCCTGTCGAACAACATGCTCTAGCGCCGAGTGTTATCGGTGCGGTGCTGAGCGGTGCGAGCGAATTGGTGGATGGTTGCGAGCAGCCTAATGCCAAACTTAAATCTAAGGCGTGGAACGACAAGAAAGTCGATGCTCATCATGCCATCGTCCCCACCGAGAAAACCGCAAACTTATCTAACCTTAGTCAGGCGGAAAAGCAGCTTTATCTGCAGATCGCACGTCAGTACCTGATGCAGTTTTATCCGGCTTATCTTTATAAAGAGACCCAAGTTGAGATCATCATCGCTGGTGGTTTATTTAAGACTAAGGCCAAGCAAGAGGTGGCGCTTGGTTGGAAACAACTACTCAAGCAGTCAACGAAAGCGGATCAAGAAAAAAGCCAAGCAGTGCAGTCACAATCCGATGACGATGAACATTTAGCCAATATTCCCGCTCTTAAAAAAGGCCAAGAGTTGCTTTGCGAGCGCGGTGAGCTACTGGAGAAGCAGACTCAGCCACCTAAGCATTTTACTGATGCCACTCTGCTCAGTGCCATGACAGGCATTAGCCGTTATGTTACCGACAGTGAAATTCGCAAAATTTTAAAAGAGACTGACGGCTTAGGTACTGAAGCGACGAGAGCCGGGATCATCGAGCTGCTGTTTAAGCGCAACTACTTAACTCGCCAAGGTAAGTCTATTTTGGCGACAGAGGTCGGTAAAGGCTTAATAAACAGTTTACCTCAGAGTGCGACGACACCCGATATGACTGCGCTTTGGGAAAATAACCTCGATGCTATAAGCCGCAAAGAGGCAAAGTACCAGAGTTTTATGGAGCCTTTGCTGGCATCACTGCAGCAGTTGATCTCACAGGCTGGCGCGCAGTTACCGACATCGTTACAGGGAGTTAAAGCGCCTGATGGCGGCTTTAAGAAGCGCCGTTATTCGGGCAAGAAGGCCACATCTGCAACTAAAAAAACAGCAACAACTAAGGCGACATCTAAGAGAGCAGCCACGACGAAGAAACCAGCTGTGAGGAAAAAGGCGGGTACATAGGGCTTCCCATAAACTCAACCTCAATTCTTGTTTAGTAACTTTCAATTGTTTAACTAAGGCCTATGGGTTAGCTTGACTCCTAATAGCAAGGGCGGGGTTAGACAGATGTTTGAATGGGTTGAGAAAATTTCCTTTAATGAAGCCAGTCCATTAGCTGTGCAAGCTCAGGATACTCAGTTTGGCTTTCATCGCAAAAAACCGGCCGTCATGCCCCATAGCCATTGGCACGGCCATATAGAGATCAATTATCTATTTGACTGCTCGGCAGATTATTTGATTAATGGCCAAGAGATCACTGTGCCTGAAGGGCGAATGATCATCTTCTGGGCTTCTTTCCCCCATCAAATGACGGCTTCTCGTGGTGATGGTGAACTGGTTAATATCTACATTCCCCTACAATCATTTTTAACTTGGATGTTGCCCAGTCACTTTGTGAGCCAGTTACTGCACGGCGAGGTTATCGTCTCAGACAGCTTATACGGTTGCGACAAAGAGCTGACTCAGATCTGGGAAAGTGATATTAAGCGTCAAGTCCCCTTGTTAGCGAGTCAGGTAATTAATGAGATCCGGGGTAGGATCAGGCGCATGTCCATAGAAGATTACAGTACCTTCGAGTTAGCCAAGCGTGTGACTAAACAGGGAGAGACGTTGGAAGATAAGCAGGTCCTCGGCGGCTTAAACCATATTCAAACTATGCTGCGTTATATTGCCGACAATTACGATCAAAAAATCACAATTGAAAATGTTTCAAGCTCAACGGGCCTACATAAAAACTATGCCATGAAGTTATTTAATCGGGTGATGAAGGTGTCGATCAAGCAGTATATTAATCAGCTTCGGCTGCAGCATGCGCAGGCGTTACTCATTGATACTCAAAGCCCTGTACTCAATATTGCCCTTGAAGCAGGCTTTGGTTCTGTGAGTCGTTTTTACGATATTTTTCAGCGTGAATTTGCCATGTCACCACTGGAGTTTAGGCGTAAGGTAATTGGTTAAGGTGATTTTTTAGGAAGGCTTAACGGCTTTTTAGTAAGAGTGCTTGTGACGGTTCGTGCTTCAATCAGTTTTAATGAATTTTTGATTAGTTTTAATAACCTGCGATGATATTGCTGGGTTATTAGCTAAGTCGCTGACTTGAATATCGCCCTATATCACGAGATAACTATGAGAAAACTATTTGCCACCTCAGCCTGCGCCATCGCTATTTTATCCGCCTGTTCAAATGACTCTCAAATTGAAAGTAAGCTAGCCAGTGACGCTGCCCAAGCACAAGAAAAAGAGCAGTATTTAAACGGATTAGCCGATACGCTTAACGACCGTTGGCAGCTTACCGATAATGGCCTAGTTTGGGATGTGAACGATAGCCATCAAGACCATATCGAAATGAGTGGAGAGCAAGCCTCTGCCATTATCTATTATGGCAGCGATGCCGATGGCTCACTGACTCTAACAAGAAAGTTGGTGTGGCCTATGCTGCGTACCATACCAAACGATACCCATGCCAGCCTTATCCATGATTTCCCGCTTTCTGTTTCGCCCCGCGTTGCCGTTAATGGTCAAATTGTCGAGCAAGAGCAGCTTAAACAGGCGAGAATCGATGGTCGTCTTACCCTGACGAGTAAAATTGGGCAAGGTATTACCCTCACGCGTCTGTTATCTCCGAGCACCACGCAGCCAGTGATGATTGAGGCGCTGACCTTTAGTAATGCTAGCGATAAGGCGGTGGCGTTGAGTATCGATGCGCTTGATTACCGCATAGATACTCCAGCCGAAGAGGGAGTTTACGGTAGCTATCGAATCGAAGCCAGCAGTGATAAGGCGGGCGAATTTAACCTCGCACCGGATGAAAGCCTGACCGTCTATCTGGACTTTAAGGCCACCAAAGCGGGACAAAATCGACAATTTGATGGTGCAAAAGAGATTGCGCTGCGTGATACGTATGTGGCGAGCCTGAATCAAAACCTGCAGCTGATCACGCCCGATGAAAACATCAATAAGATGTTTGAATTTGCCAAGTTACGCAGCGCCGAGTCTATTTTTCGAACTAAAGGCGGCTTAATGCATGCTCCGGGCGGCGGACGTTATTACGCCGCTATCTGGGCCAACGATCAGGCGGAGTATATCAACCCCTTCTTTCCGTTTCTCGGCAATGATGTTGGTAACGAGTCAGCGATTAATAGTTTTGAACACTTTGCTCGCTTTATGAATGATGAGGGCAAGGCGATTCCGTCATCGATTATTGCCGAAGGTGACGATATCTGGAATGGTGCAGGCGATAGAGGTGACTGCGCTATGATCGCCTATGGCGCTAGCCGTTTTGCACTGGCCTATGGTGATAAGCAGGAGGCCAAAGCACTGCTACCGCTGATCGATTGGTGTATCGATTTTAGTTTCGCTAAGCAAACGGATGAGGGGGTGATTGCATCGGACAGCGATGAGCTAGAAGGGCGTTTTCCCGCGGGCGATGTCAACTTAAGCACCAATATGCTGACCTATGGTGCCTTGATCTCGGCTAGCCACTTGAACAATGAGCTTGGACGTAACGCCTTAGCTAGTGACTATCAACAGCGTGCAAAAAAGCTGGCTAACGATATCGAGGCCTATTTTGGCGCCAATGTGCAAGGCTTCGATACTTATCAGTACTATCAAGGAAACGATAAGCTAAGAGCCTGGATTGCGCTGCCATTCTCTTTTGGTGTTTTTGACAGAAAAGATCAAACCCTTGCTGCTGTTTTGTCTGATCACTTATGGAGTGTAGATGGGATCTACAGTGAAGCCGGTAATAAAACCTTCTGGGACCGTGCAACCTTGTATGCCTTTAGAGGCATTTTTGCGGCCCAAGAAACGGATACCGCAATGCGTTACTTTAAATATTACTCACGCAAGCGATTACTAGGTGAACACGTACCTTACGCTGTAGAAGCTTGGCCTGAGGGCGATCAGCGCCACTTGTCAGCTGAGAGTGCGCTCTATGCCCGCGTGGTAACCGAAGGCATTTTTGGTATCGAGCCAACGGGTTTCAAACGTTTCGATGTTGCGCCTTATCTGCCTGCGACTTGGGACAGTATGTGCTTGAAGCATATTCGTGCGTTTGAGAGTCACTTCGATGTTTGTGTAAGCCGTGTAGAAGGCAGTGAGCAAGGTTTTAATGTCACCATAGAGCAGGAGCAGGGCGAGCTGCAGCAGTTTAGCTGGGACGGTCAGTCTCCTATCAGTGTCAGCCTATAAGGCTGGGCAATCGAAGCAGGTTAAGTGAATACCACTTAACCTGCTTTTTTATGGCTTTGACTGTTTAATCGACGCTTTGCTTGTTCAAGCTTGGCTAGGGAGATCTATGAAGACATTACCTTTTCAATTATTAATAAAGATCCGGATAGCTAGCGGCTTAGCTGCTGGTTTTGTTAGTCGTTCAGTTATTCGCTTCGCTAACTTTTTAGTGTTCGGTTTATTGCTAAGTGCTATTGGAGCCGCTAATGCGGCAGAGCTTAAAGGGCCGTATATCTTAACCTCGCCCAGCGGCGAGTTACGGTTAACTGTCAGCGATCCAGCAGAAAAAGGCGTTCGTTATTCGCTTACCGTGTCGGGTAAGTCGGTGCTGAAAGAGTCCGTTGCCGATATCGTGCTTCAAGGCATGACGTTGTACTTAAGTGAATCTAAGGTCTTTGATACTAAGCGCCTTACTGTTAACCGTGAACAGCAGCCCCATGTGCAGCAAAAATCTAAACGGGTGCAAGAGCACTATAATCAGCTGACGCTGCGTTTTGATAACCAGCTCGCGCTCACGTTTAGGCTGTTCGATCAAGGTATGGGCTACCGTTTTACCACCGAGCAAGATGGGCTATTAGTGGTTAACAGTGAAACAGTATCGTTGAACTTTGATGGCGATCATCGGCTACTTTTTCCCGAGGAAACAAGCTTCATTAGCCATAACGAACGCCTTTATCTACCGAAGCGATTATCGGAAATTGGCGCCGAGCAGTTTGCTAGCTTACCGCTCTTAGTGAATGTAGATGATATTAAGCTGGTTATTACCGAGACAGGCTTAAGAGATTATCCCGGCCTCTGGCTTGAGGGTAGTGATAAACAAGGGCTTAACGCCCGCTTTCCTACTGTTGTGCTCAAGAGCGAGCTTAAGCAAGACTCGGATAGAAATGAGCATATTATTCAGCGTGCCGATTATATTGCTAGCAGAGAGGCGATAAGCACTTCACCAGCCTCGGCTCTGTTTCCTTGGCGTGTCTTTGCCATTGCGCAAAACGATGCAGACCTGCTCACCAATGAGCTGTCTTATTTGTTGGCCGATGAACTGGCTATCGATGCCAGTTGGGTCAAGCCAGGTCAAGTGGCTTGGGATTGGTGGAATGCTAACAATATATTTGATGTAGATTTTAAAGCAGGGATCAACACTCAAACCTATAAGTACTACATCGATTTTGCGGCTAAGTATGGCATCGAGTACATAGTGTTAGATGAAGGCTGGCATCACTTAGACAGTGTCCTCAATGTTGTCGATGAAATCGATGTCGAAGAGATCATCGCTTACGGTAAGAGTAAAAAAGTCGATGTGATCCTTTGGGTGATCTGGAAGACCCTGGACAATGAGCTTGAAGTGGCACTGGATAGATTTGAGCAGTGGGGCGCTGCTGGGATAAAAGTCGATTTTATGCAGCGAGACGATCAGGCCATGGTCAATTATTACTGGAAGATCGCCAAGCTAGCGGCACAGCGTAAACTCTTGGTGGACTTTCATGGCTCATATAAGCCTGCGGGCTTACGCCGCGCTTACCCCAATGTGATCACTCGAGAAGGTGTGCGGGGGCTGGAGCATAATAAATGGGCCGACTACATCACCGCGGAGCATAACTTAACTCTGCCGTTTATTCGCCAGCTTGCTGGCCCGATGGATTACACGCCAGGCGCCATGGTGAACGCCCAACCTGAAAACTTTGATATTAACTTTAATCGCCCGATGAGCAAGACCACTCGGGCTCACCAGCTGGCGATGTATGTGGTGTTTGAAAGTCCGCTGCAGATGCTCGCCGACACGCCATCACACTATCTTCGCGAGCATGAAAGCACCGAATTTATCACCAGTGTAGCAACGGTATGGGACGAGACTCAGGTGCTTTCGGCCAAGATAAGCGACCATATTATTATTGCGAGACGTTCGGGAAAGCATTGGTTTATCGGCGTGATGGGTAACTCAAAGGCTCGGGAATTCAGCCTAGATTTGAGCTTTCTTGGTAGCGATAACGCGCAGTACCAAATGTACAGTATTGCCGATGGAGCGAACGCCCATCGCTATGCAAGTGATTATTCCGTTAAGAGTGAAGCGGTAACGGCTCAAAGCCAGATTAAAATCCAGCTGGCGCCTAGCGGTGGTTGGGTGGCGCGTTTGAGTCCTGCACTCAATTCTAAATAATGTAGCGCCAAGTAACGTGGTGCTAAATAAAAAAGGCAAGCCGATAGACTTGCCTTTTTGCTGCTGTTATCACTTACAGGATAAAGGTTTCGACCTTAGAGTTAAGGTTATCGGCTCTATCTTTAAGGGTTTGTGCCTGATTTAAATGTTCCATCGATGATTCGGTGATGTCATCGGTGACATCTTTAATCGCGACGGTATTTTGAGTGATCTCATTGGTGACTTGAGTCTGCTCCTCGGCTGCAGTGGCAATTTGGCTCGCCATATCAGAAATCACATTCACCGCTTGAGTGATCTCCTCAAGTGCCTGAGCTGCTGCGTTAACATCGACTACGCTGTTGCTGGCTAACCCTTGGCTGCTTTGCATCAATAGCACGGCCTTTTGAGTCGTGTTTTGTAGCGTCTCTATCGTGGTGTAGATCTCTTGCGTCGAGTCTTGAGTGCGGCGAGATAGGACTCTCACCTCATCGGCAACTACGGCAAAGCCACGACCTTGTTCACCAGCCCGAGCCGCTTCAATTGCAGCGTTTAGTGCCAACAAATTGGTTTGTTCGGCGATACCTTGAATGGTGGTCAAAATACCCGAAATCGCTTGAGCATGCAGATTTAGCTCACCGATGACATCTGTTGCTTCACCGACCTCATTAGCGAGTGAGTTGATGGTGCTACGAGTCTTATCGACTAAGCCTTTGCCCTCTTCGCTACTGGTGGCCGATTGCTGAGCGGCCGTTGCGGTATTTTCGGCATTTGCGGCGATCTCATGGGTTGCACTTGCCATCTCGGTAACGGCTGTCGCAACCATAGTGACCTCTTGCTGCTGACGCTGCAGCTCATTTACCGTATTTTGGTTAGTAGCTAAGCTTTGCTGAGCATCGGTCTCTAGTTCACTGGCCAGTTGACGAATATGACTGATCAGCTGATGTTGGCTAGTGACAAAGCGATTAAAGCTGCTCGCCAATACACCGACTTCATCATGGCTGTCGATTTCAATGCGTTGGGTGAGATCGCCATTACCGTCAGCTATATGAGCGAGGGCTTGAGATACACGGCCAAGTGGCGCTAACAGAATCGTTAAGAACCAAGAGATGGCTAATATACTAACGACTAGCGCTAATGTCGCGAGGCCAACTTGTGTCAGTAACAAGGTGGTTAGTGGCGCTTCTAGGCTGTCTTTATCTAGAACAAAAATCAGTTCCCAGTCGGTATTGGGGATCTCGGTTCCCCATACTAGCTTATCTCTGCCCTCACTTTGAAAGTACAAGGGCAATAGACTTCCTGACTGGCGACTTTTCGATGCGACCTGAGCATTCAGTTGTGGATCGATATTTTGAATCGGTCCCATCGACTTCGCGTGATCTTTATAGGCGATAACGGTGCCATCTTTGTGCATCATGATGGCGTAACCTTTCGCGGGTAGCTGCATGCTGTTAACACTATCGACAAGACTCGCAATGGATAGATCGCCGCCTACTACACCGCCAGGGGCAGGCTGCGCCATCGAAACGACTAAAATGTTATAGGCCACATCGATATAGGGCTTAGTTAAGATTGGGCCTTGTTTCGCCATCGCTTGCTGATACCAAGTGCGGCTGCGAGGATCATATCCGGTGCGGTCGATACTCGGGTCTGAATCGAGCATTTGGCCTGTTTGAGAACCGAAATAGGACAGTTCAAAAGGCCCAGATAGCTGCGCTTGCTGTAATACATTTAAACTGTCGCCATCTATTTTAGCGGCGCTAGCGGCCACGATCCCTTGTCGGTCGGCTAACCACTCATCTATTCGTTTAGCTTGTTGTTCACCAAGTTGACGCACCTGATCCACACTGCTTTGCAATAGCAGTTGCTTTTGGCTAGAAAAGCTTTGCCATGATAGAAGTCCGATCACGACGGAAAAGGCGAGTACAACAGAGAGAAGAATTTTTTTCTTGAGCGAATATGAATTCATTTGATGTCTTATTTTTACAAGTAAGTGATGTTTCGGCTTGTAGGAACGGCAGCGACTGTTATTAGATGTGGTTAACTGAAAGTTAACCACTTATTTGGGGGTATTTTCGCACAATAATTGCTGTTCAAAAAGTGAATAACCCAGCAATGTGTAAATAAATTACACGCTTAAGCCGAGTAAGATGGTTTTTGCATGATTATTAACCAGATTGCTCTATGCTGCTTAGGCAGTGTTTTAACAGTTCTTCAATTATTCGATAGCGCACAGGTAACTGGCGGTTACGCTTATGAACTAAGTAAACTTGCTCGGTAACCGCAGTTTTTGGCATGTGGACACAGAGCCTTTCTTTATGGGGAAAACTATCGAATGCACTCTTAGGAAGAACCGTAAAGCCGATCCCCATAGAAACTGGCAGCAGAATTTGGCTAAGTTGATTAACGTAGCTAGCCGTGGGTAGCTTTTCAATATTTAGCCCGGTAAGTTCTGGCGTGGCACATTGATCAAAATAGAGGGATAAATAATGGTCCGCATCGGGGTGTTTGACGACACCACATCGATTCAAAACGTTCGAATCGATCACTTTATCCCCGTAGTGTTTTGGCAAAATAAGGCATAAGGGTTCATGGCCTATGGGGACGCTATGGAACTCGCTGCTGTTGGGGTTGTGGGTGACCAATCCAAGATCAATATTAGCTTCGGCTATCTCTTTTAGGATCTTATGGTTGGGAGCGGCCTCTAAATGAATAGAGAGTGCAGGGTAGTGTTGTTGTAATTTAAGTAATTCTGGGTAGTACAGCAGTGCTAAGGCACCTGAACAAGACAGACTGCATAATCCAGAGTGGGGAGCGTCAAAACCTAAGTTCTCTATCAGCTTGGTTTCATTATTAGCAGACTCGATAGCGTACTGATAAACCTGTCTACCTTGCTCGGTAATTTCAAACTGCTTGTTGAATCTTTTAATGAGTTCATGACCGCAAGCTTGCTCTAGCTTCTTTACCTGTTGGCTCACACCCGGTTGAGTCATATTTAATTTTTCAGCGGTTTGGGTAAAGTGTCCGGTATCAATTAGGGTCTTAAAAGTGTGTAACCAAATAGGGTTGAGCATTGGAGTTCCTTGCATTGGCGACCTAAGTCGTTTTAACGCCATGGTGAGGTTCGCAGTAGGAGCAGAGCCATAATCAAGATCAGTCACCTGCTGCGCCTTAATAA
>NZ_JAKEVD010000027.1 GCF_022398325.1 Shewanella sp. Isolate13
GGTTAACTAAAAGCCTTGTCTGCTGTGGTGCACTTTCGCTAAACATACTTTTTAGATATATAAAAATAGCGGTTAAGCTAATTTTTGAATTAAAAACTGAAAGCCTTTCAGTTTTTGCGACCTATTTTGGCTGTGATTTATGATTTTTTGTGGTTTTAGGCCGGTTTCGGCATCTAATTCTGAAAGTTTTCTGTAAGTGGTGTGCCTAAGCTGTTATACTCGCCCCATAAAGACAATGCATAATTGGCATGTTTTTAAAAAAGGCGAAATGTCACATATTGATGACATGCCTTTGCACCCTACACCTTAATCAAAGATCTGGAGTCGTTATGGAAGTTCAGGAATACGAAGGCGCATATTATCAACTACAAGATGAGATGTTAGAGTCTCTACCAGTTGAAATGGACGAAGAAGCGTTTTTGGATTAAGGAAAATCGCTTAAAGCCCGTTACAGAGCTTTAATAGTAAAATAGCAACCATAAGGTTGCTATTTTTTGTTTTGGAGGAGCATTTAGCGTAAACAAGTCAGTTTCTGCTCGAAAGTCACTAGCCGTTCACTTGACGTTTTTCAGGCATGATCTCCACGATTATCCAGTTACCATTGCGTTTATGTAGACGTAAGGTTCTATCATCGATCCACTCCTGTCCACCTCGCAGCCCTTTTATTTTCACTATAACGGTTACATCATCGGTAAACTTGCGAAAGAAATCGATATCCACCTCATCAACTTCTAGCTCGACATCCGTCATTGATAAGTTTAATACATAACGTTGCACCGAAGAGGCAATGTAATAGTGGCCTAAGATCTCTTTAAGCGATTCATCAACATATAATTTGGCTTTATCTACATCTCTATCAACGTAAATCGCACTTAAAAAGCCTAGAGACGTTAACTCAGGGCTGCGAAGGGAAGCACTCTCTGAGCTGTTAATATTGCTGCTATGCTCTTGTGAGGGGCTGCAAGCCACGATGGAGATAAGTGCGGCGATGAGTAGAAGAGGTTTAATCATAATTTTAGGAATGAAGAATTTAGTGCAGTATTACGATTCTTAGGCGTTAACGCAAGATTTTCGTTTTGATCGAATGAAAAGCTTGACCTGAGTAGCGATCTGAGGCATATCTGTATGAATGACTTATTTAGGTTATCCACAGAATCTGTGGACAAGTATGTTGAAGACTATTTTTAACGTGCTTAAGCTATTAATATATAAGCATTAAATCTGCTGGTTGTTTTTTGACTCATTCCCGTGTAACTCCGTTTTTCTCTCAAAATGATATATCGAATCCCCTCAAGATTTATTCCATTAACGATCTAGCGATCATTTTCTGAACACTTGTTGATAACTGATATTAAGCCATGATTATTGTGGTCATTATATTACCCAAGTTGAGCCGTTCGTCCTTGCAGATGATAACTGCTTTCATTACTCCTCTTTCACTGATAACTCTCTCTGCTATTATTAGGTTATTGAATAAAAAGTAATTTGTTTGGGTATGTTGGGCTAAGTTTAAAGGCGAAGACAGGGGGGGAGAGGTATTTCATCGTTGTTGACCCACAAAATGACTCCCCCAGTGTGAGAGCTGATGATTAGCTAGCAGTGTTTAATCAGAATTACGAGGCTAAGGTCTGTGAGGGCATTTAACTAAAGCAAGTTCAACACTTCTGTGTAACCACCTCTTAGGGAAATGCGGTGTAGTGGAGGAGGTGATGAACGCAGCTTTATAGCTATGGTGCTCATCATTATGGCCGTTCAACCTATTAGTAATGAATAAGTTTACGATAGATACAAAAAAGCCTGCAAATGCAGGCTTTTTATTGGGGTTAAAACGAGGCTAATTAAGCTTGTTCGTTTTGAGCCGCTTGAATCGCAGTTAGAGCGATGGTGTAAACGATATCGTCTACTAGCGCGCCGCGTGATAGGTCGTTCACTGGCTTACGCATACCTTGAAGCATTGGACCAATAGAGATCAAATCAGCACTACGTTGTACCGCTTTGTATGTTGTATTACCCGTGTTTAGATCTGGGAATACGAATACAGTTGCTTGACCAGCAACAGGGCTGTTCGGCGCTTTTGAACGTGCAACGTTTGGCATAACTGCAGCATCGTACTGTAGTGGACCATCGATCATAAGATCTGGACGCTTCTCTTTTGCGATACGTGTAGCTTCACGTACTTTATCAACATCAGAACCCGTACCTGAGCTACCTGTTGAGTAACTGATCATAGCTACGCGTGGCTCAATACCGAATGCAATTGCAGATTCTGCAGATTGGATTGCGATATCAGCTAGCTGCTCTGCATTTGGATCTGGGTTAATCGCACAGTCACCGTAGATGTAAACTTGATCTGGCATCAACATGAAGAAGATTGAAGATACAAGGCTTGAACCTGGTGCAGTTTTGATTAACTGTAGTGGCGGACGAATGGTGTTCGCTGTGGTGTTTACTGCACCAGAAACGATACCGTCAACTTCGCCTTGAGCTAGCATCATAGTACCGAGTACCATGTTGTCTTCTAGCTGCTCTTTAGCAACAACTTCAGTTAGGCCTTTGCCGCGGCGTAGTTCAACCATAGCTTCAACATAACGGCTACGTGATGCTTCTGGATCAACGATTTCAACGCCTTCGCCTAATACAACGCCTTGCTGGTTTGCAATACGCTCAATCTCTTCACGGTTACCTAGAAGTACACAACGTGCAATACCACGTTCAGCACAAATAGCTGCCGCTTCGATGGTTCTTGGCTCATCACCTTCTGGTAGAACAACGGTCTTACGCGCAGCACGAGCAAGTTCTGTTAGCTTGTAACGGAATGCTGGTGGCGATAGACGGTGTTCGCGTGGTGAATTTTTAGTGATGCTTTCAACCCAGCTTTGATCGATGTGGCTAGCAACAAACTCTTGAACTTGTTCAATACGTACTGCGTCATCAACAGGCACTTCGTGATCGAAACGCTGGATGTTTAGGGCTGTCTGCCAAGTGTTAGTATCGATTAGGAATACAGGAAGACCCGTTTCGAATGCTTGTTCACAAAGCTCCATGATCTGTGGCTCTGGCTCATAGCCACCAGTTAGCAGCAAGGCACCGACTTTAACACCGTTCATTGATGCAAGACATGCAGATACGATAACGTCAGAGCGATCGCCAGAAGTCACAAGTAGCGAATCAGTTTTAATATGGGTAACCATATTTGGAATGCTGCGAGCACAGAAAGTCACTTTACGCATACGACGAGTGTTCATCTCACCAGCGTTGATGATCTTAGCGCTTAAGTGCTTAGCAAGATCTGATGCACGTGGGGCAACAAGATCTAGGTTGTAAGGCACGCTACCTAAAATACGTAGTGGGCTCTTACCTGGAAGTTGGAACATGCTTGCTGCATCTGGACGTGGCATTTCGTCATGATCAAAAACTTCTGATAGGTCTGGACGCGCACGGCCTTCGTCATCAACTGGAGCGCCGATCTTGTTGATAATGGCGCCAATTAGACGTTTGTTTTCGCTGCCACCCCAAGAGTTATGAGAAATCTCTAGGCGGTTCATCAATGCTGTTGGGCTTTCATTGCCAGGAGTTGCAACAAAAATGATATCAGCATCGAGTGCTTTAGCGATAGCATGGTTAACATCATCAGAGAATGGGTGATTACGAGTCTGAACCAAACCTTCCACAATTAAAGTTTCAGTATCGTCAGCACACTCAGTTGCGCGAGCAATGATCTGTTCCATTAACACGTCAGTTTGATCCGCACGGATCAGCTTTTCTGCGTGCTCCATCTCGAAAGGCTCGAGAGGATTAACCGTTGGAGACTTGCTCAGAATCGTTGTTGAACGCTCTGGGCCAGTATCAGTTGGACGCTGTTGGGCGATAGGCTTGAAAAAGCGTACTTTAACGCCGTGACGCTCTAGTGCACGAACCATACCTAGGCTTATAGAAGTTAAACCAACTCCTGTGCCTACTGGAATGAGCATGATGTTACGAGACATAATGACCTCTTAAAACTCGATGATGTCATACATTGTATGACTAAAAACTAAACTGCGCTAACAGCAGCTAATACAAAGTATTAGCTGCATCGATGTTAAGCGTCAGTTACTTGATCAACTCGATTGCGTCTTGTGCAATAACCCACTCTTCGTTAGTAGGAATTACCAAAGCAACAGTACCTTCGTCAGATGTGATCTGGCCACCGTTACCAAAACGTGCAGCAGCGTTACGCTCTTTGTCTACGTTGAAGTTGAAGATAGCTAGAGAGTTAAGTACTTTCTCACGGATTAGGTCTGAGTTTTCACCGATACCACCAGTGAATACTACAGCGTCAAGACGCTCTAGTGGCACAGTGTAAGAAGCGATGTACTTAGCTAGGCGGTAGCAGAAGATCTCAAGTGCTAGAGTAGCGCCTTTATGACCTTTTTCGAAACCTTCTTCGATGCCACGGCAATCGTTAGTTAGTTCAGAAATACCTAGCAGACCACTTTGTTTGTTCAGTACAGACTCAACTTCATCCAATGTGTAACCTAAACGGTTAACTAGGTGGAAGATAACTGAAGGATCAACGTCACCACAACGCGTACCCATTACCAGACCTTCTAGTGGGGTTAGACCCATAGAAGTATCAACACTCTTACCGCCTTTAATAGCAGTAACAGATGCGCCGTTACCTAAGTGAGCACAAATGATGTTTGTGTCAGCTTCGTCTTTACCTAGTGCAGCAGCAGCTTCACGGCTGATGAATAGGTGGCTAGTACCGTGCATGCCGTAACGACGGATTGCGTTTTCGCGGTATAGCTTGTATGGAAGCGCATAGATGTACGCTTTTTCTGGCATAGTTTGGTGGAACGCAGTATCAAACACAGCAACTTGTGGTAGTGATGGGAAAGATGCTTGTGCAGCACGAATACCGATCAAGTGAGCTGGGTTGTGAAGCGGTGCTAAAGTGGCACAATCTTCAATACCTTGAACAACAGTTTCGTCAATAATTACTGAGTGAGTGAACTTTTCACCACCGTGAACAACACGGTGACCAACAGCTTGGATCTCTGCAGCGATTTCTGGGTAAGCACCTAGAATGTCGTTAACAATGTATTCAACAGCTTCTCTGTGAGCGGTAAAAGCACCTAGGCTAGCTTCACTCTTTTGGCCGTTAACTTTCCACTTGATTCTTGAATCTTCAAGACCAAAACACTCAGCTAGACCTGAAATTTGATCATCGCCAGTTAGCGCATCAATTACTGCAAACTTTAGAGATGAACTACCACAGTTAAGCACCAATACCAGTTTGTTTGACATGTTTAAACCTTTCGCAATAAATGGTGAAGCCGTTTGACTCACCGGATAACAAAACTTCATATGGCAACTATAGCCGAAGTCGTAAAGTATGCTCTTTAAAAGAGCAAAATGGTGTCATACTCAGTGCTAGCCCTTGGGGCAGACTGAGTGTTTATGCTAAAGTTAGGCTGTTAATTTTATTTATAGGTGCCATCGTTGAGCATTCAAGTTCTCAAAACATTGGGCGAGGGTCGACGTTATATGAAGACCTGGCCTATGGTTCGACAACTCAGTTATTACTTTCCTGAGTATCGCGTTATGCGAGCCACTAAACTAGCATTGCCGCTAATGCCATTACTGGCGCTTTTGGCTGCAGCGAGTCAGTTGTATTTGCATGGCTGGAGCTATCTGCCCCAGGCGATAACTATCGCATTGTTCTTTATGAGCTTGCCTGTTCAAGGCTTACTCTGGCTCGGTTGGCGTTCTCGCCATCCCTTACCACTCTCATTACTTGACTGGGGTAACCAGTTATCGACTAAGTTAATGCAATTGGGCGTTAATTGTCGGCCCCTTGGCGCTAAAGCGTGTTACTTCGATATGGCACTCATATTAAAAGCGGCTTTCGAACGCTTAGACGCCAGTTACTGGGAAGAGCTTTAGCTTATAGGCTATAAGCATTACAACGCGGTTAATAAACCGCGTTTATTCCCATATCAGTAAAGACTTTCTTAATTTGTTCCATGGTTTCGGTGCTTGGTGGAGAGATATTATTTAACTCATAGTCCACACCCATAGCTTCCCATTTGTGCTTACCTAGTTCGTGGTAGGGTAATAGTTCGACTTTTTCCACGTTAGTCATAGGTTTGACAAATTCGGCTAGTGCCTGTGCTGATGGGATATCATCGGTATATCCGCCAACAACCACATATCTAATCCATGTTTTTTGCCCACGCTTATGCAAGTGTTCTGCAAACTGTAGCGTACGCTGGTTACTGACATTGGTAAGATCGATATGCTTTGCATCATCAATCTGTTTGATATCCAGTAACACTAAATCTGTGTTATCGAGTAATTCATCGATAATGGGTGTGTGCTTTCTAACAAAGCCGTTGGTATCAAGACAGGTATGAATACCTTCTTTCTTACAGGCTTTAAAAAGTTCAGCAACGAATTCAGCTTGTAGTATCGCTTCTCCGCCGCTTGCGGTTACACCACCGCCACTGGCTTCGAGAAAAGGTCGATAACCGATGATTTGAGTCATCAGGTCATCGACTTTCATTTCTTTACCACCGTGTAAGTCCCAAGTGTCGCGGTTATGACAGTAGAGACAGCGCATTAAGCAGCCTTGCATAAAGGTGATAAACCGGATGCCTGGCCCATCTACTGTTCCGAAGGATTCAATTGAATGAATACGACCGATTACTGCCATTTTTACTCCTGTGAGGCTGATGAACGCTTAGCGTTGCATCAGCCGAATCGACACTTAAATTAACTTACAGACCTTTAGTGAAGGTACGTGTGATAACGTCTTGCTGCTGCTCTGGTGTTAGCGAGTTAAAGCGTACTGCATAACCTGAAACACGAATCGTTAGCTGTGGGTACTTATCTGGGTTAACCACTGCATCTTCAAGCATTTCGCGGTTCATAACGTTAACGTTTAAGTGTTGACCACCTTCACGGTTATCGTTGTGAGCGAAGTAACCATCCATAAGCGCTGCTAGGTTAGCCTTACGTGCATCATCATCTTTACCTAGTGCGTTAGGTACGATAGAGAAGGTGTAAGAAATACCGTCTTGTGCGTGAGCAAATGGTAGTTTAGCAACAGATGTTAAAGAAGCAATTGCGCCTTTTTCATCACGACCGTGCATTGGGTTAGCACCTGGAGCGAATGGAGCACCAGCGCGACGACCGTCAGGTGTATTACCTGTCTTCTTACCGTAAACAACGTTAGAAGTAATAGTAAGAATAGACTGAGTTGGGATCGCATCACGGTACATCTTCATCTTGCGGATCTTCGCCATGAAGCGCTCAACCAATTCAGTTGCGATATCGTCAACACGTGGGTCGTTGTTACCGAACTTTGGATAGTCGCCTTCGATGTCGAAGTCTACAGCAATGCCGTTTTCATCACGGATTGGCTTAACTGTTGCGTACTTAATCGCAGCTAGTGAGTCAGCAGTGATAGAAAGACCTGCGATACCACACGCCATAGTACGACGTACGTCTCTGTCATGAAGCGCCATTAGAGCTGATTCATAAGAGTACTTGTCGTGCATGAAGTGGATAGCGTTTAGTGCAGACACATACTGTGTTGCTAACCAGTCCATCATAGTGTCTAAACGACCCATAACGTCATCGTAGTTCAGAACTTCGTCTGTGATTGGAGCAGACTTAGGACCGATTTGAGCGTTAAGTTTTTCGTCAACACCACCGTTGATAGCGTAAAGCATTGTCTTGGCAAGGTTTGCACGCGCGCCGAAGAACTGCATGTGCTTACCAACAACCATTGGGCTTACACAACAAGCGATAGCGTAATCGTCAGATTCGAAATCTGGACGCATTAGGTCATCGTTTTCGTACTGGATAGAGCTAGTATCGATAGATACTTTAGCCGCGTACTTCTTGAAGTTTAGCGGTAACTGCTCAGACCAAAGAACTGTGATGTTTGGCTCTGGGCTAGGACCCATGTTGTACAATGTGTGTAGGAAACGGAAGCTAGACTTAGTTACAAGTGTACGACCGTCAAGACCCATACCAGCGATAGACTCAGTAGCCCAGATTGGGTCGCCAGAGAATAGCTCATCGTATTCTGGAGTACGTAGGAAACGAACCATACGTAGTTTCATTACGAAATGGTCAACCATTTCTTGAGCTTGTTGCTCAGTGATCACGCCATTCTTGATGTCGCGTTCAATGAAGATATCTAGGAAGCTAGAAGTACGGCCTAAAGACATCGCCGCACCGTTTTGGCTCTTAACAGCAGCTAGGTAGCCGAAGTAAGTCCACTGAATAGCTTCTTGAGCGTTAGTCGCAGGTAGAGAGATGTCGAAGCCGTAGCTTGCTGCCATCTTCTTCATTTGACCTAGTGCTTTGTGCTGCTCTGCAATTTCTTCACGAAGTTGCATAGTGTAAGACAAGTTTTCGCCAGATTCGAAATCAGACTGAAGAGAAGTGAACTGAGCAAACTTGTCTTGCATTAGGTAGTCGATACCGTATAGCGCAACACGACGGTAGTCACCAATGATACGACCACGACCGTATGCATCTGGTAAACCAGTCAATACGCCAGACTTACGACAACGCATGATTTCTGGAGTGTAGATATCGAACACGCCTTGGTTGTGCGTCTTACGTAGTTCTGAGTATACGTATTTAACGTCAGCATCTAGTTCACGGCCGTATGCAGCGCAAGAACCTTCAACCATACGAATACCACCGTTTGGCAACATAGCGCGCTTAAGCGGAGCTTCTGTTTGTAGACCAACGATAGTTTCTAGATCTTTAGTGATGTAACCGGCTTCGTGAGAAGTGATAGTTGATACACGTTTGGTATCAAAATCAACTGGTGCGTGAGTGCTGTTCTCTTGCTTAATACCAACCATAACTTTGTCCCAAAGTTCGGTTGTAGCGTCAGTAGCACCAGCTAGGAAAGACTCGTCGCCTTCATAAGGAGTGTAGTTTTTTTGAATAAAGTCACGCACATTGACTTCAGTTTTCCAATCGCCAGCGGTGAAACCTTCCCACGCGGCTGCAAACTGTTCAGTTTTTTCGGTCATCGTACTATTACCTTCTGTTTGAGATAAGGTTATTGGGTATCGATATAGGCTCAAAAACGAGGCGTGCGATACACCAATAGTTAAGTCTTAAAAAGTCCCCTCAAAACAAATCTGCTGAGGAAACTGGTCCCGAGTTTTATCTCTCGGAATGTTCTGTCCATTTGATACCGATATGAGAAATGATCCGTTTACGATGAATATCGGTTATCAATAAATTGGTAAGACCAATTTACCGTAAGTATATTAACATAAGCAGAGATAAGCTGCATCTTAATACGCTTACTTTGGACTGCAAATTTTAAAAACTGTCGTCCATGCATCAGTTTTTAACCAAAATCATATTTAGATCTAACACTAACGTCAGTTGTTGGAACTGTGATAACCAAATAAGTCTGCAACATTTAAACATTTGTATAAACTCGCCAACAATTACACTTTAAGTGGCTCGCTGGCTGTTTGATGACAGAGTGCTTATCTTTAGTGCTGCTTACCTATCATAGGTAGAATTGATGTTAGTGTTAGCAAGCGAGAAGAAGTCATTCTTCTCGCTATTTCTCTTATAAAAGAGCTGGGATACCAGGGATCATACCAACTGCAAGCATAGCAGCTAAACAGATCACGAAGGCAAGACCTGGAATAACGATACGGTCAACGACAGATAGTGTTTTAGGACGCTCTTTGTCACCGATCAGTCCGTTATTGTCTAGGAACATAGTTAATGCCCAAGCCAGTACTGGGTTGGCAACAAAAGAGGCAAAAATACAGATACCAGCAGACTGGCTGCTTTGAGTGTCTTTTACCATCTGCATACCTGCTTCAAGTAGAGGCAAGAATACGCCAACAAGCAGTGCGATAGACATTACTGGTTGCCATACCGCGATATCCATAGGATAGCCAATGATAGCAACGATGATACATAGGAGACCCAGTAGGATTGCACCTGCAGGGATTGGACGTTTTGCTGTTGCAGCAGGGATCATATAAGTGCCCCAAGATGAAGTGATGTTACCACCACCCACTGCTGTACCAACGATTTGACGTAGTGAACAAGTCGTCATAGTGTCATCAACATCCATTAACACCTTGTCAGCACCTTTAGGGTAGTTAAGCTCTTGGAAAATGCGGTGACCTAAGAAATCAGGAGACCACATAGCTACAGCTAAGATTGCAAAAGGCAGAGAAGCAATGAAATGTTGCAGGTTAGGTAGTCCTAACTGCCAACCGTGTTCCGTTGAACCCCACCAGTACACAGGGTTTAGGTTTGGAATGCCAGGCTCTGTCACAAATTGTAAATCTAGTCCTGCACCTAGGCCGAACGCCATTGCAACCGCAGCAATAGAGCATAATGGAATTGCTAACCAACGCTTACCAATCTTTGCCAGTACGGCATATAAGATCACATTGGCAAGAAGGATGAAGAAGGCGACATAACCTAGGCTGTAATCAAGGTTATGTTTAGACTGCAAATTACCAGCCCATTCAAACAGTGAACTAATTTGACCTTCAGCTCCCATGAAGCCAAGGAAGACTAATAGACCACCGGCAACGCCGCTACTGGTTAAGTTGACTAAGCGAGAGCCACCTTTTACGTAGCTTAATATGAGACCGAACATCCCCAATAAGATCGCAAGAGCTAATGGGTGAGCGCCAGCCAAGGCAATCGCACCGATAAGTGGGATCATTGGACCATGGTTACCGGCTAAGTTAGCTTTTGGGTTGAAAAAGCCTGAGCTGAGGATACAGAATAGAAGTGCTGGAATAAGCATCTCAACGCGAACAACCTGAGTCGCAAACTCTGCGCCTAGGTTAATATGATCCCATCTTTCGCTTAGGCCTGCGGCCCATGCAGCCATAACGGCTGAGTACATTACGGTAATACCAATTGTACCTGCGATAGCTGGGACGAAATCTTCCCATTCAAAACGGAAATCACGACCGGGAAGGTTTAGGCCCCAACGTCTAGGCTTCATGATTTTCAGTTCATTGTCTAAGTACTCTTCACGAGTTTCAAACTCAGACGCTGGACGGTGAAGCTCTCGATAAGATTTTGCCGAGTCTTCCATTTGTTCGTTTTTCACTGTTTCTGACATAGTTTCTCATTCTCCGAGAAGAACATAGTGATTCATCTAATTCGATGACAACTTTTAGTGGTCCTTGAGTATTAACTTAAGTATTCGGAGCTCACTTAGCTGCACTGTTTACAGAGTTAACTTAGCTGCACGATATAACAAAACAGAATTCCTATTTTTGTCTACTATACAGTTGTCTTCCTTTACAATTTTATTTTCTAATTGGTAAGACCAATTTACCCCTGAAATATTAACACATAGCAGTGCGGTCTTCATTAAGTATCAATATTCTTGAATGAGGTGATTAAGCTATTTGAGATCCAGTTAACAACTTATACAGGGATCGCTAAACAAATAAGGGTACGGCATATTTATTGCGTTGGTCGCTGATCACTATTTTATAATATGTGTGAGTCGTGGCGCGATAACACGTCGTTGTTTGCTCTTTGTTGCACATCTTATTGTAGTGTGATCGGGGTGGGGTGGTTAATTATTTATTTTGTGCTGCGGATCTCATGTTTTGGCTTTGCTGAGTTAAAATGGTGCGGACGCTAGTCGGTTTTTTCAGTCTTGCTTTCACCCGTCTTTTAGTTTCAGGAATCTTGATACCTAAGGCCAACCTCTCCTGGTTATGTTAAAGATTTTAGTTGTCCCCTTGTCCTCTATTGTCGCTTTTTAGTTTGTTGTTCATTTATGGGGGTTACCTACTTAATGTTAAATCCTGCAATAACAATGCATTAGCTACTCCAAGTCTATTTCCTGAATATTTCAAACTTCCCGTGTTGTATCAGCAAATTTGATACTGATTATGATTATTATCAAATTTTATTACGTTATCTTACTCACTATAGTTGTAGCTACAAAACAACAACTTAGTAGATAAATATGGGCAATAGAGTAATGAAAATGACAAATTTCTTCATTTCCATTTGGAGTGGAATGAATGTCTTCTAATCATGCGGCTAAAGGGCCGATGTTAGTTAACCCGATACAACAAAGTGTTGCGTCTCCCAAGCCGGAATTACAGAGTTTGTACCAACAGGCCGAGCAATATGGTAAGGCGAAGGTGATTAAATCTGCATGGCAGTCGTTCGGTTTAGCGGCCTTTGCAGGTGCTTTTATTGCGCTGGCATTTGTTTTTTATATCACGGTGACAACTGGAAGCGATGGCGCTTGGGGGTTAGTTCGTCTTGCAGGGGGATTAGCATTTAGTTTAGGCCTGATGTTAGTCGTTATTTGTGGTGGGGAGCTCTTTACCAGTACCGTTCTTAGTAGCGTTGCCTGGGCTCAGAAGCTTGTTACTACAGGGGAACTCATTAAATGTTGGGGCCGAGTATACCTAGGTAACTTAATTGGGGCCGTCATCATGTTGAGCTTGATTATGTCAGCTCGAATGCACGAACTCGATGGCGGGCTGTGGGGACTAAATGCGCTACAAATTGCACAGCATAAGTTGCACCACAGCTGGGGGCAGGCCTTCGTTCTAGGCATATTGTGCAATATGTTGGTTTGCTTAGGAGTGTGGATGACTTTTTCGAGTCGTGACGCTCTTACCAAGGCGATCTTACTTATGCTGCCTGTTGCGATGTTCGTCAGTAGCGGCTTTGAGCACAGCATTGCAAACCTGTTTATGGTGCCTTTAGGGATCACCATACACCAATTTGCCGATCCTAGCTGGTTTGACGCCTTGAATATCAGTCGCGATAAATTCGCTGATCTGACTCTTAGCAATTTTATTTTTAATAACCTCATTCCCGTGACCTTAGGAAATATCGTCGGTGGTGGGCTTTTTGTTGGCTTGGGTTACTGGCTTATCGAAAAGTCGGCTCAAAGCGTCAATGCTTGCTCAGTCCATAGCGCCCCACAACGTGAAATATCTGCCCAAATACATCAAATCCCAACTTCTGGAGTACTTGCTAAAATGCCTAAAATAATTAAGAAACTATCTGTAAAAGACCTTATGAACCCAACTCCATTGACGCTTTCTTCAGATTTATCTGTATATGCCGCCTTGAGCTTACTTGCTGATAATGAGTGTCGAAGTGCACCAGTTCTTGATGAAAGTAAACGTTTGCTTGGTTTTATCTCACAGCAAGATCTACTGCGCAGCCTTTGGTCTGAGGAGTTTGCTAGAGGAGTGTCATATAAGGTTAGTGATCTGATGCAAACTGAAGTCATGACGCTATCGCCACAAGACTCGGTCGCTGAGCTAATCGAGTTAATGGTTGTTGATCGTAATAAGCTATTCCCGGTAAATGAGTATGGGATCTTAACGGGTAACACCTTTAAGAGTTATGAAGAACGTTTACGCAACGCGTCAGCCGATAAGCCAAGCGTCTTTCCTGTTTTGGATAACGGGTTACTATGTGGTGTGATCACCCGAGAAGCGATAGCTAAAAAAGTATGTGATGTTTACAGAGTCTAAATTTATCATTTAGCAATATGAAACGGGACGATATCGTCCCGTTTTTTTTAGCTTTTCATTTGCCGAATACGGCTTAGTCTCTTGGCTTCTGTAATAATACAGTCCCGTAAAGGGTTTTCACCTGAGTCTGCGCGCCAGATGAAAGATAGGTGGCGTTGCATATTAATTTGAGGGGTAGGTAGGATCACCAACTCACCATTAGCAACCTCCTTCTCCACATCTAGGTAGGGTAGACTGCTAATATACTGTCCATTTTTAACTAAAGCTTTTAAGACCGATACCTGCTCGTATTCTTTCCAGACATTAAGCTTTTCAATAATGCCGTGAATTGCTCCTTCGAATATTCTTCTTGTTCCAGCACCTTGTTCTCGTAAAACCCATTTTGCTTGCTCAAGTTGAGATAAGCTGGCGCTTTCATATTTTGCATAGGGATGATTGGGAGATGAAATAACGACTAGATGATCGTCAATCCATCGCTCTTTATGCAATCTGGAGTCATCGTTGCGACCCTCAATAATTCCAAGATCAAACTCATAGTTGAGTAAGCCTTCAATGACATTTTCGGTGTTTTCTACCGACAGATCGATTCGTAACTCGGGAAAATCAGTATCAATTTTACTGATAAGTTCAGGGAGCAAGTGTTCTGCAGCAGTCTGGCTAGAGCACAACCTGAACTGACCACTGATAAGGTGTTGTTCGTGAAGGCCAAATTCAATATGTTGCGCCTCTTGCAGCAAGCGTCTTGCTTTAGGGCGTAACCAGTTTCCCCAATGGCTTAATGTTAACCGGTTTCCTTGGCGGATAAAAAGTGGACGCCCTAGCAGATTTTCCAATTGTGCGAGTGACATACTGACTGCCGATTGGGTCATCGATAATTTTCTTGCTGCAGCGCTAACACTTTCTAGGCTTGCTACGGCGTCAAAAACGGTGATTTGCTTGAGTGAATACTTCATTTGTTACCTGCGGCTTCCCTATATGAAAATAACGATAACTGAAACTATCAATAAAATTGATGGTTCAAGACTCGATTTTAGAGTGTGTATAGAGACGTAACAAGTAGGGCTATGGGTTGCTGTAGTAGAATTTAGAGGCACCTCACCCTTTTTAGGTATATCGAGAGATATTTAAGTTTATATTAAGTTTTTCCCCTTTTATCCTATGGTTACATGCTTTCTCTGTTTTAAATTACGTAAGAGAAATAAGTCGAGCGTATAGCCCGTTAGCGGTTAACTGTGACTTTAAGTAATTATCTCTGCGTTATTTTGAACTCAGTTCCTGGTCTCTTAAGCTGTGTCTAGCATCCAGAGCTATTATTGATTAAAATTGCGCGCTTAAAAATTTCTTAGCTGTGGCCTTCACACTTATGCGCTTGCTTACGAAAACCTCATTAATACTCACATCGAGTTACTTTCTTCTTTGGTGCTCCGGTCCATTATGGTTCAGCGAACTAGGGAACTGGTATGGCTTGCCACTTTGGTTTTGGTTTTCTTGTGTCGCAGCACCGCTCTTATTAGTTGTGAGTCTTAGCTTTTTACTTACCAAGGTTATTGGGGCGGCGGAAGCAGACCATGACTAGCCTATTACCTGTATTAATTTATCTAGCGTTAAGCTTAGTGATCACCCGAGTTTGGAGTGCACGCCAAGCTAACCTGTCTCAGCAGTTTTGTGATGATAAAGCTAAACGCTTCTTTATTGGTGGTGCCTTTCTTAGTGGCCCACTGTTAGCATTGACTCTGGTCGCGACGTACACAAGTGCGGGCTCATTTATTGGTGGGCCCGGCGCCGCTTATAAATTTGGACTCGGCTGGGTATGGCTTGCCGTGATTCAGGTTCCAGTGGTTATTCTTACTTTAGGGGTTTTAGGGCCGAAATTTCTCGCGCAAAAGAAGCAGTACAGCACGATTATTGAATGGCTTGACGAACGTTATAACAATAGTTGGTTGAGCACGCTTGCCATGTTGAGTTTGGTCGTTGGCTTTATCGCTATGATCTCTGTGCAATTTATCGGTGGAGCACGGCTGTTATCTGGCGTTACGGGGATCAGTTATGAGTTAGGTTTAGGCGTATTTGTGTTAACTGTCTTAGCCTATACTTTAACCGGAGGATTCAGAGCGGTAGTGCTCACCGATGCGCTTCAAGGGGTTGTGATGCTGCTCGGGGTCATCATCTTGCTGATTGTACTATTAAGTCAGCCGGACTTAAGTGCTAAGTTGATGATAGAAACAGCTAAAACTCCTGAACTACTGAGTCCTCATGGGGTGGATGACTTTTTAGGCTGGCCTATGATGTTGTCGTTTTGGGTTCTGATCTGTTTTGGCACCATGGGCTTACCTCATACGATTGTGAGGCTGCTTGCTGTTAAAGATCCGCAGTCGTTAAAGCGCGGTATGCTTTGGGGAACGATTATCTGTTTCTTGATGACGCTGATCCCACATCTATGCGGCTTTCTTGGCCGCGCACTATTTCCAAACCTTACGGTACCGGATCAGATCATGCCCACCTTAATTGGGCAGCTGATGAATCCATTTTGGGCTGGGGTGTTGCTTGCAGCGCCAATAGCGGCTGTGATGTCATCGGTGGACTCAATGTTGCTGCAATCGGCGGTCAGTATCGTTCGTGATGGTGTGGTCAAAGCGAGGCCTGCAATGAGTGCTACAACCCAAGTACGAATGACTCAAGTGGTAATGCTGGTTATTACCGCGTTAGCCTGCTTTTGGGCTGTAAAACCACCAGATATGATAGTTTGGATCAACCTTGCAGCCTTTGGCGCTTTGCAGGCTGTATTCCTATGGCCGATTATCGCTGGGATGTTTTGGCCTTCGGTGAGTGGCCACACAGCCTTAGTCGCTATGTGCAGTGGTATGGTGAGTTACCTAATGCTGCAGTGGCAGGTGCCCTTGATTTTAAACATTCACCCCATTGTTCCAGCATTACTATTTTCCTTGTTAATGTTGGTAATAAGTCACTTTATTAGTCAAGCCTATGTTAAGCGCTCTGTTGCGAGTCGTTAATGTAGATGGTTAACTTGGCTAGCTAATCGTTAGCCATTGGTTTATATTTGCCGCCATATAATAATAAAATGGTGGCAAAATGGACCCTGTTAGCAGCTCTAATACATTAGATAATCAGGCGGTTACTAAAAAAGTAACCTGGCAAATGCCCGACACTCTGGTCATTATCTTCTTCGTCGCAATCGCTGCGGCAATTCTTACTTACTTTGTGCCTATTGGCTCGTTTCAAACTGAAGACGTAAGCTACGTCGTTGATGGTGTAGAGAAGAGTCGTAGCGTCATCGACCCTGACTCCTTTACCTATGAAGTCGATGAGAAGGGCGAGCCGATCCTAAAGCCTGTGGCATTATTTGAAGGTCACGGCGGGGCGGGCTTCTTTAACTTTGCCTTCGAAGGCTTGGTTTCCGGTTCTAAATGGGGCAGCGCCATTGGCGTCATCATGTTTATGTTAGTTATCGGTGGTGCCTTCGGGATTGTGATGGCAACGGGCACCATAGATAACGGAATTTTAAAGCTTATCGATCGCACCCGCGGTAACGAAGTGTTGTTTATCCCGGTGATTTTCATTCTTTTTTCTCTGGGTGGCGCGGTTTTTGGTATGGGGGAGGAGGCGATTGCGTTTGCCATTATCATCTGCCCTTTGATGATCCGCTTAGGCTATGATGGCATTACTACTGTGATGGTAACCTACGTGGCAACGCAAATTGGTTTCGCTTCTTCTTGGATGAACCCTTTTAGCGTGGCTATTGCCCAAGGTATCGCAGGAGTTCCTGTGTTATCGGGCTCTGGAATGCGCTTTGTGATGTGGTCTGCTTTTACCCTGATGGGTCTTGTCTTCACCATGCGTTATGCGGCCAAAGTGAAAGCGCTGCCGACACACTCTTTTAGTTATCAAAGTGATAGTTACTTTAGAGACAACCTAAAAGAATCCAACCTCGAAAGTCGCTTCAATCTCGGCGATATCTTGGTATTACTCACTATCTTCGCAACAGTTGCATGGATCATTTGGGGAGTGATAGCTAAAGCGTGGTTTATCCCTGAGATTGCAAGCCAGTTCTTCACTATGGGAATTGTTGTAGGCATTATTGGCGTGGTTTTTAAGCTTAATAAGATGAATATCAATACCGTTGCTGTAAGTTTTAAGCAGGGCGCAGCGACAATGCTAGAGCCTGCTGTGCTTGTAGGCTGTGCATCGGGTATTTTGCTGTTGCTAGGTGGTGGTGATGCATCAACGCCAAGTGTACTCAATACCATATTGAGTAAGGCGGGGGAGTTTATAGGTCAGCTTCCTAGTGTAATGTCTGCCTGGTTTATGTACCTGTTTCAGTCCGTATTTAACTTCTTTGTCACCTCGGGTTCAGGTCAAGCCGCATTGACCATGCCGTTAATGGCACCACTTGCAGATCTTGTCGGCGTCACTCGTCAAGTTGCAGTGTTAGCCTTTCAGTTGGGAGATGGCTTTACCAATATATTAGTACCTACATCAGCATCATTAATGGCGACATTGGGCGTGTGCCGCGTTGATTGGGGCCAATGGTTAAAGTTTATTTGGCGTTTTATGCTGGTACTGTTTGTAGTTTCAAGTGCAATCGTGGTTGGTGCTCACTATATGGGCTTTAGTTAATCACTGAATTAATATGTTTTACTCACAAAAAAACGGCATCCTAGGATGCCGTTTTTATTAACTCAATAAAGGTTTAGAACTTAACTTCACCTTCAACAAACCACTCACGTCCACGTGCGTTATACACGCTGCGTGGGTAGTGAGGCCATGATGTTGCAGTTGGGTCGAAGTTCGGGCCCGCGTCAAAGAGGTTAATAACACCAGCTTTCACTTTAATCGAGTCAGAGATGGTGTAACCTGCAGTTAGGTTCCACTTAGTCTGTGATGCGACTTCATGATCTTCTTCAATAAACTCTTCACCTGCTTCAATAGCAGCTTCTTTGAATGACTTATACTGAATACCGTGCATACGCGCAGTATGGTAAGCGCCAAGTGTCGCTTCGAAGTCCTCAATGAAGTAACCAATGATCAAGTTCGCGCGGTACTGAGGTAAGCCACCGTTGTCGATATCATCTTCAACAGGATCGGTCTCGGTTAGCTGGTACTCAGAGTTGAGAATATAAGTACCGCTAAAGTTAAGCTTTAACTCACCAAATTTGTTGAGATCCCATGTGTAGCCCGCTGTTAAGTCTAAACCGCGGACTTTTTGATAGGCGAGGTTCTGTGCAACAGCGTTAATGTGGGTAATGGTGCCATCGTCATCACGGGTGATCATGTCTTCATAGAGTTCATAGTCACGTGCCGCTTGTTGAGCGCTGATATCGCTCACCATGTCGTCAAGTTTCCACTCCCATAGATCGAATGAAGCATCGAATGCATCACCGCCCCATACAGCACCTAGGTTGGCTGTGTAGCCTGTTTCTGCTTCTAGGTCTTTGTTTGAACCTGTAGTGGTATCGATATGTAATTCATTACAGATCTCATCTAAGGTTTTATTATCTGGGTACTTAGTACCTGGTGTTCCGCCCATAGCCTGACACTGTTTAAAGTCAATAACGGTGTTGAAGCCGTTAGTCGGGTCGCCATATACGCGGTGCATGTCTGGTGCACGGAATACAGAACTCCAAGAACCACGAACGAGTAATTCTCTCACTGGACGATATTCAACCGCGATCTGTGGTGATAGATTGCCACCAAAGTTATCGTAGTGGTCATAACGAAGCGCCGCATCGATAGTTAGGTCATCAAGTACTGGAATGCTAACTTCTGCATAAGTTGCCCAGTTTTTACGTTCACCAGCACCAGAAGAACCGCCTTTGCCTAAGATATTGCCATTTTTAGATTCTGAGTCTGAATCTGTCTCATAGCTTTGAATTGTATACTCAGCACCAAAAGCGAACATGGCATCGCCTGCATCCATCTCAAATAGTGAGCCTGTGATGTTAGCCTGTACGTTCTTCTGAGTAGACTGCGCTCGCTCAAATGAACTGTACGCTGTTTTTTCAGCATCTTCAGCCGAGATATTTTCGAGTAGAGAGTTACCATTTTCGCCAGCGGTGATGTAGTCAAACATGCCGCCAACGGTTGCGTTACCGCCACCAAATACGTCGACACTGGTACGGCCATAGTTAACCGATGCATCCCAGTTATATTCGTCGGCAATTAAGCCCTCAAGGCCTGCAGTGAAGAAATAGTTGCGGGTCTTAGTTTCAGTAGTACGATTGCCAAGCTCGTGTAAACGACGGGCGTAGTAATATGAGCCATCTTCAGCGTTGGCAAAGTCACCATTTAGTGCTGTCGACTTATCAGCAAATACCTTGCTCATATAGTTGTCTGCACCTTCTTGACCGTAACTTACGGTGAGCTGATCACCGTCGACTGTGATGTCGTAATCATCGAACGCCGATGGCTCGATGTTAGTCACAGATTTAGCTTCAGAATAGTCTAAACGGCCCACGAAGCTTGTGTCATCATTAAGCTCATAGTTGAAATTAGTCGAGCTGATAAAGCGTGAGCTTTCTGGTTGAAGATCACGCCATGCAGAGCGATCGAAGCCACAAGTACTGCCTGTCCATAGGAAGCCACCTGCTTCACATTCTTCAGCCGTGAGTACGCGTTGGCCAGTAGGTGCTACGCCATCGACTGCGACACCCGCAATTCTCGCACCGTAAGAGCTGTATCCTGAGAAGTCGCTATGAGGTACATTGTCGGTGTGAAGACCAAAGTTCTCTCTGTCAGTTGCTTTTAGAGATTCAGTATCTTGGAATTCGATAAAGGTCGATACGTTACCTCTGTCAGATGATGCACCAAGAGATAGGGCTACGCGGTCATTGGCGCCACCGCCGTTTGTTGTGTCGCCATGACGATATTTAATTGCCACGCCTTCAAAATCTTTTTTCAAGATGATGTTAATTACACCACCCACAGCATCGGCACCGTAAATTGCCGAACCACCAGATTGTAGAATTTCAATACGCTGTACAGCTTCCATAGGAAGGTTTGCAGTATCAACGAAGTTATCTGTACCGCCTGCTGGCTTTGGATATTGGTTTAGGCGTTTACCATTAATTAGGGTAAGAGTACGGTTTGCGCCAGCGCCGCGAAGGCTGATTGAAGACGCTGCCGGTGTAAAGCCGTGAACCGACTGTGTAGTCATCGCGCCAGTTGTTGAGGTTAAGCTTTCCAACGCATCTTGAACGTTAGTGAAACCCTGTTTCGCCATTTCGTCAGCACTTAATACGGTAACAGGTGTAGCAGTTTCCATATCACTGCGTTGTATACGCGAACCCGTTACTTGGATACGTTCAACATTCTCTTCATCTGCTGCAAGAACAACTGGCGAGCTAAGCGCTGCAGATGCGGCGCCTGTAGCTAACGCAAAGCGCACGGCTTTGGCCAATCTTGAGTTAAACTGCATATTATTACTCCCTTGGAACTTATATTTGTTTTATGTTTTTTTGTTAAGTAACGTCTTCTTAAGGTGTTGCGAATGTATGTAAAAAGATGTCCTTCGGCAGAATGTAAGCACAACTCAATAACTGGAGCAACATGCTGTTTACAGGTGTTTTATTTGCCTGTTTAGTTGTTGAATATCTTCTTGTTAACAGTTGCGCATCCTTGTTGCAACATCGAGTCGCTGAATGTGTTTGTGGTGTTGCGGTTGTTGTGATTTTGTGGGCTTGATGTTTTCGTTGTTAGTGCTGTGTGTTGTGGTGGTTTTAGTGTGCTGTGGTGTTTTTGTTTGTTTTTATCAGTGTGTACAGGTGGGTATACTGCGGGCTGTGATGGTGTACAAAAAACCTTAAATGTGATAGTTATCACACTTAAGGCTCTGGGGCGGCACCTAATTTGAGGAATGTTGCTAATAGGTTGGCTATTTCTTACCAAGTGTTTGTACAAAAATTGATGTGCATAATAGCCATTAACTTTTCAATACCTTTCTCCGATTAAGGAAACTTGCCCTGTAATGGTGTAGGTATCGAGTTGCAACATAAGTGACTACCAAGGTTGCCACAATTA
The DNA here is from genome assembly GCF_022398325.1 of Shewanella sp. Isolate13. Classification (GTDB taxonomy): domain Bacteria; phylum Pseudomonadota; class Gammaproteobacteria; order Enterobacterales; family Shewanellaceae; genus Shewanella. The sequence continues at coordinate 21,573 of NZ_JAKEVD010000027.1, forward strand.
ACTCAACCTTAGCGGTGATAAGTAAGTCAAAGGAAAGCACACTTGAGCCGTAGGTTGCTATCAGCCAATGTACCGTTTTAAATAGCGCCGTTGCGCCGATAACCATGGGAAAGGTAAAAGCGGCATAGCCTGGTGAAAAGGGCAGTCTAAGTAAATGAAAGAAAGCGAGATAAATAACACTTGTCATCAGTAGTGCAAGTGTGAGTAAAGCACCAACAACAATGAGTGATGGCTCAGTGGATATCGTTAAGTAACCTGCGAGTGAAAGACTGGCTGGGGCTGCTAAAATCGCAATTGTGGGCTTTGCGGCATCGGCAATCGGTGCGCAGAAAATCAAGCGATAGAGCATTATTGGCAGCATCACCAGATAACTGGTTATTCCGAAAGTGAGAATTGCATTAGCTAGCCATTGATATTGCATTTCAGAACCATGAGGGAAAGACACTGCCGCGACAATGATCCCAATGGGTGGAACGAACCAGCTGGGCACCATATGTTCGAGCTTAAAATCGATGGCGCGGTAGTAGACAAACATAGTTAGAAATACAATATGGATGGCGATAGCTAACAGCCAAAGTCCAACCCCTACGGCGTGATTAAATTTTCCTAAAGATGCTGATACCACCATTAATCCCATTGCAAAAGTTGGGATCACACTGCCAACGACAGGGTGGGTGAGTTCTTCAATAAGTACCTGTGGATGAAGTACAAATTTAGCGACTAACATAAGTAAAAGAACAGCTGCAATGGATGCGCCAACCAATTGTCCTCGACCATCCATATTCGGTACCATGCTCTCCCATGCCCAACCTAAGCTGGCGATAGCTAATGCTAGCCCCGCCATAGGGCTAGGGAGACGTGATACTCTGTGCCTGAGTTTGTCGTTTGTGGTGATCATTACATTATCCTCAATCCAGTTTTTATGGCATGAGTTTAGAATGAACCCGGGTTAAATTAAATTGAACTCCACTTAACCTTTGGTTAAGTTTTTCTTACTTTTAATATTACCCTTAAAGTCTAACTTATCCTTAAGGTTTGAGTTTGCAACGCAGCAAAGTATGGCCAAGACCTATGTTGTCGATGTCTTCATCGACAAACAAGCCTGCTTGGCTGATCAGTTTTAGCAGGGTTTTACTGTGATACATGCGGCTATTACCGTTGGCAATGGCGGTGAAATACAGTGAAGTGGCATTAACGCAATAAGCACCAGCTTCGAAAGGCTGACGATCCCAGAAGGTCTCTAGGATGCACAGTTCGCTGTTAGCGGTCATTACTGACGCTGCACGCTTTAAGATGCTAAGGATCTCAGCTTCAGAGAAGCAGTCTAAAAACTGGCTCATCCAATACAGGTCGCCATGCTCACAAAATGGTTTGCTCTCATCGAGCAGATCGGTAACGAAAGGGCTGACTCGTGCTGATACACCCGCAGCCTCAGCGTTTTTCATCGCGACTTGTAGTTGCCCTGGTAGATCCATAATCGTGACCTTGACTTGATTGTCGAAGCTTGTACAGGCTAATGCCCATTTACCGGTATTGCCACCCACATCAACGATATGCTTGGGTTTAGCTTGAAAGATCAGTGGAAGTAAAGACTCAAACGCATGATCTGAGTAGTAGTGATCGAACTCAAACCAGCTTTTCTTAATTTCTTCAGGTAGTTGACTTAAACCGGGATAGATTGTTTGCCAATCGCCTAATGAGGCCAAGCCTTTGGGTTTGCCTTCGATAAGTGAAGCCTCTAATTCAAATAGGCCTTGATAGCAGACATCGTGGGTGAAGTTGAGGTTGGTCTTTGCCATATCATCATGCAGCAAGAAATGGCCGATTTTATCGAGCACATAGTTTTCATCATTTAGATATAACAGCCCCATGCTCAGTCCCATATCGACTAATACACCTACGGCATATTCGGACAGTGTTGTTTGTTGTGCTAATTGCTTAAGACTGCTTCCGCTGTTGCCGCTGTCGGAGATGAGTTGTAATAAGTTAAACTTTAAAAGGCAGCGTGCAACCTGAAAACTAATGGGAGCAAAAGCGATTTTTTGTGCTTCAAATTTGGCATTGAAGGCACTGATAGAAAGCGGGGAGCGATAAAAAGACATAAGTTAAACCAAGATAAGCTTCGAGAGTATTAGTGGAGCGAAATTTTACATGTTACAGTTTGTTAATTGTTTGAGCTTGATCCTAATTCATAGGGTTAAGTGTGCATTTGAACCAATGTAAAGTGGTTTTGTCTGTTTAACCAGCATATTTATTAGTCTATAGGGAGCAGATATGCTTGTACCTTTGACCTATGTGGGCCGTCAATCAAACCGTAGCGATGGTCAAGCGCGGCGCATTGAAATATTAGAAGCAACCTTACGCTTAATCGTTAAAGAGGGGATCCGCGGCGTTCGACATCGCGCCGTTGCAACAGAAGCCAATGTCCCCTTGTCCTCAACGACTTATTATTTCGATGATATTAAAGATCTGATCAGTGACTCGTTAACTTATTTTGCCGAGAAAACGCTGTGGATGAATAAGGCATTGGAGCAGAAGAGTTATGCTTTGGTCGAGAGTGTAAGGTTAGAGCAAGAGACTGCCGATGAGCCACAAATGAAAAGCATTATTGTCGAGAATTTGAGTCTGTTTATCTGTGAGCATATTAAAGACCAGTTAGCTCACCGAGACGATAGAGTGCTCGAGATGGCATTTCATGAAGAAGCCTTGCGTAACCCGCAGTTAGCGGCCGCGATTAGTGCACTAGATGAAACCTTTCTAACGAGTATCAAGCAGTTCTTTGCGGGAATGGGCTCAACGACGGCCAACGAAGATGCCCATCAGGTGTTAGCCATCATTAAATTGCTTGAGTCACAGTATCTTCTTCGGGGCGTGTTTGATGATAAGCAGGTATTCGCGATTGTCAGTTCGACAGTTAGCCATATAGTCAAAGCGATTTAAACTCAGACAAAAGCAACAATAAAAAACCCAAGCTATTGCTTGGGTTTTCTTTTGCTCTGAATGAGCTTATTGAACGTTTTCAGCATCGCTAAATTGGCCTTGGAACAGTACCGATGATAGGTAACGTTCTGCTGCCGATGGTAAAATAACCACGATGTTTTTACCTTCAAATTCAGGTAGCGCGGCAATACGGTTAGCTGCTACAACAGCTGCGCCCGATGAAATACCGACTAAAATACCTTCCTCTTTCATTAAACGTTGAGCCATCTCAATGGACTCTTCATTGGTTACCGCCTCGACGCGGTCAATAAGAGTAAGGTCTAAGTTGCCAGGAATAAAACCTGCGCCAATACCTTGGATTTTGTGAGGCCCCGGTTGTACGGTTTGACCCGCGAGTGTTTGCGCGATAACGGGCGAGTCCGTTGGCTCAACTGCGACAGAGGTAATAGCCTTACCTTGAGTGTTCTTAATATAACGGCTAACACCGGTAATCGTGCCACCAGTACCCACACCAGCAACCACTACGTCAACCTCGCCATCGGTATCGTTCCAAATTTCTGGACCAGTGGTCTTTTCATGGATTTCTGGGTTCGCAGGGTTATTGAACTGCTGCAACAATACATACTTTTCAGGGTTTGATAGTCTGATCTCTTCAGCCTTGTCAATTGCGCCCTTCATACCTTTAGCACCTTCGGTCAGAACCAAGTTAGCACCAAGGGCTTTGAGTAGTTTTCTACGCTCTAAACTCATGGTATTTGGCATAGTCAGGGTTAATTTATAACCACGAGCGGCTGCAACATAAGCCAGAGCGATACCTGTGTTACCCGAGGTTGGCTCGATAAGCTCTTGCTCCTGCGTTAGAAGGCCTTTTTTCTCAGCATCCCAAATCATATTGGCACCGATTCGGCATTTCACGCTAAAGCTTGGGTTGCGAGCTTCAACTTTGGCAAGTACTCGACCATTGCTTACACGGTTTAGGCGGACAAGAGGGGTGTTACCGATTGTTTGTGAATTATCTTCAAAAATTTTGCTCATGGCTTGCTTGCTCCTTTATATGCACAGCTAAATCATAATAGGCTTTTGCCGCAATAGAAGTGATAGTTTGTTCTTCGTTATTCCTTTTAGTTATTAAAGCGTTTGCTGTTATTCATAAAGAGCGGTTTGGCTGCGGAAATGACATGTTAACATGTTGTTATTTTGAATGGTTTTGTCAGTTTTACCTCAGCGATATGAGGATAAGCCTGTCGTTTCCAAGATTTATGAGGACGCTTGATGAGCCAGCAGCAGATAACTAAACAGGATGATCCCAAGACTTGGGTTACGCCTTTTGCTTTCGATGTCGCGCCTAATATTTTGTATCTACCATTAGCCAGCCCATTAAAAAGAGGCCTATCGATGTTGATTGATGGCCTATTGGTTGCTGTTCTAGCTGAAAGTGCGGGTTGGCTCTTTATCTTGTTGGTATTAGGAACGCTGCTGGTGCAGAAGCAGAGTAAAGCTGTGGGGAAGGCGTTTAAGTGGGGCTTATACCTACTGATGCTGGTTGTGTTGATCTCATCGTTGGTCGGCTATTTTAGCGATGTGACAGTTAAGGCACCTCAAGACACTGATTTGGACTCTAATAACAACCTAGTCTTATCTGAAAATAGTCAAGGCGGTTTAGCAACATTGGCAGAAATGGCCGGTTACATCCCAGCTGTGATTGCTGCTAGCCAATGTGAAGATTTTGCCTGTGCGCAAAAGAGTATTGCCGAGGTGAAGAGTGCGCTAGCCAACACCAGCCTCAATACTGAAGCGCAGAGTAATATTATTAATGATCTAGTTACTGATCTGCCATTAACTTCGGCTGAAAAGCAGCAGCTGCATGAGCCTTATACTGAGGTCGCAGCTAGTGAAGAGTCCCCCGTTGCCACTGCTAACCCCAAAGCTGAGCTCAACGAACAAACCGTAGGCAAAAACGGTGTCACCGAATCAAGTTCAAGTGCGGGCCCGGTTGTCTCTGAATTAGAAGCGCGGATACAAGAACTTGAAACTATAGCGGCTAAATTAGAGCTGCAGGCGAAAGAGCAAAGTGCTGCCCACGAGCAGCGGGTTAGAGATATCAGTAATAATAGTGATGAGAGCAGCAGTCCGTTGGCATGGATAAATGGCTTACTCAATGATCTGGGCTTAGGTTTTGGTTGGGCTGCCTTCTATTTTACGGTATTTACTGCGTGGTTTGATGGTCAAACTTTAGGTAAAAAATTATTTGGGATCCGTGTTATTCAGCTTGATGGCACCAAAATTTCACTATGGGATGCTTTTGGTCGCTACGGTGGTTATGCGGCAGGCTTTACCACAGGTTTGTTAGGTTTCTTTCAGATTTACTGGGATGCCAATAGACAGGCAATACAAGATAAAATTTCCGCAACAGTAGTGATAGATGTGCGTAAAACACGTCATGAAGTAGCGTTAGAACATGCACCAATTGATAACAAATCCAATCAACTAGCCATTGATAATGGCTCAAATATTTGACATTTACGCTACCGTTTTATCTCAACAGGCGTTAAGCTGCGCGGTATTAACCAATCAGCATAAAAAGCGCATAGGCTGATTATGGAACAGGATTATATTTCCCTTTTAATTGCGAATAGTTAATTGATTTAGAGCCTAATATAAAGCTCGTTAACTGAGTATAAAAGGAGTAGGGGAAAGGAGAGCAGGTTGCGAATTTTAGTGGTTGAAGATAGCCAAATGGTATCAAGGGTCATGCGACATCTGCTTACCCAAGAACTCCGTTGTGAGGTGGATGTCGCACCGGATATGGCAAGCGCAAAGGTGCTGTTGGCGCAAAATGAATATTTTGTCGCAATCACAGACTTAAACTTACCCGATGCCCAAGAAGGAGAGATAGTTAAGTTTGTACTGGCAAAACAGATCCCCTGCATCGTACTGACAGGGAGCTGGGATGCTGAGCAGCGTGAGCGTCTGCTGCAGCTTGGGATCGTCGATTACGTGTTTAAAGAAAACCGTTTTAGCTACGAATATACCGCCAAGCTGGTTAAGCGTTTGCGCCGCAATCAAAGCGTGAAAGTGTTAGTCGCCGACGACTCTCTGGTGAGCCGTAAATTTATCCGTAGTTTACTGGAGCAGCATCTGTTTCAAGTGATCGAGGCTGACGATGGTATTTCCGCGTTAGGTACCCTGAATGATAACCCCGATATTAAGTTATTGATCACAGATTATAATATGCCTGGACTCGATGGATTTGGGCTGATCATCAAAGTTCGTGAACAGTTCAGTCGTGAAGAGCTGGCGATTATTGGACTGTCGAGTGACAGCGATGAAAGCCTTTCAGCACGCTTTATCAAAAATGGGGCTAACGATTTCCTGCAGAAGCCTTTCGTTCATGAAGAGTTTCACTGCCGAGTGTTAAACACTCTCGATGCGCTGGATATGGTGACACGGCTTTGGGAGCAGGCCAATCTTGACTATCTAACTAATGTCTATAACCGACGTTATTTCTTTAACTTATATGAAGAAAAACTGACTGCACTCGCTCAAAAACAAGGCTCACTGTCAGTGGCACTGCTGGATATCGATTTTTTTAAGAAGGTTAACGATACTTACGGCCATGATGTGGGTGATGAAATCTTGATTGAGTTTGCTAACAGGTTACAGCAATCATTCTCTGCACACTTCACGGTTGCGCGTATTGGTGGCGAAGAGTTTGTGGTCGGGTTTAGGGGTCTTAATGTTGATAAGGCCTACGCGCTTTTAGATAGTTTCAGGATACAGCTGGAATCAACCCCTTTTGAGACCTCAAAGGGAGCGTTAAACATCAGCGTGAGCACCGGGGTTGCCGAGTTTAGCCATGATGAAACAGTCGATGAACTATTAAATCGAGCGGATCAGGGCTTGTATAAAGCGAAGGAGGGCGGACGTAACTTAGTCTGTATCGTAGAGAGTTAACTTGATTTCCTATCTGATTACAGAGATAAAAATCAGCCAAAAGGCTAGTTTTTATCTCTATGTATCAATTCTTCGACTCCTCCTTATGAGCCACTAAAGTAGCCAAGCGTAACTGACTTTCATAAAGTAGCTTTCTTCGGTTTTCATGAGCGAGTCTATGGTGTCATCGGCCTTTATACCATCGGAGTAACCTAGATAGAATACGCTCTGAGGGTTGAGTTTATAGCCGTAGAGGATCTCATTACCTAGCTGTTGGTAGTGCTCATTTGGCGTACTGTACTGATACAAACTGGCATCGCGTTCGATATCGGTGTAGACACTCGATATGCGAATAAAGTTATGAATATCGATATACCAGCTAAGACGCAGATCGCTTAAGTTAGCTGTAAACAGACGTCCATCATCCACATCCATAGTGCGATAAACATGAGACAATTCGAACTCTATTGCGTCAGTGACTTTCCAATTGATGCCAGGATTAAACATCACCTTAGTGCCTAATTGGTCGTTGGCAAAATCGATATCATCGCCATAGTTGATATCTAACTCAAGAAACAGTGTACGGGTAGGTTTTATATTGGTGTATAGCCAGCCCATGGTCTCGCTGAACATTTGGGTGTTACCATCGATGGCGAGAGACGCGCCATTATGGCGACGCCCAACTCGGTCACGGTTTACCACTCCAAAGGCGGTGTAGCTTTGCCACTGGCCTTGGAGTTCCATTTTCGCCTCGATTTCTTGCTCAAGCTTTTCACCTGCCTGATTATGGCTAATATCCCAATCGCCACGAAGTTCTACTTGGTTGAAGAATCCCTGCTGTGGATACCAAGTATAACCGCCGCCAGTGACAAATTTGCTAAAATCGACTCTTTCGATAAAACCCAAATCCGCTCTAAAGTCTTCACCAATGGATTGGTATTGAGCAAAGAGATCCCAGCTTCGGGTTTCCCGTTGATATTTCACTAGGTACATATCATCACTAAAGTCTCCCTGCTTCTTGGTTCGCAGCACGCGCTCGTTTATTCCGCATTCAAAAAGGTCGCAGTTACTTTGCGGTAAACAATCGTCGCTACTACAAAAAGACTTATAAAGATCAACTGGGTACTCAGTATTAGACAACACATATTGCGCCGTGAACGTATCGTGCTCGGTAGGCTGGTATTTGGCATCTAGGCTGGTGACGTAGTTATGGTAGTCATCGCTCTTCTTTGCGGTGACTAACGCACCAATGGATAATGGTTTGCCAAGATCTAAGCGATAGCGGCCTGCGAAGTTTTGGCTTTTCTTATCTATGCTAGCGATATCTGAGCTTAAGTTGCCCGGTACTAGAAAGTTGGTACTGGTGTCATCGGTGATCAATGTCGCGAAAGTGTGGTCACCCACTTTGCTGGTCAGTTTAAGGCCGTAATCGGGGGCGCCAATATTACGCGTGTGCAGCAAGTTAAGCTGGGTATCGAAATAATCCTTATTGTCGAGAAAAAACGCCCGTTTCTCCGGATAGAAGAGGGCAAAGGTACTGTTAATATCTAGCTGTCCCGCATCGGCTTCCACCTGGGAGAAATCGGGGTTAATCGTGGCACTAAGCAGGGTACTTGGGGTGATCCCCCATCGCAGATCCAAGCTAGGCTCGATCTTGTTCTCACTATTCCAGTCACTGTTCTCTTTATGGGGGCGCTTGCTATTACGGTTAAGCACAACAGATGGGGTAATTTGTAAATCGCTCCCTTGCTCGATATTGGCAAGCCCAGTGGCGATGCCAAGCTGACAGAGCTGACAGTTGTTGTTTCTATCGATTTGATGGCTCGAGATGCGGTGCTCTTCGTTTCGAGGGTAGAAGCGGATAAACTCAATCCCCCATTTTTGCTCGGCATTATGATCAAAGTTTAACAGCCTAAAGGGCAATTCTATCTCGACTTGGTAGCCCGACTCGGTGCGCTTGGCCGCGCTGTACCAGATCCCATCCCATGCATCACTCTCGCTGCCCGTTAACTCATTCTCGATTGAGTCCATCTGTACGCCATAGGCATTGACGAAGAATTGATAGGCTAATCTAGCATCGTTAAAGGTATCGAGCTTTATCCCTACAAGGTCATCGCCCCAAACACTGTCTCTGTCGCTTAAGTTCGCGCGGATCTGCTCAGGAGCTGGATCTTGTGCGCTAAAGGCTAAGAATAGACTAGATTGGGTGGCGTAGACTCTAACTTCAGTTTGCACCGGGGCGGCAATGTTCTCACCTGGTCGAGTCTCAAATTTAAGGTTTGCAATCGCAGCTTGTTGCCACTGGGGCTCATCAAATTCGCCATCTATTTCAATAGCGGCCTCAAGCGTTGGGATCTGAATATTGAATTGCGATGATAATCCTGCTTGGCTAGGAGTCGCGGTAAAGGCACTTAAGAGAAGTGCTAAGGGTAAAAAGCTTTTCTTTGTCATTTGTTATAATTGTTATTGCACTGTTATTTGTTGAGATTGTGCCAGATTTAGCCCTCGAATTGGACAGCAAAAGTTGCAAGATATTGTTACAAAGCTTGTCTTGTCGTCTTGCCCTCGTATTGTGGTGGGAAGTGTGACGCTAGACGAGCAGGGTCTGAGAAGCTGGGTGGGTGTTATAGCGTTAACAAAAAAGCCATGTCGAGACATGGCTTTTTAGATGTAATCAGATGCTAGCGAGATTTACTCAGGCGCTATGACATCATTCTTATAGGCGCTGCGGTACTTATCGACCCACATGGCGGTTGCACCACAAATCGCTACTGGCATTACTACGAAGTTCAAAATTGGGATCATTGAGAACAAGGTGACCGAAGCACCAAAACTAAAGCTACTGCCCTTGGTTTGATTGAGGGCAAACTTCATGTCTTGAAACGGGACTTTGTGGTTATCAAATGGATAATCGCAGTACTGAATCGCCATCATCCAAGCACTGAATAGAAACCATAATACAGGTGCTATGGTCTGCCCGACAAAGGGGATCCAAAACAGCAGTAAAAAAACGATGGCTCTTGGCAGGTAGTATTTCAGCTTCATCCATTCTCGGCCCATGATCCGTGGCAGATCTTTTATCAGGTCGATACCGCCACCCGTATTAAGCGGCTTGCCTGTGAGTTGTTGCTCAACCTTTTCAGCAAGCAAACCGTTAAAGGGGGCGGCGAGCCAGTTCATGACGGAGCTAAAGATAAACGACAGCACAACCAGTAGCGTAAGGACAGCCAGAGGCCATAGTATGAAGTTAAGCCAGCTTAAATAATCCGGGAGCTGCGTCGATAGCCAGGCAAACACGTTTTCTAGTTGGCCAATGGCAAAATAGATAAGACCCGAAAACAGCAGTAAGTTGATTGAGAGCGGAATAAAGACGAATCTTCTCAATCCTGGTTGTTTGATGAGGCTGAAGCCATCGAGGAAGTAATTTACACCGCTTTTTTTTTGTACTTGTTTGGTTTTATTCATAGATAGATGTAGGTTATTAAAATTGCGCATTAGTACGATTGTGAGTCAGTCGGTATTTAATCACAAGTTAAAAGCGCTTAATGCACGATAAAAGCGTTACAAAATACAGCGAGCTTTGGTAAAGTTAACCACTAAGTAATCCCCTCAAACTCAGTCGCTATTTACCTAGCGAGGAAATGACTACACGGCACAATGAGACTTAAACAGATTAAACTTGCCGGATTCAAGTCATTCGTCGATCCAACTAAAATCCCTTTACTTAATCCCTTAAGCGCCATTATTGGGCCAAATGGTTGCGGCAAATCGAATGTAATCGATGCCGTGCGCTGGGTGTTGGGGGAAAGCTCGGCTAAACACCTGCGCGGTGACTCCATGGCCGATGTGATCTTTAATGGCTCGACGGCGAGACGCCCGGTATCCGTTGCCAGTGTCGAGTTATTATTCGATAACCAAGACGGCCGCCTTGCTGGTCAGTATTCCAGTTATCAAGAGATCGCCGTTAAGCGCCAAGTTAGCCGTGACGGTGACTCAAGCTATTTTCTCAATAACCAAAAGTGCCGCCGTAAAGATATTACCGACCTGTTTATGGGCACTGGTCTCGGGCCTCGCAGCTACGCAATTATTGAGCAGGGTACGATTTCAAGGTTAATTGAGTCTAAGCCTCAAGAACTGCGGGTCTTCATCGAAGAGGCCGCAGGGATCTCGCGTTATAAAGAGCGCCGCCGTGAAACGGAAAACCGAATTCGACACACGCGGGAAAATTTGGCCAGACTAGGTGACATTCGCTCCGAGTTGACCAAGCAACTCGATAAGCTCGCGGAGCAAGCCGAAACGGCGCGTAAATATCGTGAGCTTAAGCAATCCGAGCGTAAATATGATGCCGAGCTGTCGGTGTCACGCTTCGATGAGCTGCAACAGCAAATCGCTAAAATTGATGAGCAGCTGAGTAAACTCGAGCTGCAACAAACAGAGCTGTTGGCTAAGAAGCAAACCATTGAATTAAGCCTGACAGAGCTTAGCTTGAAGTTAAGTGAGCTAGAAACTCAAGAAGCGCATCAAGTTGAAGATTTTTATCTTACTAAGACGCATATTGCCAAGCTTGAACAGTCACTTAAGCATCGTCAGCAGCAAGATGAGAGCTTGACTCAGCGCCTTCAGGAAATCGATGAACAGATTGGCCTCTATCGGGCTCGATTAGCCGAAGCGCAGCTCAAGCAAACCCAGCTGACTGCGCAGCAAGCGTTGGCGCTACCCGATGTTACCCTAATCCGACAGCAGTTGACGGCCCATGATGCCGAGCTGTCATTAGCCAATGAGCAACTGGATCAACTCAGTGAACAATTGCATGGCTTGAATGAAGCCTATAGCCAAGCGCACCACGCGTTTGAGATGAACCGTAATCAGCTTAGCCATAATGAATCTGATATTGGTAACAAGCAGAGGTTGGTGGAGCGTTTACAGGAGCAAGTCGTTTCGACCTCAGCTGAGCTTGAAAAGATAAATGCACAAGACTTCGCTACACAGGTCAGCGAGCTTTCCTTGGTGATTGAGCAAGAGCAAGAGGTGCTCGATGAACTCAACTTTCAACTGCAAAGTAAGCAGCTCTCCGAGCAGGAGCTATTTGCCGAGCAAGATAGCCTAAAGGTCAGACTCGCCGATGAGCAGGGGCGCTTATCTGTGGTGACTCAGCTATTGCCAACCGATAAGGTGGGCGATACCGAAGAGCTCTGGCAAGTCATCGAAGTCAGCCCAGGCTGGGAAGCGGCTGTGGATATGCTGCTATCGGGACTGTTAAATACGCCGGTATTGTCCAAGCCAGATCTGGATAGCAACCCTGAGCAACTTGGCTTTGAGTCCGGCGTTACAGAGCTGGGGGTGATTAAAGCGCCGGTGAATCTTGCACCTTGGCTGCAGCATGTGACTTGGCTCGAGACCAAAGAGCAGGCCATTGTCCAAAGGGCCTCTTTGAAACAGGACCAGCTAATCGCTACCGCCGACGGATACCTAGTTGGCGTCGACTTTATTATCGAGAAGACTCAGGCTGCGGGCTCCATTGTTGAGCTTAAAAATGAGCAGTTAGCGTTGCAGCAAAGCGTCATGACGAATCGGTCGGCTCTGGAGACACTGAGTGAGTCATTGACTCAAGTAAAGCAGGTCATGGCGCCGCTTGTTAGCCAGATCCAGCAAAAGCAGCAATTTATTCAGAGTCAGCAGATAACCTTGGCAAGCTTAAGGTCTCAGCTGGAGTCACAGCAGCAATCGGTGACACAGACTGCCTCAAGGTTAGCCAAGGTCGAGCAAGACTTACTCGAGGCTAAGCAAGAGCGACAGGCGTTGCAACATAGCGTCGAGAAGCGAACGCGACAGCATCAGCAACTGAGTGATGCTCTTGAGAAAGCGCAAATCGCGAAAGCCGATGGTCAAGCGCAGAAAGCGCAAGCGCTGGATAAGCTTGCTAAGCTTAAACCGCTTCGCCAGCAGTTAGACGCTAAGATGGCGCAAGCATCGGCGAGTGAGCAGAATTTGCATACTCAGCTGATGCTGATCGAGCAACAGGTCAATCAGCACCAGTTGCGATTATCGGAGCTTGAGCAGAGTGAAGCTGTGCTCAAGCAGCAGTTAGCGCTCAAAGACAGTGAACTGCAAGACGGGGAGTCGCAGCCGCTTAAGACCCAGTTAGAGCAAGCCTTGCAAGCACAGCAGATTAAGCAGGATGCATTGACGGCGTTAAGGCAGCAGCAAGCAGAGCTTCAGGAACTGTGCGATAGTGCAGGAACGAATAAAAAACAACAGCTTGCGAGTTTAGAGGGCTTGACTCAATCCACAAGCACGTTAAAGTTACGCCGTGAAGGATTAAAAGGTCAAATTGACAGTCAGCAACGATTGCTACTTGAGCAAAATATTGATGTTAAGCAGGTTTTATTATCATTAGATGAAAATAAGACCTTGGTTTGGCGTCAAAAAGAACTTGAGCGATTACGGTCACAGATAGAGGATTTAGGCGCGATTAACTTAGCCGCGATTGAGGAGTTTGATCTTCAAAACCAGCGCAAGTTATATTTAGACAGCCAAGATGACGATCTGAACGCCGCGCTTTCGAGCTTAGAAGAGGCGATTCGTAAGATTGATAAAGAGACCAAGAGCCGCTTTAAGGACACGTTTGATAAAGTGAATGCCGATCTTGGGCTGTTGTTTCCTAAGGTGTTCGGCGGTGGTAGTGCCTATTTAGCCTTGACCGACGATGATCTTTTAGAAACAGGCGTCACCATTATGGCGAGGCCGCCGGGCAAGAAGAATAGTACGATTCATCTTCTTTCTGGTGGAGAAAAGGCGTTAACCGCTTTATCATTGGTATTTGCTATTTTTAGGTTAAATCCGGCACCATTTTGTATGCTGGATGAAGTCGATGCGCCTTTGGACGATGCCAATGTCGAACGTTTTTGTCGTTTGGTAAAAGAGATGTCCCAAAGCGTTCAATTTATATATATTAGTCACAACAAGATCACCATGGAATTGGCCGATCAACTTATCGGTGTGACTATGCATGAGCCCGGTGTATCACGCATCGTGGCAGTTGACATAGATGAAGCGGTGGCATTAGCCGACGCAGGATGAACATAAGAAATACAGGGTAACCAATGGAAAATTTTCAACTGGTATTGCTTCTTATCGGTGTAATAGCCATTATCGCCGTACTTGTACACGGATTTTGGTCCATTAGAAAACAGCAACCTAAGGGATATAAGCAAAGCCCCATGGCCGATATTAGCCGTGAACGTCGCGATGCAGATGGTTTCGATAACGATGGCATTGGCGAGGTACGAGTTGTTAAAAATAGTGCTTTTGAAAACGAAACTAAAGCCGTCGAAGATAATCATCGAGAGGTTCAGTTAAATGGCACTACGGCCGAATCGTTTGAGTTGACTGACGCTCCTGCTCCTAAGGTGGCTAAGACCCGCGTTGAACCTTCTCTAATGACTCAGGAGCCAGTATTGGCTGCAGAAGCGCCTGTCCAAGAATCACTGTTTGCCACTGAAGAGCCAGTGATAGCAGAGCCAACGATTGTCGAGCCTACTCTTGAGGCTGCCCCGAAGGTAGTTAAACAAGAGGCTATCGAGCCAGAGGCAGTTGAAACAAAGCCTGAACCGGCCTCAGAGCCTAAACAAGAGCAAGTTGAAGAGTTAGGTGAGCCACAAGATGTATTAGTACTGCATGTGGTGGCGAAAGAGGGCGAAGCGCTCAGCGGCGCAGAGCTTTTACCGTGTTTATTGACGCTTAACTTTAAGTTTGGCGATATGAATATTTTCCACCGTCATGAAGACAACGCAGGTACAGGCAAAGTCTTATTCTCGATGGCGAACATGGTTAAGCCGGGCGTATTCGATCCCGACAACATGGAGCAGTTTAGTACCCAAGGTGTGGTGTTGTTTATGACACTACCTTGTTATGGCGATGCCTTAATGAACTTTTCCATCATGCTAAATTCTGCTCATCAAATCGCCGATGATTTAGGCGGCGAGGTACTCGATGGTGGCAGAGGCGAGTGGTCAGAAAGCACTAAGCAAAGCTATATTCAGCGGATAAGGGCGTTGGCTTAAGCTTAGATTGAGCCTAAATCAGCACCTAGCTTTAGGTGCTGATACGTAATTACATTTGAAAGGCCGCAGCAGCGGCCTTTGTTATTATTCGGATATTATGATGCAAGATGTTCAAAATGAAATTGCTCAGCTAACCGCTGAACTTAATCAACATAACTATCGCTATTACGTTGACGATAGCCCTTCAATTCCAGATGCCGAATACGATCGTTTATTGAAAAGGCTTAAATCCTTAGAGACGCAGCACCCAGAATTTTGTTTAGCGGATTCGCCAACCCAAAGGGTAGGTGGGGAAGCGCTTGCTAAGTTTGAACAAATAAAGCATTTAAAGCCGATGCTGAGCCTAGATAACGTGTTTGATGAGCAGGAGTTCACGGCATTCAATCAACGTATCGTTGATAAGACAGGTAAAGATTTAAGCTACTGCTGCGAGCCTAAATTAGATGGACTCGCGGTGAGCATCGTTTATCGTGATGGCGTATTTGAGCGCGCCGCCACCCGTGGTGATGGCCAAACCGGTGAAGATATCACTGAGAACGTGCGCACCATTAAGTCTATTCCGCTTAAGCTGCGTGGCGAGCACTTTCCACCGCTGGTTGAGGTGCGTGGTGAGGTGATCATGCCCCATAAAGCATTCGATGCTCTTAATGAGCGTGCTCGAACTAAAGGTGAGAAGCTGTTTGTTAACCCTCGTAATGCCGCAGCCGGTAGCCTACGTCAGTTAGACAGTAAGATCACCGCCAGTCGCGCGCTTGGTTTTTATGCCTATGCCCTTGGCGTAGTCGAGCCTGAAACATGGGAGCTTGCCGACAGTCACTACGGTCAGCTTGAGCAGTTACGCTCATGGGGCGTCCCTGTGAGCCAAGAAGTTAAGGTGTGTGAGTCAGTTGCCGACGTGATGGCTTACTACAATGATATTCAGCAGCGCCGTAGCAGCCTAGAGTTTGAAATTGACGGTGTGGTGGTGAAAGTCAACCAGATTGCTCATCAGCTGAGTCTTGGCTTTGTAGCGAAAGCGCCGCGCTGGGCGACTGCGTTTAAGTTTCCGGCTCAAGAAGAGATGACCCTGTTGGAAGGTGTCGATTTTCAGGTAGGCCGCACAGGAGCAGTAACCCCTGTCGCTAGATTAAAACCTGTGTTTGTAGGCGGGGTTACCGTATCGAATGCAACCTTACATAACGCCGATGAAATCGCGCGACTCGGCGTAAAGGTTGGCGATACCATTATTATTCGCCGTGCTGGTGATGTGATCCCGCAGATTGTTGCTGTGGTAGCCGAAAAACGTCCAGATGATGCTAAAGAGATCACTTTCCCTGCGCTGTGCCCCGTGTGCGACAGCGAAGTTGAGCGCGTTGAAGGTGAAGCCGTGGCTCGCTGTACTGGCGGCCTATTTTGCGAAGCCCAGCGCAAAGAAGCCATTAAACACTTTGCTTCACGCAAAGCGCTGGATATCGATGGCATGGGCGACAAGGTCGTCGAACAACTTATTGATAAAGAGTTGGTAGAGAGCCCTGCCGATCTGTTTAAGCTGACGGCATCGGCCATGACCATGCTTGAGCGCATGGGGATGAAGTCGGCAACTAAATTGGTGGCGGCAATCGAAGTAGCGAAGCAGACGACGTTTGCTCGTTTCCTTTATGCCCTCGGCATTCGGGAAGTGGGGGAGGCAACTGCAGCAAATCTTGCAGCCTATTTTAAAACTTTAGATGCATTGAAGGTGGCTAAAGAGGAAGAATTTATTAAGGTCGATGATGTAGGCACTATCGTCGCGGCGCATTTGGCGCACTTCTTCGCTCAACCCCATAACCTTGAGGTGATCGATAAACTTATCGAAGCGGGTATACATTGGCCTGCAATCGAAGAAGTAGCCGATGAAGACTTGTCTCTCAAGGGACAGACTTGGGTATTAACTGGCACCTTAACTCAACTTAACCGTAATGACGCCAAAGCAAAATTGCAGGCTCTAGGAGCCAAAGTGGCTGGCAGTGTTTCTAAAAATACTGACTGTCTCGTTGCAGGTGCTGCAGCAGGCTCGAAATTGGCTAAGGCGCAAGAGTTAGGGGTAAAGGTTATCGATGAAGAAGCGCTTATTGCGATTCTGTCGTAAGCAAAAGCATAAGCCTGCTTAATTTAAAAGCTCCTACGCTATTTGGCGAGGAGCTTTTTTATTGGCTGTAATTGGTATTAATGCTTGAAAACTGTTGATTTGTCGCCATATCTAATTCATCCCGTTCGACATTAGTCTGAATCAGTTAATTAAAGGAATTGGTTTGAATTTTAGTCATATCACTTGGCTTGACGATAAAGGTCATGTAAAGCCGCCGTTAATGCTCTATCTATTGCTAGTGTTTATCGCACGAGGTTGGTGTGTGTTTGTGGCGTCATTGACTCAGGCTAGCGATAGAGCCGCTTTGGTCGAACTGTTTTACCCGCAAAAGGCCGATTTTTTGATGGCCTTAGCTGCAGGTTTTGGTGCGTTAATCGTCTATGGTGCGGTTATTGCCGAGAGAAAACGCTCACCTAATTGGGTAAGGCCACTATTCCCCTATTTGAAATGGCTATTGGTGTTGCTGCTCATCATCGATGGTGGCTTGCTGCTGCAGCGAGTCTTACACTCCTATTATATGTATAGCTGGAGTATTGGCCTTGATGCACTGCTGCTATTTTGGAGTAGTTTATACCTGTATAAGTCTAAGCGCTTGAAACTGTACTTTAGTGATTGGAAAGAAAACGAACTCAAGACAGAAGAGTAAAAAAAAGACGCTGCAAGCAGCGTCAAATGAACCTTCATACAGAGAGTCACTCTGTATTCGTGATCCGTAGATTTACGATAAAAACCTTCTAAGGCTCGGCAATAATCAAACCGCGATTATGGCTTAACCTTGTTAAAGGACAATTGACAGTATTGCTTCCTAAACATCATCTTCGGGGCGACCGATCTTAAGAAACAGTTTTAGTATAGAGCGGTTGGATATTGTATGCAATTTTAAGTTGTACTTATTTGGCCTAAAAAAGATACAAATAGGGAATAACTTATTCTATATCGACTATATTGAAACCGTATAGATGGCTTTCACGTCTTGTTTTTCATTTAGGCGTGTCATTTTTTCTTCTTTTGTCATAAAGTTGACGCTACTGATTAGCCTACTTACTCTGTAGGGATACTGGCTTTATGGCCGAGTAGACTATTATTGACGGTAAAAAATGTCGACAGGTTTACTGACAAGAAGAGTCAGTTTGTATGACGCAAGGGTGTAGCTAACAGGATTAGTACTAAACGATAAGCTTAAAAGATAATGTTGGAGTGACATAAATGTCAAAGGCGGCAGAGTTGCAAATACCTTTGTCAGAGTTGAAAGTGGGTATGACAGTGAAGTTACCGCTTTCATGGACGGATCATCCTTTTCTATTTAATCAAATAGAGATCGAAAAAACGGCTCATATAGAGCTCATTAAGACCTTAAATGTGTCTCATGTTACCTTGATTGGCGGCAGTGAGCTGTTAACCGATGAGGTGACTCCTGTCGTTGAAGAGGTCCCAACCACGCCGAAGCAGTTAGCTGCAGACTCCAACGCCTTAGTCAGAAAATCCATTCGGTTAGGTCAGCAAAGATTTACCAAAGGCGCCAGTGATTGCCGGGCGGCGTTTTCAAAACTCGGCGCCGATCCCCAAGGTGCTTATCGCAGCGCTGCGAGCTTAGTCGAAGAGCTGATGGACCATCTTAAGGAAACAGACACTCCCCATTTAGCACTGGTCAACCCTGGTGAAGATATCTCGGTAAATCAACATGGTGTATCGATTGCGGTGTTATCTATGATGATAGGCCAAGCCTTATCCATGAACCATTCTCAGTTACGTGATATCGCCATGGGCTCATTGTTTCATGATATAGGTAAAGTGAAGGTGCCCGATGTGATACGGCGTAAGAAAAATAACTTGTCAGAACATGAAGTTAATTTTCTAAATATGCATCCAAACTTTGGCTATGACATGCTCGATAAAACGGGGCTGTTCTCTAGTGAGGCCTTAGATATAGTCCTGCATCACCATGAGTGGGCTGATGGCAGTGGTTATCCTCATGGTTTAAAGGGAAAGCAGATCGCTATAACCACGCAAGTTGTTAGTTTAGTAAATGATTTTGATCGTCTGCTTAGAGGTGGTGAAGGCCGCTCTCCACAGGTGGCACTGGGTTACTTATTTAAGAATCGGGCCGGCAAGCATGAGGCCGAGTTGATCTCTACCTTAGTTAAAGTATTAGGGATCTATCCTCCAGGTACTATGGTGCAGCTTAGCGACGGTGAGATGGCGAAGGTTATGGTGACCACTTCACAGGTTCAAAAACCTATAGTGTGGAGTTGTACACTTGACGGACAGAATGCAAGACTCCGCTTTTTGGCCGAAGAGTCTGAAGATATTATCGGGGTACTTAAAGTTGAAGAACTCTCATCTTCGGCGCTCAAAACCCTAGATGGCAACTCGACTGTTAGCTTTTACTTTAGTAGTTTGTAGCCAAGTCATAAATAAGCCCGAAACCCGAGTTTACTTCTTCCTCGATGCACTTCACTATGCTGCATACGAATATCGTTAGATGAATGAGCGAAAGAGCAAAAGCATGATTAAAACTGTCTGTATTGTTGGCTGTGGTTGGTTTGGGTTGCCCTTGGCGCAAGCGCTTGTTGCTGGTGGGGTGAAGGTGTTTGGCAGTAAGCGGCTGCAAACAGAAGCGCTATCTTTACAGAAGCTGGGGATTAATGGTTTTAGGCTAGATTTAGACGATGAGCTCCCGCTCTCACAAGAGCACACCGAAGTAGAGGAAGCTTTAGCTGCAGATTGCCTAGTGATCAATATTCCTCCTGGGCTGCGTAACGCTCCCGATGCCTATTTGCAACGGCTGGCTAAATTAAAACAGCTTATCGCCGCAAATAGCTATAAGAAGATAGTCTTCGTTAGTACCACAGGTGTTTATCCTCAACAGGATAAAGTGCTTAGTGAACAAGATGCATGTGCTCATTCAGAGGTAAGCGATAAGTTATTGCAAGCCGAAGCACTATTCTCCGATTTGGCTAATAGCGTTACAGTGCGTTTTGCTGGGCTTGTCGGTCCTAACAGGCACCCAGGGCGATTCCTTGCTGGCAAAACGGGTCTGCCAGAGGCTAGCGCAGCGGTCAATCTGGTCCATCTCAATGACTGTATCCTTGCGGTTTCCACACTATTATTTAATGAGGCGTCACGTGGTGTTTATAATGTTTGCGCACCGCTTCACCCTACACGACAGGCCTTTTATCGTCAGGCTGCGAGGGAGTTAGGTTTAGTCGAGCCGCAATTTTTAGCAAGTGAACAGACTACAGACTCCAGTGCTGAAGGCATAGTCGTTACCGGCAAACAGATCAGCGGTGAAAGACTCGTCTCAGAGCTTAACTTCGAGTATCAATTTAGTGATCCAATGGATATGCTGTTAGCCTGTTAACGGATTAAGTTATGTTTGGCTTATGCATTCATTTAACCAAGAGAGGAGCGATATGAAGCTTTTCAAACAATCAGTTAGTCAGATTTTTATTTTGTTTGCTGTGCTAATGCTGCCTATGCACAGTGTTTGGGCTGCACAATATAAAGAGGGCGTAGATTACGTCAAGATCGCTGGGATCCCAGAGAGTAAAAAACCTGTGGTAAGAGAGTTTTTCTCCTACAACTGTAGTTATTGTTACCGTCAAGATCCTTTCTTTGAGCAGACCGCTCAGCTATTAGAGGGCGATATTCAGTTTGAGCGAACCCCTGTCGGTGCTGGACGCTCCAGTTGGATTTTAAGCCAAGAAGCTTACTATCTGGCGCAAAAGTTCAATGTCACTAAGCAGGTGCACGGTAATATTTTCACTCGTATTCATGAGAAGGGAAATGCCTTTACTCGCCCAGAGCAGTTGAAAGACTTTTTTGTGAGCCAAGGACTTAATGTTGAAGAGGTTGAGGCCGCAATGAATTCAACTGACGCCAAACTAGCGTTAATGAACTATGACACTCAGGCGCAACTTGCCGAAATTCGCGGTGTGCCATCACTTGTGGTGAATGGACAATACCTCATTAAGGAGCAAGGAAAGACACCTAAGGAGCTAGCCGAACTGGTACGCTACTTGAGTGAGCTTGAGGCGCCTAAGTAACTTAAATAACGTAAATAGCTTAAGTAAATTAAATAACGTAAGTCATTTAAGCCATTGTCATTGATATATGATAATGGCTAGTGGCACGTTATATTGGCAACATTGAATTAATCACGGGCTTGTTAGAAAAAAAATGGCTATGCACCAAGACGCTATAAAAGAACATATCCAGCTATGGTTATCTCGGACAGTTGAAAATGGCGCTGTTAGGGAGTCGTTTGAATCTTCAATCGCAATGGGCTGTGACATTGGCAATATAAGGCCGGAAAATCAAGATAGAGTGGTATGCGTACAGGTACAAGTTACCGCTTGCGACGCTTTTGTCATGGGAATTTTATGTGACGGCATGGGCGGAATGGCCTCAGGCGCAAATTGTGCCAGCCTGAGTATTGCCTCATTTATAAGTAGTTGTGTCAACAATCTAGACTTACCTGTGGCGGAGCGCTTGTTAGGGGCAGCTGAAGAGGCGAATACCGATGTTTATTCCATGTATAACAGCAATGGTGGCGCGACCCTATCGGCTTTTCTTTACGATACAGCTGGACAATTTGAAGCGATAAATGTCGGCGATAGCCGAATATACGCAAATTTTGCTCATGGTATTAAGCAGTATTCGATAGATGATACTTTTGCAGGGCAGAATGCGGATGCCGCAGGCGTACATTTAAGTAAAGGCTTGTTGCAATATATTGGAGTTGGACCTGATCTAAAAACGCAACTCGTAAAGTTGCCAAAGTTTCGCAACATCAAGCGACTCATTTTGACCTCTGATGGTGCCCATTACATTGAAGCCAATACTTTTAAGCAAATACTCAATCAGAAGTTATCTGCATCTGAGCTTTGTAACCGGCTTATTCAAGTGTCAAAGTGGTGTGGTGGCTATGACAACACCTCAATATTAATTGCTAATGATCTGCTGAAGGTTTTTGCCCAGCCAGAAAAAACATCTCTACCGCCAGGTACGGTTAAGCTTTGGGACTCGTTTGGTGAGATACAATTCATCGGAGCGATAGCCCCAGCTAGCATTGGTTTATAATGACTAAAAACGGCTAATATTCTGCCGCTTAGGCTGACCACTATGGAGCTCTTGTTGATTTTGCTGTGGCTGGTCTAGCTACAGCTTTATCTAGTGCTTACTTGTCTAGTATTCGGTTTGCCTAGTATGAGCTTTTTAGCTTGCTGTTAGGTTAATGAAACCACTGTTTTTGATGTGATATTTAAAGCATGAAGCTACTCTTAAAGAAATGGTTGTTATTGGGACTCTGGGTTCTATTAAGTTTTACTCTGAGTGCCGATGCCGGAAATACAGGCGTATATGGTTCTTTAATACCTGTTGGGCCATCATTTATGGCTGGTGACTATGTCAGTCATGGTTTTTGGTCTAATGATATTGAGTTTTACATGTTCCTTTTTTGGTTCTTGGGATTAATCACTTTTTTATTGAGCCGAAAATTATTAGTTTTATACATGTCAGGATTAATTTTTGCTCAAATGCTGTTCATTGAAACGGTTAATGATGAGCTATTAACTTTGTCTGGCTATCTATTGCTTATTCCTGTTGAGCTCTGCTATTTAATGGCATCATGGTTTGTCCTCAAAAAGCATTAAGGAGATAAACATAAGGCTATTGCAACATAAGTTTGACTCGCCCAGCCGTTCGTCTCTCCGTCCTATTTTTCCCTATTCAACTTTCAAAATTTCTATCGAATTATAATTAGGTTCTTTACCTGCATATCACAGCAAGCTATAGCCTTCTCTTAACCCGTGTATATTCGATTTCACTTTATATTTTGATTTGTTCAACATGATTTCTCGCCTTTCTCTATTACTACCTTGGTCTAAGGTTTTGTTTGAAAAATGCTCAAGGTTTACGTTGGCGTCAACATGTAACTGTCTGTTAATAAGTTGTTTTTGTGTTATCGGCTTGAAAGTTTCCGTTGGCGTTAGACTAAGGTCTTGATTGTTGTTCCGTCAGTGCTTGTTAGATTAACTCATGACTTAATATAAAAATCAGCACATGGGAGTCACTATGAGTTTTGAAAGCAACGAGAAGGCAGAGGGATATTGGCGCGAGAATTTGCGTCTAGTACTTGGCTTACTAGCCATATGGGCTGCGGTGTCATTTGGCTGCGGCATTTTATTAGTAGATGTGCTCAATGAGATCCATTTCATGGGGTTCAAGTTGGGGTTCTGGTTTGCACAACAGGGTTCTATGTATGTGTTTGTGGCGCTTATTTTTGTCTATGTCGCTAAGGCGAACGCATTAGATAAGAAATACGATGTTCACGAAGATTAAGCCCAAGCCATTAAATAAGGAATCATGAGATGGATGTACAAACATTAACCTATCTGATTGTCGGGTTTACTTTTGCCCTATATATCGGAATCGCGATCTGGTCTAGAGCTGGGTCTACTAAAGAGTTTTATGTTGCAGGTGGCGGTGTGCCTCCTGTGATGAATGGCATGGCGACTGCTGCGGATTGGATGTCAGCGGCATCATTTATTTCGTTGGCTGGTATCGTTTCTTTCGTCGGTTATGACGGCTCAGTATACCTAATGGGTTGGACGGGCGGTTATGTACTGTTAGCCCTGTGTATGGCGCCATACCTACGTAAGTTTGGTAAGTTTACCGTGCCTGACTTTATTGGTGATCGTTACTACTCACAGGCTGCTCGTACTGTGGCGGTAGTATGTGCCATCTTTATCTGTTTCACCTATATCGCTGGGCAGATGCGTGGTGTGGGCGTAGTGTTCTCACGATTCCTTGAGGTGGACGTGGATACTGGCGTTTATATTGGTATGGCAGTGGTGTTCTTCTATGCCGTGCTTGGTGGCATGAAGGGAATTACCTACACTCAGGTTGCACAGTACTGTGTGCTTATTTTTGCATTCATGGTGCCAGCTATCTTTATCTCAGTGATGATGACGGGTCATATCATACCGCAAATTGGCTTTGGAGCTGAATTAGTCGACGCCGCGGGTAATGGTACGGGTGAGTATCTGCTAGATAAACTCGATGGCTTATCGAACGAACTTGGATTTGCCCAGTACACCGAAGGTTCTAAGAGCATGACTGATGTGTTCTTTATTACAGGCGCTTTGATGTTTGGTACTGCGGGTCTACCACATGTTATTGTACGCTTCTTCACTGTACCTAAGGTGAAAGATGCACGTGTATCTGCTGGTTGGGCATTGGTATTTATTGCCATCATGTACACCACTATTCCAGCACTATCAGCGTTCTCTCGTGTAAACATGATTGAGACCATTAACGGTCCAGAGTCTACAGGTGTAGCTTATGAAACAGCACCTGAGTGGATTAAAAACTGGGAGAAGACCGGTCTAATTTCATGGGATGATAAGAACGACGACGGCAAGATCTACTATGCCAAAGGCGCTGAAAATGAAATGAAAATTGACCGCGATATCATGGTGCTTGCGACCCCTGAGATTGCTAACCTCCCTGCATGGGTGATTGCGCTGGTTGCTGCTGGTGGTTTAGCGGCGGCGCTATCAACGTCTGCAGGCCTGCTGTTGGTGATTTCAACCTCAGTGTCTCATGATTTATTGAAGAAAAACTTTATGCCAGATATCTCCGATAAGAAGGAGCTTATGTATGCACGTATTGCAGCTGCGGCGGGTATTGTTATGGCGGGCTACTTCGGTATTAATCCTCCTGGCTTTGTTGCTGCGGTAGTTGCAATTGCATTCGGTCTCGCGGCATCGTCGCTATTCCCAGCAATTATTATGGGGATCTTCTCTAAGACGGTAAACAAAGAAGGTGCAATTGCGGGTATGGTGACTGGTCTGCTATTTAGTGCCTCTTATATCGTTTACTTTAAGTTTGTAAACCCAAGCGCTAACACGGCTGACAACTGGTTATTCGGTATTTCACCTGAGGGTATTGGCCTTATGGGGATGGTTGTTAACTTTGGTGTTGCTTTTGCGGTAAGTAAAGTCACTGCGGCTGTGCCACAAGATGTTGTCGATATGGTTGAGTCTATTCGTTTCCCTAAAGGGGCGGGTGAAGCACAAGATCACTAGTGACTGGCAACGGAAAACAAATAAGAGCGCTTAGGCGCTCTTTTTTTTGGCAGGATGAGTCGCTACCAAGTTAACGTATTGACCTTTAGTCGAATAGAGTGAGGCAGTAAAACCACGATATAGTGTTCCATTATTGTTTGGTTATGGGGTGGCTTAATGGATGCCAGTGAACTACAGCCCATCTTGCAGTTCCTGCAGGAAAGAGTGCCGTTTGGGTCTTTAGAGGGAGACGCTTTATCTCGCTGTTGTCATGCATTAACTATAGGTTATTACAGCAAAGCTTCAGGTTTTGTCCCGCTTGACCCAGCTAATCCCCAGCTTTATATCGTCCGCAGTGGTGCATTTGAGGTGCGTGATAAAAATGGCGAGTTACTCGATAGGCTAGGCGAGGGGGATTACTTCGGCTTCCCTTCACTGTTGTCTGGTGAGGACGCCAGCAACCGCGTCGCTATTCTAGAAGATGGCTTGGTGTATCACCTGCCGCCGGATATGTTTGACTTCCTTCGCCAAGAGAGTCGTGAGTTCGATCGTTTCTTTAACCGGGCTTTTGCTAAGCGGTTACGGCATCAGGGACGGTTTAAGGCAAAGGAGCTCACGACGACTAGCAGAGTCAGCACCTTAATGTCTCATTCGCCACTGACGATAGATATGAAAGCCAGTGTGGCAGAGGCGAGCCGATTGATGCGCTCATCCCGAGTCTCGTCAGTATTAGTCATCGACAATAACAAGCTCGTTGGCATTTTAACCGATAAAGATCTGCGTAATCGTGTACTCGCCGAAAATCTCGATGGAAGTTTACCTGTGCATCAGGCAATGACGACTACGCCAGTATCGATAGAGTCCAACTCTTTGGTATTCGAAGCCATGTTACTGATGAGCGAGCACAATATTCATCATCTGCCTGTGGTTGATAATGGCGTAACAACCGGAGTGGTGACCAGTACAGATATACTGCGGGGCCAGAGCTCTCAGCCTTTGTTGCTTATTGGTGAGATAGAGCGGCAGCAAGATCTGCAAAGTCTAATTCAGGTGAGTAAACAGATCCCGCTACTGCTGCAAAACTTGATCAGCGCCGATGCCA
This sequence comes from Shewanella sp. Isolate13, assembly GCF_022398325.1. Lineage (GTDB taxonomy): Bacteria > Pseudomonadota > Gammaproteobacteria > Enterobacterales > Shewanellaceae > Shewanella. The sequence continues at coordinate 47,787 of NZ_JAKEVD010000027.1, forward strand.
GAGCCGAAGAGATTGGTCGCGTGTTGACCTCGGTAACCGATGCGTTGACGAGACGTCTAATCGTACTCAATCAGCAGATCCTCGGTGAGGCCCCCATGGCTTTTTGTTGGTTGGCTTTTGGCTCTCAAGGTCGGCAAGATCAAGCCGCCTGCTCAGATCAAGATAACGGCTTGCTACTTGCCCATGAACCCGATGAGGCGGCCCAAGGTTACTTTGAAGCCTTGTCGCATGCCGTGTGTAAAGGCTTAGATGAGTGCGGCTATATTTATTGTCCCGGCGACATCATGGCGCAAAACCCAAAGTGGCGTATGTCTCTGGATAAATGGAAGCAGGTTTTCGACAAGTGGGTCAATACGCCTGAGCCCAAAGCGTTGATGCATGCCAGTATCTTCTTTGATATGCGCAGTGTTTATGGTCCGCAAACACTGTTTGATGGCCTGCAAGATGCCGTACTGAGTAACACCAAAGGTAATGATATCTTTCTAGCTGGCTTAACCAGTAACTCACTGACAAGCTCGCCACCGCTAGGTTTTTTTAGAAAGTTTGTGCTTGAGCGTGACGGCAGCGAAGTTAAAGGAATCGACTTGAAACATAAAGGCAATGCCTTGATTAACGATATCGCACGGGTGTATGCCTTATCTGCAGGGATTAAAGAGGTCAATACTGCCAAGCGTATACGTGCGTTGATGGACCAAAGTATCATCAACCGCAAAGATGCGCTCAACCTTGCCGATGCCCATGAGTTTATTGCTCATATGCGCCTTTCAAATCAAGGCTACCAGTATACTCAGTCTCTGCCGGTGACCAACTATCTTATGCCTCAGAACCTTTCCTCTTTAGTTCGTCACCAATTGCGGGACGCCTTCAAAGTGGTTCACGACGGCCAAGTTGGGCTAAAACTTAAGATGATGCGCAGTTATTAAGCTCGTTGACTGTGTAAAATAGAGTCGGTAGAGGCTGTTAAATTGAGAGTGCTCATTTGAGAAATTTGTATTTAAAGACACGATTGCAGCTTAATGCCTTGCTTTGCAAAGATGCGGTTATTAGTGATTATAATCGAGCATTGGTCGCGCAACTCGCTAAGCCGTTGTCGCAGTTGCCCTTGATGGCTGTGGATCTTGAGATGACAGGCTTAGATTGTCAGTTCGATCAGATCTTGAGTATCGGTCTCATTCCAATTCATGACGGTTTACTGCAAGTTGCGAAATCTCAGCACCAGCTAGTGAGTATCGATGGTAGCGTTGGCGACAGCGCCGTTATCCATGGGATCCTTGATAATCAACTGGCCAAAGCGGTGAGCGCCAAGCAGGCCATGGCGTGGTTTTTAGAGCAGACTAAGGGGCATGTGCTGGTGGCTCATCATGCGCCGTTAGATCTTTGTTTTTTAAAGGCTGAAATTCAACGTTGTTACGGCCAGACAATACAGTTTGTGGCAATCGATACCATGGCGGTAGAGAAAAAGCGCTTGCTGAGGCAGCACGATGTGATTAAAGAGGGCACCTTAAGGCTCGACGCCTGTCGCCGCCGTTATGGCTTACCTGTATACGCAGCCCATAATGCAGCCGTTGATGCGCTTGCCTGCGGTGAGCTGCTATTGGCGCAGATGGCTGGGATAGCGGGCAATGATGAGTTGAGCTTGTTCGACTTGTTGGGTTAACTCTATGTGCGCTCGTGATGCTATTTGATCTTTGTCCACCATTCTATCAGGACATTTTTAATCTCTTGTTTCTGGTATGGCTTATTAATAATGCCATTCATACCGCATAGATAACACTGCTCAGTTTCGGTGGAGGTCGTGCTCGCCGTTAAGGCGATAATGGGTTTGTTGTAGCCGCGGTTTCGCAATCGTTTAGTGGCTTCAAATCCATCGACTACAGGCATGCGACAGTCCATAAAGACCACATCAACCTCATGAGAGTCAAGATACTCTATCGCTTCAAGACCGTTATTCACAATGGCTGGCTTGATATCAAATTTTGCTAAGATCATCTCTATTAAGACTTGGTTTACAGGGCTGTCTTCCACAACGAGCACTGTCATTGCATCGATTGCAATATCGACTTCGGTAGTATGGTTTGGCTTTTGGCTGGTGGGAGCGAGCTTTAACGGCAGTCGAATGGTAAATTGTGTCCCCTTGTTAAGTTCAGAGGTTAGCGTAAGCTCACCGTGCATCTCATCGACTAAGTGTTTACAGATCGCTAGCCCAAGACCCGTTCCCTCGTGGGCGCGATTGCTCGAGTTATTGACCTGAGTAAAAGGGTCAAACAAGGTATCAATTTTTTCGGCAGGGATCCCACATCCGGTATCTGTTACCGAAAAGCAGAATTGGCCATCTTGCCACGCTATATCAACGGTGATTTTCCCTGACTGAGTAAACTTAATGGAGTTGCCGATAAGGTTGACAAATAACTGCTTAATTCTATCGGGATCGCCGAGCAACTTATCTGGTAGCTCCGTGTGATAGTTAAACGCAAAGGTAAGCCCAAACTCTGCGGTTCGTTGCTTAAATATATCGTAAATCATGGTACAAACTTGCCTAGGAGAGAAGTCTATTTCCACTATTTGCAGCATTCCAGCACTCATTTTACTCAAATCCAGCAGGTCATTGATGATCACGCGTAACAGTTCACCGGATTGGTGCATGGTGTTTAGCAGTTGCCGCTGATGCGGTGTTAACTGGGTATCGCTCATTAGCTCTGCTGAACCTAAAAGTCCATTTAACGGTGTTCTAAGTTCATGGTTAATCATGGCAACGAAATCTCTGGTGGAACGTTCAGAGCTCTCGGCGCGCTGCTTCTCCTCTATGGTTTTCGCGAGTAACTGTTGGCGTTTATGCGCGGCGCTTATCATTTCACAGAACAGTAGTAGCTGTTTTTCAATCGTATGTTGCCATGAGCGAGGGGCGTCTATGACTAAGGTTAATCCCCCTAAAATGTTAGCTTCGGCATTGATAATAATGTTGAGCTGTTGGTGGTCTTCACTCCAGTAGAGTGCAGAGTTTGCTTTGACTTTAGACCGGAATAACAGTCTGTTACCCGCGTAAAACGTCTTGGCTTTTTTTTCGGATGTGAGTGCATTGAAGCTGATTTTACAGGCTTTAATTTCATCGATGCCAATGAGGTCGTCGAGCAGTCGTTGTAGTAATAGATCTGAAATCGGCTTTTGTAAAAACAGCTGGTTGAAATCAAGCAGGATAGACTCTAGATAGCTCTTAAAGTGCAACAGGGCGATATCCTGTTCTGACTTCTCTTTTATATTCATTAAAGAGTCTTCAACAAGCTGTTTAGCCGTATAAAGTTCACGACTTTTTTCTTCGAGCAGCTTTTCGGCCGCTTTTTTAGCGGCCTTTTCTCGCTCAATTTTCCGAGAAAGTAAGTTAACTTTTTCAGTTAATCTATTGAACTCATCATTTGGCATAATTCACACTCAAACTATTCTAGGCAAGTGATGGTAAACCGAACTTGAGACTCATCGGCGGTAATAGGCTCCATTTCAATGTTGATATTTTCACCGAAGTGCTCAGCGCAGCCTTGAATGAGCCCGAGGCACACATGTGACATGCAGCGAGCAGACTGGTAGTCCATAATAAGTTGTGTCTTGCTGGTAGAGATAAAGTCAAAGCTGGGTGGGTTGGCATTAGGGTAGAGCTTTTTCACTTCAACATGGATGTACTCTTCGACACTTTCAATAAAACTAAAGGTGGAGTCAGCCTTACCATCGAGGCCTGGTAAGCTGTTATATAAGGTATTAAAGACGGATTGCCCATAGATCCGTTGTAGCTCCTTAACCGATATTCCTGTTAGTTTACTTAAACTGATAATGAGCTTGACTAAATCTTTATGATCATAGGTTCCAACACTGGTGTAGACACCGTCGTTTTTATTCTCGTCTAACATTTTCTGGCAGACATCAAGCCCGAAAGTATTCTCTACTAACTCTAGAAACTCTGCAAAAATAATTCCTTTCATTTATTGCTCCCTTATAGAACCACTAATATTTAAGGTAGTGTATTAAAAGGGTTTATTCAATGTGTTAGCGCGTATTCTAGTTAGGGTTACGAGGTTTTTATAAGCTAATTTTACTCGCGTAAAATGGGGGACCTGCTAGAACTGCTCATCTGGCGAAAGGGTTCGTTACACTTTTATGCTTCATGGGCTGAAAGGCATTCCCTATATTATCCTATAGTTAGCTTAATTTGAGTCTTTAAATCTAATTTGGGTTCAGTGGGAATAGGAAGAGCAGATGGCATTTCCGTTAATTTGGTTAGGTGCGGCGGCCGTAGGAGCCGCAATTGTTGCCGAAGAGCGAGAGAAGCAAAAGTCTATTGCGTTAAAGCGTCGGCAAGGAAGGGCAAATACCGATCATCGCCAAGGACAATCGGCAGAGCTTGCCCCAAGCCTGTGGAAAACGGGGAATAAGATGGTCTTGCCTGAACCTGGTGGCATTGTCTGTTGTTTCGTATTTGGTGTGATTGAGCACACAGGGATCTGGTTAGGCGATAATACACTGGTGGAGTTGCATGGCAGCGGTTTAGTGCGAGCTGTATCTGTCGAGCGTTTTTTGGCAGGACGTACGGGAAGTCGGATCTATCAGGCCTGTAATCATCGGCACCAAGCCTTAGTTGGCGAGCAAGTGCTTGATAGAGCTAAGCAGTCTATATTTAATTATCGGGAGTATGACTTGTTCGATAACAACTGTCATCGCTTTGTCTGGCATTGCTTAAGCGGTGAGGAGATGGCCTTGTCTAGCTTTAGTAAGCTTAACGATCGAATTGGTACCCACTTTTCAGAGGCGGTTTACTGGGACGAATTGGATTTACCGTCCTAGCTTGCATTAAAGGCTCATAAAAAAACACCGAACTGGGTTCGGTGTTTTTTCTATCTACGGCCAATGACTATTGCCAATGAGTAAGGATTAGCTTAGCCGCAGAAATGCTTAACCGCTTTAGCGACTAGCTCAATACCTGTCTTATCGCAAGGTGGTAGCTCTGCATCGCTAGTGTTGATCGGTGTGACTCTGTCACCCCATTTGATCAATGCCGCAGCAGAAGTCAGGCCTGCGCCAAACGCACAAGACAAAATGGTTTGGTTAGGCTGGATCTTACCTTGCTCTAGGGCATCACAAATTGCAATTGGGATCGTTGCTGCAGAGGTGTTACCGTAGTTAGCAATGTTAACGACCGCTTTTTCTTTCGGGATCTTCATGCGGTTAATAAGCGTATCGATGATACGCTCATTCGCCTGATGAGGAATAACCCAATCGATCTCATCTTTATCGATGCCGCACTTCTCAACCACTTTTGTGCTGAGTTTACCCATGCCAGCAATCGCGCGCTTGAAGATCTCTTGACCATTAAACTCGATGTAGAAATCTAAAGATGATGCTTCAAATCTGTCCATCGCAGTACCAAAGCCAGCCTTTAGAATATCGCGGCCATCGGGATCGTTATTAAGCTCGTAGCCTAATACACCAATAGCTTCGTCAGTGGCTTCAAGTACAACGGCACCAGCACCGTCACCAAATAGTACGGCAGTGTCACGGCGAGACCAGTCTAGGAAAAATGACAGGCGTTCGGCACCAATCACTAGCACCTTTTTACACTGACCACTTCTGATCTGTGAGCTACCTAGGCCTAGACCGTATAAAAAACCGCTACATGCAGCATTGATATCGAACGCCGCGCACGTTGCGCCCACTTCAGCTTGTACAGTTGAAGCGATATTTGGAATTAGGGTGTCGGGTGTTGCTGTGGCGAGAATAATCATATCTAGCTCGCTACCATCGATCCCTGCGGCGGCCAGCGCACGCTTGGCGGCAACAGAGGCTAGCGCAGACGTATCAACGTGGCTGATATGTCTTTGGCTAATACCCGTTCGTGGTTTAATCCACTCATCAGAGGTGTCGATAAATGTTGCAAGATCATGGTTTGTTAGGGTGGCAGGCGGAACACACTTTCCCCAACCAGTAATAGTGGCGTACTGCATCTAGGTATTCTCTATAGCTTAAAAAGGCAGAACCTTAGCTCTGCCTTATGGGATCTGTATAAGTGAAGCTTAGCAAGGATTATGCTAATCAAACAGTGAGCTAGTCGTCTTGTTGACTAACTAATACGCGAATCGCTTCGGCTGCATGTAAGATATGTGCACGTAATAATTCAACGGCCTTCTCAATATCTTTCTTCTTACAGTATTCAAGTAGTTCACGATGATCTTGTTGAGCCTTAGGTACACCGCTTGCTAAAAATAGCTGTAAGCGAATATATCGGTCGCAGCTAGTGTTGAGACCTTGAACAACTTCAAGTGTATGAGGGCGGTTTGCCGCACTATAAAGACAAGTATGGAATTGCGCGTTTAATCCGCTCCAATTTTCGACTTGATCTTCGTCTTGGAAGGCTGTGTCCATCTCTTCAAGGATATGCTCAGCTTGATTTAGATCTTCTTCACTTAAGTTTGGTATCGACTTCGCAAGTAAGTCGCCTTCTATCAGTGCTCGTAATTCAAAAAGTTCGGTGACATGTTCAGCAGATAACAGTGTCGCTGTCGCGCCTTTATGAGCTTCAAACTTAACTAAGCCTTCGGCCTCTAATTGCAGTAAGGCTTCTCTTACTGGAATTCTGCTAACATTCAATTCATCGGCTAAGGCGCTTTGACGTAAGGGTTTACCTGCCGCGATTTCTCCGGAGAGGATTTTTTCCCTAAGCACCTCGACCACAATTTGTGTGCGAGTTTTATGGACGATAGGTGTTGTTCTGCTCATAGTTCCCGATATTTTTGTTATTTATACAAGTTGATCCGTCCTAGGGTACCGCTAATGCCAATATAATGAAAGGGGAACCGATGGTTTCCCCTTCATATTTTGACGTTTTTAGAAAGTTTTAACGCCAGTATTTCCTTCTTGAACACGAACAGGAAGCAGCGCTTTCGGCATGTTTTGATAGCAGATTGGACGCTCAAAACGTGCCATCGCTGCCGAGCCTACAGAAGTGGTACGGCTGTCGGTGCTAGCTGGGTACGGACCACCATGATTCATCGAATGACAAACCTCAACGCCAGTTGGCATCTGATTAAAAATCAAGCGGCCAACATTGAAGGCAATGGCTTCGATGAGAGTTGTGCTTTCAACCAGTTCCGCCTCTAGGCCATGTACTGTGGCCGTTAATTGTCCTTCAAGCTGCTCGGCAATGGATTGCATCTGCGCGCTATCATCACACTCGACCAATACCGCACATGGACCAAATACCTCCTGCTGGATTGCATTCGAAGCAATAAAATCTGCAGCCGTTACTTTTAACGCCGTTGGGCGGGTAAAGTGGTTGGCAGGGGACGACTCACCTTGGGCGATAAGCTCCACTTTAGGGTCTGCCAGTAGTGCTTCAATCTGTGCTTGGTAGGTGCTGGCGATGCCTGCACTAAGCATGCTGGCTGCGCTTTGAGATGCAATATCTTGAGCCAGTGTTGCCTTGTAACGGTTTAAGGCGTCGCCTTTTACTGCCACGATTACGCCAGGGCTTGTGCAGAACTGACCGTGGCCCATTAGCATTGACTGTACTTGAGTCGTTGCTAGGCTTTCAGCTTGCTGCTCCAAGATGTTAGCCAAGATAAACTGTGGGTTGATTGAGCCAAGCTCACCATAAAATGGGATAGGTTCTGCGCGTGCTGCACAGAGATCCGCTAAGATGCGACCCACCTTGAGTGAGCCGGTAAAGCCTACGGCTTTAATCGCTGGATCGGTGACGAGCGCGGTCGATACCTCAGGGGCAAAACCTTGTACCAAGTTAAATACACCGTTTGGCATATCACACTTAACAACTGCGCGCTCGATTGCGCGGCTCACCAGCTCACTGGTTGCAGCGTGTGCCGGGTGGCCCTTTACGACAATGGTGCAGCCAGCGGCGAGTGCCGATGCTGTGTCGCCGCCAGCCGTAGAGAATGCTAATGGAAAATTAGACGCGCCGAATACGGCTACAGGGCCGAGTGGAAGGGTTGTCAGTCTGGTATCAGGCTTTGGCAGTGGTTGTCTTTCAGGATTAGCGAGATCCACGTAGCGGCTGTCGATAGGGTTTCGTAAGTTGCCAGCAAATAAACGCAGCTGACCACATGTCCGCCCGGTCTCACCTTGTAGGCGCGCCATCGGTAAACCTGTTTCTAAATGGGCTGTTTCGGTAATCGCTGCAATATCCGCTTGGATCTCATCGGCAATCGCTTCTAAAAACTCGGCGCGACGTGTCGGTGCAAGGCTGCGGTATTGAACAAAAGCCTGCTTAGCAGCAGCTGTTGCACTGGCAACTATGTCTTTATCGGCATTAGCGAAGCGAAACGAGAGTGCTTCGTTTGTCACTGGGTTGGTACTGTTAAAGTCGGTTGACTCGTTAGTCCATCTACCGTTTATAAAGTGCTGACCTGTAATCGCAACTTGGGTTAAATCTGTCATGTTTGCTCCTGAGTTGTAAGGCTCAATTAAAAATATATAGGGTTACACTACTTGGAAGCCGAAGGCATACGGGTCGCTATCATCGACGGTAATAGCGTTTTTGCCGATGATCCTTGCCCAGCCTTTAATGCTCGGCATTATGGCTCTGTGCTCACCGACTGTGGTTTCGGCTTCGATGCGGCCGACAAACTGGCTGCCGATAATGCTTTCGTGGGTGTATTCATCGCCAACACTGAGTAAGCCTTTGGTAAATAGCTGCGCAAGACGTGCGCTGGTACCTGTGCCACAAGGAGAGCGGTCAATGGCTTTATCGCCATAGAAAACTGCGTTGGCACCGTCGGAGCCGTCACTGATGGTGTCTCCGGTCCAAAGCACGTGGCTGACGCCGTTGACGGTTGGGTCATCAGGATGAATACAAGTGAGTTGCTCTTGGGCGATCTCTCTAACGATTGGGCTCCACTTTAAGATGTCTCCCGCGCTCCAGTGGCGAAGGCCTGGAAAATTTTCTTGCGGGTCAACAATCACGTAGTAGTTACCACCATAAGAGACATCAACCTTAAGTTGACCTAGCCCTGGAATATCAAGGATTTTGTCTCTATGGGCGAGGTATGCGGCAACGTTATAAATTTTAACCCAATCGACTTTCTGCTCAGTTTGTTGATAGTCGATGCTAATTTGTCCTGCAGGGACATCGATGATTAATTGGCCCGGCGTCTTGGCGGTCAGCAGGCCAGACTCAATGGCTGCGGTGATTGTGCCTATGGTGCCGTGGCCGCACATAGGTAAACAGCCACTGGTTTCAATAAAGAGAATCGATGCATCGGCGTTGTCAGAGCAAGGGGGATATAGAAAGGCTCCTGACATCATATCGTGGCCTCGGGGTTCAAACATTAAGGCTTTACGGATCCAGTCATATTCACGAAGGAAATGTTGGCGTTTATCACTCATGGTATCGCCAAGCAGATGAGGGTGACCGCTAGTGACTAATCTAACTGGGTTGCCACAGGTATGAGCATCAACGCAAAAAAACGTGCCCTTTAGCATGTAAAACACTCCATTGTTATCGTTATTACTTTCGTTATTGTTATCGAGATAGTGATCAAAGCCAGGCGTTTTAATTGCATTAAACGACTGGTTTATGAACATCAAACTTTAATTAACCGATGTTGTATTTGTCCAAATCGATGCGAGTTTCTAGTGCATGAGCAATTACTTGCTCAACGTAGGCACGCTCTTCACCGATAACTGTTAGACGTGGTAAACGTACGTTTTCGCTACCACGGTCAGCAATTCGCTCTGCAAACTTGATACATTGAACTAGCATCGGGATAGCATCTAGGCGTAGTCGTGGCATGAACCAGCGGTAGATTTCACGCGCCTCTTCAATAGGACGAGCACGAGATTGCTGGAAAAACACCTTGCCAATTCACTTTCATATTAAGCCTCTATTACTGCTGTGTAGCGTTTGGAGTTACATGTAGATTGGTATATTGTATACGCATGTATTCAAATTGAAACCCTTTTGTTTAGAGAATGTATCTGAATTAATGCTACTAAAACCACAAGAATTATTGTATACAATATCCAAGTATTAGCGCTGGAGCAATAAAAATATGCAGTCGATCACAATAACCCCTGAATTATCGAGCAATTTCAAAGATTTTGTCACCATAGATGCTCACACAGAAGGAGAGCCGTTAAGGATTATTATTTCGGGATACCCAGAGATTAAAGGCTCAACCATCTTAGAGATGCGTCAATACGTACAGCAAAATTTGGATACTTACCGTAAATTGTTGATGCATGAGCCGCGAGGTCATGCGGATATGTATGGCGCACTGATCACCGAGCCAGTGACTCTTGATGCGGATTTTGGGGTGCTATTCCTACACAACGAAGGCTATAGCAGCATGTGTGGTCATGGGATCTTGGCTTTAGTTAAGGTGATGTGTCAGACGGGGACTATCGATTTAGGCCAAGAGCCACGCATTATTAAAATTGATGCGCCAGCAGGTTTGATTACCGCCAAGGCTTATCGCGATCCTCAGGGGAAAATTCATGCTAGCTTTAAGAATGTCGACTCTTGGGCCGATGCTCTCGATTGCACTGTGAATGTCGAGGGCTTTGGGAAGGTTGACTATGACATCGGTTTTGGCGGCGCCTATTACGCCTATGTGGATGCCGATGCTCATGGCATTAGTTGTGGGCAAGATAATGTCGCGCAACTGATTGATATCGGCCGCAGAATTAAACTGGCGGTAATGGCAACTCACCCATTAGTGCATCCCCTTGAGGAGGACTTGAGCTTTCTATATGGCACCATCTTCACCTCAAAAGAGGTGACGAATCCTGAGGCTCATTCGCGTCATGTGTGTATTTTTGCCGATGGCGAGGTGGATCGTTCACCAACGGGAACAGGTGTCGCTGGCAGAGTGGCTCTTTTACATGCCAAGGGCGAGGTTGAGTTAAATACGCCACTGATGATAGAAAGTATTGTCGATGGCAGAATGATTGTCAGTGCCTCGGCCGTGTCGGAGTTTTATGGGAAACAGGCGGTGATCCCCGAGGTTTCGGGTCGCTCTTATATAACAGGCAAGCATCAGTTCTTTATCGATCCCGATGATGTGTTTCAAAGCGGGTTTATGTTGCGTTAATTGCGTAAGCAAAATGAATGGAGAGAGGTTATGAGCAATAATACGCATGCTGACACATTGACCATTGTTGGTGCAGGGATTGTTGGATTAGCGGCGGCGATAGAACTGCAGCGCGCTGGATTTAATGTCACTGTTGTAGACAAAGAGGGGGCGGGCACGGGAGCCTCGAAGGGCAATGCTGGTCATTTTGCGACAGAACAAGTCTTTCCTTTAGCGGATCCGGCCATGTTACCAAAGTTGCCAGGCATGCTACTGGATCCCATAGGGCCGTTTCGTATTCAACCTAAATACTTTTTAAAGGCTCTACCTTGGTTTTTGCGTTTCCTACATAATATGCTGCCTTCACGTAGAAGTCGTAATAGCCAAGCGATTAAAGCACTTAATAAAGATTCAATTGCAGCGATGAAGTCTTTGGCTGAGTTTTGTAATTGTAAAGAGCTGCTGACTTTGAACGGCAGCTTGCTGGTGTTTGAAGGTACATCGCAGCAGGAAGTACACAAAGAGTTTCGAGCTTATGCTGACGCGGGAGTCGAAGTTCAGTTATTGAGTGCTGATGAAGTCAGAGCGCTAGAGCCTTCGTTGAGTACAAATATCACTAATGCTTTGTACTTTACCCATGTGGGTCATACTGAAGATCCTTATCGTTTATGTTTGGCATTAGAAGCCAAATTTAAACAGATGGGAGGCAAGGTTGTCACCGAAGAGTTAGTGAAGATAAATAGCTCTAATACAGATTCGAATATCAGGTTAGAAACAAATGCCGGTAGCCATACTACTGAACGTTTGATCATTGCCTCTGGAGCCTGGTCTAAACCTTTTGCTAAGCAGCTGGGCTATTCGGTACCTTTGGAAACAGAGCGGGGCTATCACCTGATGATGCCGCAGCGCAGCCGCTTGTCTCGCCCGGTAGCTTCCTATAATCGTAAGTTCATCATCACTCCCATGCGCGATGGAACCCGATTAGCGGGCACGGTTGAGTTTGGCGGTTTAAAAGCACCTTTAGTCGAGGCAAGAGCGAATTGTTTGTTTCCTCATGCAAATGCACTTCTACCTGAGCTATTTGCTGATGCATCCGTTGAGGACGGTGAGCGTTGGATGGGCTTTAGACCCTCAATGCCTGATAGCCTGCCTGTATTGGGGCGCAGCCAGAAGCAATCGAATGTGTTTTTCTCATTTGGTCATCAGCATCTAGGGCTCACTTGGTCAGCGATTACCGCGAAGTTACTCACGCAAGAGGTGTTAGGTAAACAGGCTGATATTGATTTAAGCCCCTATCGAATTGATAGATTTAGTTAGATTTAGTTAGATTTAGTTAGATTTAGTTAGATTTAGTTAGATTTAGCTTCGCTGCTAAAATATCAGTGCAAAGCTGCAGAACCGCTCAATTATGAGTAAAGCTAAACCATCGACTTAGGTCGGTGGTTTTTATTTGCTGGGAGCTTTCAGTGATAATTGAGTCGTGCCAGCGAGTGGACTTAGCACTTTAACTCTCTAACTAACTCAGCCACTTTCTTGGCCGACAACACTGCGCCCTCGTGTAGACCGTCATAGAGATAGGCACCGACGTGGTAGGTGTGGTTATCGCCATTGGTGTCGATAATGTTGCGGCGATATTGAAATGCATCGACGCTATAGAGCGGCGTGTGGTGCTCAAATGTTTGCAGGATATTTTGTTCTGCGATCAAGCTATCGATATTGTAGGCCAAGCTGTATTGTGGCTTTGGCGGTAGATTACAGATCCGGGTTAAGCTCGCGTTGTAGCCCCATCCTACTTGGGTCTGGAAGAAATCAAACTCCGATGGTTGGCTTATACCGAAGCGGGGGTAAACCAGCGGATCTCGATGCAGTACTGTTTTAGCAAAATTAGCCTTCCAGGGGGAGAAGCACTTTACTTCTGAAACTGTTGGCGCCGATATTAAACGCAATACCTGATCTGGTGGAACGGCTAAAACGAGTTTGTCGAAATGCTCACTGCTATCATCGGCAAATTGCAGTGTGACGCCGCTATCGGATCGGAACACTGTTTTTATGTTCGCATTAAGAATGACCTTGCCCTTTAAGCAACGCTCTATTTTTTCGATATAGCTATAGACCCCGCCATCAATTCGTTTCCAATCAGCCCAAAAATAGCGCCGGAAAATATTAAAGGCTAACTCTGCTGGCACCTTGGTGATGGTTTTGTAGGGAATAGAGAAGCAATACATAGTAAATAGCTTTAACCACGTGTTCTTCACCTGATGTTTACTGACGTAGTCCGCAAAAGGCTTGTCTTTAAGAGATGATGAGGGCTTGAGATAGAGCTGCAGCAATAACCAATTTGCAGAGAGATAAACATAAGCGAGTTTGAAAAACTCAATGATGAGCGCCAAGCCTTTTATATTGCCCGTTATCACCGAGGGGGAAAGAAAGCGTTTTTTATTGCGCTTAAAGAGCGCTGAACCAACGTCCAGAGGTTCGAGGTTGACGTTGAGTTCATCCATCAGGGATATGAAATGCTTAAAGTTACTGGAAAACTCAACTACACCGCCTTCTAGAGTGATATTTTGCGGGACGTTGGGTATTTTTATATTTTTGTTTACCGTGCGTATGTGACCGCCTAGCATGGCTTGTTTCTCAAATACGTTCACAGTGTGGCCCTGTTTACTCAGGTAGTAGGCGGTTATCATGCCGCTAGCGCCACCTCCGATGATCGCAAACTTCATCCGTCCTCCCCATGATTTTTGGCAATGCCAATTAATTTAAAGGATGCGCTCACCGCTGAGGTGCTGATACAGCTTAGCTCCTGTCCAAAATGTGCCTGCAAAACCTGCATATCCAGATGACGCGTTACAGAAGTAAAACCCTTTTAGCGAGCTATTATGATTTAATCGCCATAGGTTGAAATTGCTTGGTGTCATTGCTGAGCCGTATGAGTTGCCTTCTGGACACCAGCAGAAATCTTCATTTGTGGTTGGGCTACCCGTGCTCTTATAGGATAGGTAGTCCCTGAAGTTTGGCACGTAATGCTCCTCAACCGTACTGACTATCGAATTGAATATCTCTCGTTTTTTCTGTCTATAGGCTCTAGGATCGCGTGCCTTTAAATCTTTAAAGTATTGATAATCGGCAACGGTGACAAACTCGATAATCTGATAGCCCTCTGGCCTATCCGATGTGTCTTGCGTTAAAAAGTCAGGAGTGGACATTGCGAAACTAGGAGCTGAGTAATCATGATTATGATACATGGCATCAAAGGCTTGATTAAGGTCAAGGTGAGAGGTGTGAAAAATGTTCCACTTACCAAAGCCGTAGTCCGCTAAATTAATGTCTTTAACTGAGCAGTAGGCCATAAAGTTAGATGCAGAATAGTCATAGTTAAGTTGGCTTCTTAGCTTTAAAGAGAACTTCTCTATGCCGATGAGATGGGCGGCTTTTTTGGGATCCATATTACAGATGGTGCACTTTGCCGAGTAACGCATGGCTTCGTTAGTCGTTAGATCTGTGGCTTCCACAGCCACAACGCGATTATCTTCTAAAATGAATTTGTCTACTTGGGTTTGGTAGAGGATCTTACCGCCATTATCTTTAATGGTGTCGACTAATGAGTTGATAACATGCTCAAAATGATGAGTAGGATAATAGGCTCCTCTCTGATACCCGGTAAAAAGCAATACCCAGGCGCAAAATGACAACTGATTTGGTGGAAGTAGAAAATCGGGCCACTGAAGTGCGAGTAGAGTTTGCGCCTCCAATGGCAGTTGGTGTTTGTCAAATACCTGCTGCAGCGTAAATCTGATGTTTCTATATGCGGTAGCGGCTTGTTCAAGATTTTTGAAGATATTTTTAAAGCGTTCGTCACCGGATAGCACCGTTAGCCCGTCGGCTGTTCGTTTTACCTCATCAAGAAAGGCACTGCATTGCTTTGCATGATTGGGAAATAAAGTCTTAAGTCGGGTGAGCAGTAATTCAGTGTCATAGGGAATATCGAGTTGATAGCCAGGCATGCGCATATGATCGAAACCATTCGGATCGAATGACTCGAAGGTGACCTTTTTATCGAGTTGTAGCTTCTTGAGAACTTGATTGACGGTTTCTCCTTCACCACAATTCCATACATAGTGAAGCTGGGCATTAAATTTGTAGTGCTTGCCCATGGGAAAGGTGTGCCCAAAACCACCAGGATATTGATGTGCCTCAAGGAGCAGCACTTTACGACCCGATTTTGCACTCAGAGCGGCGAACACTAATGCGGATATACCACTACCGACAATTAAGTAGTCAGTATCCATTATCGACTCCATCTGGCTGGTGGGTAAGGCTCGCAGTTCTAGCTTATTGGGCTGATTAAACCCGATTCCCTTTGATTGTAGTTTGCGAGGTGATAACCAGCAAATGAGAGCCCATTTTTTTAGGGAGACTTATGCTGCACCTAGGCCGAGGTAATGGCTAGATTGTTAGCCAGTATGAAATAGGGGCGGCGGGATAGGCTATTGATAGATTAACGTCACTTCAGTTGGTTTACTCTACAATAATTATTGACTCAGGTTATAGGCTTAAGAGTATAGGGATTAGTATGGATAAACTTACAATGGATAGTGCCCAAGAAGTGCTGCTCAAAATTACAAAGATAGTCGAAACAGAGTGCAGTCAGGATGCCAGCGCTTTGTTGGATGAAGGTTTTGTTTTACTGGCGGTGAATACCAATGTGTTTGAAGATAGTGAAAATCGGTTTGTCTATGCTCTAGGGTTTCCCAAATCATTAGATAAGCTCAGCGATTGGGCCAAGTCGAACTTTTAGACACTATCTGTTAATGAAGAGTTCAAAGGGGAAAGGTGATAGGGCAAAGCCCTTGCCTAGATGTTGTGTTGGAAATACGAGACAGTAGTCATGCCTCACCAACTTCGTCTGTATCAGCTTCATTTTAAGTGAAAAGGTAGCTAAAAATTTGTACCCCAAGCAAGAAAAGACACAGCAAAGCGCCAGTGATCGGCCAGCCTTTTCGTTTTTTGGCCTTATCTCCTATCTTGCCTTTTGCCTTACTATTTAGCGCCTCTTCGGCCGTTTGGCGCTGGACACGCCAAAGTGACAGATTAACTAAAGCGAAAATAATCAGAATAATAAAGCTGGTGGTTTTAGCCAGGGTAACAAGAGGCAGCCAGAGTGCGAAAAAGCAAACAATTGCGGTAATGATGATGGTGGCGATGATCGGTGTCTTGGTCTTGCTGTTCACCTTAGCTAAAAAAGCTGGCGCGCGTTCTTGGTGAGCCATGCCATATAGCACTCGTGCAGCCATGATAATTTGTACTAATATGCCGTTCAGAATGGCAAATAGGCTGATGACACTGATTAAGGTTCCCGCCATGGGGTGGTGTGGGATAAGAATATCTTTAAGTGGTGCATCTGAGGCGGCTAACTGATTTAAGGGAAGAGAGAAAACTGCGACTAATGCCACCATCACATAGAGTAAGCTAGCGCTGATAAATGCCAATATGATTCCCCTTGGCATGGTTTTGCTTGGAGACTTAACCTCTTCAACAATGTTGACCATATCTTCGAAACCGATAAAAGCATAGAAAGCGAGAAATGCGCCGCTGAATACGCCTCCGAGTAAGAGTGTACTCTCAGGTATAAAAGCTTGTTGCAGATCTAAGGAAGAGGGTAGCGCGCTGCCTGCAATGGTAATGACCAGTAATAGCCCGAATACTTCTATGACGGTTAACACGGCCGCGAGCCAGAGTGATTCGGCAATCCCCCATATCGCGATAAGCCCAAGTAACAGCAGCATTACAGATATGCTGATGTGGCGAGGGATCTCGATGAAGTGAGCTAAATAGCCGACAAAACCATTTATAAGTGTTGCAGATGACACTATGCCAGTAAACACCACTAGGTAACCAACAATGATGCCGTAATAACGACGGTGGAACCCCTGCTCGACATAACAGGCTTCGCCAGCACTTTGGGGAAAGCGAGATACCAGCTCACAGTAACTCAGCGCAGTGACATAGGCGATAATGGCAGCAACAATAAAGGAGAGCGGGGCGAGCATTCCAGCAAAGGCAGCCACTTTACCCACTAACACGTAGATCCCAGCACCGAGCATGGTGCCCAATCCATAGAGCGTAAGTAGAGGTAGGCCAATTTTACGTGCCAAGGGGCTATCTATGGTTGAAATAGGAGCTTGTGCTTCGGAAGCTGATTTGTGAGTTTGCATGGGAACGGTATTCGCTGGTCACAACTACTTCTTTTAGTGTAGTACATTGAGCTCGCAGAAATACTCGCTATGGGAATAACTGTTCTAACAGCGTATTAGTAGAGATAAGGTCAATATACACTTATCTCTAGTTTTGTATGGCGGGAGTGTTAATCTGCCATCCAGTCTTCAATCTCTTGTATTGTTCTAGGCACATCGACTGAGAGGTTCTCAAAGCCCGATTCAGTGACTAAGATATCATCTTCGATACGGATCCCCATGCCACGATAAGCTTCAGGAACGTCGAGTGCATCTTTTGGAAAATAGATCCCCGGTTCGATGGTGAACACCATGCCAGCTTCTAGTGTGCGCCAGTTACCGTCTTGGTCATGGTATGGGCCAACATCATGAACATCCATGCCTAGCCAGTGGCCAGTTTTATGAACGGTAAAGCGTTTATAGCTTTCTGTAGCCATGATCTCATCAATGCTGCCGCTTAACAGCCCAAGCTCCTTAAGCCCCTCGGCCATCACTTGCATGCAGGTTTCATAAAGCGTGTTCCATGGTGCACCAGGCCGTACTTTTGCAATGGCCTGGTCGAGGGCATTGAGCACTAATTGGTAGATGGCTTTTTGCTCCGACGAGAAACGACCATTAACTGGGTAACTGCGGGTAATATCGGCAGCGTAATGTTCAAATTCTCCACCCGCATCGATTAGCAGCATCTGTCCATTGGGTAATTCGCAGCAATTGTCTTCATAATGTAAGCAGCAGGCGTTGTTACCGCCAGCAACGATGCTGGGGTAGGCGACGTCATTGCAGCCAAACTTTGAGATAGTGAAGTCAAATAGCGAAGAGAGTTCTCGCTCATTGACGTTGGGTTTACACGCTTGCATCACCGCTTTATGCCCAGCGGTAGACGCTGCCACCGCTGCGCGTACTTTTTCGATCTCTTCCACGGATTTTACGACACGCATACCATGCAGTACTTCGGCTAACGGCTTAATTGAAGTGAATTGCTTAGGTGTGTCAAACGAGCAGTGATGCCTTTGATAATTTACCCAGCCAATAAGCTTCGATGAGAAGCGGCCCAACTCATCACTGATATAGAGAGTGTCAATCCCTTGCAGCAGAGGTAACAGCGTATCTTCGAACTCGGCAACGGTATAGGCTTTATCTGCACCGTGTTTCTCAACGGCACCTTCGATGCCTGCACGTGCGCCAAAGCTGACTTCTTGAGCGGGGTCTTTTGGTCGACAAAATAAGATGTATTGGTTTACATCCCTCTTAATCAGTAATGCGATAGCATCGGGCTCATCGAAACCCGTTAAATAGAGAAAGTCATTATCTTGTCTAAAATGGTATTTGATATTTTTGCTACGCACTTTCTGTTGGTAGCCTGAAATGACGACTAAACTGTTATTTGGTAACTGCGTAAGCAGTTCATCGCGTCTTTGTTGGTAGAGAGCAGACATCTTATTATTCCCACTGCGGCTATTTTCAACGGTTAATATTGACCGAATGATTAATGTATATTTTATCCATTACACGATATTCGATGCTTTATAGCAAGTTCACGGTGCAATTTGTTGTAATGAATGAAATAATAATAGCCATTGCATATAAGAGAGAATGTATTGTGAATCGAGCGGTATTTTTAGACAGAGATGGCGTTATCAATCTTGACCATGGTTATGTACACCAGGTTGACGATTTTGAATATATAGACGGTGTGTTTGATGCATGTGCGGCCCTTAAAGATATGGGTTATATGCTTGCCGTTGTGACTAACCAGTCTGGCATTGCTCGAGGAATGTATAGCGAAGATCAATTTCATTCATTAACAGAGTGGATGGATTGGAACTTTGTCGATAAAGGGGTTGAACTTGATGGTATCTATTACTGCCCACATCATGCAGAAAAAGGCATTGGCGAATACAAAGTCGATTGTGATTGCCGTAAACCAAAACCTGGCATGCTTAACTCGGCAGCTAAGTTCTTAAAAATCGATCTATCTCAGTCGGTCATGGTGGGCGATAAGCGTGACGACATGTTGGCTGCTCAGGCGGCGGGCGTACCGACACGCATTCTTGTCAGAACGGGTAAGTCAGTTACCGATGACGCGATTGCTGCGGCAACAGTCGTATTAGATTCGATTGCTGATGTGCCCGCTTATCTTGCGAGTCAGGGCTAGCCAAGACTAAGTGAGACTCAGTGAGAGTATGGACTGAGTCTTACCTATACTCGTACTTATATATGTGTAATTGGTTAATCTAATACAAATGCCCCTCATAGTAGGGGCATTTTTGTTTTAAGCTATTTTAGCTCAACCTCTAAAAGCTGCTTCACTTTGGAGCGGACTTCCTCTTAAGATTAGCTAACTGATGACCTGTATCTTTTTCAAGTTTGGCTGTTAAAGCGGCAGGTGTGCTGTTTAAAACCGCATATCGTGCAAAGGCTGTTCATTTGATTCGAATATTCTCATTTAATTGAGAAAGCCCCTTGCGCTCGCCTCAAATCTCCCTATAATGCGCATCCACTGACACGGCACAGCAGGCCAACTACCCAGCGTAAACGCTAGATAACACGGGACTTGCAGCAGAGTTAGAGAGATTAACTTCTACGGAAATTAACCTCAGGTGACAACCGCTTTAAGAGCTTTATTAGATGTGACTTGTATAAAGAATCATCGCTTGAAAAACTTCTTAAAATAAGCGCTTGACGCCGACACTGGAGAGTGTAGAATACGCCTCCTCAGCCAAACGACCTAAGCGTCTAAGGCGAAGTCTGAAAGACGACTTCACGCTCTTTAACAATATGACAAGCAAATCTGTGTGGGCACTCACAGAGATTAAGTTATTCGAAATTGCTTACTTCTTTCTAGTAAAGAGTGAAGCAATCAAAAATTTACTTAATGAATGAGTGTTCATAGCAATATGACTTTTGTCTTCACTTTTTTAAAAAGTGAAAGCAAAAAATACAGAATTCATTGAGCCGTTCGACGTAGTCGAACAAAAAAACTTTAATTGAAGAGTTTGATCATGGCTCAGATTGAACGCTGGCGGCAGGCCTAACACATGCAAGTCGAGCGGTAACACAAGGGAGCTTGCTCCTGAGGTGACGAGCGGCGGACGGGTGAGTAATGCCT
>NZ_JAKEVD010000028.1 GCF_022398325.1 Shewanella sp. Isolate13
ATTAACAACAAGATTTATTTTATCGGGCGAGACCCCTAATCTTTTGGTTAATTGATTTACTAAATCCTTTGTTTGACGTAAATGCATTATGTTTTGTTGTGTAACAATTAAGATTGTTGCATCTAAAAGAAGATCGCAGTTCCAATACTCAGGTCCTCTTGAAAAGTCCAAAATGACTTGTTTATAAAAATTACGATACTTCCAAATTAAGCCTTTAACTCCGCCAAAGTCGACCGCTTTATCGAGTCCTAGTAATTCAAACGGCTTAGCCGCTAGTAGGCTCAAATTTCCTTTTTTGCTCATCGTACTTTTCAGTGCTATCTCATCAAGTTCTTCAATCGACGCCAATACGTCACAAACAGAGTATTTAGCTTCAACACCAAGAATATGAGACAGGGTGCCATGATGTAGATCCATGTCTAACAGTGCTAAGTCAGCCCCTTCTCTTTGAGAAACGACATCCGCTAAGCTGGCTGAGATAAAGCTCGCACCAGAACCCGCCTTACCGTTGATAATGGCAATAACGGGAGCTAAATCTGCATTCTGAACAAGACGGTTAGATACTTTCTCTAATGAGCTAAAAATCTCACTTAAAGGAGAGGTAGAGGGAATAAAATCACTTACCTCGTATTGAAAAGCCAATCTTAAAATATTCTGCGGGGTATTAAAGCCTATCAATATCGTGTCGCATTCAAAATTCGATGCACATGTTAATGCTTTCTTAGCTTCAATTTCATCAGAGGGTAATACCAATAACACAAGGTTGAATCGGCTTTTTTCTTTTAGTAATTTAACCTCACCAAAAGTGACTGCCTGCCAGTCTAGGTTGTCGAGTTGATTTAGACTTTCACTTAACCAAGCAAGAGACTGGTGACCATTACTTAGCACTACAGCACGCACAGGGAATGGTAGACTTAAATGCATGGGCTGCTCTTGCTGTTGATTATCGTTCGAGACACATAGCTCTAGCGGCTTATCCATTATGCTACTAACCTCCCTTTATAAACACATCTACATTTACTATAGACAATAAACCTTATGGTATTTGAGTATTTGTGGAAAATTAATTGCAATCAGAAGTTCCACCTTTAAAAACACCTAAACTTTCTCTTGGTAATGTTGCTGAAAAAGTAGGTGAATTAAGTGTTCGAGTTAACCCAGGGACAAGAAACTGATGTTGGTAATTTGTTATTGCAGCCCTTACTAAACGTATATCACTACCGTAAACAAGATCGGTAGACGGCGAACCATTTAGTTGCAGATAACTTATCTCTAAATTACTACTACTAAGGTTCGGTATTAAGTTAGACCCATTAAAAAGAGCCTGAGAACTAACATCTGTATTCACCTGACAGACGACTGCAATTCGAGCTGCCCGACGAGCAGCTTCATGTAAAACATTATAGGTATATAAAAGTCTGCCAACCTCGATAGACGCAAATAGAAAAAGAAAAAAAACGCTCGCCACAATCGAAAACTCGACAGCATACACTCCTCGTGCAGTCGTTAATGTTCTCATATTGCCCTCACAGCATAAGTCGAGCTAAAATTAAAGGTAAGGTCAATACCATTCCCAAGTCCGAATTCAGATAATTGGTCGAAGAAAATCGGTGTCCAATCGTAGTCAACAGAGATGACCATAATTTCACTGTCAATCGGAAACTCTGAGATTGTAATATCGGTAATTTTAAGGCCAGATAACAATGTAGAAGAACCAGTACCGGCACCATACATCAAGATATTTTTCGTATCAGAGATGCAGCCATTACAGTTAGCATCCGTTAAATCTGTAGGCATACCTGCACCTTCAGTGATTATCGTTTGAGAGAGATGCCTGCCCGCATCCCTTATCATCCTCGTCAATTGGCTATATTGGAAAAGCGCACGCCCGAATTCAACCGTAACGAAGATAATCAACAAGAAAAAAGGCACAAGTAGGGTAAACTCTATAGCCGCGATGCCTTTTTCCTTATTTAACTGAATCACTTTAGACATAGTTAGTACCTTATGAATCTGGGCTGTCGGGATCCCAGTAGAGAACAATTGTTGAACTGTCCCCTACATAGTTAGGCTCTAGTGATGACTGTCCAGTGTTAGAGCAGGTCTGTAAAAACTCACCCACGATATAGGAGTCTTGACCACTAGTCCCCATTTGTTGTGTCAAGAAGAAGCAGGCTGTACCTAAAATATCCACTGAATAAGTACCATTAGCATCAGGGTCACATACTCCTACAACGACCGACATCTCACGGCGTAAAGGCTTTGCAAATGGGTCAGAGGTCGTTGCACACCCTTCGGTAACATTTGCTTGATTATCGGAATAATATTGTGACCACCTATATGCCCCCGCTATCGAGTCAGGATCAATAGCAGTCTCCATTATTGGATCACCGTTACTATCAGTTAAGTCATTTCCACTGCTATCCTTAGCTTGAACCTCTATGACAGAAACTGTCGTCCCCTCACAAATATTGATGTCTCTAGGATGATCCTCAGGATTAGTATTCATCCCCCCCCACACACCAAATAGAGTATTAAAGCCATGTCTAATGCCAACAGAGTTACCTGGTTTAGTCTGAATGTTTGAACCTGGCCCGACACATTGATCAGGAGAGTAGTTTCCTGATAATGCATCAGCTATATCCCTTGCCCCGTTGTCACCATCTAAGTTAATCAATTGAAAATTACCAGTGCCATTTGAGCTTGGCTGATTGGCTCCTACTTTCATCAGATACAGCTCCTCCATCGTCAGTCCATAATCAGGCGCTGAAGGATCACCACAAACCATAAGTGGAGCCGTTCTATTTTTACATAGTAAATCTTGACTACGGCCCGCTACAGCTGACGCTCTTACCTCTTTATTAAAATTTAATATATCAGCGAGAAAATTAGATAAGTCTACGTTTTCAACTCTAACCCGCACATATTCACTACCTTCCGCGAGTATTGGGCTAAAAGGTTGAGGTAGTTCAGAAAACTCCACATATAAACGGGGCGTAACCTGAGTACTATTAAAGTCGGGGCTAGACAAGGCTATGGTTCTATTGAGTTCACCATTTTCTGTAAAAGAGAGGTTCTGAAGCAATATTGTATAGGCTGCCTCCCTCGCTTCATACAAAGTAGCACCGTCTTGTAGTTCTTTGGCGGCATTTAAGGCTGCAGCGTCAACGGCATTTTGCAATCGCCCCTTACTCAGCAACAAATGACCACCATCTAATGCTAATGCTGCGAAAGCTAAAATAGAAAATAATCCTATCGTAAACATGACGATTATCGCCCCTGATTGATTTCTTTTCGGACGTCTACGTTGGACTAACAATCTGAATTGACTCGCCATAACTGCTGCCTCTACACTCTAATTACTACCCGAACCATCGGCGGTGATCGACCCCATACTTCTCGCTCTCTCGGGCTTCACAGAACTTGCCCGATAGGACTGCATAACCTCACGCCCATAGTTACCTTCCAAGCTAAGTATAATACCGTCATTACGTTCTGCAGCTCCGGGATCTAATATCTGCACTTGTTTAATGCGGTAATGACTCTCGCCCATAGGAAAGTCGTTGATTTTTGTGCAACCAGTCAAACTACAAAGAACAACAAAAGCGGTAAAAAAAGTCGTACAAACGCCTTTTACATTGGATCTCATGAGCCTTACTCCTTTTTGACAATTAAAGTGAATGGCCATATTTTTGCTGAGTTCCCGAATCATCTAACTTCGCATCAGACTCGACTGGCTCATAAGGTGTTTCATTCGTATTATCAGTTTTCTCTTTGTGAGACAGTTTACCTAATAGGTAAAACTCGACATCAGAAGGTAATACAAATCCATCAGTTGGTAGGGAAATATCTTTACGATTAAACGCTCTGACGAGCCTAGGCGTAACCAGAATAACCAGTTCACTCTGCCCACTCTGAAAGCTTTTGCTGGTGAATAGCTGCCCTAATACTGGTACATCGCCCAAACCGGGTAACTTGTCGATATTTTCCCTAAGCGTGTCACTGATTAAGCCACTGATGGCAATTGTTTGTCCGTCTGCTAACTCTACCGTTGTCGCAGTACTTCTTTTTACTAATGACGGTACAACTAATGACGTCGATGTATTGCCCGAAATAGCAAAACTATTTGCAGTACTAATCTCACTTACAACTACATTTAAATTCAAATTAATCTGGCCGGAATCGAGTACTGTTGGTACAAATTTAACGCCAACACCGTAATCTCTGTATTCGATGGTTGTATTACCATTCTCACCTGGCACCGGAATTGGAAACTCTCCTCCAGAAAGAAACTGAGCCGATTGTCCACTCATAGCAGTAACGTTTGGCTCTGCTAATACCTTAGCTAAACCATTTTGTTTAGCGATATCTAACGCAAAATTCATCATGAGATCGCCGTTGATATACTGAGCAAATATACCTTTAGCATCAATACCACCGATGCTTCCGGGATCAAAGCCTCCGCCTCCCCCAACAACACCACCAGATAGATTAGAACCCTGATTAAATATGAAAAACTTTGAGTCAAACTGTCTCGCGACGTTCCTTTGAACCTCTGCAACGACAACTTCAAGCATAACCTGATGATCGCCACCGATAGTCATCATATTAAGGACTTTACTCGGTGCCTGGCCCCCGGCAGCGGCTTCTGCGTAACCCTGTGCAAGCTCTACTGCTGTATTCATTTTTTGCAGATTGGAAGCTTGTCCACTTAATAACAGTTGACCTTGAGAAGTCTGCACGCCTAAATTTTCGGTGGGAAGAAATTGATACAATCTAGTTTTCAATCCATTGAGGTCATGAGTAACCTCAATATCCATCACTCTGGCAAGTTGCTCATTTTTATCCCAGATCATTACATTAGTACTACCTAACTGCTTACCCAAAATATACAGCTCATCATTAGGGAGTAACTTAATATCGGCAATGCTCGGATTACCCACCGAAACACGATGTACGGGACCGTTGAGCATTAACACTCTAGATTTAAAAATGGGGATCCGTTGAACATCAGCTCTTGCACCAGCTGTTGGGCCTCCAGCGTATGCCGTTGATAGTTGAAACATTGCCAATAAACAAACAACTGATAAGTACCGAAGGAATGACATGTTATTCTCCTTAAAACATGAATCTTTATGCTTGCTATCAACTAATTATTAGTTGTCGACTTTGATCTCTTGCTCACTCATGCCTTTAAGCAAAAACACTTTTTTTGAACCAGCTTCCGAGACTCTAGCCACACTTACCGCCTCAACTTGTGGAGCAGGCTCTTCCTTATCCTTTTCAGCAGTTTTATTAGCTTCTTCAATATCGGCAAGCTCTATAACCGCGGTATCATTAGGGTTACGCAGTGCCAGTTGTAAAGAGCCTCTGCTCTTAGCAATCATTAAAGTTTCCGCTTGCTCCAAACTTAACTCTAATGTCACCGCACGAACCAACACTGGTTTATTTTCATCATTTGATGCTTTCTGATCGATGGCTAGAATTTTGACATTTGAAAGAACAATATCCGTTTTTAACCCAGTGGTTTTAAATATATTAATAATATCTACTCTATTACCGGGTAAAAGAAAGCCGGCAACACCAACTACGTCGTTAAC
Source organism: Shewanella sp. Isolate13 (assembly GCF_022398325.1). Taxonomy (GTDB): domain Bacteria; phylum Pseudomonadota; class Gammaproteobacteria; order Enterobacterales; family Shewanellaceae; genus Shewanella. The sequence continues at coordinate 5,601 of NZ_JAKEVD010000028.1, forward strand.
CCTAATGGTTACGGCCCGCATATTAGGTGTTATTAAGCTCGCTAATGTGCTTCCCTCACCTTTTGGGGTTAATCGCTCTTTACGTAATACCTCTCCTTGATAGAGACGGTGCTTTACGACCTGACCTTCAGCCTCGGTAATCTCGGTAATTGCACCTTCAGGAACTAGGTTTTGAGGAACCGACGTAAGGGCTAGATGCTTCCTCTCAATAATCGTTCCCAAGGGTACCTCTGACACCATGGTAATAACATTGGATGTAGTGCCTACAGTTTCTGTTTTAGTATTTGTTTTGAGCCAACTTTGCGCTAGATACACAGCGGTAACTCCAAAGACTAATGACAAAATGACAAATAAGACTGTTTTATTATTCATTTGTCGCTCCTAATCAAAATCCAAAATTTTATACAAAATATATCGACCAAGAAGAGTCCACTAAGGATGGAGTCACTACGGGCTCGAACTCCATGAAACTTATTTGATCAGACATAATCCCTAATAAATCCCTCGGATAACATGGAATGAGAGGTTTATCGTACCGCTTGTGATATTCAACTAAGAGATATTGAAAAACCTCTTCAGTACAACTCAACCCTAAGTCTTCACATACTTGAAACCATATCTTTCTATATAGCTGTTCATCTAAAGCATCGAAGTGAATTTTGTATCCTAGTCGCCTCAAGAAGGCTTCATCTACAAGTTCATTTGGATTAAGGTTAGTTGAAAATAAAAGAATTAGTTCAAATGGAATTTCAAAGTGCTCACCAGATTGTAGACTTAAAAAGTCTCTTCTCTCTTCCATAGGTATAATCCAGCGATTAAATAACTGCTTCGCACTGATCTTCTGTCTACCGAGATCATCTAATAACAAAATACCGTTATTTGCCTTGAGTTGAAGTGGAGCCATATAAGTACGACTATGGCTATCAAACTGAACCTCTAACATCTCGGCTGTCAATTCACCACCAGTGATCCTCAACGGTCTTTCACACTTTATCCATCTTGGATCATGCCCCTCAGCTAGATTCAAACTCGTGCTTTCCCTGCCGCCTCCAACCTTATGATGCAGTTCAGGGTCATAAACTTGAATGACTTCGTTTCCTATCGCTAATGCATAGGGAATTAACACACTGTCTCCCAGAGTCAAATTAAGGTGACGACACAGGTAGCTTTTACCTGTACCAGGAGGCCCATAAATAAGTACTGGTCGACTAGAGTTCATGGCCGGCCCTATCTTAAAGAGTAGATCTTTAGGTAAAACTAAAGCTGATAATCCCGCTTCGAGCATTTCAAAAGTAATCGCCTTGGCTCTACTCGATTGCTTCTTACAAATATTTGCATACTGTTTTAACGGCACTGGTGCTAAGCCCAAATAACCATTTCTCGACAATGCTTGTTTCGCGTGAACTTCCCCCCCAGCGCTTAGGGCATAACGCATCTGGCCATCGGCCGTTGTCTGTCTATTTTCGACCCAAGCTAAAGATTTTGCGGTATCTAGTAATTGCTGAATAATGCCTCCAGTTACACCTAGCAAATTAACGAGTTGCTCTCTCGTTAACACGCCTGCGGCTAACAGGTGCTTTGTCACTAAGTCTAGGAGTAAAGATTCTGACACTCCCGTTTCGCTAATTGTTTTTGGACGAGGAGCAAGCTGAGTCTCCATTTGCAGCACTTCACTATTTGAAGCGATAGATTTTGACGATTGCTCTTCTCTAGATATATTCATGCGCGCATCCTAAGAAAATAGAGAGTGACTAATAGAAGAATATAAATGAGTAATATCTTGGTTTAGCGAACACGCCCAAAGCCAACCAATGGCTAAAGCCGGTGCGTATGGTACCCTTTGACCTGCAACTTCACCTTCTTCTGGTTTGAAATAGGTTCTTAAATAAAAGCAGTCCCAATATCTTTTTAATGTTTTGAAACAACCAGAAAAACCAGACCGCCAAATAATGAGTAAGCTACTCGTTATGGCTCCTGCAACGATAGCGTAGGCGATACTCCAGACTAATAATTGCGGCCCCATTAGTGCACCTACCCCCATCATTAGCTTAATATCACCAGCACCGAGGATCTTAAAAATAAAAGTTGGAAATAAAATGATGAAGGCAAGACTAAAGCCTATAAATGAGTGCATTAACCCACTCAACTGAGCAAAATAACTATTGATTGAAAAGCCACAAAAAATTGCAAATAAACACAGCCAGTTTGGTATTTTCTCCTTTGTTAAATCAAACACGATCGCTAAAACTAAAAATGTTCCTGCGATAATAACTTGAAGTAACAATTGATAATCAGCCATATTATTCCCTTAACTATTCAGCAAAAGATTACTCACATCATCGTGAGCAATCTTTAATCCGTTGAACTTCACACGGTTTAAGGAGCTGTACAATCCGCTGAATTACCATTTACTGCTGAAGCTAAACAATCAATTTTATCAGTGGCATTTGTGCCTAAAGTGTTGAAAGCAGCAATCATGCCACCAACAACCAATCCACCTGCAATCGCATACTCAACAGCAGTCAAACCACTTTCATCTTCGATAAACTCTTTTAGTAAACATTTGATATCCATAAATTTACCCACCTATTTTGTCCTATCTCAATACCCGCTCTTACAAGTTTGGCTACAGACGCAAAGTTTTTCTCATTGCTTAAGTAACGCTGTCTATAAAGGTAGCAAAGGCAGGGTTAACTCTCCATGTGGAATAAATTATTGGTCCGTCAATGAGAAACATAACTAAGTTAAGATAATTTAAACGCGCTTACCTATTGCTCACTTTACAACAACCCAAATGCTTTCTAGCTGGGAAGAAATGTCAACATCCCCGTATCTATGAGGCTATAGCATTTAAAAGTATTAGATAATATCGGGAGGTAGAAACTCTCACGTTTATTTTAACAACCTCACTTAAATAAAATGCGCTAAAAATCAGACCAGTTCATTATTCAATAAAATTATTGTGCTAAAGTCGTTAAGATAGGAAAACTAAGGGCTTGGTAGATTGTTTATAGCAGATAGCGGCGGCAGAAGAATAAAAATAGTTCACATACCAAAAGAGAGCTCATGGAGTTAAAACTATTTAGTTATCTTTAGATAAACACAGAAAAAGAGGGAAAGTGGAAAAGTTAAAATCGGTCAATCAATTTATAGACACTCGATATTTCATATTTAACTCCAAATTGCTTCTCTATGTATAGCTGAATATCTCCTCCCGTCAACTTTCCTTTACCTCCACGATTACTTTTATTATCGATATAACGTTTAAGTTGTAACAGTTGATCATGACTTAAAGTACTCGGCCTACCACAATGAGGCTTATCTTTTAACCCTTCTAATCCGCTCGATAGATAGAGGCTAATCCAACGGTTAACGCTCGTGCGACTCACTTTCAAGAAGTCCGCTATTTGGTACCTTGATTTGCCGTCTTGAAAGTGCAAAACAGCCAACAACTTGAGCTTCATTCTGGCATTCTTCTCTTTACGTATGAGTTTGGCTAACGTCGTATTGTCATGACAAAAGCTATCCATCTTCCCTCCCTAGACCCGAAACGTTATCTCTTATCTGTAAATGGCCATCTTTATCAATCCAAGCCTTTTGATAAGCAATATTAATATTAAGTTGGCTCGTAAGGCGGAAATGCCTTGTCTGGTTGCTTTTTAGTGCGTTTTTAAATATCTGCCGAGTTTGATAAGGTTCTTTATTCATTAAATATTTGGCGAAAAGCTCAGGCTGGGAAAGCCTAATACAGCCATGACTCAAGGCTCTATTTGCTCTATTAAACAAATGTTTTCTTGGAGTATCATGAAGAAAAATCGCATCTGAATTTGGGATCGTAAATCGGAGTTTACCAAGCGCATTTTTGCTACCAGGCAATTGAACAAGGGCGCTAGTCTTTAGCTTATGTTTTAAACTGCTTGTATCCATTTGGGCCACATTATTATCAACGAAATCACTCGTATAACTCTTGAATACAAAGTCATTATTTCTTAGGTAATTAGGCTGTTTTTCAACACTCCTTAAAATATCGCTATAAATGATACTTGCCGGAGGCCTCCAAGCGGGATTGACCGTAATCACACTTATCGTGGTATTTAACTCCGGCGTTTTGCTGGTAGGTTTACCCACAATGACTGGCATGACTAACTGCTCTACGCCATTTTTCGTTATCCGTAAGGTATGATCTATGAGGTTAACCGAGACATAATCTTTTGTTTCATCATGCCTTTTTAATGACTCCTTCAAGGCGTTTTGCAACTGATTAACTCTTATAGACGGCTCGGTGTTAAGTGATAATACTGTTTCAAGCTGAAGCTTACCGTCTACAACATGACCATGCCTTCTTTGAAAGCGCTTAAGACCCGCTTCAACACTAGGATCAAAAATACTCTCTCGGTACGGAGGCATAGAATAAGCTGGTGTATCCCCAAGCCTAGCAAGTATCCACCTGAGTTTTGCGATCTCTTTCGCTCTTAAACCTAGCCTTAATTCTATCGGGGTTACTGTCGGCCATTGATAGCGAGCTAACGACTTATAATGCCGTATTAACTTCCTTAAGCTCTCGATATCTTTACGCCTAATTAAATTAACGTACTGGTCAACAGACAGAGATTGGTTATCTAGCTGTTCGCCAAAAATTTGATTGTTCAAATGGCTTATTAAACCAGCTTTATCTATTAACTCTGTAACACTGTTCCTTGCATCAAGGTCCAAAACTAACGCCCGCAACTGATGAGTCACTTCAGAGTTAACTTCCACCTGATAGAAAGAGGGCTCCGCACGCACCTGAGCCGAAAAAAGCATTAGAAGGCTAATAAGTAGATTGCATGCGAGTAATTTGTGTCTGCTTAACATGTTAGCTACCACCTAATACAATAATAGAAATAACAATCATGAAGCCGAAACAGAATAAAGAATGATACTAGCCAAAATAAAACTCCAAGTTTCAGTGAGCGACTAGTTTTTAGGTTTAGTACAAAAAATGACTATTAGGCAAGGTGTTAACGTTAATTTTTTGGGAGGCATTAAGGTATCTGGCAAATATCGCAACTTAAACCATAGTTCATCATATATTCAGCTTTTCGCTTATATTCTTCTATAATCAAACTGACTTGTTCTTAAAAAAACATTGTTAATGCTCCAAAGTCTAGGATGGATATGATGAAGATAGGGTTACATAAGCTGAACCGAACATCTGCACTTTTAACGATAGGAGTGACGGTTTTACTATTGTTAAACCTGCATGCTATGTACAAGGATTACCTTTTCACAAAGAGCATTAGAACGAGTAACCCGTCTGGATCAAGCTTAGCAGAACGATACCTTATTCTTGGTGGCTGGCCAGCATCTAAAGAGCATGACTTCGTGTCTTCAGATGTCGATTACCCCATAAAAGTTAGCAACAACAACGCTTCACAGAAGGAGCGAAAATGAGCGAACAATATGGTATGGAGCAGTCGAAAACACCATTATTGCGGGTTTACTTTAGAACCCTTGCTTTTTTAATACTGTTTACAGTCATTCTGTTTAACTTTAAATCCACACTTCAAGTCTACTCCGTAATGTCTTTAGCTAGCACGATGAATAGCTTAGATAGTCACTCCCTATCTGCATACGGACTGATCTACGACGTTATATTTTTTTTCTGTGTTCTAGTCGCTATACACATTATCTGGGCAGGCATAATCACGGTTTCAATCCGAAGCCCTTGGTTTACCTTAAAGGGAAGAGCTCAAGAAGAGCTATATTGGTTCCTTCTGATTCTTATAAACATGACCTGTTTGATTGCAATTAATTCCTACTTTTATCCTACCTCATTAGTTTCTTACTTTAGGCATACAGCGCTGAGCGAACCTCTTGCATGGGGAGGATTAGTAAGCTTTTTAATTATCAGTTTCTATCGAGGGTTACTCACTTTCACCACCAAGCCTGTCGTTCTCTTTATATCGCTGTTAGTTATAGCCGGGCTAGTTAGCCCATTTCTCTCAATTAGCAGTACAACTGCTCAGCCCCAAAAAGATCCCAATATTATTGTTTTGGGCATTGACGGACTAAGACCAGATCATTTGAAGTACTTAGGAGCAGACCCAAATGTAGCCCCTAACTTAAACCACCTACTCGATAATATGACCGTATACAAGAATGCTTATACGCCTCAGGGACGAACTTACGTTGCTTGGATGAGTCTTCTAACGGGTAAGTATCCGGTAAATAACGGAGTGAGATTCAATTTGGCCCCTCCAGAAATGGTCAATAAAACGCTTCCAATTATCGAACTGTTAAAGGAACGAGGCTACTACACAACCTATGCCATTGATGAGCGGCGCTTTAACCAAATAGACTCTAGTTACGGCTTTAATAATACTGTAGGTCCAAAGGCTGGTGCTGCTGATGCACTAATATCGGGTTTAGGCGATCTTCCCTATCTAAATGTACTATTAATGCACCCCTACTCCTCTTATATACTCCCTTACTTATACAATAACAGGGCCTACGGTAAAGCCTACTCTCCTATTGCTTTTAATAAGGCTGTAATCGAGAGCCTTTCTGATGAAGCCCCTAACTTTCTTGCCTTACATTATTGTCAATTACATTGGCCGTATACGTCTAAAGACTTTATATCTCAGCCGCGAGAAAATTGGGATGGCAATTACAACCACTATATGTATAAAGAGATGATAGCAAGCGTAGATAAACAAGTCGCCGATCTCTTTACTCGCTTAAAACAAAGAGGAGTGTTAGACGACGCGATTGTCTATATTATTTCCGATCATGGCGAGAGTTTTAAACTCCCCACCTTCAAAACTCCTGTCCCACAAAACCTTAAGGCGTTCCCTAAAACAAAGTCTTGGGGTCATGGTACAAATATCTTAGATCAGCAGCAATCGCTTATTCTGATGGCTCGAGCTGAGTTCAAAAGTGGAAGTATCGTTACCCCGGCGCAAGAGATAGAAGGACTTTATTCGCTGGTGGATATCGTCCCTTCTCTAATGAGCTCACTACAAATTTCAAGCTCATCTATTCCAAGCCTTCAAGAGAGCAATTTCGACGGTATGATTCTGCCTTGGACTGAGGAACAAGTATCGCCTAATAGATACGTTTTTGTTGAATCGTCAGTCCCCGTAAAATCCATAAATAAAAGCTTTATCGATAAGAATGAGGTCATGTCAGAGACCGCTTCAAATTATGAAGTTAGAGCAGACGGAAAAGCCTACATGCGTACTGACAACTACATAGAGCTGATAGCCAAAAAACAGCGTGCAATCTACTACCAACAATGGCAGTTAAGCTTGTTACCTGATTACGACACCCCAGTGCTTTTTAATACAGCAACAAATGAGATCTATGACACTGATAACTACAAGGGGGATTTTGATTGGCGCACGATGATGAGAGAGCTTTGCTCTCAATACAAAGAGGATCCGGGGTTTGATCCGCACGCGGTTTGTGTTGATGCCAATTTTAGCCGTAACAACTATAGCCGAAACTATAACCAAAGCGACCCTAATTAATATCTTTCAGTTAGCAGTGGCTGTTCTATTAACTGTATCGAGTTATAAAAAATTAGTCCTATAAAAAGTCATCTACTGGGCATCGCTTGCGGATATTTAAACAAACCAGGAAGAAGATGAACAAGCACAAAAATATGTACTACAGTTATCTCAAGGTGTTTTCTATTCGGGTAACCTTTTGACAAGCAAAGAAATTGGGGCGTCTTATACTAAAGAGATTTTCTCCTCTGGTATTGATTGTGAGCACAGCTGGATCAGTCAAATTCGATTGCTATCGCTATCGCTATTGCTAGCGTTTGCCGTTGCCGCTCGCATTCATGTCGCCCTATTCTATGAGGTTAACTGGGATGAGTTCTATTATTTAGCCTTTGTTTATCAATATGACTACGGCACACTTTCAGCTCAATTACAGACCTTACATGTCCACTTCTTTAACTGGCTTAAGTGGGTCTCTGCCAATGAAGTCATTCAAATTAAAGCCGCTCGCTTAGTTTTAGTACTTTTTCAAATCGTAACAGGCTACTTTATCTATCGTATCGCTCGCCGCTTTGTAAGCCCTCCTGCCGCACTATTTTCAGTACTTTGTTACTTTGCATTTTCTTTCAATATTCGGATGGGGGCGAGTTTCAGAGCCGACCCTTTTGCAACCTTCTTCTTAATGTGGAGCCTTGAACTCATTTTATCCGAGAAACTTCAGATAAAACATCTACTGCTTGCGGGCGTATGTATCGCCGTTTCGGCACTCATCACTATCAAGTCATTTCTGTATCTACCCACTTTCGGATTAATCGCTATCGCACTCTACTTAGAGGCACCATCAAAGAGCAAGTTCATATATAAGCCACTTACAGTAATACTTTGCGCGCTAGCCACTTTCTATGCTCTGTATCTTATTCATGGTAGCTTTCTATATCTTCCTGACTCAGCGCTAGCCGCAGAAACAATTAACGTTAGTTTAGATAAAACGATCAAGAGCAGTGGCTTTTTTCCAGGCTTTATCTACTTTAAATATTCTCTTTTATACGACCTTTTATTCTGGTTAGCATTGATATACGGAATTAAAGTGGCGTGTGTTGCTAGTTTACCTCAAGGGCAGCTAAGCAGAAACGAACAGCTCATTCTATTAAGCTTAGCCTTTCCCCTATGTACGCTTTTTTTCTACCGAAATGCCTTCCCTTACTTCTATTCATTTATGCTCGCTCCGGCAACAGTTTTGTGCGGTGTGGCATGGGATGGTTTAAGGCAAAGCTCTAGAAGCAGTAGAGAAATGAATGTGATTACCAGTTGCTTATTATTTTTCATGGCACTAAGCATCATCTATCACGGGTTTATCATTCCAAAACAGAGAACATTACAGGCGCAGCACGAATTTGTTGAGCTAATCCATAAGCTGTTCCCCTCACCCACTGCCTACATAGATTGCTGCTCTATGATAGCTTCATTTCCTAAACAAGGCTTTTTTATGAGCAGCTGGGGAATGGAGTCCTATATGAAAGCAAGGCAACCTCTCTTAAAAAGTACTATTGCGGTGAAACAACCTAGTTTTGTTATCGCAAATAATCAATTTTTAGACCATGCAAGAACACCTGACCCAAACTCAAGTCGGTTGCTTTCAGAAGATCTAGCGGCCTTACAAGAAAATTATATTCCCCATTGGGGGGCACTCTATGTAGCTGGAAAGCACCTAAACCTAAGAGCAGGGACCACGAACTTTTCGATTAATATTCCGGGAGTCTATACGCTTGAAGCAACTCACTCCATAACCATTGATGAACAGCGCTTGTCGCCCGGAGAGACACTTTTCTTAGTCAAAGGTAATCATATAGCAACGCCGACTCAGCCTGAGCAAGAAGTCACCTTCCGCTGGGGAAATCATCTATATCGACCACCTTTGCAACCCCGGTATCAGCCCATTTTCACTGGGTTCTAGCGGTTTAAGTGCCTAGAATAGAAAAAGAAGGTATCAAAAAATGAAACTTATCGTACAAATTCCTTGCTTTAATGAAGCTGAGAACCTAAGTGACGTGGTCGATAATATTCCATTGCAAATACCGGGAATTGATTGCATCGAAATACTCGTCATCGATGATGGCTCAACAGATAACACGGCAGATGTCGCCCGACAAGCTGGAGTCGATCACATAGTAACTAACACAACCAATAAGGGCTTAGCCCGCTCATTTCACATAGGGATTGAAGAGTGCCTTCGACAAGGCGCCGATATCATCGTAAATATTGATGGCGATAATCAGTATCGGTCAACAGAAATCCCTTTGTTGGTTATGCCTATCATCAATAATGAAGCTGATATTACTGTTGGGGATCGCGGAGGGTTCAATAATCCACATTTTTCACTATTCAAACGTAGCTTACAGGTCTTTGGAAGCTTTATAGTCAGATCTATTCTCAATCTCGATATTAAAGACGCCGTCAGTGGCTTTCGCGCAATTTCTCGAGGGGCGGCAAGACAGATAAATATCGTATCAGAGTTTAGCTATACCCTAGAAATGTTAGTTCAGGCGAGTGCAAAGCGCATGAGTATAAAGTCTATTCCAATCCAAACTAATCGAAAACTGCGCGAGTCACGACTATTCCAATCAATCCCTCAATTTCTTTATATGTCTGCTACGACACTTATGCGAATGTACACCATGTATCGTCCACTGCGGGTATTTTTCTCCTTAGGGCTTATCGCCATTCTAGTCGGGATATTACCCATCATCCGATTTGTGTACTTCTATATGCAAGGTAATGGCGACGGCCATATGCAATCACTCATATTAGGTTCTACACTCATGACATTAGGTGTTATTACACTCTTGGTGGGCTTAATTGCAGACCTGATTAACTTCAATCGTAAATTGACTGAGAAAATGCTGCATAAAATGGAAGTTTTGGATGAAAGGGTCATTAAGGTTGAGCGAGAAGTATCCTCCCAATCTGACGTTCATTCTACTTTAACAAAACAGAACAAGCAGTCAAAAAAGATCGTCAATCAACGATAGCCTATTTTTTTGGCCTAATGTAACCACTTTAAATCGGAGGTAGGTTGGATAATATAACCTCAAAAATCCCCCACAATAACCCAGTTAGAAAACGGGCGTTATGTGTCACTTCAAACTATCCAAGATGGCAAGGAGACAGCACGACTCCTTTTGTGCATCACTTGGTGACTGACTTAAAAGAGTTTGATTGGGAGGTTGATGTACTAGCTCCACATTATAAAGGCGCCGCTATAGAAGAGACTTTTGAAGGTGTATCGGTGAAGCGTTTCCGTTATTTGCTGCCAGAGGTTGCCCAAACGGTTTGCTATCAAGGTGGAGCATTAATGAATCTGCAAAAGAATAAACTTAACTATTTGAAACTCCCATCATTAGTTATGTTTGAATGGCTGGCGATAATGAAGCTACTGATGAGTGGCAAGTACGACCTTTTGCACTCTCACTGGATCTTACCACAAGGGTTCAATGGGGTACTCGCCTCGTTACCCTTAAAGATCCCACACGTAATTACCGTTCATGGTAGTGATGCTTTTGCCCTTTCTGGAAATATTTTATCTCGATTTAAGCAATTTTCTTTAACACACGCCGATGCCGTTACCGTAAATAGTTCTGCAACTAAGAAGCAAGTTCTTTCCATTAGCCCAAACATTGCAAACTTAAACTTGATCCCTATGGGTGTTGTGCGCTCAAAAGCCGACAACAATAGAGCAAAAGTATTAAGACAAAAATATAAAATAGACAGCTCACCACTGCTTATCTTTGTTGGGCGCTTAGTTGAGGTAAAAGGTGTCGATGACCTTCTTAATGCGGTCGCTATCGTAAAAACTAAGCATCCAAACGTTCGCTTACTCATCTTAGGAGAAGGACCTTTAGAGGCTACTCTTAAACGCTTAACAGAAAGGTTAGAGATCAAGAGAAATGTCATCTTCAAGGGGTGGGTAGAATCCAAAGACATTATCAACTACCTAACGGCATCAGATATCTTTATTGGTCCTTCAAAACGTACCTCTGATGGAAGTGTAGAGGCCCAAGGCATCGCCTTTCTGGAAGCTATGCAAGCAGGCACTCCTGTGATCGCGAGCAATCTAGGCGGAATAACGGATGTTATTCAACATGAAAAAACAGGTTTGCTGGTCGACCAAACTAATCCACAACAGATCGCTAATTATGTATTGAGGTTAAGTGAGGATATAGCATTAGCAAGTAAATTAACTCGCGAGGCAAAAGTTAAAGTTGAAAACTTAACAAGCCTAGTATCCGCTGAAAAGATGGCTAACGTCTTTAACCGCTGTATAAGAGACGACAGCCCGAAGCCCACTAAGTTAACTAAAAATAATCCATCTAGTTACTTCAATGATTAGCCTATAAAACATACAGGAGTTTAATATTGAAGAAAGGATATCATTGGGCGGGAGGACTTTTAGTCACACTATGCAGTATTTTCTTCGTCATGTATCTAGTCGATAACTGGTCACTACTTTCAATGTCATTCTTTGCCAAAGAAAATATCTCTATGTTATCGCTAGCATTGCTCTTATATCTTGTATGCTTCGCCATCACATCGATAGCTTGGCATCGTTTGCTAATTTCAACTGGGCAAAATACTCAAATTTGTCAAGTAACAACCATTATTTTAATCTCTCAATTTGGTAAGTATATACCGGGTAACTTTTCTCACCATGTTGGCCGGGCAGTTTTGGCCCACCGAACTGGTCTAACAAATCAATCCATTGCTATTACAATGACCTACGAGATTATAATCGTCATTATCTCTGCAGCCGTTATTGGTATAACAGCATTTATACTTAATCGTTCTATACTATTATCCATAGCGCCAAATGTAACAGAATTCAGTCTATATGTAGCTCTGTTTATTGCATTGACATTAATCATCTCAATATTTTTCATCCCAAACACTTTCCGTTATCTAAAAGGTTATATTTCAAAATTAAAGTTTCCCTCTAAGCGTGCGCTGTCAGAATGCTATCTACTATATACATTAAGCTTTTTGGTTTTTGGCTGCATTTTATACATGATAACAATGTCTTACCCTAAAATGGAGTTCACTAATTATTGGTTTTTGACTGCATCGTTTTCAATTGCATGGCTACTTGGCTTTATCACACCAGGCGCTCCCGCTGGACTTGGTATAAGAGAAGCTATTCTTATCGCATTAATTGCGCCAGTCTATGGAAGTGGTTTGGCTTTATCATTAGCAGTTACCCTGCGCATGCTTACTACACTTGGTGATGGCCTTGGCTTCTTGCTTGGTTTAACCATTCGAACCATTAAGGCTGCTTGATAACCTCCTTATTGTCCTTTAAGGAAGGGGATCACCGTTAAGTCTTACTTCTTCAAAATAGACAAGTTACCATTTTATTTAATTTCTTACTTATCTCCGTTTACACTAGTAGCGACATGCCCCCATCAAAGAAGCTAACTATGTGGACACAAAAACTACTTACACTAAAGCCTCAGCCTCGTGGTTTTCATTTAATTACCGATGAAATAGAACAATCACTTAAAGAGTTATCAAACATAAAAATGGGGACTGCGCATTTATTGCTGCAACACACTTCGGCATCGCTTACGTTAAACGAAAATGCCGATCCGAGTGTAAGAGCCGACTTTGAAGCCTACATAAATCGGCTCGCACCAGAAAAAGCCCCTTATTACACTCATACTTACGAAGGTGATGACGATATGCCAGCACACCTGAAATCAAGTCTCTTAGGGGTATCAATTACGATCCCAATCTCAAATGGACGATTTAACCTTGGCACTTGGCAAGGTATTTATTTAGGTGAGCACAGAGATAATGGTGGCAGTAGAAGAATACTTATTACATTGCATGGAGAGTAAAACTAAAAAAAGAGCACATTATGTGCTCTTTTTTCTTTCAAACGACCTATCAATAATTAAGCTTCAGATATACGTTCTAGCTTAGCCAGGTAGAATCCATCAAAACCTGTTTCAGCAGGGCTAATGGTTTCATCTTCGATAAACCTAAAGTGTTTGTTATCAGCAAGAAACGCATCAACTTGGTCTCGGTTTTCTTCAGGCATGATCGAGCATGTTGCATAGACTAAGATACCGCCAACTTTCACCATACGACTGTAGCTTTGCAAAATATGCTTCTGCAGCTCAACCAGCACTGGCAAGCGTTCAGGAGTATCACGCCACTTTGCGTCTGGATTACGCTTTAGTACGCCAAGACCAGAACAAGGCACATCTAATAATACTCGGTCACAAGTTAGCTTTAAGCGCTTAATGGTTTTACTGCTGGCGATGATCCGTGTTTCAACGTTATGGGCGCCCGCGCGACGAGCACGTTGCTTAAGGTTATCTAGTTTCCACTGCTCAACGTCCATGGCTAATAATCGACCTTTGCCCTGCATCTGTGCTGAGATAGATAACGTTTTACCACCAGCACCTGCACAGGCGTCGACAACTCTCATACCAGGCTTAGCATCAAGCGCCAGTGCCACCAATTGAGAACCCGCATCTTGCTGCTCAAACCAGCCCTTCTTAAACGCTTCCGTTCTAAACAATGCAGAATCAGAAACCACTTCTAAAGCGGTATCGACACCTTCTACAGGAAGGGTTTGCACACCTTCTTTGCGCAATGCATTGGCTAACTCTTCTCTAGTGCACTTTAAAATATTGGTACGTAAAAATCGCTTTGCGGGTTGATTTAGCGCCGCTCTTTCTGCGGGCCACTTGTCGCCCATCTGGGCTTCACCCATTTGATTTAACCAGTCAGGGCAACCGTCCCACAGTACTGGTTGTGCTTTTGCTGACTCAATACGTGAGGCTAAATCTTCAGCATCAACTTGTAGTGAGTACTGCATTTTCGGCAAAGGAAGGTCGTTAAATAGATGCCAAACATTCAATAAGCGTGAACCTAAGCGTGCCATCTCTTCCGGTTTAACATCTGACAGGTAACAGTAAAGGTTTAATCTTCTTAAAATATCACCCACAACATAAGTAATTCTGCCTTGTTCAGTTGGTTCTAATTTTAAGCCAGAAAAGTGCTGTGAGTAGGCACGGTCGAGTGGCTTGCCCTCTGATAAAACAAGATCAAGAATACTGATCACGAGTTCATTTGAGCTGGGAGATAGCGAAGATTTCAACATTAAAAAAGTTACCCTAGATAGAAAACGCTGCGATCATAGGAGCAAAGCTTAAAATACGCAAGCTAAGCCCTGTCAAAAGCGGTAATTTATAGAAACTCCAGAGCAATAATAGATATGCTACTTGGTATACTGAAATAAAAGAGATGAAAAATAGCCTTTAACTAAATTGGAGGTCGAGCAAATCCAGTGGATCTTATTGATAGCCTTAAAAACAATAAAGCCGCTAAATTCTCCTAGCGGCTTTACCTGTAGCGTTAACGCTAAATTTTAGGTTATCGAGTGTCCGTAACGGTTAACTCTGACTCTTAACTAAGTATTCACTGCCATCTTTTGCAGTAAACTCACGAGAGTGCATCGCAGCAACAGTGGCAGTGTTCTCTATATTGATTAAGCTAATCCAATAGTCATGCCCTTCTAACTGAATATCTTTGATATTCGCTAAATCTCTGTCTCTATTAGGTTGCTTTCTATCGAAACTCAACTCAACGTGCGTCCCCCTGTCTCGAAGCAGAATCGCAGTTGGTTCGCTCTTATGGCCTGTCAGTGCCACGAATTGCTTTGGAAAGCGTAAACCTGTTTGACTCCCATCGGCCATGAAAATTAACAGCTGTGAATAGTAGACCACATAACTACAGGCATTTTTATGGGAGCCCTTGGCTAATGGAAACTTTGCATCTAAAAACTCTTTCGCGCATGGGGCCGTTGTGTCGCTGCTCGTCGCTTCTTTGACAAGATCCACATCAACAAGCTCCGCACCAATAAAGTTATTATTTTGATTTACTTGAGTACTATTGATTGTTGATATATCCATGGCCCTATCCTCTACTTTTGAAATTCCGGGTCGTTATCTGTAGTTGTCACAATCGAGTTCGAGACTATTTCTTGATTGCTTGATTTGTAGTCTAGAGTAAATTTCATTACAATTTCACAATAAAAATTTTACATTGTGAATTTTACAGAATGAAAAACAATCAGAGCTTGATCAGAAAGTCACATTTCTTGGGCACAAAGATCCGTAACTTGAGGAAGAGAAATCACCTCACCATGGAAGATCTCTCTGCGCGCTGCGTACGTGTTGATCCCGAATCAGCCCCCTCTGTATCCTACTTATCCATGATTGAGCGTGGTAAGCGTGTACCTAGCGCAGGCATGCTTGCAGTCATCGCCGCGGTGTTTCAAAAAGAGATAGATTGGTTTCTAGATGATGTGCCCGAAGATGATGCAATTACCCCTAATAAAGGACGCCGTGGTGGTATAAGTGGAATGGCGTTAGAGCCAAGCTTTCTTTTTTCCAATGACATTTTACAGATTGCGATCCCAGAAATGCTGTCACAAACGGGTACCACAGGAAGGGAGTTTGCTCACCTCTTAATTCGTGCCCATCAAGAGCACCACCAGAACCACTTTCCTGATCTTGAGCGCGCCGCCGAAGAGGTTGGACATAAGCGCTTGCCGCTTGCGATAGATGATCTTAAAGATATTGCTAAATCACTAGAACTCAAATTAAAGTGGATCGATAGAACGCCTCAGGAGGTCGTTGATGAGATGGGAGTTAGCACCACCCATGTTGTCACCTCTTTTTTTGAACCGCCTTCCACCATCTATTTAAACAAGATGCTCAAGTCTTTTCCCACACGGCTTAAGTACGACTTGGCTGTACATATTGGCCATTGCGTCTTGCATAATAAAGATGGGTTAAAATGTGTCTTAACCGCCGGAAGACGCCATACCGCCGCCCATGAAGAGCCTGCAGCACCGACTTCAACAACGCTTAATGCACAAGATATTTTACATGCATGGCGTGACTTCGAATCGAGTTTTTTTGCCGGAGCACTGCTCTGCCCTAGAGTGCCTTTCAGACAGCTCTTGGATCGACACGGCTATGAGATCGATGTTAACAAATCCATAGGCGTTTCCGCTTCTGTGGCAATGCGACGGATGACCGTGGTGTCGCCTTACCCTCATTGGCATTACTTCGATGCCTACGCGCCAGGCAAACTAAAAGCTGTCTATCGTGGTAACGGTATTCCTCTACCTTGGGGGAATATGCGCGTGGTAGAAGACCCCTGCCAACACTGGGCCGTATTTCGAATGATCAACGAACCTAAAGTCGGGACATCGGCGCAGATATCGATACTTGATGTTGCTGATGAGCCAAGGATCTATTGTTGTGAGTCAATAAAAATTAAAGATATGGCGGGTAATAATCACGTTTTATGTGCGGGTATCGATCTTAACCCTGCTATTGATGCTCAAGGCGGTGATGCAACAAGCATTGCTGCCGAGCTAAAACAATCTTGCGCAACAAATAATGGAACGGTAGAGATGCCGAGTAATATTAAACAAAATCTAATGAGCGTGGCTAAAATCCTTAATATCAATTGGATAGAGAGAGGCATTAAAAACGAGGCAAGATTAATTTGTGCGAGAGGCGCCGTTTGTCCAAGACAACCAAGCTGTTATCAAGCAGGAAAGCCTCAATGTCTTGAGAGTTAATCGCGAATAAGGCTAAGTGCTAACACTGATAAGCGTCGATATAGCAGCAAAATAGAAACAAACAGAACGGCCTCAGTTCTGTTTGTTTAATCCAGTTTTATTACACTTTTTTACCATAGGCAATACCTTGAACCTTAATGCATTGCTCAGAGTAACCAATACCAAATGACAGAGAATCGTCTATGGTCACATCGGTGATGATCACCGTACCTTGAATCGCGGTTTTAGCTGCGGCAATGGCCTTAGGAGAGGAAACACTGTCCCCCATAGGGAACAGATAAAGAAACTGGGTTTGGCAACTCTCGCCAAAAATAGGCCCTAATTTGACGAGAGTATCTGTAGTCGCTTTATCCTGATAAGTACTGGTCACAAATGAGCCATGATTGGCGATATTACACCCTGTCATTGTAAGCGACACAGTCAATAGAAATGCTAATTTACGCCCTACTACCATAAGTCATTCCTTTAAAAAATAATTCCTATTAAAACGAGAGAAGCTAACTGTTCAATCCTACTCCCGCTGATATGCTAATGTATTAATGTGCTGCACCCCATAGGCAAAATGCCTTCGCCTACTAAGCAGCTAGTTAGTTCACCGTAACAATCTCATAGTCGCGACGGTTCCCAGCAACCAGTAAACTAAACTCATCTCCTTGCTCTTTATTCATCATAGCTCTGCCAAGTGGAGACGCGAGCGTGACAACCATCACCGAATATTTATTCCAAGTTACCTTTAAGCCACCAGCGCCTGGTCCAACAAACAGATATTGGCTTTTCCCTTCGGTGTCCATCAACTCTACTAGCTTTCCTAAGCTCACCTTAGGCACATTGACCTCTGAAACGCCACTTAATCGGGTAAACAAGGCGTCAAAATCTCTTATATCGGCTTGACATTGCGCTACCCTCACAGACTGTCCGTGTGCGAGATAGGATGCTTCTAGGCCAAATGTTTCATACTTACTCTTAGCAATACTCTCCGTGTCTGTTGCCGTTTCATGGGCTCGCTTTGCTGCTGCGATGGCACTGACGAGTGCTTTTTCCAGTTCCCGTCGAATAAGGTGATGCAACTGATTAATAGGTAACACTTCTCTTGCTTATCCTGAGTATAAAGCTGCCACTATACTAAGAGTACCAAAACCACGCTACGATGGCGTATTAATAATTCGGTGTCTAGACAAAAATCCACTTGATAAACAGCGCTGAATTGTTAGCTTAGTGTTAATTGCTTGGTTTATTGAAAGCAAGGTCATAGGTGTTTATCCGTTAAATCCGGCTTGAAAAGAGCTGTGTTTATCGCAGTCGGTAAAGGAATAAGATTGAAAAATCAATACAACCTGGCTTGGAATGAAATATTAATCAACTCCCTTGGCTTCGCTCCTGTTAGGCTGAAATGGTTTATATTGTCTCCCCTATTATTGTTGTGTAAACCTTGCTTGGCTCAAGATCTTGAACCTCGTAGTTACGCTAACATTCCTATTGGATTGAACTTCTTAGCTGCAGGTATCGTACATTCCGAAGGTGAGCTATCCCCAGCTCCAACAGCGCCGATAACAGATGCAAACTTAACTATCGATGCTGCCATTATTGGGTACGCACACACCTTCGCCTTAGCGGGTAGTTCATCAAAGATTGATCTTTCTACTACCCGCGTCTGCTATGAAGGTAGCGCAACAATTAATTCTGAGCGCCTCTATGCTGATCGCTGTGGATATGGTGACCCGACAATAAGGCTAACCTGGAATTTTTTTGGCGCACCAGCATTAGAACCGAAAGAATTCTCCAGCTGGCAGCAAGGCGTTGTCGTTGGAGCGAGTATGCAGATTGCTTTGCCGATTGGCAGTTACGACTCAGGTAAACTACTCAATACCGGAACCAATCGTTGGGTATTTCGCCCAGGTATTGGTATGTCACATAAGCTCGGGCGCTGGTATTACGACCTGATAGCGTCAGTTCGGCTATATGGTGATAATGATGAATATTTTAACGACACTCGCTTACAACAAGAACCCCAATATACGCTCCAAGGCCACCTCATCTATAACATTAGCCGTGGACACTGGGTCTCATTGAACGCTAATCTATTTTTTGGTGGAGAAACCAAAAAAGATAATATTGCCTCATCCGATGATCAGCGTAACTCACGTTTCGGCATCACCTATTCGATCCCCGTGAGCGCCCAACACAGTGTAAAGCTCTACGCCAACACAGGTGTCATCACTGAAGTAGGTAACGACTTCGATACTTTTGGCGCATTATGGCAATACCGATTTTAATGTCATACCCATCAGGATAAAAAAAGCCCAACCGCTTAAACTGCAATTGAGCTCTGTTTATATCAAGGATCGCGCCTATAGATAATACTACGAACGGTCACTCTCAGTCTAAGTCGTCAAAATACCAATAGCCCGCATTAACCCACTGCGTTAACTGCGCCATAACGGCTTCATCATCAAACCAAGTTTGAATATCTTCAAGGGTAAGCATCTGTTTGTTACAGCAAGCTTCGATAACCTCTGAAGCACCTTTAGCAAACTGCACTTGCTCACCATTGATGTACATGACACCTGAGCCTATAGTCGCTGCAAAATAGAGGCAACGTAGACCACCTAAGCGGATCAAGGGCTGTTCGGCGATAATCGCCTTAACATCTTCAACATCGAAGCCAAGATGAGCCTCTGGTAAATCCAGTTCGCACTTAGATTGCGTCAGATAACGACCACTAAACTCACTAATTAAGGTGTCGTCCAAAGTATCTACAAGTTGCTGCTTAATGCGGCTAAGATCTCGGTCATCAATTAATCCAGAGTGTTGACTTAGACCACGGTCCGGATCGGTGATCTGTTTAGTACCAAGCTCATTATCGATAAGGTGGTCAGCCAAAGCACTCACCATATCGCGCGAAGATGCTGTGCGATAGCCTACAGAGAAACTCATCGATGGCTCTAGGGTGACGCCGTCATGGGGGTACCCTGGTGGCAGATAAAGAATATCACCCGGTAATAATTCAACATCGATGATCGGCTCAAATGCTTCGGTATGAAGCAGTGCAGGATGAGCAGCAAACTCTTTGTGCGGCCCTAAGTCTCCGACACGCCATCTACGTCTTCCTGAACCCTGACAGATAAACACATCGTAGAGATCGATATGGGGACCCACTCCACCACCAGGCACAGCATAACTAACCATTACATCGTCTAAACGCCAGCGTGGGATAAAGTCAAAACACTTAAGCAGATCTTCAGCTTGAGGCACCCAATTATTTAATGCTTGAACAATCAATGTCCAATCGGTTTCACCGAGATGCTCATAAGATTCAAATGGACCAAACTCAGCTTGCCACTCCCCTTTTTCTCGGTAGACCCTGCGAGACTCGACCATTTCATCACAAGCTAGTCCAGCCATCTCATCTGGAGAAAGCAGATCTTTAAAGTTTTTAAATCCTTGGCGGATCACAAGCGGTTTCTTTTGCCAGTACTGCTCAAGAAATTCCTTTGGCGTTAAACCATTTATATCTAATTGCATGCTATTAACTCACGAAAATTTGCAGGCATTCTATCAAATGTGACCAGATAAAAATCACGTAGGGATCATGAAAACATGCTTACTCGGTGCAGCTATTAACGAAATTATTAAAAAGCGAAGTTAACGAAAGCAAAGCTAATTGACTGTGATAGCCGGATCAATACAATACCAAGCAAACATTACAGACGAATGATTAAATTGACCAATAGCAAACTCGCCACCCTATCTCGCCCCGCCGATACCGTTATCGTACTCGACTTTGAAACCACTGGCTTGTCACCAACTCAGGGCGACCGTGCGATTGAGATTGGGGCGGTCATGCTCAAAGATGGTAAAGTTATCGACCGTTTTCAGCAGCTAATGAATCCAGGTTTTAGAGTAAGCGGCTTTATCGAAAGTTATACCGGGATCACAAACGCCATGTTAACTGATGCGCCTTCATGCGAAGAGGTTATGCTGCAATTTGCTGACTTTATCGGTGACTATAACTTGGTTGCCCATAACGCCTCTTTCGACCAACGATTTCTTGATGCCGAGCTAAATCGAATAGGTAGCCATTATGTCGGTCAATTTGCTTGCTCCATGCTCATAGCACGCAGACTCTACCAAGATGCACCAAATCATAAGTTGGGAAGCCTAGTCAGTTATAAGAATATTGAACATGATGGTGTATTTCACCGGGCCCTAGCCGATAGCGAAATGACCGCAAACTTATGGCTGGCCATGCTAGAAGATTTGCACCGAGACTACCAATTAATCAAGCCTGACTTTGGGGTATTACAGAGTATTGCCAAGCAGAGTAAAGCGAATGTAAACCAATATCTTAAACGACAAAAATAGCACTTACGCACTGTTTAATCAGTTTAAACAGTGCGTAAATCAAGCTAGTTTTTGCTAGGTTGCTAATAGAGAAAGTTTTATAGGCCTAGCTCATCGAGTAGATCGTCAGCGTCAGTTTTACTCGCTTCCTTTTTCTCCGAGTTGGTTGAAGCCGATTTAGGCTTGGAATTTGCTAAAATCTGACCGTGCTCTGCAAGCAACTCATCTAAATCAAAATCATCATCCGCTTCGAATTCACTTATCTTGATAAACTCAGTCTTATCCATGGCAAATTCGAGGTAAAAAATATGATTGTTTTTGGTCTTAAACGATACTCTTCTCGCTACCGCTTCATCTAGGTTAGTATCGATAGATATTGTCAACTCTTTATTAATAGTCAGCATCTTAGGTTGACTTTGACTGATACTCGTTTGCAGCTCTTTGCTTATTTTGTTGATGAAATCCCCTAAGATCTGGTTCATCAATTCACCCATCACATTACCAACTTCATCTGAAGTATGTGAAAAAGCAAGATCGGACTCAGGCATGCCCATGTTAAGCATGTATTCTCGATAGATCTCCAGCGCGGCTGGAGCCGAAAAGTTAATCACCACCAAGCCAGAAAAACCGCCATCGAAAATGGAGAAACAGCCTAGATCAGGCTTTAAACAGGTACGGGTAATAGATTGCACCATACCTGCGTGGCTAACTTGGCTATGCGTCGTGCTATAAAGCACATGAGATACTGAGTGGCATAGCTTTAATAAAATATCATCGGTCGTAACTGATACAGTGGCTTGCATAAAATTAACCTTTTTAAAATAATCGAGACATATTGCCCTAGCGAATTAACAAAACAAAGTAAAACAAGAAAACAAATTAAACGAGTTTTCCCCTTTAAAAATATTATCAACCGACTGACACAGCATTTGATATGGCAATCAGGGGGAATTCTAGCCTAGCTCACTTAATATACCAGCACATATAGAGATATCACCCTAGCCAAACAATTTCTATAAGGCCTTGGGCAAAATCTAACAGATATCACCTGCTAACCTCTTGGCAGATACAGTTAACATTTTTAAAATAAACATACGCTTACTGTTTCACCACACCGATATTAAGAGTAAGTTTTATATACGTATTCGTAAACAGAGCTACAACGCTATGACAGCCCTACTAAGACAGTTTACTATTCTACAGCGCTTAATCTTAATGCTCATGCTTGCAGCAATCGGTACTGTTTGTTTCGCCAGTTTTTCAATCAACAAGCAGTACAACAATATTATCGCTCAGAAATGGCTACAAAATGATGCTCTCATTAATACAGCGATTAATATCATCGAAGCTAATAACCAGCAAGTAGATGGTCAGGCTGACGATATCATTAAGGCTCAACAAAGTGCCGCTCAATTGATTAATCAGATCCATTTTGGAAATGATGGTCACTTCATCATATTAGACGCTCAGCGAAATATTATCGTTCACGGTGCAGATACAAATGCCCTATCACAAAGCGCCACCAGCCTTGTTCAATCGCAAGAACAAGCCAACCTAGACGCCTTAATCAACCTCGCCGCGACTCAACCGTCGGCTAAGGCGCAAATAAGCTTCCTAAATCCAAGTAGCGGTCAGTTAGAAACTAAGCTGATGGAAGCTAAACTGTACCAGCCTTGGGGCTGGACCGTGATGACAGGCAGCGATATGAGTGAAATCGAAGAGCTCATGTATTCGATGGCCCTAGATTACTTAATCATTATGCTAATAATTTCGGTGCCGATTTTTCTTTTTTTCTTAGTACTTAATGTCTCTATTACTGCACCACTAAAAGATGCTATCGCCGCGATGAAGGATATCGCACAGGGTGAAGGCGATCTAACACAAAAGCTACCAACTAAAGGCAAAGATGAAGTCGCAGAGTTGGCAGAGGCTTTTAACCTGTTTGTGGTCAAAATTCACGACATGGTCGCTCAGCTTCAACCTATTGGTAAAAATTTAGATAGAGATGCTATCGGCCTGCTAACCGCAGTCGAAGAGTCTAATAGCAGCGTCGAGCACCTGCATCGAGAAACCTCTAGCGTGGCAACGGCGATTAATCAAATGTTGTCCACAACCCAAGAGATGGCGAGCAGCACTAACCAAGCAGCAGACGCGGCGAACAGTGTCAAACACCAAGCTCAGCAGAGCATGTCGATGATGGACTCAACACTCGATAATGTTCAGCATCTTGCCGATGAACTTAAACATGCGCAACAACTAACCCACGCCCTAGGCCAATCATCGGTACAGATCGGTAGTATCTTGGATGTGATCCGCTCCATAGCAGAGCAAACCAATCTTCTCGCACTTAATGCCGCCATTGAAGCCGCTAGAGCTGGAAGTCACGGACGTGGTTTTGCCGTTGTAGCTGATGAAGTTCGTGCCTTAGCCAATCGCACCCAAGATTCCACCAATGAAATTCAAGGGATCATCAAAGACATTCAATCGGGTGTAAATTTGGTTGTCGCCAGTAACGAGCAGAACCAGAACCAATCACAGCAGGTTCAATCACAAGCTAAGGGGGTCAGTGAGTCATTAAACGATATACTCAACCTCATCGCCCATATTAGCGACATGAATACTCAGCTGGCCAGCGCCACAGAGGAACAATCCATAGTCACCGAGGAGATAAATCGTAATATCTGTACTATCACAGAGCTTACCGAAGTATCGGTAAAAGCCAATGAGAGTAACCATAATGCGGCTATATCTCTTCAGACCATCAGTAAAGACTGCGCACAAACATTAGGTCAGTTTAAAGTTAACTAACAACCGCCAATTCAGATGCGAGGGCAATATTCGCCCTCGCGCTCTTAACCATTTGTGATAAGCTAAATTCACAAAAGGAACTTATCTAAGAGTAAATTTATGGCTCGTATGACCTTAGCGACTCACCCCGAGCTCTACACTATCCATAGCTTTTCATCTGACTGCACTATTCCCGCAGAAATTTTTCAGCAAGAGATGTATTTTATTGGCAAAACTAAGGATGAGATCTCAGTCGTTGTTTCATCTAAGCTTGCTCTAAATAGTCTTGAGCAGGAAGATGACTGGCGCTGCCTCGAAGTGATCGGTCCATTAGGGTTTTCAATGACTGGGATCCTCGCTAATGTTTCCGGCACACTTGCCAATGAAAAGATCAGTATTTTTGCTATCTCCACCTTCGATACCGACTATATTCTGGTAAAGAAAGACACCTTAGCAGCTGCGACTAAGGCTCTCAAAAAGAAAAACTATCAAATCATTGATTATTAGCTTAATAGTTCTTAGATTAACCACTCCAACGTAAAAATTGAGCTAGTCATTAGCCACTTCTAAGAGTCTCA
The DNA here is from genome assembly GCF_022398325.1 of Shewanella sp. Isolate13. Classification (GTDB taxonomy): domain Bacteria; phylum Pseudomonadota; class Gammaproteobacteria; order Enterobacterales; family Shewanellaceae; genus Shewanella. The sequence goes on from NZ_JAKEVD010000028.1 coordinate 30,452, forward strand.
AGATGATGTATGAAAAAGTAGTGACCATTACCGCTAAACACGGCATCCACACCCGCCCTGCAGCACTTTTGGTTAAAAAGGCTAAGTCTTTTGACTGCAACATCATAGTGGAGTGTGACGGTAAAAAGGCCAGTGCAAAAAGCCTATTCAAGCTACAAACTCTGGGACTTTATCAAGGCGTTTCAGTTAAAGTTATCGCTGAAGGGGAGCGCGCTGAGCAAGCAGTGGAAGAAGTGTCTGAATTACTCATTACATTAAGTTAAGGGTCTTGCTATGTCGATTACTGGAATTGTTGTTTCATCGGGGATCGCCTTCGGTCAGGCTTTACACCTTAATTTGCATCACGAAAAAATCGACTATAGAGTCATAGCTAAATCTCAAATTCCCTTTGAAATTCAAAAACTAAAAAAAGCGTTTGAGCTTCAAAAGCAGCACTTGCTCCAAGGGCTTACCAAATTAGAACCTAATACTAGCCATTTCGATCTTATCGAAGCCGATATTCTTCTATTGGAAGATGAAGAGCTAGTTAACCAAATCGAAGAGGCGATAACAACACTGCAAATCCGCGCCGCAGTTGCGATTGAGCGCATTTTTACCTATCAAGCATCGGAGTTAGAGCAATTAGACGACCCCTATTTAGCTAATCGGGCTCAGGATATGCTCTGTTTAAGTAATCGTCTTATTGCACGATTAAATGGTGCACAGCATCTCGATGTGAGTCAACTTAAGCGAGATACCATTATCTTCGCGCACGATTTAACGCCTGCCGAATTCGCCATGCTTCCTCTTGAGCATATAACAGGCTTAGTACTTAATACCGGCGGTATTACCAGCCATACAGCTATTCTCGCCCGTAGCGCAGGTATACCCGCTCTGCTTAGCTGCCAATATGACCAGGCTAATATTAAAAATGGCGCTCAAGTCGTTCTTAATGCCATCGACGGTGAGCTAGTGATTGAGCCAACGAGCCAACGTCACGCTCAATTAATGCAATTAATGCAGCAGGATGTAGAACGCAAGCAGCAATTGTTAACCCTTAAAGATCTACCAACCGAAACCTTAGATGGTCACTGCGTATCTCTGTTAGCCAATGTTGGTAGCCTAAACGAGATCAGCCACTTAGCCGATGTTGGCGCGGAAGGGATTGGCCTGTTTAGAACCGAATTCATGTTAATGAATACCAGCACACTGCCCGATGAAAAAACCCAATACCACTTTTACTGCGATGCACTGCATTTGATGGAAGGCAAAACCTTTACCATAAGAACCTTAGATGTCGGCGCAGATAAAGAGCTCCCATGTCTGACGCCTTTAATAGAGGATAATCCAGCATTAGGCATTAGAGGGATCCGCTATAGTCTGGCCAACCCTGAACTTTTCAAAACCCAGATGAAGGCTATTCTAAGAGCCGCCAACCATGGTGCCATTCGTCTAATGTTCCCGATGATCAATCAAGTTGAAGAACTAGAAGCATTATTAGAACTCATCGATGAGTGTAAACTTGAGCTAGTAGAAGAGGAAAAAGGCTTTGGCCAACTAAGCTATGGAATTGTGGTTGAAACACCTGCAGCGGTACTCAACCTATCTTCTATGTTACCTTTGCTCGACTTTATTAGTCTAGGCACCAATGACTTGACCCAGTATACGATGGCAGCGGACAGAACCAATCCATCGCTGACAAAAACCTACCCTTCGCTGTCGCCAGCTGTATTACAGCTCATAAAATCTGCGGTTGACCTTGCCAAAGAAAACAACATTAGGGTTTCATTGTGTGGTGAACTCGGCAGCGATCCAAAAGTAGCTCCCTTACTCGTAGGCATGGGGATCGATGAGCTTAGCGTCAATTTAAGTTCATTATTAGAGGTAAAATCAGGCTTACGTGATATAAGTTATCAGACATGTTTAACTCTAGCTAAGCATGCATTAAAGATAAAAAGAATCGAAGAATTAGATCTTTACATTAACGGTTTCAAATAATACCGATATAATGGCTATCGCCTTCGTCGATCTCCTATGAACATAGCAAGAGGCAAATATAAATGGGATTTTTAAGCCGTATTCGACGCCTGATCTCTGGTCAAGCTGACATCGCAGGTGTTGTGAATGTTTATGCCCCCGTTTCCGGTAAAATTGTTGCCGTAGAAAAAGTACCCGATGCCGTTTTTTCAGAGAAAATAGTGGGTGACGGATTAGCAGTCGAGCCCAAAGGCCGACTGGTCCTTGCGCCTATTGACGGTACTATAGGGAAAATATTCGAAACGAACCATGCATTTAGTATCGAGTCTAATCAAGGGCTTGAGATTTTTGTCCATTTTGGCATAGGCACTGTTGAACTCAGAGGTAATGGCTTTAAGCGCCTAGCCGAAGAGGGTCAAGAAGTTAAAGTCGGGGATCCTATATTAGAGTTTGATCTCGACTACTTAACCGAGCACGCCGATAGCTTGCTAACACCGGTACTCATTGCCAATATGGAAGACATACAAGGTTTAGACAAGAAACAAGGTCACATCGAAGCAGGCAAAGATGTTATCTTTTCAGTCATGCTGTAGCGCATGAAAATCTGCGTTACTGAAAATTGGCTCTGCTGATAGCTTATAGTCCAGCAACGATATGCCTTGAATAACACTCAACTAAGGCTTTATCACATCAGTTCACTCTTGAGCCGATTCAAAAGCAATGCCACAATGCAAAAAATTTATAAAAACAGATTGGAGTACCCTTTGAGACTTTTCGGAATTAAGAACTGCGATACCGTACGTAAGGCACGTAAATGGCTAGAAGCCAATCAAATCGAAGTGGCTTTTCATGATTTTCGTGAGGACGGCCTTAACACTGAGCAGGTTGAAAAATGGGTAGCAACTATTGGTTGGGAAACGCTATTTAATAAGCGTAGCACTAGCTTTAGAAATCTTACCGAAACAGAGAAAAGTGATCTTAATGAGAAAAAGGCCATCGCGCTCATGACTCTATATCCGACCTTGATCAAGCGTCCTGTTTTAGTCGCAAATAATCAGGTATTGGTTGGATTTAAAGAGGCCGATTACCGTGTGTGGTTCAATCTATGAGCCAGCATGACGAGTCCGCAGTACTAGAACTCGCCAAAGATCTAATTTCTCGCCCGTCTGTAACCCCCTTAGACGAAGGGTGTCAGCCATTGATGGCCGAACGGCTGCAACGGGTCGGCTTCGACATAGAGTCAATGGTGTTTGAAGATACAACTAATATGTGGGCTCGGCGAGGAACGCAGTCTCCGGTCTTTTGCTTTGCGGGCCATACCGATGTGGTTCCTGTTGGGGATTTAAACCGCTGGCACACACCGCCTTTTGATCCTGTCGTTATTGACGACTATCTTCATGGCCGTGGCGCTGCCGATATGAAAGGTTCATTGGCAGCCATGGTTGTCGCCACCGAGCGCTTCGTGAGAAAGCACCCAAATCATCAAGGCTCGATTGCATTTCTAATTACCAGTGACGAAGAGGGGCCGTTTATCAATGGCACCACTCGGGTCATCGATACCTTAGAGGCGCGTAACGAAAAAATTACTTGGTCCTTAGTCGGTGAGCCATCTTCGACCCATAAGCTTGGTGATATTGTGAAAAACGGTCGCCGTGGTAGCCTCACTGGCAACTTAACGGTAAAGGGGATCCAGGGACATGTCGCCTACCCTCACCTAGCCGACAACCCTATCCATAAGGCCGCACCGGCACTGGATGAGCTAGCCCGTATGAAGTGGGACAATGGCAATGAGTTCTTTCCACCGACCAGCTTTCAAATAGCCAATATTAACGGCGGCACTGGGGCATCGAATGTTATTCCCGGTGCGCTTGAAGTGATGTTTAACTTCCGCTACTCCACGGAAGTTACCGCCGAGATTTTGATTGAGCGAGTGCTCAATATCCTAAATGCCCATGGCTTAGATTATGATATCGACTGGGTCTTTAATGGTTTACCTTTCTTAACAGGTGATGGGCCTCTATTGGAGGCGACAAAAGCCGCAATTAAAAAGGTGACGGGGTCCGATACCGATCCTCAAACCTCGGGGGGAACCTCCGATGGACGCTTTATAGCCCCAACCGGTGCACAAGTTATCGAGCTCGGCCCAGTCAATGCCACCATACATAAAGTGAACGAGTGCGTTAAGGTATCCGATCTTGAGCAGCTCACCGACTGCTACGAAGCTATCTTGGAAAATCTACTGTGCAAGTAACTCAGTCCTATCTATACGGCCTCGACAAACAGGGCTTTGTCGATTGCTTAGGGCACCTTTTGGAAACGAATACTGCCGCTGCATTTTTAACAATGCAGCGCGCAGCGGTTAGCGATGGTATTGATCTTCAGATCTGCTCTGCCTATCGTGATTTCGAGAAACAACTGTCCATCTGGAATGCTAAGGCAAGCGGCAAACGAGTCTTGTTAAACAGAGAATCCCAGCCAGTATCGAGAGAAGGACTATCTTCAAATGAATTGGTCAACCTTATCCTTGTTTGGTCTGCCATTCCAGGTATGTCCCGCCATCATTGGGGGACGGATATCGATATTTTTGATGGCAACCGAATAAACCGTGAAGATCTCCGCCTAATCCCATCCGAATATCAAGCTAACGGTCCCTGTTTTGAATTAGACCAATGGTTGAGCATTCACGCACAAGATTACGGATTTTACCGTCCTTATCAGCCGCTGCTAAGTGGTGTAAGCCCTGAGCCTTGGCACTTAAGCTATTTTCCCATTTCAGCTGGCTATCTTGAAGCTTATGATTTGCAATCGGTAAAATCAGTGCTGCAGTCTTCAGAGATCCTAGAGAAAGAGACAATATTGGCCCAGTTGGAATCTCTCATTAACGAATACGTAATAAGAGTCGCTCCTATCCCCAACTGGCAGTGAACCCTTTTAAATTTAAATTATTCACACTTATTTGAGATCACACTGTGAACATGACAGAAACAACCACCCCGTACGCCCAAAACAGACAACAACTGACAATTGAAGGGAGCGAGCTAAGCTTCCTCGATATTGGCCAAGGCCCCGTTTTACTGCTTGGTCACAGTTACCTGTGGGATAGTGATATGTGGGCGCCTCAGATTGCTCACCTTAGTCAGCACTATCGCTGTATCGTCCCAGATCTCTGGGGACACGGCTTATCAGGAGCCTTACCTAGCAATTGTCGTAACCTTAGAGATATCGCTGCCCATATGCTATCGCTTATGGATCATCTTCAAATCGACAAGTTCTCTGTGATTGGCTTATCTGTTGGTGCCATGTGGGGAGCAGAACTTGCGCTCAAAGCACCTACTCGTGTGCAAAGTTTGATTATGTTGGGCAGTTTTATCGGTTATGAGCCTGAGATCACTCGCGATAAATATTATGCCATGCTCGAACTCATTAATAATGAGCAAACGATTTCAGACAAAATCATCGACACGATTACTCCACTCTTCTTTGCTAATCATCCCAAAACCGAATTAGTCGAGATTTTCAAACAAAAGCTAAAACATTTCGACAGCAGTAATCTCGATAACCTGTACCAGATAGGCAGAATGATTTTCGGACGCCGTGATACCATGGATGACGCCCACCTGCTTACCCTGCCTTGCTTAATCATGACAGGAGTCGAAGATAAAGCGCGCACCGTATTAGAAGGCTATTTAATGCATGATGCCATCGATGGTAGCGAATTCGTACATATTCCCGATTGCGGCCACATTTCGACCTTAGAGCAACCGGATTTTATTAATCAAAGACTTAGTAGTTTTTTATCGGCTAATTTCCAAGTATAACCGCGGCTATACAAGGCTTTCACTGGATGCTTAGGTTAGGTTTTATTTACACATTTCAAACCTGCCTAAGCACCACGTAATCTCAAGATATTTGCAACACCTAACACCAAGGCAATTGCAACGCACACACAAAAGCAACAATATTAACAATTATTTAAGATTGCTATTCTATAGTACTGAATAGACCAGCTAGGTTAGGTTACAGTGATAAACTTAGCCTGCATTCAAGTTAATCTTAACTGAGCAAATATAAGGCCCAAATGAAACTACTAAAACCGCTTTTTGAAAATAATCGTCGCTGGGCAGGTCGGATCTTAGAAGAAGATCCTAAATTCTTCGAGCAACTCGCCAAACAGCAAACGCCTGAGTATTTATGGATAGGCTGCTCCGATAGTCGAGTTCCTTCAAATCAAATCATTGACTTGATGCCAGGTGAAGTATTTGTCCACCGTAATATCGCCAATATGGTTATTCATACCGACTTAAACTGCTTATCAGTACTGCAGTACGCAGTCGAAGTGCTCAAAGTAAAGCACATCATGGTTGTTGGCCACTATGGTTGTGGCGGCATTAAAGCCTCGATGGGCACCGACAGATTAGGCCTTATCGACAATTGGCTAGGCCATATCCGTGATGTGTACCGCTTACATAGCGCCGATCTTGATGGTATGGATGAGTCTGAACGCTTCGATCGTCTGTGTGAACTGAACGTTATGGAACAAGTTGCCAATGTAACCAGTACCACGATTGTGCAAGAAGCTTGGGCAAGAGGTCAGGATGTAGCAGTTCACGGCTGGATCTACAGTGTTGAAAACGGCTTACTCTCAGATTTAGATGTTACCGTTAATAATGAAACGGCTAACGAAAAATAGCTAATACACAACAATTTTTCATTACCAGATTAAGGGCTAGCTCAGACAACATACTGAGATAGCCCTTTTTTACAGCAATCGTTACTTAATTTTTACTAAATATGAGAAAAATAGTAAGAATTCTCGCAGTTACCTCCCCTTCACAGTTATAATCGGCTATTTATTTTTAGCGTAATTTGGCGCAGTGAACACTAAGGAAATATCCATGCCTGGTTTTGAATTATTTGGTCCTGAAGAGAAACAAGAAGTCGCGGATGTAATGGAAAATGGCTTTACCTTCCGTTATAACTTTGATCATATGCGCAACGACCGCTGGAAAACCCGTGAAATGGAAGCCCTGCTATGCGAAAAGATGAATGCCAAGCATGCGCATTTAGTCTCTAGTGGTACGGCTGCCTTACAAACTGCAATGGCTGCAGCAGGAATTGGTGCCGGTGACGAAGTTATCGTGCCGCCTTTCACCTTTGTTGCTTCGGTTGAAGCCGTATTCATGGCTGGCGCAGTCCCAGTTTTTGCAGAAATCGATGAAACACTTTGTCTTTCTCCAGAAGGTATAGAAGCCGCGATTACCCCAAAGACTAAGGCTGTTAACTTAGTTCATATGTGTGGTTCGATGGCTAAAATGGAAGAGATTAAAGCCATCTGTGCTAAGCACAACTTAGTGCTACTCGAAGACGCCTGCCAAGCTATTGGTGGCAGTTACCGCGGCCAGGCACTAGGCACCATTGGTGATGTCGGCTGCTACTCTTTTGACTCGGTGAAAACCATCACCTGCGGTGAAGGTGGTGCTGTTATCACCAACAATGAAACCATCTACAATCATGCCCATATGTTTTCAGATCATGGTCACGATCACGTTGGTAGTGACCGCGGCGCTGAAGGCCACCCAATTATGGGACTGAACTTCCGGATCTCTGAGATGAACTCGGCTATGGGTCTAGCACAGCTACGTAAGCTAGATAAAATCATCGACATCCAGCGAACCAACAAAAAGCTAATTAAAGATGCGATGGCTGAGATCCCAGAAGTTTCTTTCCGAGAGATCCCCGATGTCGAAGGTGATTCAGCAGGTTTCCTAACCTTCTTTATGCCTACTGAAGCACGCACAATCGAAATCAATAAGAAGCTAGCCGAAAACGGTGTCGATGGTTGTTTCTACTGGTACATCAATAACTGGCACTATTTATCAAATTGGAAGCATATCCAGGAGCTTAAGTCTCCTTCTGCGCTCCCGATAACACTTATTGAAGACAGACCCGATTATACTAACGTGTCAGTGCCTAAGTCTGATGCAATTATGAGTCGTACTATCTCAATGCTTATCAAGCTGTCATGGACTGAGGAAGAAATTAAGCAGCGTATTGAAAACATTAAGCGCGCTTTCGCTTAAGCAACAACGAGTATCCGTCGCGCCGGGGATATCGGCGCGATGGCACATTTTAAATTAATGGCCCAACGGAGAATGTCGGAATGAGTTTTAAGAATTTCAAATGTGTACCAAAAATGATTTTTGGTCGCGGTTCATTTGTTCAGCTCGATCAAGTGTTAGCAGATGAGCGCCAAGTAGAAGATGATTTTGTAGTGTTTTTAGTTGATGATGCGCATCAATCAAAACCATTAGCTAATCGTGTTCCTGCCAAAGCGCAAGACTTACTCATTTATGTCAATGTGGACGACGAACCCACGACAAAACAAGTTGATGCTCTAACCGAGCAAGTTCAAGCTTTTAATAGCAAATTACCTGTCAGTGTTGTTGGTCTAGGTGGAGGTTCAACCCTAGACTTGGCAAAAGCGGTATCTCTGATGCTAACAAACCCCGGTGGAAGTGCCGAATACCAAGGTTGGGATCTGATTAAAAATCCAGCCATTCATCATATTGGTATTCCAACGGTATCGGGAACAGGCGCAGAAGCATCACGTACTGCGGTACTTTGCGGACCAGTACGTAAACTAGGCTTAAACTCTGATTACACAGTGTTTGATCAGATCATTATGGACTCTGAGCTTATCGCTGGCGTGCCAACAGATCAGTGGTTCTATACCGGCATGGATTGTTATATCCACTGTGTTGAATCACTAGAAGGCACATATTTAAACGAATTTGCTAAAGCATTTGCCGAAAAATCGATGGATCTTTGCCGTGAAGTCTTCCTAGACGATCATGAAGAGAAAGATGATAAACTGATGATGGCATCTTATATGGGCGGTATGAGTATCGCCTATAGCCAAGTTGGCGCGTGTCATGCCGTATCTTATGGTCTAGGCTATGTACTGGGCTACCATCATGGGATCGGTAATTGCCTAGCATTTGATGTACTTGAAGAGTTCTACCCAGAGGGTGTTGCCGAATTCCGTAAGATGATGGATAAACACAACATCGTTCTGCCGAAGAACATCTGTAAGGATCTTCCTGACGAAACTATCGCTAAGATGGTTGCCGTTACCAAGAGCATGGGCCCCCTTTGGGACAATGTTTACGGTGAAGGCTGGGAAGAAAAAGTCACCGACGAAATGCTGACTAAGCTATTCCGTCGTATCTAAACTCTAGCGTAAGCATAGAATGGGCTTCAAACAGAAGCCCATGATACTTTTTTAAGTAGGTAAATTGAATGAATGTAACCTTATTAATCCCTGCTCGTTACGGCTCTAGCCGTTTCCCTGGCAAGCCATTGGCGCCTATTAACGGCAAGCCAATGATCCAGCATGTCTACGAGCGCGCTGCTTTAGCAAAAGGGCTTAAAGACATCTATGTCGCCACCGATGATGAGCGCATTAAGAACGCCGTAGAAGGTTTTGGTGGCAAAGTTGTTATGACAGGTGCAGATGCCGCATCGGGTACGGACCGTATCGATGATGCAATTACTCAGCTAGGTCTTGCTGATGATGATCTTGTTATTAACTTGCAAGGCGATCAACCACTTATTGACCCTATCTCTATTGAGCAACTTGTTAGCCTGTGTGAGCGTCACCCAGGTGAATTTGATATGGCAACATTAGGTGTTGAGATTAAAGACGAAGCTCAGATTAATGATCCTAACCATGTGAAAATGGTATTCGATAATAATTTTAATGCCCTATATTTTTCTCGTGCAACGATTCCCTTCGGTCGTGACAACAGCGATTACCCAGTATACAAGCATCTAGGTATTTACGCATATACACGTAAATTTATTCAGACATTCGCAAAGCTACCACTTGGCCGCCTAGAAGATCTTGAGAAACTTGAACAGTTACGCGCACTCGAGTATGGCTACAAAATCAAAGTGGCCATCAGCGCCTTCGATTCACCAGAAGTGGATACACCAGAAGATATCCGCATTTGTGAAGCTAGACTTGCCGTTGACTAATTGAGGTTAAGTGATGTCAGATCTTGAAGTGGGTTTATTGATTTTACTGGTGCTCGGAGTGATCGCCAGTAACCTTGCGGTCTTAAAGTACAGTGCTAAACACAAGATGACCCAATTTGGCAAAAATCATCACGACAAAAAACTTGCTAAAAAAGACGGGTCTGAACAGCAAGAAAGTGTTCAAAGCAGTGATCCCACACCAAGCAAGGATAAAGCCGCTAATGACCAAGGCCAGAGTGACAAGGCTGACAAATCATAGATGGTAGGCAATCGTTATTAGCCACTTCAATTAAAACTCACAAAAAAGGCGCTTTTCGCGCCTTTTTCTTTACGTAACTCAAGCTCTAACTAGAGAGCGAGCCTCACGATTGGGATAACTCCTTCTCAAGCTGCTTAGCTATCGCCTCTGGAGAGCTAGTATTTTTAGCTAATAAAGAATAAGCGACTGGAATAACAAACAGGGTAAAAAATGTCGCTAACGTGATGCCGGAAAGCACAACCACACCGATAACGAAGCGGGTTTCCGCCCCCGCTCCCTCGGCGAGTACGAGTGGTACAGCTCCCGCAGCTGTGGTAATTCCCGTCATCAAGATGGGTCTAAGCCGTTGGCTTGATGCCTGAATGATCGCTTGCTGAAATTCAAATCCTTTGTCTCTTAGCTGATTGGCAAATTCGACAATTAAAATACCATTCTTTGCAGCCAAGCCCACCAGCATGATAATGCCTATCTGACTGTAAATATTGAGGCTCTGATCCGTTAGCCATAAGCCAATTAAGGCACCAAGTGTAGCCAAGGGAACCGTCAACATGATCACCAGCGGATGAATGTAGCTTTCAAACTGCGCCGCAAGCACTAAAAATACAATACCTAAGGCTAAGATGAACACAAAGTACATCGAATTTCCGGAGTCTTGATAATCCAGTGATTGGCCCTTATAGCTGACAATTGCCTCGGTAGGCAGATACGCATGAGTCAAATCATTGAGATAATCTAACGCTTCTCCTAAGCTATAGCCATCGGCCAAGTTGGCCTCAATGGTAATCGCCCGCATACGATTATAGCGATTTAACTGACTGGCGTCGGCAAACTCCTCTATAGAGATAAGGTTGGAGAGAGGGATAAGCTCTTTGCTCCTATCGGAGCGAACGTAGATATTTTCCAGATCGTTGGCGGTATTTTGATTATCTCGGTTACCTTCAATGATCACATCATACTCTTCACCATCTCTCATGAAGGTAGTGACTAAGCGAGATCCCAACATTGATTCAAGCGTACGGCCGATATGAGAAATGGATACACCTAATGCAGCGGCTCTATCTTTATCAATCACCACTCTAAGTTGTGGTTTAGTCTCATTATAATCATGATCTAACCCCACTAGATTTGGATTTTCTTTCGCTTTTTCAATAATAATGTCACGCCACCTAGCAAGCTCTTCATAACTTGGTCCACCAAGGACAAACTGCACAGGCTTACCAACCCCTCGCCCAAAGGCCTGACGCATCACAGGAAAGGCGCGCACTCCCGCTAAGTCAGATAGCCGGCCGCGAATATCACCGATAATCTCGAAAGCGCTACGTCGAACCGCCCAATCTTCCAAGACGATAATCGCCATACCATTCGAGAAGTTTGCGCTACGACCAAACCCACGAGGAGCTCGAATAAGTAGCCGCTTAATTTCACCAGCCTCTACCAGTGGCATCAAGCGATTTTCAATCTCATCCATATAGGACTCAATATATTCAAAACTCGCCCCCTGAGGGCCGTTAACGATCAAGAACATCGAGCCTCTATCTTCTCTCGGTGCAAACTCCTTAGGCACCTCTTTAGCCAGAAATGCGCTACTCACCAATGCAACGAGAATTAAGGAAGTGACTAAAAATGGATGACCCATAGCCTTAGCGAGAATCGAGCGATAATGGTTTGACAAGCTATCCATTCCCGCATCAATCTTACGCACTAACCAAGGGTCTTGTCCTGAAGGCTTAAGTACCTTTGAGCACATCATAGGGCTTAAGGTCAAAGCTACAATACTTGAGAATATCACCGCAGCACTCATGGCAACCGCGAACTCTTTAAACAGCTTACCCAAATCCCCTTCAAGGAAGGTTATTGGCATAAATACCGCGACTAGCACTAAGGTGGTCGCCACTACGGCAAAGGCCACCTCACGTGCTCCCAAAAACGCCGCTTTTAACGGCGAATCCCCCTCCTCTATTCGCCTATGAATATTTTCAAGTACCACAATGGCATCATCGACGACCATGCCAATAGCTAAGATCATCGCTAATAATGTCAGTAAGTTAATGGTATAACCTAAGGCAAACAATACGATAAATGTAGCCATCAAAGAAACGGGCACTGTAAGGGCTGGAATTAGCATGGCACGTACACTACCCAGAAACAGGTAGATCACTACGATGACTAAAAACATCGCAATAAACAAAGTTTGATAGACCTCTTTAACCGAGGCCTCAATAAACACAGAGCTGTCGTAAGAGCGTTTTATCTCCATTCCAGCAGGAAGAGTCGGGTTAATCTGGTCAACTAGCTTGTTTGCGGCTCTTGCAACATCTAATGTATTAGCCGTTGACTGCTTGGAGACCCCTAAACCAATCATGGCCTCACGGTTACCTCTAAAGGTAATACGCTCCTCTTCGGAGCCGATTTCAACTCTAGCAACATCACCCAGCTTAACTAAGTAGCCATCATCACCTTCAGCTAATACTAAGCTAGCAAAATCATCAGATGTTTTAAAACTGCGCTCCAGACGTACGGTAAAGTGACGCTCCTTCGACTCGACACTCCCGGCGGGTAGTTCAACGTTTTCAGAACGAAGCGCCGCTTCGACATCGGCAACCGTTAAGTTTCTCGCAGCTAGAGCTTGTCTGTCTATCCACACTCGCATGGCATAAACTTTACCACCACCTAAACGCATATTGGCCACACCATCAATCACAGAAAAACGATCGATTAAATAACGGCGTGCATAGTCGGTCAGCTGGAGAGTTGTCATCTGATCTGAAACAAGGTTCAACCACATGATCACTTCATCGCCACCATTGGCTTTTTGCACCTCAGGTGGATCGGCTTCCTCAGGTAAGTTGTTTAACAGTCCAGAGACTCTGTCTCTCACATCATTTGCTGCAGCCTCGATGTCACGACCAACATCAAACTCCAGAGTCACATTAGAGCGACCATCACTGCTCGATGAACTAATATGCTTAATGCCCTCAACGCCGCTGATCCTGTCTTCAACAAGCTGCGTAATACGGCTCTCCACCACAGCAGCACTGGCGCCACGGTAGTTAGTTTGTATCGACACCACGGGAGGATCGATATTGGGGTACTCTCGCAATGGCAGTTTCTCAAATGCAACTAGGCCAAAGATGATCAGCAGAATACTGATGACTGAAGCGAAAACGGGTCGCTTAACCGAAATATCAGTCAAGATCATGCTACTGGCTCCACACTCGCTTGCTCAAGAAAGCTAAAGCGCTCACTAAATGTCACCTTCACTTTATCGCCAGGACGCACTTTTAATAAGCCGCGGATCACCACTTGCTCACCGAGTTCTACGCCATCTAAGATCTCGACCCAACCTCGCTTACGTAGGCCAAGAGAGACCTGCTTTTGGGCTATCACGCCCTCTTCATTTACCAAATACACATAGTGTCTATCTTGTATGGGGATGATGGCGGACTCAGGTAAGATCAGCGCTTCTCTGCTCGTCTTTATCAACTTCACTTTCATCAACATCCCGGGTAATAAGCGCTGATTGGGGTTGGGGATTTCCGCTCTGACAATCACCGCACGAGTTGTCGGGTTTATACGGCTATCGATAGAAACGACTTTACCTTCAAACACCTCACCATCGAAGGCGACCGCTGTCGCTTCAACAGTTTTACCCAGTGCCAATGCTTGTAAAAAGCGTTCCGGCACAGAAAAATCGAGTTTGATCACCGAGATATCATCTAACGTCGTAATCGCATCACCAGGAGAGACCAGCGCACCAACACTCACCTGACGCAGGCCAAGTGAGCCAGAAAAAGGCGCGACAATACGTCTGTCACTCAATGCCGACTGAGCCTGAGCAAGTTCAGCTTTTGCCGTATCGATAAGTGTTTGCAGCCTATCTCGTTCAAGCTCTGCGATGGTTTGGCTCGTCACCAAAGTGCGAATACGTTCTAGCTCTCGCTGATGATCATTCACTTTTACTTTCGCCACTGTAACACGGGCACCTTGCTCACTATCTTGAAGCTGTACCAGTAAGCGCCCCTTGCTAACTAAATCACCGTCACTGAAATTAACCTTTGTCACCACATCGGTCACCTTGGGGGTCACCGTAATCGACTCATTAGCCTTACTGGTGCCGAGCGCTTCTACCTCATCACGAATAGCTTGCATCGATGCCTTAGTCACCACCACATTAGGTGTTGGCCGGGCTCTTTTAACTTTTTCGCTCGGAGATTGTTGTAGATAGAAATAAGCACCAGCGGCGCCAATTAATGCGAGGATTATTATTATTTTTTTCATGAGTGCCCTGACAGACGAATGTATCCAATTTTTGTCTAGTTTACCTTGAGACAAATTGGCTTCAATACGTTTTACTTTTTCTTACAAATAACACACTTGCGTCACACTCGTCAGCTAACAACATAAATAATGAGAATTCAAACAATCTTGAGTCAATAACGGTAAATTAACCAGGATATAAGGATAAATGCTGGGCTAAACCTTGCTAAGCAGCAGAAAGGACCTTTAGCTAGCAGGAGGGAAACGGAGACAAAATAGCGACAGCTGATACATCTTCAATGCATAGATAACAAAAAAGGAGCCTAAGGCTCCTTTTTAAGGTGATGGCGAATTAACGTACCTTACGGTCCTCTTCCATTAACTCAGAGAAACCATCATAGACTGCGGTAACAACCTCATTGGAGAGAGGCTCATTTTTCGCATTCAATAGGTGGATTTCAGTTTTATCATCAATACCATCTTTTAGTTCAATACGGTAAGAGCCCGCCTCGATTGGTAGCTCTTTATCACCCCATAGAGAGCTCCAGAAGCCTGAATCATCAGAAACGTTAATGTAAAGCAGGCCTTTGTTGCTATCCATATCGACAATCTCAAAGCCCATCTCAGGTAATACGATACGCAGACGATCCCAAGTACGTTTAAACTCAGCGTCGGCTAACCAATACGCCTGCTCTTCAGCGGCTGTGATCAGGTCAACATCAATACCTAAGCTTTGCTTAAGACGTTTAGCCTTAAGTGCCTTAGCGCGTTCAATACTGATATAACTAATCGAGTCATTTAATCTATCTATGGTATAGCGACGCTTGTCTTCACCACTGAGTAGAATGTCCTGTAGATCGCCATCATAGCTCTCTTCATGTTCAATAAGGTCGATAGTTAAATTACCGCTACGACCATGGGGGCGAACGTCAACATGGTACATGTAACGTTGCTTGAGCTTATAGACCTTGTCACTGCCCCAGAAGCTTGATTCGATCACTTGGTCACTCTCGATCCAATCAGTCTCTAATGTGCCTTTTTCAAAATCTTCACTGCGTAACGAAATCGATTTGCTGGCGAAATACTCTTTTAGTACCTCGAAAAGCTCTTGCTTAAGATCGATGTCGTTATCAATCGATTCAACGACGATCTTGATATTGTCACTGCCCTCTTCTACTCGGGTACCTTCTGCCATTGGCAATACCTGTAGTGGCGGGCGAATATCTAACTTTTTACCCACTAAGCTTTGATCTACTTTACTACCCACAGCAGGAATATCGTACTCCTTGCTGTATGTAGGCTTATTTAAGCCTTCAGGAATAATTAATTGTGGTTCAACAGTGAGATCTTGATAGTTCTGATCCGTATCGTTAGCCTGCCTTCTGTCAATCGGCGTGCTACATGCAGTAACGGCTGCAACTAAAATCAGTGGTGATATTTGCTTTAGCATTTATTATTTAACCTCTATTCGGGCATTTTTCATCGCTTCTAGCAACAGACCATGAAACTCGGTAGAAAGTTCAGTCAAAGGTAAACGAATTGTTCCATTACTAATGAGCCCCATACGATGTGCAGCCCATTTTACTGGGATCGGATTGGCTTCGCAGAACAGTACGCTAAACAACTCTTTAATCGACTCTTCGGCGGTAAGTGCAGCAGGAATATCTCCAGCCAAAGCCGCATCACACATAGCTTTAAACTGCTTAGGTACGATATTATTCGCAACAGAGATGACGCCATTGCCTCCCAATGAGAGAAACTCTCTTGCAGTCGCATCATCGCCACTATAAAGAAGAAAATCATCGCCACATAATTGACGTAATTGTTTTACGCGAGAAAGGTCTCCCGTAGCCTCTTTAACACCGATAATGTTGCTAATTCCAGCAAGCTCTGCAACGGTTTCAGGGCGCATATCAACCGCAGTTCTTCCCGGCACGTTGTAAAGAATTTGCGGAACATCAGTGCTCGCGGCAACTGCAGTATAATGAGCAATAAGTCCCTTTGGCGTCGGCTTATTGTAATAAGGAGTTACGCCTAACATAGCTGCCACGCCCACATGAGAGAGGCCTTTGGTCAGCTCTATCGCTTCGGCGGTTGCATTGGCGCCATTTCCGCCAATAATAGGAATTCGACCTGCGGCAAACTTCACCGTCTGCTCAACAACAGCAATATGCTCTTTCGCTGGCAATGTGGCTGACTCACCGGTTGTGCCTACCGCTACGATGGCATCTGTACCTTGGGCGATATGGTACTCAACTAAACTTTCAAGACTTTTATAATCAACTGTGCCGTCACTGTTCATTGGTGTGACTAAGGCAACGATGCTTCCGTATATCATGTATATTCCCCAAGGGTTCAGGACAGGCTATGGTACTGATGCAATCCACTAAAAACAAGCACTACAACGCAAGACTTAAGCATATTCATCATCAAGTTGAAACATATTAAATATGTTACAGGATCACAATGACAAGGGTCGCATTCTGATTAAGTTGTGATAGCATTAGCCACCGCACGAAAAAACGTTATTTATTTGACGCTTTTTTTTAAGTCTAACTAATAAGAAAATGGGGTATTAAATGTCCAATCACTTGGTCGTTACTGCAATGGGGGCCGACCGTCCAGGTATTGTTAGTAAGTTTGCACGACTCGCTAGTGAGTGTGACTGCGATATCGTTGATAGTCGCATGGCACTTTTTGGTAATGAATTTACCTTAATTATGATGCTTTCGGGATCATGGCCATCTATCACTAAAATGGAGTCGACGCTACCGAGCTTAAGTGTCGAGCTAGAGCTGTTGACGGTTATGAAACGCACGTCAAAGCACACACCGCAAAATTACATCTCCCGTTTAGAGGTAAACTTTAGCGGTCACGATCAGCGCGGTACAATGAAAAAGATCACTCAGTTTTTGGCTGACAGATCATTAGATCTCGCTGCAGTGAAGTCCCATGCAGAAGAAGACGCTACCGGTAAGCCAACACAAAACATTAGCTTAACGATCAATGTGCCCGAGAAAGTCGACTTAGATAAGTTAGAAGTTGGCTTAAATGAATTAGCAGAAGAGTTAACACTCGAGTGTACGATTGAACGTATGCAAGGTGTCGAAAGCTAAACCTTTAAGGATAAGAATATGAATACCTTAACCGTTGGCGATAATGCGCCACTTTTTACCCTACAAAATCAAAGAGACGAAAGCATTAGCCTTGCCGAGGCGTTGAAAACAGGTCCTGTACTGGTTTACTTTTATCCAAAGGCTTCAACGCCTGGTTGTACAGTGCAAGCCTGTGGTCTTAGAGACAGCAAGGCTGAGCTCAATGAGCTATCAGTAACTGTGCTAGGGTTAAGCCCGGATCCCGTTGCAAAGCTTGCCAAGTTTTCTGACAAGCAAGGACTTAACTTCTCTCTATTGAGCGATGAAGACCATGCAATAGCCGATGCATTTGGCGTATGGGGAGAAAAGAAGTTCACCCCTAGAAATTTTCTATGACAAAAAACCTTGAAAATTTTTTATGACAATCTACCCTTAATATGTGAGTAACATATTAAGGGTAGTTTTGTGATAGAAAAGCATGACGAAAATGATGTTTATGATGACTACCGACTGCTCTCCATAGAGGTAGATACATTAGCTAAACTGAGAATCTCACAGGTCATCGATACTGACTCTGGAGAAGTGACCCACTCACCCTACCTTTCCCCATCCAAATTACAGTCTCGCATAAAGAAGACCGATATTATCGTTGCACCAGATGGGCGTGTTGTTTATCCACAATCTCTTTATCTTGTGTCAAAACTCAGCGGTGACGGAAAAATTCAAGACACCAAATCAATGGCCAAAGGCTTATTGGCCTTTACTCGATATTTAGACTCTACCCACTACCCTCAAGTTGATGATGGGAATGTGATACCACCTCAGTACCTAAGCTATAAAACACTGACGAAACATGAAGAAGAAGGCGCACCTTGGCAATTTGCAGAGCACCTTTTAGCAAACTGTCGTTCTCGGAAGGAGGCAACTGGTGACGAAGCGTACTCGCTTAACTCAGCAAGAAGCTATATGGGTTCTGTTATTGGGTTTTATAAGTGGATGCAGAGACACGGTTACCTCAAAAATGATGATGAGCATGTCTTGACACACTTCACCGAGGTTGAGGTTAACGTAGGGGACACCAACCAGCATGACATGCTTGCCCATACTAAGTATGGCGCAAAGCGGCTCTATGAGATATCAAACATCATGAAGATGTTCCCAAAAATCGATAAAACGCCTGCTCATCAAAAATTGAAGCCTATGACGTTAGAGCATAAAGAACTGTTCTCTCAACACATTCGTACATTGCCAAAAGCTGCTTCCCTGATACTGAGACTATGTGAAGAGGCAGGACTTAGGATTGATGAAGCGACACATTTCCCTGCTCGCGATATTGGTGATAAGGATTTTAGTGGATTAGATGTCGTACCATTTACCATTACACATACCAAGGGCACTAAGCAGCGCACGATTGAAATCCCTATCGCACTGTATGAGGAATTAGAGCAATTCAAGGAATGTAGTCAGCGACAAAAAAACCTAACTCGCCGACAGGATCTGATTAATTCCAAAGAAGAACTGGATACCACTGAGTACCTTTTTCTTTCCAATAAAGGGCGGCCTTACACAGCAAATACTCTAGAGGCGCATTTTAGCGAACTGCGACAGCGCATCCGTACAATAGATCCTGAGTGGTACTATCGAATCCATGACCTTCGCTCAACTTATGCCACGCATTGGCTTTGGCGTGAGTATAGAGAGCGACAGGTTGCCTATGAGTATCTAATGGACGAGTTAGCCTCGCTTATGGGACATTCGAGCACCGCAACCACGGAAAAGTACATTAAGTTCATGAGTAAGTTTGATGAGCAGTTACGGGTTGCACAGAGCAAAAACAACAAGATTAACAAGGGGTGGTAGCATGGCAAAAAGTCCACTCGCAAAGAACTCAAAGACGGTTAAGCATGTTAGAAACAGTAAGAATGTGGTTACGTTGCACCTTACCATCCCCTATAAGAGCTCCAGAAACAGGAAGGCAACCGAGTTTGATATATCACACCTGTTATACCAGGCCGCAAACAGCAATAACGTCAAAATCGACAGCCGTATCCCTTTTTTAAGGAGCTTTTGTAAAAAAGCCAACCAGTATGTTGATAATGGCAGATCGGCGCGAACCATCCAGGGGGTCTACGAAATATTAAGAGCCTTCATTGTCTTTAGTGACGCCGTAAACGTTGACCCCTTTTCTGAAGCTGGCTATTTAAAATATGCCGGAAATGATGGCGAACTGCGGCACCGGATTAAGATGTACATCCCATCCAAAAGGCTATGGGAGATGAGTCATGGCGATGAGTTGGGTATTAAGGAAACCTCAGCCTCTCAAATAACTACAACACTTCGCACCGCCCTTTTATGGTGTGGATTACCCGCTAACACATGGGCAACCCATCACCGAGGGTTTACTGGCGAAAAGACACCATATAAGGGTTACTCTGACGCTGAAGAAGAGGTGCTTGTTGCTCGGTTGAGTGAGTTATTTTTCATCCTAGCCCCACAGCTCATTGCGGCAAAAAACAAAAACTTGCCCAGCCTGACGAGTTGCCTGTCGTTATTGACTTAGGTGGCCACCAAGAAATCATTTCAATTAAAACGTCTCTCAAAACAAAAAAACTAGGGCTGAGTAAAACGGGCACATCCGTAAAGCCTGCCGCAGCCTTTAACATGGCGATGGGAGCGGCTTATCACATAATGTGCTTTTTTACCTCATTAAACGATGGCGACGTAAAGAGCATCGCTCATCCTATCACGATTCATACTGATGAGCGGGATAAAAGCTTACAAGTAGTTAAGGTGTCGAGCTTTAAGGCACGCGCAAATAAAGAGGTAGACGCTGTACTTACCAACCAAATCTTCGATGTTGATAAACGGGGTGGAGTGAAGTTTATTAAAACCCTTGAAACGCTTTCAGCACTCTACGGCGGTGGCGAAAAAGGCTCAGAGTTACTGTTTACGCTGAACAACCTAGGGGAAAAAAGCAGCTCGTTTGAGTTGGATCAAATAAACAAATATTTAATGGTAAAGTTAAACTTACTCTCATCCACTCGTGCATCCTGCCTGCCATGGTTTAAGGAGTTGTTTCACAGCTATCGAAACCAGCATGTTATCGAGTTAAAAAAACATACGAATACACTTGGTCGAACTATCGTAAGTAAAGTCTCTCGCCCGTGCTCAAAAGATGGAGCCACAGGAGGCGCAACGAATGCTGCCTACTGCATCTTATCGTGTTACACAGACTTAGCCCTCAAGGGCATCTTACTGCCGCTGACTTATTCGGATAAAGACCCTGAGGGCAACATCAGTGTGTCGTTCAAATACCGCAATGGCGAGAGCCATCACTTCTCTGTTCCTGCTGCTGACAAGGCGTTAATCAAAGATATTGAACAATTCGCCACAGAGTTAGCCGATAAACAAGCCTCTAAAAAATATGAGCGGTTGCTGCTCAAACGAGGAAATCATAAAAAAGCCCCTAAAGACTGGGACGGAAATAGCCCTATCAGCCCTAATCTAATGAAAACATGGTCAATTAAACCCAACGAATACTTCATATCGCTTCAATCAAGCCGCTGGAGAGAAATGACCAGTAACCAAGTGTACTCCGTGAGTGGCGCTGGCGGCGTTCAAAGCCTCCTGCAAAACCTTCTTCAAACCATTGATAAGCACTATGCCAATGGTGATCCAATACTCAACAAAATCATCATCTCACAAGCTCTACAAGTGATGGAACTATTGGATGAAGACACCAGTTTAGAGCAAGCAAAAGAGATAGTTGCAGCTAAACTTGGCATCATAATGCTGACGCATGATAAATGGAAGATGAAGCAAGATGAAGAAAGAGCAAAAACCAATCCCAATGGCATTCATTGCAATGGGCAACAAAACATTGCAGGGGGAAAAAACACCCAGCGTGAAACCAATAACGCCATGAAGCTACAGCTACCTTGTGCTGAATACGACATGTGCCATAAATGCCAATCAGCCAATGCCGTTAATGAGACTCAATCCATCTATAAACTTATCTCTTTTATTGATGTGCTGAAAGAGGCAGTAAACCTATACCCTAACGCGCAAGAGGAAGTCCATGAAAGAATCGCCGCTTTTGAGGTTACTCTCGATGGTGCTAGCAAGGATGTGTACGACAATGCGATGGCATTATTTAACCAAAGCGGTCGTCACCCTCGGGTATCTATGGATCACGCTATTTTAGCACTACACCGTTAATTGGGAGCCAATCATGATAAAGCTACCTAAGTACAACATCGGCCAACAAGATGCCCTGTTAAGCGCGCAAAATCATGTTGGAGGCTACATAAACTACCTGAAGGATGTGTTAGAGCCAGCCATTAAATCAGGCGAGTGGGATGACTTTGAGACACTAGATATTGGTTTTAGCGTCACAGGAGAGTCACTGGGTAAAATTGGGGACAATAACGCTTGGCGTCAGCTCCAACCCTTCTTTGAGCCTAATGCGACCAAACCGGATACCCTAGACTTCTTTCTTGACGGAAAGGTGGTGGAGCGCAACCTTACAAACCAATTGAGAGCACTGGCATTGAGTATGATGTGGCTCTCGCCTAAAGATTATTCTTTTTTGAGCATTGTGCAGGCTATCACTGGGTTAAAGAAAGTCGCCACCGCTCTACTGAATGAAGGCCACAATAGCTTTGAGTTATTAAGTTTTGAGCTGTTAGAGACTTGGGTATTAGGTGATGTTACCGATTTGGACTTCGAACGAGAACACACCTATACACCACTCAACAAACTGTACATTGAAGCCAAGAGGCTGCCCTTTAACGTTAGCCTGACCAAAACGTTATCTGCCTCGGATTTTGGTTTAGCCATTAAAGAGCCTGAACAGTACACGGTTATCCCGCAGAGGCTGTACTATCTGGGACTTCAACAATCAGAAGCATTGGTGAACGAGCTATACCCCATTCGTGATGAGCTTGGCAAACTTTCAGATTACATTGCTGGCTACCATGAGAAATCCTACCAAGGGTATGCTAAATACCTTGTTAGCGATGAGGCAAAGTTTAAAAATGGCGGGCTTCAGTGGTATTTATCTTCAGCAAATAAAGGTGATAAGGAAAAGAAAATATCCTTTCAAACTGCTTTTCTCGCGCTCAATAACCCGACACAAGAATCGACCCTTGAACTACTCAACAAGCACAAACCTGCCATACCGAATCAATACATCTACAAATTCTACCCTGAGCGAACGTTGAAGGTTGGTAATAGGGAGGTAACCGGACTTAGAGAGGCGCAAACATTATTTAAACAACTCAATGGTGGTTGCCTCTGGGCATTAATGTCCCGCACAGGTATGCGCTTGGATGAAATCTTTCACCTACATACTGCAAATGGGTGCACAACAGAAACCATATCAGGGCAAACCATTCACGTTATTCATGCAGACCTCTCAAAAACCACCAAAGGCTCTCAGTTAAAACAGGATGAGTTTGTCACTACAGAGGTAGGTAAAAAGGCTTACGAGATACTGCAAGCGCTACATTCGCCACTTAGACAGCGTCACCCTGATAGCCAAGCTTTTTTTCACAAGACAAAAGGGGGCAGTGATGCTATCAACAAAGATAATCTTAATATCTATATGGCTGCGTGGTTTGAAGGCGCACTGGGAGAGAAGTTTGCCCTAACCAATGATGATGTGATTGATTTGAAGATCTCAGATCCTAACCTTTCGTTTAATATGGGGGATGACTATGACTTCTCAGGACATCAGCTCCGCCGCTCGTTTGCCTATTATCTGATCGGCTTCGAGCTTTGTGAGTTCCCCCAACTCAAGCAGCAGTTCAGCCATGTATCCATGGCGATGACACGCCATTACGCTAAGAACGCCAGTAAATTCCAGAAAATCAGAAAGCAAAAGATAAACTTGGCTCACGCCATTGATGAAGAAAGGATTGATCAAAAAGCGCAATTGTACCTGAACATCTACAAGAAGCTGGCGAACAAAGAGCGTGTCGCTGGCGGCAAGGGCAAAGAGTTTGCCAAAAACATGATGAAGGCTAAGCGTAACCTGTTTAAAGATAAGGTCGATGACGACATGCTCTCGGACAACTACTGGAAAAAGCAAATCCGAGATCAAAAGCGCCACATTCACGCCGTCGCCCCCGGTGTTTACTGCACTTCAACAGGCTGTAGCCTACGTACACAAGTCAACCTATTAGAGTGCGTGGACTGTAAGAACGACTATATTGTCGATGCTGTTTTCGCAGAAGCTAAGCGTAAAGAGGCCGAAATTCATATGCTATGGGACATTGAACATGATGAATTGACGCCTCAAACAGCGTCAGAAGTGTATATCAAAATCACGGCTGCTGAACGCATTATGAAAGACCTAGATATCAGCTATGAACCCGTTGTAATACCTCAAGAAGTTCAAGACCTGCTGATCAACTACGGAGTGACTGCCTAATGACACAAGCAACTAAGAGTAAGCTCATAAATGCCCTAGAGCGCCTGTTAGAGGGTAAACCAGAAAACCGAGAGCTAAGGAAGAAAGCCCGAGAAGGTAAGCTAAAAATCAACAATAGTGCAGTTGAGAAAGAAGCTGGACTTTCGGTAGGCGCACTTCGCAGGCATGAAGACGTTCAAATAATGGTGAAGAATAAGTCACTTGAAGCTCGTGCAGCACAGGGCGGCTCAAGTAAATCACCTATTGAAGTTTTACAAACTGAAGTAAAACAACTTAAAAGCGAAAAGACTCAAGCCAATAAGAAAAAAAAGGAATACTTAGACCTCTCAAGAAGCCATGAGAAAGCCTTAGCTAGACAAGCAGCCAACCATATCAAAATGGTTCAGGAACTCATGGAGATGCTGCATGAAAGTGAGCGAGAGAAGGCAATGGATAAGGTCATCAAAGCAAGGCCAGATAACCTTATCAAAGGTGATTTTAGATAAAAACATCCTGTTTAGTGTAATCACTAGACAGGACAATCAATCACCTCTAAAATTGCGCACTCTAGCGACATTAAGGTGCACTAAACCGGACACAGTCAATTACACTACCCCACACATAACTTAAATGAAGAAAAGCAAGGACAGAAACAATGGTAATCGAAGCCGCAAAAACAGCACCTGATTTTACTTTAAATGACCAAGATAATAATCCTGTCACGCTCTCTGAGCTTAAAGGGAAAAAAGTATTACTCTACTTCTACCCACGCGCTTCAACGCCAGGTTGTACTGTGCAGGCTCAAGGGCTACGCGATACTAAAGCAGAACTAGATGCTCATAACGTCGTTGTGCTAGGTCTAAGTCCTGACACCCCTAAAAAGCTGACTAATTTCATCAACAAGCAAGAACTTAACTTCACCTTGCTAGCCGATGAAGAACACGTCGTTTGCGAAAAATACGGAGTTTGGCAACTCAAAAAATTTATGGGAAGAGAGAATATGGGCGTAGTAAGAACAAGCTTCTTAATCAATGAGTCTGGCTATATTGAGCATGTATTCAACAAGTTCAAAACTAAAGATCACCATGAAGTTGTATTGGACTACCTGAACAGCAAATAACCGTACATGAGTAATTAACTCTTCAACTTGGGGCAGTCATGATTGGCTACATTCGAGTATCAGATCCACAAAGAGCCGATGGCGAATCACAAAAAGAAGCTATCAAGGCGTATGCCGCTAAACGTGGCATACAAATATCGGATTGGATAGAAGAACATGTGTCTGCCACCAAGACAGAACTTAGTGAGCGGAAGTTATCTTCCCTCATTACCTCTCAACAAAGCATCATTGTGTCGGATATCACACGACTGGGTCGCCACAAGGTTATGGAGTTAGTCGGCGCTATCGGCCAGATAGCCTCATACGGTGAGCTGCATTTGGCATACAACGACACCATCATTAATTCTGAGAACGTTGATAGTGCTGAAATCATTTTTACAGTTACTGGGCAGTCTTTTGCCAGCGCTGTAGAGGCTCAGAAACGCTCTGAACGAGCCAAAGCTGGTCACGCTAAACGAAAGGCCAAAGGGCTATCATCTGGCCGTCAGAAGGGACAGAAGGTTAAGTCCAGGCTTGATGAGCATACGGCGTTTATATTAAACCTCCTCGACACCAAGGCCTCCAAAGCTGAAATCCTAAGAAAACTAAACGAACGCGGTGTTTCGATTACTAGAAGTAGATTTTACTCGTGGTTGGAAGACCGTGGACTTCATAATAAGAAGGCTGAATTCCAGACCGATATGTTCCAAGCATAAAGCTAACTAATTTCGAGCCCCCGCTAATCACTAACTCGTTTTTGGACAGGAACGCGTTAGTGCAAAGGGTCTAAGAATGGGTAGTGGAATTAGCAAATGTATGGGTATCAATTAAAGTTTACACTGACCCCACTTATTCTTGGCACCATCAGCTGAGACTTGAGCGATACGTCTTCTCAACGGGTTGAGCAATGTGGGTAACACTTCATTATCGGCAACGTTAACCAGAGTAACTTCAGCTGACACAATCTCATGCGTATTACAATCAACTGCCAGGTGTAGCTTACGCCAAGTACGGCGCTTTTCTTTGCCGTGCTTACGGGTTTTCCATTCACCTTCACCGTAAACTTTGAGACCTGTTGAATCAATAACAACATGTGACACAGGATCATGACTCTTTGCCCGATACTTAATTTCAACAGTCTTAGCTCGCTTACTGATACAGCTGTAACTCGGGGAGCTCAGTGCTACATCCATAAGCTGGAATATCGAGTTGGTAAAGCCTTCTAGTGCTCACAGAGACAAGTTGAATACGCCTTTAACAACCAGTGCTGTTTCAATAGCAACATCGGAGTAAATATATCCTCGGCCACGACGACCATGGTGTTGAGTACATCGCCAAGACTTAATCGCTTGCTCATCAATCCAGAACGTCAGAGAGCCACGATTGACGAGTGCTTTGATGTACTGAGACCAATTGGTTATTTTATGTTTAGACTTTCCCATCTTGCCGCTTTCTCATAACTACCTTGGGAAATCAGATCACGCTAACGGCAAAAGGTTCATTCGATTTAGGAAACAAGACCCCGCTCAGAAAGTCCAATAGCCATTAAAATTGACTTCCTACTCAACGTAGCCGTATAGTATTTCTGCTGTATTCACATCGTGTGAATACTATTTATTTTTTAAAGGAACTAAAAAATGAAAAAGCTTTATATTTTACTATTTATAACAATATCACTGCTCACTTCAAAAACATCTTACGCATCTTCAGTCCTTAAACTTTGCACTACCTGTTCTAGCGATACTAGTTTCTTATATACAGCAAAGGCTGTCGTTGAACCCGGAATAAGTACGGTTAAAACACTTAATCCCTATACTGGGGAGTTAAAATCCTATCGTGTTGACATAGAGCCATTTGAACCCGGTTATGAAGATAGAGGAGGTCTAATTTTAACAGAAATATCTCCTTCCTCTAATGAATTACAAAGAGCAGCTGAAGTTAAAAATGCACTAAATGATATCCATGACTTTTTTAATGCGGATAGAGTCATACCTGATAGTGTTGTCGGTAGTGGATATGACATTATTGGGGTAAGTAGTAACTTAGATGATGTAATTTCATATTATAATCAAAGCCTAACACTAGGTAGCCGTTGGTCTGTATATATAGGTTCACTTGGTGCATTAGCAGGAAAGGTTGTAAATGTAACAATTACAGCTAGTATTGGCTTCTCCGATGCTATGACTGGAACCATAGCAATTTCAGGAATAAATTCTAAAGGTGAAGTAGAGTTCGTTTTAATTGATATGAAAGATGCGAAAGGTAATGATATACCGGTAAACAAAAAAGAAGCTGAAGATCAAAAAGATAACCTTATGAACTTCGACTCTATTCACGAGGTTAGTATATTCTTGAATACTGTATCAAGATTTGGTGTTACTTATGTTAGAACTATGAGCAGACTAAAGACAGGTGGAAGTGGTAGCGGTAGCGGCTCAATAACCGATATTATTTGTGATAAAGACGGGAAGTGTGTCATAGTATTAAATTAGAGGAGAATACTGATGCTATCAATAAACGAAGTATTTGTTAGTTACTTAATTGTCACAAGTATATTTATTTGTACTCTTTTATACTTAAAAAAAATTAATACCATAAAAAATAGCCAACTAATCTTATATTCAGCATTATGCATTTTATTTTTTCCTTTAGGATGGTTTCTGTGCATCAAAACTCTAATAGGGAATACACTTAAAGAAACATATAACAAAGCATAAAATATTAGTAGCTTTATGATGGCATAGTCATAAAGCTACTTTTTCATCTACCAGCAAAAACTATGATATTTTTCCTACTTTCATAACTTATTTTGTTAATAACAATAAAAACTATCAATATCATTCCACACCTTTGTACATATCATAATTCACAAAACTCACATTACATAAAGTGTAATAGTAGACATTATATTGATTAACTAACGCATTGTGATATTAGCACTCAACTAAAACTGTGACAGATAAGCACCAAAAGTTAATAATTAGCTTTTGGTGCTATAGCCTCTTGCTAACTCTCTAATTCAAAAATTTTTGCCGATGTTTTAGTAAATACGAATAGAATTTCATGTTTTATAACTGCTACAACTTTGAAACCTTGTCCCCAATAGTTAGCCAATTTTTTAACGGTATAAGCCCAGCCTAAAGAGTCCTCAAACACGGGGGAGGATTGGTTGTGATAGATAAGTAGGCCATCGACAGCAGCACGCTTGTAGAGAGTATGAGTTTTTTGTCTTTAATAACAACCGTTTCAAAAATGGATTGAGCAAACTCAACTTCCACACGATCACCAACCCAAGGCTCGCCCGTTAACTCGTTTCTAGATGCAATTAGCTTTAATTCCTTAGTACTTCGTTCTGGTTGTCCCCACTTAAATAGTGAGGGATCCAAAACGGAGTTTTCATTTTTTGCTTCAGATAAGGTTTGAACTCTTGCATAATCTGGATGTATTACTTTTGTTAATTCAACACCATATGTCAAACCTGACATTTCAATCCAATAGTCAGGCATTTCGGACTTTTCAATTGAAATTGGAAAGCTAATTATTTTGTTGCTATGTAAGATAGATAAAGCTTTGTGAAGGCTCCATTTTTCACAATGTTCGGTTTTTCGCTTCTTTCCTCTTGGAGGCACAACAATATTTAGTTGGCGAAGAACCTCATAAAACTGAGTTGAACAACTTGCTTAATAGTTCATTTTTCCTCCTAGAATCAACTTCCTAAGAAATTCAACCTCATCCATCATGAATATCAGCAAATGCATAAGCCCATATCTCACATAACAATTGAAGTGTACATGTGCATAAATTTGGTAAAACGCATATGCACATTGAACAAACCTATCATTCAAGCCAAGCTATTGATTAATAGGCAATCTACCATAATCATGCTGAATGAACGAATACGGAAAATTGAAAACTGAGAATTGATTATGGGTTAGTATAGGTAGGCCAACTGGCTTGTTACTTATCTGTACCACTTACCGCCTGTAACACACTTTAGGGCAAAAACGAGATAGATCAATCTGTCTATATCTACTGACTCATAGTCATGTATAGGGACAAATACCTCTAAAAGTTACTCCCAACGTTGTTAAGAACAATGAAAAAGCGAATATAAAAATCAATATGTACAGCGTTATCATATTTGATAACGCTGTACATGACTGTTATCAAATATGATAACAGTCAGAGAGTTTTTTCAAAATGGTGACACCATAAATAGGGTTTCCGCATCAAAAAGGTGAGTTGAAAGTAGATACCACCTTTTCTCTAAAGCCACCTAAAATCTCAAAAGATGGCGATTGCCCCCAAGTGAGCCCTCGATTGTTAGGTGGCGCTAAAATGGGAAATTGTGATTCATTTTTGTATGGTGTACTAAACCTAACTTTATGCTCAGCTTGAGATGAGGAGTTTGCTCGTATTATATCGCCTCCCCCCTGCACTGCGGAGACTGTAACAGTTTCAGACTCCCTGAATATAACGGGTACATCAGGTATTTCTTCAGCGATACGATTTGCAAATTCTACAAGCTTTGGTGCTGCAAAAGTATATAGCCAAGCCTCCTGATTGATAGCCTTGTTTACTCGTAATATCCTACCGAGTACTTGCCTAAAATAGAGTTCTGTTTTAACTCTGCTTAGGTGGCAACAAACATGTAAACGCGGAATGTCAGTACCTTCGCTTATCATGCCAACACTGACAATCCAGTTCGTTGTACTGCTTCTAAACTCATTGATTTTAAGTGAAGGTAGATCTTCTTTATAGGTAACCACTTCGGCTGTTTGTGCATATTCATTTCTGAGCATATTCAGAATATATGTGGCATGCTCGATTGATGATGCAACGACAAGTCCAGCAGCATTAGGGTTGTGCAGTCTAATGTCGTCGAGCTTGTTAGTCGCCAGCGTTAGGGCGTGCCGAATGGCTACATCATTTTTAATGATCGATTGGTAAGTAACTAATGAACCTTTGAATAGAGCGTCTAGACCATTAAACGTCTTAGTTTCATTTTCTTCGTCAGTAACCGAAATTCTTTCATTATCGATTAATACAATCTTTGGGCTTCGGCATACACCGTCTGCAACAGCTTCCCTTAAACCGTAGATATAATCACACTGTATTTGATTGTCTGGATCTGTATAACGAGATAAAGCTATCGGTGCTTGATCTGAGCGCCATGGAGTGCCAGTTAACGCTAAAGTATATTCGGCTTGGCTTTGAATATTCAATAAGATCTCTTCCCCCCAGGCGTTAGCATCTTCAAGAGAACTGCCAGAGCAATGATGGATCTCGTCAAATATCACGAGTACCCGATTTTGTTTTAACAGTTGCCAGAAATCTTCCTTGAATAACGTTAAGCTAATTTTTGATGTTCTAATTTACTCCTTTCTAAGTTTCGTTATTGTTGATTGGCTTTATAGTTGGGAGCCAATTTTTAGTATTAACAAGTCAGTTGATAATGTATACACATACACAGCATCATCGGATGTAAAGGCAATAGCCTTAACGTTAATTTCATCTGTGTTCTTACCAATTGTTGTTGGTGCATTTCTTCATCATGACCTTCATATGAGGGTTCTTAGGTTTCTAAAAGTAACAAACAAAACCTCAAGAGATACCGCGTGGGATGATGTTTTCACTAACACGGATAGATATATCACTGTTCACTTAAAAAATGGTAATAGGTTAACTGGGTGGCCTATGTACTATTCAAACTCTCCAGATGAAGGTTTTCTATATATTTACGAACCTGCGTGGGTAGATGATGATAATCAATACTTAGAAACTAATTCACATGGTGTTTTGGTAAATAAGGATGAAATAGAGTTTGTTGAATTTTTAAAGCAAGACGACGAAAGAGGAAATGAAAGTGAATAATGACAAAAATGGTAATTCAAATACTCGCCCTCAAGATACTGGGCGTGGCAAGGAACAAGCTAATAACGGTTATAAACCGCCTTCAAATATTAGACGACCTTCTCCTTCAACAAAGCCACCAACAACAAAAGGTGAATAATTCAATTTAATAAAGCAATTAAGGTGATGCGTTACACTCGACGGTTTTGGTACGGAGTTCAGTGCGCCTTGCTGGTTCAGTGGAGCACACCTTATTGCTGGCGTTACCGCATCGTAGATTGCCATACTTTCGCTAATGAAATAGTTATTTTAAGAGCTTAAGCTCTATCGCATTTTTGTCCAAAATGTGAGATAGCTATGATGCTGATGAGTTGTGATCACCAAGCGATTCTGTCGTACTTTAATTAACAACCTGCTCTCCCGTATGACAATCAGCTATGAACCTTTCTACCGCGAACCATTGCACCGCCTAAACTTTTTATGACAGTTCACTACTTTAAAAAGCGTCAAAAACAGCTCTGTTTACAAAAAAATATGACAATTGATATAATTATAATTAAAAAGGGAAATTTATTAACCTAACCCACTGTTAAATGTAGACTTCATTGGAACCTGTCAAGTTTTATGTCCCAAGTTATTTCCAAGGGTGATAGTATATGGGTAAAGTCTATGACGGCATTCATCGCCTAAGCTTCTTAATCGGACAAGATGGTAAGGTGGCTCACGTGTTCAACAAGTTTAAAACGAAAGAGCATCACGAAGTCGTACTTGAGTATCTTAAAAACATGTAATGTTTACAATTAATCGAAAAAGGAGCCAATTGGCTCCTTTTTTATTACCCTATGTATGGGTAAATCAATGCTGCGGCAATTGACCACATGGTGATACAGATAAACCTATCCAGATAACACCAAGCTTTAGGCTTTTTAAACACAGGGCTTAAATATTTAGCACCTAAGCTTAAGCTGAAGAACCAAACGAAAGAGGCCAATACCGCTCCAGCGCCAAACCACTGCTTTTCCGTTCCCTCAAACTGCACGCTAATACTGCCGAGTAACACAACCGTGTCTAAGTAAAGGTGTGGATTGAGTAGGCTAATCGCCAGAGTCGTTAACACTGCCTTCTTCAAGCTATCGGCAGCTAACGTATCATCGCTCTCCATTCTTGACTCACTAAAAGATGATTTTAGTGCACCATAACCATAAATCAGTAGAAACAGCGCACCGCCAAAACTGGCGATATCTTTAATCAGTGGGAAAGCCAAAATAAGGTGACCTAAACCAGCGACACCTGCGGTTATCATAACCGCATCGATAAATGAACAGATAGCGGCTATCGGTAACGAATGAGAACGTTTCAGCCCTTGTTTTAGAACAAATGCATTTTGTGCACCTACTGCCATAATTAGGCTTCCGCCAATCCCCATACCTTGAATAAATGCTGTTTGCATACCTACCTCAAATGCCGCTTAATTTCGATGGCGCAAGCATAATACCGAGCCAAAAATAAGTACAACTAATATATTTAATAA
>NZ_JAKEVD010000029.1 GCF_022398325.1 Shewanella sp. Isolate13
ATACAAACATTGAGGGTGTAGTAATTAAAAACCAAGAGTAACAATAAGTAACAGCCAGCGATTAAGGATTAATTAAGCAGGCGTCATACGGTAAAACTGGGGTTACTTAAAATAAATGAGTGAAACGACAATAAATTAAGTGTGAGTCAACTGTAAAAAGTGAACTAGACCCACACTCATAAATATTCGACAGTAAAATTATAATAAATGTAACAGCTAGCCTAACACTTCAAACTCATCATCAACTAACTTAGCACAACTATTTTCTTGCGTTCGCATTGAACAATAAGGTTTGCCAAAAATGCTTAGGCTTCAGTACCAACAAACTCGCCACAAAAATGAGCAAGGCTGTTAGATCAAAGCAAAAGACTAGCCGCGACTCTATGCTCATACCGACGAGCAATGCCCGCTCCATACAGTTTATGCCCTCCATGACTTTGGTCGCACTCCGCCGCTACTTGCCAAGCAAACTATAGAAACGCTTATAGAAACCTTTAACCAATAGCGCACTACAGCGGCTGAGACGAGATAAAGCACTAAGCTAGCCTGCTTTTAGCTACATAGTTACTGCTATAAAACAAAATTATTAGCAGCGTTTAGCATTTTTAAAGGCCTGTACCTGATTTGTTTTGATAAAGCTGCTAACATTGCTGGCAATTTTTGAAGCTTAGTGAGAAAGATCAAGATGGGCAGAGCATACCAAAACCGCAAAGAATCCATGGCGAAAACTGCTGGGCAAAAAACGAGACTCTATTCTAGATACGGAAAAGAGATCTATGTTTGTGCCAAGAATGGTGGTTTCGATCCCGATGGCAACCTTGCACTTCGTCAAATGATTAACAAGGCTAAGAAAGATCAAGTGCCAGCACACGTTATTGAGCGCGCAATTGATAAAGCCAAAGGCGGTGGTGGCGAAGACTACGAAACTGCACGTTATGAAGGTTTTGGTCCTGGCGGTTGTATGGTGATTGCAGACTGTCTAACAGACAACGGCAAGCGTACTTTTACCGAAGTTCGTCAAGCATTCGTTAAAAACGATGCAAAATTAGGTGGCCCGGGTACTGTTGGCCACATGTTCGATCATCAAGCCGTATTCGTATTTGCAGGCGATGACGAAGATGCCATCCTTGAAATGCTAATGATGGCTGACGTTGATGTAACAGACGTTGAGCTTGAAGATGGTATGATCAGTGTCTATGCACCACACACAGAGTTCTTCAAAGTAAAAACCGCATTAGCGGCTGAGCTACCGGAAGACACTGACTATGTAATGGAAGAGATTACGTTCGTGCCGCAGACTATGACTGCTATCACCGATCCTGAAGAAGTTGAGCAGTTTGAGAAGTTCCTTGCTGCACTTGAAGATTGTGACGACGTACAGAACGTTTACCACAACGCAGAACTTCCACAGTAACCTTTAAATTTTAATGACTAGCAAAACGCTAATCAGCAAAAAAGGCACTCATTGAGTGCCTTTTTTATTACTCGTGACTACCCGAGCCAACTACTTCTTAAGCTATTTCTTAAGCAAGTAACGTAGCATGACGCCCTGTTGGCTAATGTCTAATATATAGTAGATAACCTCGTAACCGTGCCGCTCTTGATATTAGCGGCATCATTTGAGCTTTGCTTTTAACTTATTTCTTAAGCTACTTCTTAAGCAAATAACGTAGCATGACGCCCTGTTGGCTAATGTCTAATACTTCGTAACCATGGTTCTTGGCATCATTAGGAATGTTATTAATCGACTGCGAGCAGTCGGTGATCACTTCCAATACTTCACCCGCTTTAAGTGACTGCATCGCTTCAAGCGTAGCAACCGCAGGATAAGGACAAGGCTCACCGTAAATCTCTAAATTGTAATCGGGTACGATAGATGCTGTCATACTATACTCCTCAGCAAAACGTCGGCTCAACGGGCTTGAGCCGAATATAAAACAAATAGAATCAATTCATTATTTTTTAAACGAGTATTTTAAGCTTGAGTGGCTGACGTTACTGTACCTGTCACCACAGGCGCTACCTTTAACTCAGCAAGCTTTGCAGCCAGCGCTTGTTGCTCACTCTTTTGCTTATTAAAGAAGCGTTGCTCCCAGACTAAAATCAGCACAAAGGATAAGCCCAGTAATAGATAAGTCACACCTAAGCCCCCTAGTGGCCCAAACACATCCAATAGGTTGACCTTATCCCAGCTAGTCGCCAATGGCGCTGCCACCACATCCCAGTAGTAGGCTAATATCGTTGCACCAAGGATATTACCAATACCCACCCACCAAAAGTGCACCTGACCTTCTAAGGCACGGTACATCCAGCCTGTTTCACAGCCACCAGCAATCACAATACCGATACCAAATAATAAGCCACCAATCACCGCATTCGGGCCGGCCCATAGGGTTTTGGGGGGCATGCCTAGCTGCACATAGCTGTAAATACCGATAACACTCACCGCCATGCCTAAGATAATCGCCTTAGCCATATGGGTGCGGCCTGTTATCCACATGTCTCTAAATGCCGAGGTAAAGCAGATCTGCGCCCGTTCAATCAATAAACCAAAGATAATCCCCATGAACATGGCAATACCCAGCTTGGTTGAGTTTTGCATGATATAGAGTGAACCCGCGATCATGGCTGCAAACACTACCCAGCCTAAGCGAAAGCGATTTTGTACTTGATTAGGATTGGGTTTAGCAACTTGCTTCAAGCCACCCACTTTCAGCGTGGCGGTTGAGCGGAAAAACGGTAGCAAGGTGATCTTAGCGCCAATATAGGTGCCTGCCGCTGCGGCAAAGGCAAAGATCCATGCATGTAGCGTAAACTGTGGAATACCAGTGAAGAAGGCCGCTAAGTTGCATCCCATTGCCAAACGCGCACCAAAGCCTGCGATCATGCCGCCAATTAGTGCCTGTGCAATACGCTTTTTGGAGCTTGGCATACGCAGCTTCATGTTGTTGGCCCATAATACCGCAGCCAAACACCCACCAAACATACCGATAATCATCACGCCGCCAACGCGATCCAGTGGGGTGCCATTAAGGCCGATAATCTTAAAGTACTGCCATGACTCAGGCTCAGCGCCGAACCATTGCAAGATATGCCCCCCCCAACGAGTAAACTCCCCCGTTACCGCCCAAAGTGAACCGGTAAGACCAAAAAAATAGGTCGACAAAATACCTGCCGCAATAACGGCGGCAAAAGGCGACCAGAATTTAATAAAAAACTGATTTTTAAACGTTAACCACATATTTAAACTTTACCAACTAACATGAGAATTAAATAAAACACTTAATTTAAGCAATTGAGTCAAACGCTTAAATTAAGCACTTAAATGCAGCCCTTAATCTAAGTAAATAATTTAAGGGCCAAAAGTTAAAACACATTAATCACTGAGATAACACACTTAACTAGATTACAGCCAAGCTATTATTTTCAACATTACTTAGTGTTTTATTACATAAATACAACCTTTCAGGGTGGGTATAAATTGTCACTCTATTTTCACGACAAAACCCAACCAAGGTAATATTCGACCTGTTCGCGATATCAATCGCTAACGAAGTTGCAGAAGAAATTGCAAATATAATACTAATATTTGAAATGGCGGCTTTTTGTACCATTTCAAAACTAGCTCGACTGGTTAATAACAAGGCCGACTGACGAGTCTGATTATCAAAGCTGATATGACCAATTAATTTATCGAGGGCCACATGGCGACCAACATCTTCGAAGCAGCACATAATATCACCTTCTGCCGACAACATGGCAGCCGCATGTGTGGCACCGGTCAAATTAAATGCACTTTGATGCTTATGCAGGTTACCTAGGGCTGTTTTTAAACTGTTTAGATTAAACTTTTCATCCCCTGTGACTTTTACAATCGGTTTAACCGTTTGCTCTATCTGTTCTATGCCGCAAAGGCCACAGCCTGTGCGCCCGGCAAGACTACGGCGATGCGCTTTTAACTGCATAAAACAGCGTTGAGACACTTCTATATGTACCAGCACACCAGTGGCAATGGTTTCAATCTCAATAGAACGGATATCGCGTACGCTTTCGATAATGGATTCAGACAAACTAAAGCCAATGGCGAACTCTTTTAATGCCGTTGGACAGGCCATCATCACCACATGAGAAATACCATTATAGATCAGCGCGACTCTCACTTCTTTCGCTACCGTTTCTATTAATACTTGTTCTCTGTCATTACGAAAACAAGTGACTGAAGTCTGCTCGGTAATATTATTTAAGCCACACACAAGTTCCGTCATAGCGCTGTTCCATTTGTCCTGGTAAATAATGTCCCACTCAGCGATATCAATATCGATAAATGGTATTTAGATTCACATTTAATAAAGTTTGAAATCGACCGATATTGTTTAGCCAAACACAATTATCTATTATCTCCGAAAGTGATACGGAAGAACGTCGTTTCCGGTGAAACGTCTGGATTTCAAATCCAGGTGGGGCTGCCAGCAGTCCCGGGTAGGTTCAACTCCTATGTTCTTCCGCCAAATCACTCGTTATAAATATGCTGCCATCTCGAATGACTCTCGAATTATCCTTTTTCTTTCTCCACGTTAATCCACTGCGATCATAAAACTCCAACAATTGAATACTGGCCTTGCGGCCTAACTTAATCATTGAATTAAAATCAGCCGTTTTTATTTCGCCACGAATATTAATTTGCTGCCTAATAACATCCGCGTAAAAATAAAGGCGTTCAGTTAACATAAAGCGGTCTTTAATAATGGCGGATAAGTAACCTAATTGAATCAGCTTACGGCACAGTGGCCGTATGCTTGTGAGCTCTACATTAAGCTGCTTAGCCAGATCCGATGACCATAGCGGACCATTTGCTGCCAACATCAATTGTTTAATACTGAGCCAGAGCTGTTGCTCATGCTCCGACAAGCTCAAGCTATGTCTCGGCAGGTGCAACAGGCCGCGGGTGCTCTGTAGCTGTTGCTGCTCACGCAAACTGTCGGTCAGTTTGAGTAACACTGGCAAAGGGTATTGCCCATGGGTCATGCGCTGTAGACGGTTAATGCTTAGACCAAGCAGCTCTGGGGATGCCTGATGATAATCTTCCACTAGGGTTAATAGCTGAGTTTCAATATGCTGCTTTAATGTATGAGATAGCAGGTAACCATCAAGCTCTAGCAGACGCCTATCTGCTAATAGCGGAGCTTGCTCTGTTAACTGATTAGCCCACATGAAGCCAGACTTCTCAATGCAGTGATTCTGCATTTGAACCTGTAAGCTGCTTTTTACTGAAGTGCACTCTGTTAATGCTTCTAAATAAGCCAAACGCTCAGGGCTACGCTTGCCGCGTTTTGGTGGATTGATATCTAGCACTCGCAGCGCACCTAGCGTGGTTCTTGCTGCTGCGTCTCGCACTATGATTCGGTCTTGTTCCACACAATGAAGTGCCAGCTCACACTGCAACTCCACCAAGGCCTTACCATCAGCAAGACTCTGCAACAAGCCTATACGCGCCGTGGTATGGCTATTACCTAGGTGCACTTGTACGCTTTGCCAATGCTTGAATGAAGAGCAGGATTCAAATACGCCACAAATCACCTTAGGTGGGGCTATCGGCTCTAGCGCGGTTAACCAATCGCCGCGCAGAGCGCCGCGATGCTGGTCAACTCCAGTTAGATTTAGCGCCACGCGTTGGCAATGATGTGCCTGCTCACTCAAGCGGCCTTGGCTATGTAGTGTCCTAACTTTTACTGGTTTGCGCTGCCCCGAAAGATAGAGGTTTTGTCCCTGACTCACTTGGCCACTAATCACAGTCCCGGTGACGACGAGACCGGCTCCTTTCACGCTGAAGGCTCTATCGATCGCCATGCGAAAGCTAGACTCTGGGCTTACCTGATTTAGCGTTTTGGTTTGGGCTTCGGCCAGCTGTCTAATAGCAAGGTTTAGCTCATCAATGCCAACGCCGGTTTGCGCAGATACCACATAGATATCAGTTTGCCTTTGATGTTTTGCCAATAGCTCAGCCACCTCAAGCTTGAGCATTTCAACACGTTCGCTGTCGACCTTATCTTGCTTGGTAAGCACCACGATTAAGTGCTCAAGATTAAGCAGCTGCAAGATGGCTAAATGCTCGTGGGTTTGTGGCATCACGCCATCGTCACAGGCGATGATCAATAGCGCATGTTTGGCGCAGCTTACCCCAGCCAACATGGTATTAATAAACTTGCTATGACCCGGCACATCAACAAAGGCTAGACGCTCACCATCGACTAAATCCATAAAGGCATAGCCTAACTCTATGGTCATGCCGCGCTGTTTCTCTTCCGGTAAACGGTCGGCATCAGTGCCTGTTAGCGCTTGAATTAAGCTGGTTTTGCCGTGATCCACATGGCCTGCGGTAACGATAATCATTGGCTGCCTCCCAAGCTCATCGCTGCGATCGTCTTACCTACCTGCGTCAATACCCGCGCTAGCTGCTGGTCGTTATCGCTGCCACGTAGATCGAGCCAAAGCTGATTGGCAGTAATGCGGCCGATGATCGGGATCTCGGCCGCTTTAAAGTGGCTATCGAGTTGCTGTAGGCTTAGTTGACTGCCTGGTTTCGCAATAAAGCAAACTGATACCGAATCCAGCAACACATCCGGCTGAGAGCCACTTCCGACTTGAGTTTGACTAGCCTGTGATCTCACTTCAAATAGGGGATAAAAAGGGGTACAAGCAGCCACTAACTGGTGCGCAAGCTGTTCAAGTTCAGCCTGTGGCCTTGATAACTTTCTAAAGATGGGTAACTGAGTATCTAGCGCCTGAGGATTGCGATACTGCATAAGCGTGGCTTCGAGTGCTGCCAAGGTCATTTTATCGCAGCGTAGTGCGCGTTTAAGTGGATGAGCTTGCAACTTAGCGATTAACTCGCCATCGCCGACCACTAAGCCCGCTTGCGGCCCGCCGAGCAGTTTGTCACCTGAGAAGCTCACTAGATTGACGCCATCGCTAAGCATCTGCTGCGGCATTGGCTCTTTTGACAGACCAAAGCGTGATAAATCTGTGAGTGCACCGCTACCAAGGTCTGAAATTAACGCGATGCCGCGTGCTTTACATAATGCAGCGAGCTCGGCCTCTTCGGTGGCCTTGGTAAAACCAGAGATATGATAGTTACTGGTGTGCACCTTCATAATTGCGGCGGTATTTTCACTAATCGCTGCGGCGTAATCTTTAAGATGGGTACGGTTAGTGCAGCCCACCTCCACCAGCTTACACCCCGCCTGCGCCATGATGTCGGGAATACGAAACGCACCGCCGATCTCCACCAGCTCACCACGAGAGACAATAACTTCTTTACCCGCCGAAGTTGCGGCAAGCATAAGCAGCACGGCGGCAGCGTTATTATTGACGATGCAGCAACTGTCTGCGCCCGTTAGCTCATGAATCAATGCTGAGATTGCGCTGTCACGGTGGCCGCGTTTTCCCTGGCCCATATCAAACTCAAGCGGCACTGGGCTGCGCATCACCTTAGTTACCGCATCAATCGCCGCTTCACACATCTGCGATCGCCCAAGGTTGGTGTGTAATATGGTGCCAGTTAAGTTGATAACTGGGGACATACTTTGGCGCTGAGCACAAACAATACGACCAGCTAACTCTTCAGCGACGTGGCTTAAGTCCAAGCACCAGCTTGGCAAGCTTTGGCTCGTTGCTATTTGCTGGCGTGCATCTTGAAGCATTTGTGCCAGTAGGGATTTAACCCAGGGCTTCCCCTGCTGGTCGATAAAACTCATCACTTGAGGTATCAGTAGCAAGCTGTCCATTGCTGGTAAACAACGGTATAGCGCTTGAGTAGAGTTGATAGCTTTAGTCATAGGTCTTTGTCTGGTTGTGTTAGTTATTTTATTGAATCGATTTAATAAAAGAGCCACACCGAAATGCGGCTCTTGGTTGGCTTGCTTACTAGCTGTTTGTAAAGCTAGCTAGTGGATATCACCGACTTTTGGCTGAGGCTTTTCACTTGGCTGAAGCTCTCCATCAAGCTGAGGCTCCTGCTCATGGGCCAGAAGCAGCGGATTCACCGTAGTTGCGCTGTATCCCTGCTCAACGAGGTGGCTATCCATCACCAGAGTCGCCAAATCGTCTGCGGCGACTTCCAGCCTTGGGTTGATGTCGGTAAAGAACATCTTGGTGTACCCCATACAGGTATCGCAGCTTTCAACGCGAATTGCGGCATTGGTTTCAGTTTCAGCCCACAGAAACACGCCCTTGCTTTCACCACATGATGTGCACTCGGCACGCACTTCATGCCACTCGGTTTCACACAAGCTGCAATGCAGGTAACGCAGTCCAGCACGTGGCTCTTCCTTGATCACGCTGCCTACAGGGTGACTTCCACAAACGGGACATAATCGTTTGTGGGCCTCTGCCGCGTCCGCTAATCCTTGTGCCACCTCTACCGCCCAATGTGACCAGTACACCGACAGTGCAGCCCAGATAAATAGGCTGTACTGCGCTGGTACTTCGGCAAAGCGTCCGCTAAGCATAGACTTGGCATAACCTTGCAACACATCGGCTCTAGCCTTAGCTAACTCCTTTAGCACTAAGTGTAAGTCGGTGCTGACTTTTGGCATTAACTCACTAATCAGCTCCAGCAATACCGACTGCCAATAGTTGCCCCACTCAAAGTGCTGCTGCGCCATCGGCTTATCTTGGCTTAGATCTAGCTTTGGCTTTGGACCAAAGCAGCTCTTTGCCGCCTCACCATAGAGTGCCGATACCTTTTGTTGAGCAATCACTAACTGCTCGAGTAAGCCGAAGTATTCTGCTAATCCAGACTCCTCGGCTAGCTCAACGAGTCGCTGTGCTCTAAATTGATAAACGGCTTTGGGGTCTGCTGGGATCACGGTCTTAATATCCAATGACTGGCCAGAGATTTTCTCAGCGTCGAGTATTGCTGTGCTCATAATTAGTGTTTTTCCTGCTTTTTAGTCTTTAATTCAGGATCATTTAGCATGTTAGGGTGATGCTTCTTACACCACGCCCGCGACACATAGCCGTACAACATGCCTGCAACCGATCCTTCCACCCACGTTGCCATCCAGAAATGCACAATCACAAAGATCAACATGATCACTGCGCAGATTGCATGAATCAAAATAGCCCACTGGATAGTGCTTGCTTCAAAATAAGAGGCAAAGTAAGGCTGCCACATCATGAAACCCGTAATCGTCAAAGCGATTGAGGTCACCACGAAGGTACGAAACAGCACTTTTTGACCTGGGTTGTAATGGCCGATAGCTGGGATCTTGTCCTCGTTCTCGAACATCACATCCTTAATGGCTAACATCCATGTCAGGTCATTCTTTTCCCACTTGTTATGGTGGTAATAGCGCACGAGCATCAGCATTAACGGTAAGCACATCAGCAAACCGGCAATCGGATGAACGAAACGCGCCATCTGTGGTGTACCTGCAATCGAACCCAACCATTGAAATGATGGGAAGAAAAAGGCAAAGCCTGTTAGGAACGTCACCAAACCAGCG
Source organism: Shewanella sp. Isolate13 (assembly GCF_022398325.1). Lineage (GTDB taxonomy): Bacteria > Pseudomonadota > Gammaproteobacteria > Enterobacterales > Shewanellaceae > Shewanella. The sequence continues at coordinate 9,507 of NZ_JAKEVD010000029.1, forward strand.
GCAACCACAAACCAGTGACAGATGCGGTCGAACAACTTATGACGCAAAATCATATTCTGCTTATGCATGAGCGTTACTCCTTATCTGACTTATCTGAGTGAGTGTGGTCAAACGCTGCTGGCTCATCTTCTTCAACGATGTTACGCCCCACAGTGATACGGTGTAGACAGGCCACCGCCACGGTTGCGAGAATACCCGCGGTACCCAGCGGCTTAACCACGTCTTGCCAGAGCTTCACCGGCACGCTCGTTTTCGGATCGGCAGGTAAACCGTAGTCTTGCGGCTTGCTAACATCATGCAAGATCATCATCATGCCTGTACCACCCACACCCTCTGGGTTGTATAGACCTGCATTAACAAAGCCTCGTTTATGCAGCTCTTTGATTCTAAGATCTGCGATAAACAACATGTCTTCACGGGTACCAAACTTCAGCGCACCAGTAACACAAGACTTCACACATGCAGGCTCTTGACCCACTTGCAGGCGGTCTGAACACATGCTGCACTTGTAGGCCTTTTGATCGATAGGATCGAGTCTTGGTACATCGAACGGACAAGCCGATACGCAGTAGCCACAACCTGTACACTTATCGGAGTCAAAATCGACTACGCCGTTAGCCCGTTGAACGATGGCACCTTTGGTAGAGCAAGCCGTTAAGCAAGCAGGATCGTCACAGTGCATACATGCGTTGTGAGTAAAACGCCAACGCAATTGGTTGTTCTCTTCAACTTCGTTGTACTTCATCAGTGTCCAGCACTCAGAAGACAGATCCATTGGGTTTTGGTAACTCCCTTGGAAACTACCAATTGGCGCTCTAAGGTCGTTCCATTCTGAACAAGACACCTGACATGCCTTACAACCGTTGCACTTAGTCGCATCGAATAACTTGGCGACCTTGCTTAACTTGCGGCGTACCTGCGCTGCAGGGGTGAGCTCTGATGTGCCAGAGCTTAAAATAATATCTTGAGAAGACATGATTACACTCCCTCAGCCTTAGTGATATCCACAAGGAATGCCTTGAACTCAGGCACCTGAGTATTAGCATCACCCACTTCCGTGGTCAGTACGTTACAGCTGTAACTTCTGCGGGTTAACCCGCTATGACCGCCATGACGAGGCAAGCCAACCGTATGCACCATCTGGCCGTGAACCTTGAGTGGCTGTAGACGCTTAGTCACTAGTGCTTTAGTTAGCAAGCTACCGCGCTTAGAGCTGACTCGAACCCAGTCGCCGTTAGCAATGCCCTTCTGTGCTGCTAGAATTTCATCCAGCTCAACAAAGGTTTCAGGCATAGAGATAGCCGCTAGACGACAGTGAATGGTCCAGAAGTTGAAGTGTTCAGTTAACGAGTAGGTGGTACACACATAAGGGAACTCCTTATGTGAACCTAAAGTTTCTTGAACGCCTTCTAACAAACGTACCGCAGGGTTACTGATCACATTCGGGTGCAATGGGTTAGTGCCAATTGGCGATTCCATTGGCTCGTAATGCTCAGGGAATGGTCCCTCCGCTAGCATTTTTAGCGAGAAGAAACGCCCTACACCTTCAGGCTGCATAATGAATGGGTGCGCCGACTCTTGTGGCGGTAACTTCATATTGAAGTCGCCCACATCGATGCCATGCCATTTACCCTGATCCCACTCAAGGATCATTCGTTTTGGATCCCAAGGCTTACCGTTCACATCGCAGGATGCGCGGTTATACAGCACGCGACGGTTTTGTGGCCAAGCAAATGCCCAACCAGGGGTAATCCCCTTACCTGAGGTATCGGAATTATCACGACGCGCCATCATGTTGCCCTCTTCGGTCCAACAGCCCGAATAGATCCAACAACCACATGAGGTACTACCGTCATCTTTTAACTGACTAAAGCTATCGAGCTGCTTGCCTGTTTTAAGGTCGATACCGTTCAGCTCTTTTGCCACCTCTTCGCCATGTGGGAAGTGTGGATCGTGATAACCAGCCCAGTTAACCGCTTCAATTGGCTCAGGTAACACACCGCCTTCGGCTTTATAGAGCTCACGCAGCTTCATCAAGATCCCCGATAGGATCTCAGCATCTGGCTTAGACTCACCCGGCGGGTTCGCGCCCTTCCAGTGCCACTGCATCCAGCGCCCCGAGTTAACGATACAGCCTTCTTCTTCAGCAAATAACGTTGTCGGCAGGCGGAATACTTCTGTTTGAATTTCGCTTGGCTGCACATCGTTGAACTCACCGGCTTTTTGCCAGAATAATGAGGTCTCTGTCGCCAATGGATCCATGACAACCAAGTACTTAAGCTTACATAATGCTGCTAAGGTCTTGTTACGGTTTGGCATAGAGTTAATCGCGTTAACCCCTTGCACGAAGTAACCATTAACTTGGCCCTTGTACATCATGTCGATGTGCTTGGTGTAGTCGTACTGTAAGTCCCACTTAGGTAACCAGTCATAACCAAAGCTATTAGCAGCAGTTGCATGCTCCCCCCAGAAACTCTTCATCTGCGAGATAAAGAACTTCGGATAGTTAGACCAATAGTTTGTTTGGCCTGGACGCAACGCCTTAGGCGTATAGTTATCTAGGTATGTCGCTAAGTCTGTATCCTTGTCATTTGGTAGCTTTAAGTAACCTGGCAGGTTCTGACATAGCAGACCCATGTCGGTTGCGCCCTGTACGTTCGAGTGACCACGTAGTGCGTTGACACCACCGCCTAACACGCCAATATTACCTAACAGTAACTGCACTAATGCCATAGAACGGATGTTCTGTGCGCCTTTAGTGTGGTGAGTCCAGCCTAGCGCGTACATGAAGGTCGCCACTCGATTGTGAGTGTGTGTGCTACCGATAAGCGCACAAACCTTCTCATAGTCTTCAACTGGCGTGCCGGTAATGTTACTGACAGTCTCGAAGTCGTAACGATCCACATGTTTCTTTAGTAGGTTCCACACACAGCGAGGATGCTCGTAGGTTTCATCAACTTTGGCGTAACCATCTTCATCTAATTCGTAGTACCAAGTTTCTTTGTCGTAGCTGCGGCTATTCTCATCAAAACCACTAAATAGGCCTTCATTGAATTCGAAATCTTCACGTACTATGTAACTCGCGTTGGTATACGCTTTGACATATTCGTAGTTAACTTGTTTAGTATCAATGAGGTATCGACATAGACCCAAAAGGAATGCGATATCAGTACCACTACGAAGTGGTGCATAACAGTCAGCTAATGCTGCACTGCGGTTAAAGCGTGGATCCACAACCACCAACTTGGCGTTATTGTGTTCCATGGCTTCTGTAACCCAACCAAAACCGACAGGATGTGCTTCGGCGGCATTACCGCCCATGATCACCACCACATTGGAGTTCTTAATATCGATCCAGTGGTTGGTCATGGCACCGCGCCCAAATGTTGGAGCAAGACTTGCTACCGTTGGGGAGTGTCAGTTACGCGCAATAGTGTCGATGGCAACTAGGCCAAGAGAACGAGCAAACTTATGAGTGATGAAGCCACCTTCGTTTGGTTGTGCAGATGAAGTCATCATGCCTGTGCTCAACCAACGGTTTACTGTGGTGCCATCACTATTTTTTTCAATAAAGTTTTCATCGCGATCGTCTTTCATTAGACGGGCGATACGGCTAAATGCCTCATTCCAACTGATGCGCTTCCACTCGTTAGAGCCAGCCTCACGCACTTCTGGGAAATGGTTACGGTTAGGGCTATTCACATAGTCCACTAGACCCGCACCTTTAGGGCATAATGCGCCACGGTTAACCGGATGGTCGGCATCGCCTTCAATGTGGAAAATCGCTTTCTCGGCGTTTTTCCCATTGCTGCCATAGCTGTACATCAATAAGCCACAACCCACTGAGCAATAACAGCAGTTATTGCGGGTCTCTTTTGCTTTCAACAACTTATACTCACGAGGCGCCGCCATTGCAGTACCGGGCATTAATCCCAATGCTGATATGGCCGATGTGGTCGCTCCGCAGGCACACAGTTTAAAAAACTGTCGTCTGTCCATATAACCCTCACACAATTAGTATTTTCTACTCTGGCCGACTAACTCATCTCGGCACGTAGCTTTGGTTTTCCCGCTAATCCACTTTTAGTCCAACCTGTACGACTAGCAACAAGCTAAACAAAGGCTAATTAACGCGAACCGATTATCCTCAAAGTCATCTATACGAACAATTTATAACACACGACAAAGATCACACTAAAATCACAACAAAATAAAACACTAAAAACTGACAAGCAATCAAATCAAAGGGCTGCAAAGGTGATAAAATAGAGACAAAAACAGAATAAAACACCAAAACTAGCTAACGAATAACAATCGGACATATTGACCCACAAAGATAAGACATTATGTCTCACGGGCAATGCGAATTAGATGTTAAATAGATTTAAGGGGAAGTAGAGAGTGATAAACAGGAAGAGGCGTGAGAGCACGCCTAGCAATAGGTAATGGAACTGACAGCCCGATAACAGCTTTTTAATAACAGATTCAGACAGCCTTAATGCTAGGCAGCGAACCAGTCAAGCTTAGACAATATGGCACACCTAAAACCACCACATCATGTACTGCAATGTTCTATCAGACCTAAAAATAGAATGATTTGCCGTTGAGTAAATTTTCCCCACCAACCAATCAACCTTGTTGTTTCGAAATTTTCAATTCGACTGTTGGTGAGTTTTCAACCATAACGGCGTTATTTATGACGCTAACTCTTGCCGGCATTTAAGGTGGCCAACCTAGCTTTTTCCAATTCAACTAAGTAACTGGCAATTTCCATCACCTGCTCAGCTGAAGTTGCCGATTCATTCAGCACGATATAGCGGCCATTGACTAATATGGTTGGCGTACTTCGGATCTCGGCCGATGACATAATCTGCATCGCCTGCTTAAGCTTAGACTTGATCTCTTCGGAGTTAAGCTTCTCGGTAAACTCCTGCTGCGTTAAACCGTAACCATTTAAGAAATGACCTAACTTTGATTGCTGTTGCTTGAGATCGGTAATTTCTCGCAAATCCATCACCTCTCCAAATAAAGCCGTATGGATTTTTTGTTTATCTGGCATCTGCTGTACGATAAAAAACACCTTGGCATGTAACTTCATCGCCTGATTCCACACCGCTGGCGATTGTACCAGTTGTACCCCATCGCCCATAGTTTGCTCCCACTTGTGCAGCGGCTTTTCAAACAGTTCACAGTGGGGGCAGCCATACCAAAAAAACTCGGTGACCGAAATATTATCGCTGCTTACGGGAATAGGGGTCGCTAACACACGGTAATGCACGCCTTCGACAAATCCTTCAACAAGGTTACCGCCAGCATCCGGTTTAGATGGTTCGGAACAAGCTATCATCGCTAAGGTGAGAAACAGGCTAACTAGAAGTTTTTTCATGACAGGTCCTTTTGTTCGTGTGATTGACCATATTACGGGCTACTTAGGATCATCACTAGCACTCATCACATATTAGCCCAAAAACAAAAAGGCACTCAAATGAGTGCCTTTTACCTAATCAAACAATTCCCTGCAAAGGTTGTTTAATACCAATCAGTATAATTCTAGTTATGAACAGCAATCTCGACGCCACCAATTTTTAGGAAGCTTATCAAGGAACACTTTAGCCATCAGTATCGCTAAAATAACACCCGAGGTGTAGACGATACTGGCAGGCAATAGCTCATGCTGCTCACCAATTTGAGGCATCACCACAAAACCAAAGGTGTCGACTAGGTAGTTAACTAATATACCTGATACTAGCGCCACGCCTAATACGCCGCCTAAGTAGCCATAGAGCGCACGCTTACCTAGCTCTTTAGTCACCACACCTAAGGTGGCAATATTGGTCGCTGGACCGGCTAACATAAACACCAATACTGCACCGGGAGATACACCTGCTAATAGCAGTCCCGCTGCGATTGGCGTAGATGCCGTGGCGCAGATATACATTGGCACAGAGATAAGTACCATCACCAACATAGCCAAAATACCATCGCCCCACTTAGCCATAAAATCACCTGGCACGTAGGTTTGTACCAATGCAGCGAAGAACAGGCCGATCAACAACCAAACGGTAGTATCACGCACAAGATCGGTCGCCGCGTAATGTAGACCCTTACCGATACGACTAATAATAGAGGTGCCTTTTAGCTCCGTTGCCACATCTCTGGTCGATTCACAGCAGCTTTCAGCTTCGTCACCTTTGTGGGCATGACTCGCAGTATCCACTTTCTTGCTACTGCAACAAGATGACTTTTCTGCTACTGATACCACTGCTGGTGCCTTACTTGAGCAACACGAAGGTTTTTCCAATTTAGGCTCAACAATCTCGGTAGCTTTTTTACTACTGCAGCAAGAGGCTTTTTCAGCCTTAACTTCTACTACAGGCTCGACCTTTTTACTGCTACAACATGAGCTGACAGGCTCTGCTTTCGGCGCTGTCTGTTTGCTACTACAACAAGATGTTGCAGGCTCGGCTTGAGGCTCTGAGCCGAGCTTAGCTGCTGCGCTAGCAACGGGCTTACCGTCATCGTCATCTCGCCCGACTAATAGACCAGCTACAATCGCACTGACAACTGCGGCTATTGGCCTCACAATCGCCATGAATGGCCCGAGTAACACATAAGATACTGTTACTGAGTCGACACCGGTCTCTGGAGTTGAAACTAAAAATGAGGTAGTTGCTGCTTTCGATGCACCACTACGGCGTAAMCCCACCGCCGCAGGAATAACGCCGCAAGAACACAAAGGTAGAGGCGCACCCAGTACCGCTGCCTTAACTGTGGTTTTAATGCCGTGACCGCCAAGCTGCTTTTGCATCCAGGCCATAGGCACGAACATTTTCAACATGCCAGCCAGTACTAGGCCGAGCAAAAGCCAGGGAGCTGACTCTAGAAACAGCTCAATAAAGTTTTCTAATAACATAACTACTTCTCACGTGTATTCTTAAGTATTCGATTTAGTTGTCGATTTAGCATTCGCTCTGTCTGTGCAGCTTTTAGTGAACTGCTTTTGATCATGAGCATGGGTGTCATTTTCACAGCGGATGCTGTCTGTATTTGATTCTAATGCTTCGAGTATTGAGCAATGCTCTGCGCTTTCAGGACCGCCACAGCAGGCTTGTGATAACCTTTGTAGAGACAATTGAAAATGATTCAGCTCTGCAATTTTAGCTTCGACATTCGCCAACTTATCATCAACCATGCCTTTTACATCGGCGCAGGCCCAATTGGATTTATCGAGTTCAATCGACAGAAGTTCGGTGATCTCGGCAAGCGTAAAGCCCACCGCCTTGGCGCGCAGAATAAAACGCAAGCGCTGGGCATCGGCCTCGGTATAGATGCGATAACCCGAATCGGTGCGTGAAGATGGCGCCAACAAACCGTGCTTCTCATAAAACCTTAGGGTGTCAGCCTTAACTTCACACAGCTGCGCAAGCTCACCTATTCGATACATGCCTAGCTCCAAATCAATCTTAAATTCAGTTTCCAACTCAAGCATTAACCAGCGATAAAACCGACAAACCACAAGGCTTTTGTCACTGCAATGGCTAGAGTATAAACCTTGGAGTTGTATCCAAGGTCAAGAGTTATTCTGCGCTTAAATAAACAAGAAAGCTTGTTCTGCTGAACGTATTGTGAAATCGCGCAGAAAAAAGCACCGCCGACTACAAATTTACGGTAAAATACGCGCGCCGTGACGAAAGGGTATAAAAATTGAGGGACTTTTGGAAAGCAGTGTAGGCCAATATGGCATGAGACTGTTCTGTTTTCCGAAAGATCCTTAAAAATAACTACTGGACCCTGTACCTACAATGAATAATGCCAGACCTATTCGTCGCGCGCTGTTAAGCGTTTCAGATAAAACCGGAATCCTAGAGTTTGCACAAGCGCTGCATGCTCAAGGTGTTGAACTACTTTCTACTGGTGGCACCGCACGCCTTCTGGCTGATAATGGTGTGCCTGTCATTGAAGTCTCAGATTATACTGGTCACCCAGAGATCATGGATGGCCGCGTTAAAACCCTGCACCCTAAAGTGCATGGCGGCATTTTAGCGCGTCGTGGTATCGACGAAATCGTAATGGAACAAAACAACATCAAACCTATCGACTTGGTTGCTGTTAACTTGTATCCGTTCGCAGCAACTGTAGCCGCAGAAGGCTGTACTCTTGCCGATGCTATCGAGAATATCGATATCGGCGGCCCAACTATGGTTCGCTCTACCGCTAAAAACCACAAAGACACCACTATCATAGTTAACGCTAACGACTACGGCCGCGTTATTGCAGAGATGCAAGCGAACGAAGGTAGCACCACCCTTGAAACTCGCTTCGACTTAGCGATTGCCGCGTTTGAGCACACAGCTGCATACGATGGCATGATTGCTAACTACTTCGGCACCAAAGTTCCTGCACACAGCAAGGACGAGTGTCATGAAGACTCTAAGTTCCCACGCACCTACAACACTCAGTTGGTTAAGAAGCAAGACTTGCGTTATGGCGAAAACAGCCATCAGACTGCCGCTTTCTACGTTGACACTAACCTTGATGAAGCCTCTGTTGCCACAGCGGTACAGTTGCAAGGTAAGGCGCTTTCATACAACAACATAGCCGATACCGACTCAGCGCTTGAGTGCGTAAAAGAGTTCGACGAACCAGCTTGTGTGATCGTTAAGCACGCTAACCCATGCGGCGTAGCGATTGGCGAAAATCTACTTGAAGCTTACAACCGTGCATTCCAAACTGACCCTACCTCAGCTTTCGGTGGCATCATTGCCTTTAACGGCGAGTTAGATGCAGCAACGGCTAGTGCAATTGTTGAGCGCCAGTTTGTTGAGGTGATCATTGCTCCTAAAGTTAGCCAAGCAGCACGCGACGTTGTTGCCGCTAAGGCAAACGTACGCTTACTCGAGTGTGGTCAATGGACGAGCAAGACCACCAGCCTAGATTACAAGCGTGTAAACGGTGGCCTATTACTACAAGATCGCGACCAAGGCATGGTTGGCCTAGACGAGGTTAAGGTGGTTTCTAAGCGTCAGCCAACTGCTGATGAGATGAAAGACTTAATGTTCTGCTGGAAGGTTGCTAAGTTTGTTAAATCAAACGCTATCGTTTACGCCAAGAACAGCATGACTATCGGTGTCGGCGCAGGCCAAATGAGCCGAGTTTATAGTGCCAAAGTTGCCGGTATCAAAGCCGCTGACGAAGGTCTAGATGTACAAAACTCAGTGATGGCATCAGACGCGTTCTTCCCATTCCGTGATGGTATCGATGCCGCAGCAGAAGCAGGCATCAGCTGTATCATCCAGCCAGGCGGCTCAATCCGCGATGAAGAGATCATCGCAGCAGCAGATGAGCACGGCATGGCAATGGTATTTACCGGCATGCGCCACTTCCGTCATTAATTTATATGAAGCTTTAGGTTTTAGATCCTAGGTCCTAGGACCTGCACTTTGCCCCAAGCTTCTAAAAATTGATTTTTAACGTTTAGAGCAAGCCATTTTTTCTAGGTCAAAGAAAGCACGCGCAGATTCTTGTTGGTAAAAAATGCCAATACGTGAGCATGCTTGATGCAGAGATAGGAAGAATGGCGCAGCTATAAAAGGTAAAGATATGAAAGTATTGATTATAGGTGGCGGCGGTCGCGAACATGCATTGGCATGGAAGGCTGCGCAATCTGAGCAAGTAAAAACTGTCTTTGTTGCCCCGGGTAACGCTGGCACCGCATTAGAGCCAAAGCTTGAAAACGTAGCGATTAACGTTGAAGAGATCTCGGCATTAGTGGCATTTGCGACAGAGCAAAAAGTCGCTATCACCATTGTTGGCCCTGAAGTGCCATTAGCACTTGGCGTTGTCGATGCCTTTAACGAAGCAGGCCTACCTATCTTTGGCCCAACTAAAGGCGCCGCGCAGCTTGAGTCGTCTAAAGCCTTCACCAAAGACTTCCTAGCACGTCACAACATTCCTACTGCGGCTTACTCAAACTTTACCGAGATTGAACCCGCTAAAGCTTATGTGACTCAAGTGACGGCGACTACGGGTTTCCCTATCGTGATTAAGGCCGATGGCCTAGCGGCGGGTAAAGGCGTGATCATCGCAGCCGATCAAAGTGAAGCGGATGCGGCTATCGAAGATATGCTAGCAGGCAATAAGTTTGGTGAAGCGGGTTCTCGCGTGGTTATCGAAGAGTTCCTAAAAGGCGAAGAAGCCAGCTTTATCGTAATGGTAGACGGTAAGAACATTCTTGCTATGGCCACCAGCCAAGACCATAAAGCACGTGATAATGGCGATCATGGCCCAAACACTGGTGGTATGGGTGCTTACTCGCCTGCCCCCGTCGTTACCCAAGCGGTTCACGATTGGACCATTGAACATGTGATCCGCCCAACTGTTGATGGCATGGCGGCTGAAGGCAATGTTTACACTGGTTTCTTATACGCTGGCTTGATGATTGCACCAGATGGCAGCGCCAAAGTACTTGAGTACAACTGCCGCTTTGGCGACCCTGAAACTCAGCCAATCATGATGCGTCTTAAGTCTGATCTGGTCGAGCTGTGCCTAGCCTCGACTCGCGGCGAGCTTGACCAGGTCACCGCCGAGTTCGATGCCCGCGCAGCTGTAGGTGTGGTTCTCGCTGCAGGCGGTTACCCGGATGCGTACCGCAAGCACGATGTGATTGACGGCCTATCTTTAGGTAATAACGACGCTAAAGTGTTCCATGCGGGTACTAGCATGAAAGACGGTCATGTTGTCACTAACGGCGGCCGCGTATTATGCGCAACGGCACTGGGCAACACAGTGACTGAAGCGCAACAATCTGCGTACGCCTTAGTCGATGCGATTCACTGGGATGATGTCTACTTTAGAACCGACATCGCTTACCGCGCTATTGCCCGTGAAAACGGCGAAGGCTAACTCAGCCTCTGTTCTAGCTTAAAAGCCCTGTTAATTCAGGGCTTTTTTATGCCTGTCACATAATGACTCATACGCTAAAATAACTAGGATGCCCCCGTCATAACTCAGCGACACCGCTTACCGTGCGATTGCCTGTGAAAAAGCCCGCGAAAACGGCGAAGGCTAACTCCGCCTCAGTTCTAGCTTAAAAGCCCTGTTAACCCAGGGCTTTTTTATACCTGTCATTCGCCTTAAACATAAGAAACCAAAAATGCGAGATAGGTCGCACTTTTTTTTAAATGCAAATTACCTGCATAAAAGCCCTTTCACAATATGGGGATATTTGGCGCTTTTTGGTATCTTTCAACAACTAAGCTAAAACATTGTTTTTATATGCGGCTTTTATCTCGCATACAAAATTTATAACCAGATAACTTCAATTAATTAGCAGCAAACAAAAACCTCCAACCCAATTGCAGCACATTTATCACACCCGTATACTCCCGCTTCAATTTTAAGCTGGAGGCGTTATGAAGTACCTAAGTCTGTTGTTGCTGTTCTTACTTACCGCATGTGGAGGTGGAGAGTCTGATTCAACAGAGTCACAGAAAGAACCTCATCCAATATTGAAAGCGGCTGATATCAAACAGCAGTTTTCACCAAACATCGCTATCACTCCAAATATCGAGGGCACGTTAGGCAGCATCAGTTATCGCCTAGCTGATAGCGCGGCAGATGACGTGGTACAGATCTCAGCAGATAAGCGTAGCCTAACAATACTCAATTCGGGTCGCACCGAACTCATCGCGACCGATCCCGGTAACGAGCAATACCTCTCAGCTAGCACCCGCTTCACCGTCACTATCGAAAAAGCCCCCCGCCTCCCTCTTGTTACCAATGACCTCAGCCTCCCCTATCAAGAAGCTGCACGCCATCAAGCCAGCGTAAATGGTGCGCTTGGTAAGGTAGAATATGAGCTTGCCTCAGATCAGAGCGACCAGGTCGTGCTGATTGAACGTGGCGGAGAGTTCCTTGTTTGGGGCAGCGGCAGTGTACTTATTGATGTCACCGATGATGGTGGCCGCAACTATCAGGCTGATACCCAGCAATTTAAGATCACGATAGAGACGGCTCAAACCGAGTTTGCTCAATTCAGTGATGTAATAGATAAACCTTTTCTATTGGGGGCGAAACTGCTCCCCGTGTACAGCGGAACGCCAACGCAGAGCATTCACTACGCTCTAGTCGATGGCGCGAATACAGACGTAGTGCAGATAGATGAAGCCAGCGGTGAGATGCTTATCATTGGTGCAGGCGAAACAGAGGTTCAAGTAATACAAAATGCCCCACAGCACCACGACATAGTTGCGCCTCAAATATTTAAAGTGCAGATCAACCGTGCCAAAAACCTTGCATTACAAGCCGCAGATCTTACGACCACTTATGATGAGGATGCCCAACAAACAATTCAGGTAATCGGCTCTCAAGGGAAGCTCTCTTTTAGCCTCTCTGAGAACGCGCCCTCCCAAGTCATCGATATTATTGATGCAGAGAAAGGCCTTATTAGCTTTGCCGGAATCGGAACAACACAAGTAATCATTAGTGACAGCGGTAACAAAAACTATCTACCTGAGAGTCTCTCAATCAATGTTGAGGTCATACGAATCGATTCTGACTCTTTAGACAGTTTAGATATTCAGGCCCGCTATCAGAAGAGCCAAGTCATTCAGCCTCAAGTGATAGGTGGCCATGGAGAACTAGCCTATACCTTGGCCAATGACAGCCCAACAGATGTCATAGCAATTGATGCAAAAACTGGCGCGATGACGGTGTTAAAACCTGGCATGGTGGAAGTCATCGTTAGCGATGATGGTGGAGAGTTTTGGGCTAGCCAACAGCAAAAATTTACCGTCACTATTGATAAACAAACCAACAACGAGTTGATTTTAACCAACACCCGCATCGACTATGCAGAGAGTGCCGTCTTCAGCCCCATTGTGTTAAATAGCAAAGGTGATGTGAGCTTTAACATCGATGATGGTGACGCTGTATTCAAGCAAGATGCCGAGACAGGTGTGATTGGCATAATCGGCGCAGGTCGGGGCTGGTTAACAGCGGTTGATTCGGGAAATGACTATTTCGCTCCTGCTACAGAGCGGTTTTATGTCGATGTCTCTCCCCTGTATGGCACCCTATCTATTGCTCCGGTTCGTACAAGCTACTCAGCAGGAAGAACGCTTGATATCCCTATTTCAGGCAGTATTGGCGAACTCGAATGGCAATTTAAACACGGCCAAAATGATGTCATCACCATTAATGAAGCCGCGCGCACCTTCACCATCAATAATGCAGGCTCAGCAACCTTCATAGTGACAGATAAAGGCGATGCAGGGCATGTATCTCAAAAGGTCGAATTTACCGTTGTTATCGATAAAGCAGCGGAAAATTCCGAGCTCGAACTTTCAACTTCGTTGCTCAATACACAATTTGCCGATGGAGCGACACTTGCGTCTCCAACTATAAACGGGCGAGGGGTAGACAGTGAAATTAGCTACTACAGCGACCTGCAAACCAGCCATATTGCCAGCATAGATCCAGTAAGCGGTATGCTAAGCATTAATGGAGCCGGTCTTACGCAAGTTAGCGTGATAGAGCAAAGTAGGAACTTCGAACGTACTGTGCGTCAGTTCAATGTGAATATTGAAAAGGCCAAGCATCCCGGTCTAGCCTTAGAGACCAATATTCTAAATGTCGCGTTTTACCCTGACCGTGTTATTAAGGCTCCGGCTGCAAGAAATCAGTTCGGTAAGCTGAACTATGAGCTTGAAACTGTCGTCTCACCTGAGCTTGCCGAGTTAGCGCCCAATGGTGAGATCACGATACATACCTACCCTAAATCTCGAGAGAATAACTACTTGGGTATCGTTGTAACTGACGACGGTGGACAAAATTATCAGTCTTCATCGGCGACCTATAAACTGTTTATCTCAGAAATTGAGGCGGGGTTAGGTGAGGAAGCCAGTGTCGATTTTAATGGAACAGACTTGCAAATAGTCTCTCCTGTTGAGATCGCTGCCAATGAAGTTTCATACTTCACAGCCTTTGGTGCAAGAGGCGAATTAACCGATCAGCCTGGCGATGAAAATAGCGGTGGCTACTCAACCATGGTCGCTCAAGTCTGTAAAGATCCTATCAATATAAAGGATTGCACCTTAGTCACGTTAAGGCTGCAAAAAACCAGTCATTGTAGTGATGGTAGTCAAGTCGCCTTGCCTATCAGCTCTAAAACCGTCTATACCTGTCCGGGATTGAGCCAGCCTATTAGCTCTGAGGTGACGATTAGCCTCAACAAAGAAGATGCCTTTAATGCTTGGTTCACTGAGTCTGGTCGCTACCAGACAAGCTCACCAATTGTGCTGGTGCACTTTGCCAAACCTTATCGTAGCGGCGGAGTCATTGAAGCTGGAGATATTCAAGCTAGTGCTTGGTGGTTAATCAACCTTGATCTAACAAACCATTAGCTATCCAGAAGCCCAGTTAATACTGGGCTTTTTATGACGGCATTTGCTAGCAGCCTCTCTAGTTCTCACTGACTGGAGCTCACTGACCAGCTATCGCTATCATCAAGCGAATAACCATTTTGTGATCTAGTTAACACAAGTTCATAGTTTGAAAGCGCATTCTAAACCAAACAGCAACTAGGCTCATTCGGTTAGAAATGAGTGATATGTGCTAAAAAGTTTTAAATAATTAAACTTAAATATCAGGGGTTAACCATGAAATATTCAGTTGGCGATCTTATCTATCAGGGCGAAACATCAGGTGTTCATAATTGGGATACTCTCTCTGGCTCCTCTTTTTATTGGCATCCAGACTGGCTGCATATTGCCGAAGATATGACGGGTCATAACGCCACCGCTCATATTGAACCTTCAGCAGAAAAAGCGACCAAAGCCGAAGCGGCAGAAGCAATCGTTAAACACCTAAACAAGTAGCCTATACTCAAGTTAGATAGACTAAACGTTCGCTTACCAAGGGTCGCAAGTCAGCGACCCGCCTCTATCGCCCTGCGTGCAATCTTATCGATAAGCCCAGGGGCGATAACTTTAAAGAAGCGTCCTACCCTTCCCCTAAAAGAGGTGATTAACAGACGCTTCCTGCTCGCAATGGCGGGTAACATCATCTGCGCACACTGCTCAGCGCTCATGATTTTCGCTTCCTGCATTGGCGTATCACCCAAAGCCTTTCCTTTTGCATCTAATGCGCGCTTATGAGTCTGCGTCACCACAAAGTCGGGACAAATCACCGTCACTGCAACCTTATAATCACTAAGCTCAATCCGCAGGGAATCAAAAAAGCCAATTACGGCATGTTTAGATGCCGCATAACCTGAACGTGCGGGTACCCCAGTCATGCCAGTGAGCGAGGCGACGGCCACGACTTGACCTTGGCTCTGTTTAAGATAGGGAATGGCGGCATGGGTGAGATAAGCAGGCCCGAGATAGTTAACCTGCATGATTTTCGATAACACAGTTAAGTCTTCAAGCTCATCGAAACGTGACCACATGGTCATGCCGGCATTATTAACTAAGATATCTAGCTGACCAAACTCTGCAATACAAGCTTGGATTAAGCCTTGGCATTGAGCTTGTTCCGATACATCTGCCACATGCACTAACGGCTTATAACCAAGCAAGGATAACTCTTGGCCTAAAGAGTTTAGCCGTTCGAGGTTGCGAGCACTGACCACCAGCTTGCATCCTTGAGGTGCAAGCGCCAAAGCTAAGGCTCGGCCAATGCCTTCAGATGCGCCAGTGATGATAATGACTTTGTCTTTAAAGCTGTCTTTAAATTTGCCCTTTAAAATATCCATATATTAGCGAACCACTGCCAAGCTGTTTTTATGCCTAGTCGTTAAAGCTCACACATATACACCCAAAGCGCAAATTGAGCTCAACAAGCCCTAGGCGATTAGTATCTCTGGAGTAATTTCAGCTTGATATGACGCGAGCGGCTTAGGGCGGCCTATGGCATAGCCTTGAGCATAGTTAACTCCGATGATCTCAAGCTTATCCATGATCTCTTGGTTTTCCACAAACTCGGCCACAGTCTCGATCCCCATCACTCGGCAGACATCATTAACCGACTTAACGATGGCATAATCTTTGGCATTACTGGCTAGGTTTTTCACGAAGCAACCATCGATTTTTACATAATCGACAGGCATCTCTTTTAGGTAACCATAAGACGCAAAACCGCTACCAAAATCGTCTAGGGCGAAAGCGAAGCCGCGCTTACGTAGGCCTAGTAACATCTTCATCGCGCGGCTGCGATTTTGAATCGCACTGGTTTCGGTTATTTCAAAACAAATACAAGCACTTGGGATACCAAAGCGCGTTTGCTGACGCAGGATGAAATCGGCGATCCCTTCGGCACCAAGACTATTACCAGACAGGTTTATCGAGAGGCAGTGATCATGCCACAGGTGTTCATTTAACGATAACCACAAGAAGGCTTTTCTGATAACCTCCTTATCCACTTCTACTATCAACTTAAAGCGCTCGGCGGCGGCAATAAATTGCGCCGGCGGTAGCAATCGTCCGTCAGACTCTTGGATCCGTAACAAGATCTCCAGACGCTGACGATGACTATGGGAGGAGATACGTTTGATTTTTTGATAGTAGAGGATCAATTCATTATGCTCTATCGCCTGCACAATTCTAACCGCCCACTTAGGCGCATTACGTAGCAGGCTAAGATCTTTATCACGACCATCAAAAAACTGTACTTGATTACTGCCTTTTTGCTTAGCCGAGTGACAAGCAATTTCCGCATCCTTAAGTAACTCTCGCACACCCTCATTTGCCTTGTTCCCCGCCAAGGCGATCCCAACGCTGACACCAACACGATAAGCAGTATCACCATGAAGCAACATCTGTGCGTTTACACTGGCGATGATACTTTTCGATAACTTAGCAACCTCAAGCGCGCTGCGATCCTTTATTGCTAAGGCAAATTTGTCACCGCCCAAGCGCCCCAGCAACTCATTATTCAATAGGCAAGAATTTATCGCTTTTGCCACCTTGCTAAGCATCTCATCGCCTACATTATGACCACAAGAATCATTGATTAACTTAAATTGCTCTAAATCAAAATAGATAATAGCCAGAGACTTTGATTGCTGTGCATAGCTCACTAAGCGAGTCCCGAAAACACTTCTAGTGACTAAGCCAGTGATAGGGTCAAAATCGACACATCGCTGCAACTGACGCTTTAGCAAAGCTTGCTGGGTGATGTCTCGCAACACTATTGCCGCCCCAATCACTTTCCCAGAATGACTACGTAGATGAGTTAAGCTGCCATTGACCAACATAGGAGTGTCCCTATTTAGGCGCAATAAGAGCGGAGCTGCAGTTTTATCTGCCTCTTGTATAAAAGCCTCGACCTTAACGGTGAGTCCAAGATTACAGCACAACAGCGGCTCAAGACTGCTCCCCTGCACCTGTTCATTCTTTAGCGCCAGCATACACTCAGCATACGGGTTGATATAACTGACCTTGGCTAGCGTATCGGTAAAGATGACGACTTCGGAAGTGTTGTCTAAGACAAGTTGAGAGTGAGTTCGCTGATGATAGAGATCCGACAATAACCCATTAATGTTTGTTGTTAACGGCTCTAATTCAGTGCCTGCGGCGCTATCGATTAGTTGGCATGCCTTAGAGCCGACATCGAGGCTTGAGCATTGAGTAACAAGCTTATTGAATGGCTTGATAAGTGCCTGTCGCAACCAGAAATACAGTGCTAATTGCAGTGCAACTACAAACCCCAACAGTCCTAGCGCTAGCAAACTGTATTTCATCGCTATCTGCGAGAAAAAGTGATTAGAAAAACTGATAGAGAGATGAAGCGGAGTATGCTCAATAATTGAGAGGAGCTTAAGCTGAGCCGTCACCGTATCGTCCATAAACAAGTGCTCTGTGGACGCCGTGCCGGTTTGAATTTCAGCCTTGGTTATCATCCCCTTCTCAGCAAGGCTCAAGAGGTAATCATCCGTCAATCGACGAACTAAGAGTAGACGTTCTCCATGGAGCTGGCCCTGCAGACTAACTAAGTAACTCTGCTGCTGACTATCAAGATATACCCCCGTTCTCTCCCGATGACTAGCTAACAACTCTGGTGGTGGAACAAATTTATCGTCGTCTTGCACTCTCAGGTAGGTCAACTTCCTCCCTGTAAGCCCCAGTAACTGAGTGTCTCTCAACAAGCTGCCATCGCTGCCTAATAGGCTCGGCAGCCCTTGTTGTGAGTAGAGTGGGTTGTTACGAAAAACCAGTTGAAACGACTCAAGCTCTTTATTCAGCTGTGACTGAATACTCTCAAGTTCTCTTTCTATGATATAGCCTCGAATCGTATCGATCCCGCTATATAAGTGTGCAATTCCAGCCAAACAGCTAGCAGTGAGGAGGGGGATGAAAATCCCAAAGATCACTAAGACAACTTTCTTGCCAATTTTCATCTAAAAATAACTTCTCTAATTCAAAACCAGCCAGCAACTCTGGCTACTACTCGGTTTGCGCTAGCAAAGTACCCCATTTTGCAACAGATAACACCTACCTTTGAAACAGTCGTTTATAAAAACAACAGCCGAGCTACGCTTACTCAAAAATACTGTAATTTTTTAGACTAAAGCTCAACAGCAACGCTTCAATTCTGCGAAAACTCAATTGTTATATTTTTGTGATAATTAGGCGATATTCCAGTGATAACCCTTTGCCAAACTAAAACTCATTCAAAGCAAAGGAGAGATATAATGAAACTAAATCAAGTCACAAAATTACTGATTATAAGCAGTGTTATCAGCCTACCGGCAACTGCAGCAGAACTAGAGATAAGCATTACTAATCTAACCCACGGTAATCATTTCACTCCCTTATTCATTGCCGCCCACGATGCTGATAGCCACATTTTCCAAGTTGGTGAAATGGCAAGTAGCGCTTTACAAAAAATGGCTGAAGGCGGAGACATTGGCGATTTAGATGCTGCGATTATGGGAACAAATGGCATTACAGTAACGAACCCTGCTAGTGGGCTACTCGCACCCAGCGCAAAAGTAGATGCCATCATGTTAAACACCGGCACTATGACTCACTTATCAATCGCGGCTATGGTATTGCCTACCAATGATGCATTTGTCGGCTTAGATGCATGGCAGATCCCAACCGAAGCTGGCAGCTACACCTTCACCTTAAACGCCTATGATGCGGGCACGGAAGCCAATGACGAGATAATTAATGGCGGTGGTATGTCAGGAGTGCCGGGCATTCCAGCAGCACCGAGCGGTGACGGCGGCATGAACGCTAGTGGCGTAATGGATATGAGCAATAATGATAAAGTGCATATCCATCCTGGAGTGCTTGGTGATACAGACTTACAAGGTGGTATGAGTGATCTTGATAGTCGTGTACACCGCTGGTTAAATCCTGTTGCTCGCGTAACGGTTATCGTTAAGTAGGAGGTTAACCATGAATATCCTCAAACTCAATTGCAAATTTAACGGCCTCATACTAATAAGTACCGGAGTATTACTACTTAGCGCCTGCTCTGACAACGACCACGTAAATCCTACGCCGATTACTCCTCCGGTCATAACACCAACAATGCAGGATTACACAATAGCTGTAACCAACTTAACAGCTAATCAGCCAATGTCACCAATTGCAGTAGTGAGTCATAGCGCTGACAGCGTACTTTGGAGTAGCAGTCAGAGCGCAAGTATGGCATTAGAAACTCTAGCTGAATCTGGCGATGCCAGCAGCTTAAACAGTGAACCCGGTGTCAGCAGGCTAACTAGTGGCGCAGGTATTTTAATGCCTGGAGCAAGTGAACAGATAAGCCTAAGCCTTGATTCAACTGCTGTTGCAGATTTATCGGTACTGACAATGTTGGTCAATACAAACGATGCATTTGCAGGCTTTACTGGTTATGACCTAAGCCGTTTAGCCGTTGATGAGTCTATGGTATTTAGAGTGATAAGTTATGATGCGGGAACTGAGGCTAATAGCGAAGCCAAAGGCACCATTCCAGGCCCTGCTGATGGTGGAGAAGGGTTTAATGCTGCTCGGGATGATACCGATAAAGTTCATGTCCACCCCGGTATAGTTAGCAGCGACGATGGCCTTAGCGACTCCGTACTGAATGCTTCGCATCGCTTTGATAACCCAGTATTACTTATCAAAATAAGCCGCACAGAATAAGCACTCACTTATATAAATTTAAAAAGTGCGTAATAAATGTTTCCACTGGCGGGTCTTGTTGACAAGGACTCGCCTTTGGGAGCTAAGCATGAACGGAGCAACTACAAACACAGGTCATATTGCCAATAAGCAGATCTTACTTGTTGAAGCAGAACAAGACTTAGCTGATCTGTTAACCCTGAATCTAAAAAGTATGAATCACCATGTAATTCACTGCACCACACTGCAACGGGCCCAACAATACTTAAGCAATAACCAAGTAGATCTAATCTTAATGGACAGAATCCTCCCTGATGGAGATGCTATTAGCTTATGCCAACAGTTTCGAGATGCAGGCAACCAATTACCTTGCCTGATGCTGAGTGCTAAAGATTCAGAAGCCGATATCGTTTTGGGACTAGAGTCTGGTGCAGACGATTACCTAGTAAAGCCCTTCAGTTTGTTGGAGCTAAAAGCGCGAGTCAAAGCCTTAATACGCCGCTCTAAGCTAGCAGAAAAGCAAGATCACGCCATTAAATTTGAAGGGATTAGCATTGATTGTAATACGCGGGAGGTCATCGCATTTAATGAAGTACTTGAGCTAACGGCCAGAGAATTCGATCTATTACTCTATCTGGCTCAGCATCCCAAGCAAGTATTTAGTCGGATGCAATTATTAGAGGCGGTCTGGGGATATTCATACTCTGGTTATGAGCATACCGTAAATAGCCACGTGAACCGTTTACGCTCTAAACTCGCCCGCAATGTACGTACCTCAAAGCTAGTTAGAACCGTATGGGGCGTCGGCTATAAATTTACCCCACCTGCAGCATAAACTGCAGATTAGTAGTCATTGACCATAAACTAAAGTCAATAAATCACAGCAGTAAAAAAGGCCCAGTAAACTGAGCCTTGATTAGTTATCATCCGCAGTTAAGCAAACTGATTACTTGTGGTACTTAGCCGATAGCTCATGTACAGAGTTGATAAACGAGCCAGCATGCTCTGGATTAACGTGCTGGTGAATACCATGACCCAAGTTAAATACATGACCAGTGCCTTCACCGTAAGAAGCAAGAATTTGATCCACTTCTTGATGAATACGCTCTGGAGAAGCATAAAGTACAGATGGGTCCATGTTGCCCTGTAGCGCAACTTTATGACCAACACGGCGACGTGCATCACCGATATCAACAGTCCAGTCTAGGCCTAGTGCATCACAGCCAGTTTCAGCCATAGACTCAAGCCATAGTCCGCCACCTTTAGTAAACAGTGTTACTGGCACCTGACGACCGTCAGCATGACGAGTTAGACCATCAACGATTTTCTGCATGTAACGTAGAGAGAATTCACGGTATGCGTGGTGAGAAAGCGCGCCACCCCATGAATCGAAAATCATTAGCGATTGTGCACCGTTAGCAACCTGAGCGTTCAGGTATAGCGTCACAGAGTCAGCTAGCTTGTCTAGAAGCATGTGCAGAGTTGCAGGCTCTTCGTAAGCCATCTTCTTAATCTTTTCAAACGCCTTGCTAGAACCACCCTCAACCATGTAAGTCGCTAGGGTCCAAGGTGAACCAGAGAAACCGATTAGTGGCACTTCACCTTTAAGCTCACGACGAATAGTGCTTACTGCACGCATTACGTAGCCTAGCTCATCTTCAGGATCTGGGATGCAAAGCTTTTTAATTGAATCGATAGTATCTGTAGGACGTTCGAAACGTGGGCCTTCGCCAGCTTCGAAATATAGGCCTAAGCCCATAGCATCTGGAACCGTTAGAATATCTGAGAACAGGATAGCTGCATCTAAATCATAGCGACGTAGGGGCTGAAGAGTCACTTCGCAAGCTAAGTCTTGGTTCTTACAAAGAGACATGAAGTCTCCAGCTTCTGCGCGGGTTGCTTTATATTCTGGAAGATAACGACCTGCTTGACGCATCATCCAGACAGGAGTTCTGTCGACAGGCTGTTTTAATAACGCACGTAAATAACGATCATTCTTTAATTCTGCCATTTGGCTTGATTCCTAAACTTATAGTGATATCCGCTTGGGGCGATAGTTTAGCATTTACGTTAATAAAGTAACCCGAATCCGTAAAATAATGTGACAAGTAACGCGACAAATTCCACCAACTCGGAGGTAGTTAACATTATTGAACTGATTCACGGCTGTATTTTCTCTCTATTCACTGCAGTTCACAGCTTTAAGCTAAAACGTGAAATAGATTCACAACTTAGCTTAACCTAAGCTGTACGGCTCGCAATGTGACAGAAAAAAGTTGCACCTAGATGCTAGCTTTGGTATAAAAAGTCTGCGCTAGCAAGAACAATCAAGAAGCTCGTCGCATCGAGCCCGCAAAAACTTTACTCGCCCAGCGATAGATTTCTATCGCTGGGCATTTTATTTTTTAGCACTCTGTTCACAAACCTCCCGCTGGTATGTCCATTCGCTAAATCCTCATAAATCCATCAATAATGGTTGATCAAAAGCACATTTTTCCCCTACATTAGAGATACAGAGATGGATTTTTAACGGGGAAGATCATGCTAAGAAAGCTAGAGAAAGCCGAACAAAAATGGGGCGGCTCAAATACTCTTATAGATCAATGGTTAAATAATCGGCGCAACCTGCTTATTAACTATTGCCAGATTGCTGGGATCCCGCCGTATGAAGAAACCGACAAATCACTACCCGCCTTCGATTCAGTGAAACAGTTCTGTGACCAATTAATGGATTATGTGTCAGAGGGTCACTTTGAAATCTACAACCAAGTCGTTACCGCCTGTGAAAAACATGGCTCTGAGAGCCAAGCGCTAGCCCAACAACTCGTGCCGCAGATCAGCGCCACCACAGATACCGCCTTAGACTTCAATGACAAATACACCGAAGCCGAAGACGAGCAAGTGCTATTTCATCTAGATAAAGATCTATCATCCCTTGGTCATGCAATGGAAACGCGCTTCGAGCTTGAAGATAAACTGTTAGAAGTACTGCATACCAAGCACTCTTAGGACTTAAAGAAGGTTCTAGGTTCTAGGTTCTAGGTTCTAGGTTCTAGGTTCTAGGTTCTAGGTTCTAGGTTCTAGGTTCTAGGTTCTAGGTTCTAGGTTCTAGGTTCTAGGTTCTAGCAAAGAGTAAAATGAATCAACAAAAAGGCCAGCTGATTAGCTGGCCTTTTTAGTGCTCCAATCTAGCTTAAACTGCTGATTGGAAAATCACTTCGTCGGCTTTTGCCGTGTACGATGCAATCTGATCGAAGTTCAAGTAACGGTAAGTGTCAGCTGCTGTCGCATCTAACTCTTTCGCGTATGTCTGATACTCATCAGGAGATGGCAGACGACCAAGAAGCGCCGCCACTGCCGCAAGCTCGGCTGATGCCAGATAAACATTTGCACCAGTACCTAGACGGTTCGGGAAGTTACGAGTTGAAGTAGAAACCACCGTTGCACCTTCAGCAACACGTGCTTGGTTACCCATACACAGTGAACAGCCTGGGATCTCGATACGCGCACCGACACGACCAAAGATAGCGTAATAGCCTTCTTCAGTTAGCTGATCGCGATCCATCTTAGTTGGCGGCGCAATCCACAAGCGTGTTGGTAGAGTCGATGCAAACTTATCTAGCATTTTACCCGTTGCACGGAAGTGACCAATGTTCGTCATACAAGAACCGACGAACACTTCATCGATCTTAGTATTAACCACAGATGAAAGTAGAATCGCATCATCAGGATCATTCGGCGCACAAAGAATTGGCTCTTTGATTTCATTCAAATCAATCTCGATAACTTCTGCGTACTCAGCATCGCTATCCGCTTCCATTAGCTCAGGGTTCGCTAGCCACTCTTGCATCGCGGTAATACGACGTTCGATAGTGCGACGGTCGCCATAACCTTCGGCAATCATCCACTTAAGCATAACGATGTTTGAGTTTAGGTATTCGATGATTGGCTCTTTGCCTAGCTTGATGGTACAACCTGCGGCGCTACGCTCAGCCGATGCATCTGAAAGCTCGAATGCCTGCTCAACTTTAAGCTGCTCAAGGCCTTCAATCTCAAGTACGCGACCAGAGAAGGCGTTGATCTTACCTTTCTTCTCTACCGTGAGCAGACCCATCTCAATCGCTTTATGGGGAATAGCATGTACCAAGTCACGTAGCGTGATACCTGGCTGCATTTCACCTTTAAAGCGTACTAAGATCGATTCAGGCATATCCAGTGGCATCACTCCTGTTGCTGCAGCAAATGCGACAAGGCCAGAACCTGCTGGGAACGAAATACCGATAGGGAAACGTGTATGCGAGTCGCCGCCTGTACCTACAGTATCTGGCAGTAACATACGGTTTAACCAAGAGTGGATAACACCATCACCAGGACGTAGCGCAACGCCGCCACGATTCATGATGAAATCAGGCAGTGTATGGTGCGTGTTCACGTCAACTGGCTTTGGATAAGCCGCAGTGTGACAGAAAGACTGCATGGTTAAATCAGCGCTGAAACCAAGACAAGCCAGATCTTTAAGCTCATCACGAGTCATAGGGCCTGTAGTATCTTGTGAACCCACAGAGGTCATCTTAGGCTCACAATATTGGCCAGGACGAATACCTGTAACGCCACATGCCTTACCTACCATCTTCTGCGCAAGGGTATAACCCTTACCAGTGTCCGCCACATCTTGTGGACGTACGAATTCAGTTGAGGCTTCAAGACCTAATGTTTCACGAGCTCGATCTGTTAGGCCACGACCGATAATAAGTGGAATACGGCCACCAGCGCGAACCTCATCCATCAACACATCGGTTTTCAGCGAGAACTGTGAAATCACTTCATCAGTATCATGACGCTTAACAAGGCCTTCATATGGATAGATGTCGATTACATCGCCCATCTCCATCTTACTTACATCTAGCTCGATTGGCAGTGCGCCTGCATCTTCCATGGTGTTGAAGAAGATAGGTGCAATCTTGCCACCCAAACAGAAACCACCTGCACGCTTGTTAGGAACGTTCGGGATATCATCGCCCATGAACCACAATACTGAGTTAGTCGCTGACTTACGCGAAGAACCTGTACCGACAACGTCACCCACATAAACCAGTGGGAAACCTTTAGTTTTAAGTGATTCAATCTCTTTGATTGGACCGATAACACCCGCTTCATCAGGAACGATACCGTCACGCGCGTTTTTAAGCATAGCTAGTGCATGCAGTGGGATATCTGGACGTGACCATGCATCTGGTGCCGGAGATAAGTCATCGGTATTGGTTTCGCCCGATACTTTAAATACGGTTAATGAGATTTTTTCTGCAAGCTTAGGACGAGAAAGGAACCATTCAGCGTCTGCCCAAGAGTGAACAACCTGCTTAGCAAAGTCGTTACCCGCCTGCATTTTTTCGACAACGTCATGATACGCATCGAACATAAGTAGAGTGTGAGATAAGGCTTTTACTGCAAGCGGTGCTTGCGCGTCGTTATCTAACTGAGCGATCAATGGCTCAATGTTATAACCACCTTGCATAGTACCAAGCAGCTCAACTGCGCGCTCAGACGATAAGATAGAAGATGACGCTTCGCCTTTTGCGACTGCATCTAAGAAACCAGCTTTAACGTATGCGGCTTCATCAACACCTGGTGGGATACGGTTTTCAAGCAGATCGAGAATAAACTCTTCTTCACCTGCAGGTGGATTTTTTACCAATTCGACTAGTTGTGCCACTTGTTGGGCATCTAATGGCTTAGGGACTACGCCCTCTGAAGCACGTTCTGCGACGTGTTTACGATATGCTTCTAGCACGGCAACATTCCTCTTTGTTTGGCGTTCAATACCAATCTAAGATTGATATAACAGCGAAACTGCTCGTCTTCAAATTGAAACTGACAGCTCGGCAGGCTCGACCCTTCATTCGAGCGCTATTATACTACAGCTTTACAAAAGTATGAATCCGATCACACTTCAGCAAAACTAAAACAACACTCAATCGACATCTCGAGCTATACAGTAGAACTATTCGCTCAAAAAGAAAACTAGACCATAGTGGGAAAGTTTGATCTAAATTATATAAATCATAGATTTAAATGTATTTCAGCCTCGATTCACTGCTCAAAATCCCAGCTAAAATAGCCCTGAGGATAGTGGTATCATCTAGGTATTATTTATAAAGCAGCCCACTTTCACAGCTACTATTCACCAAAGTTATAATGAACATAATTGGACACTTATGAGTACAGCAGCACTAAAAGCCGTTATTTTCGATATGGATGGAGTACTA
The DNA here is from genome assembly GCF_022398325.1 of Shewanella sp. Isolate13. GTDB lineage: Bacteria > Pseudomonadota > Gammaproteobacteria > Enterobacterales > Shewanellaceae > Shewanella. Next base: position 35,887 of record NZ_JAKEVD010000029.1, read on the forward strand.
ATCGACTCCGAACCTACGTGGCAAATTGCCGAGCATACGGTACTAACCGAGCTAGGTTTAAACGTTTCCATGGAGGATATGGCTCTCACAACGGGGCTGAGAATCGATCAGGTCGTGGCCTTTTGGTATAGCCGCTCTCCTTGGGATAACTATGATAACCAACAAACGGCGCAGGCCATTGTCGAGCGGGTAGTCAGCCATATCACTACACATGGAGAACCGATGACAGGCGTTATAAAAGCACTCCAAGCCTGCCAAGAGCGTGGTCTAAGAGTCGGTCTGGCCACCTCATCTTCTAGCGATATCATCAATGCTGTTTTAAACAGGCTGCAGATCGCAGAATATTTTCATGCCATCAAGTCTGCCGAACACTTGGCTTATGGCAAACCCCACCCAGAGGTATATTTAAGCTGCGCTCAGGCACTAAATATTGATCCTATCTATTGTCTAGCGATTGAGGATTCATTCAATGGATTAGTCTCTGCTCGCGCAGCTAATATGCAAACCATCGCGATTCCAGAAGCTAAAGATGCTGCACTCAGCAAGTGGGCCATTGCACATCATCGGCTCGACAACCTAGCCGAGCTAGCAGAGTTTTTGGCTAAGCATAGCTAGCCAAAGAGCTCCCCCCTAACTCACGCCAAGGTAGAAAAATAAAAAGCCCATCTTTAGACGGGCTTTAAATCTTATCGACTTGAACCTACCAGTTCTTTCCGAGAAACAGGAATATGGTTTTCTCGCCATCATCGGATGCACCAAAACCGAAGGCGGCCGGACCAACACTGGTATCAATTCCTAAGTATAAGCTTCCAGCATAAATAAGGTCATCTAACGACACGCTATCTTTTTGGCTCCATACATTACCCGCCTCGATACTGGTACCTAAATATAACGGATATTCGGTCATACCCAGTACGTCTCGACCTAAGTCATACTGATACACAAAGGCGCCAAAAATTTTATGTGAACCGTACAGGGCGTTCTTGTGGTAACCCGATAGATTCAAGAAGCCACCTAACTCAGAAACGTTGACAGTAAAGGCACCATCCTTATCAACGGTCGCCAATGATGCTATCCCCACAAAGGCATGATTCCCCACACCGACGGCACCACGCCAATCGGCTTCATACTGCATAGAGAAGTCATTGGAGTCGCCTATACCATCGAGTTCATATCCCTCTTTTCTGAGATACACATTGAAGGTAAAACGATTGCCCGATGTTGGGAAGTTGATACTATTTAAGTCATCATAGGCAAATTTAAAGTAGCCACCATAACCGGTGTAATCCACCTTACCAAAACCCCAGACATCATTTTCAAGATCGCCCATTTCGCCCAGTATGCCGATTTCAACCATACCGTTTTGAGTGTAATTGGCACCAATCCCCAGCTCTGTACGATAAGCAGTTTGTCTTAGCTCCAACACTCGGCTGTTATTTTCAAAAAAGCTCCAGTCTTTGAGTTCATACTCCACCCGTGCACGGCTGAAGTAGGACTGATCTCTAGCTAACGGTTGATAAAACTCCGATGCTAATAACTTGTCGTAACCAAGTGAGACCTCGTTACGCCACTCTCCTCCGGTCTCAGTTAACTCCGTCATGGTGTAAGCCACATCGAGTGAAACGGCAGAGTCTAAGCTAAAATCATCTTCCCAACTAAAGCCGAGCTGAAAATAGTTCGGCCCCCAAGACTTTGCCTTAGTAGTTACGGTAAGTACGCGTCCCTCTTCCGTATCGGAAAATTCCGCATCAACTCGCTCAAACTTATCTAGGGCATAAATTCTTTTTAAACCAGCCTCTAGCTCCTCTACTGTAACAGCTTCACCAACATTGAGATCTAGATTGTCTGCGAGAAGCCTTTCACTCACTTTGGAGTCATTATCATAAATAATCTTAAGTAACGGCCTATCAATATCGGCTAGCCACTGCCTACTCTTTTCTTTTTTATGGGCCAAATATTGTTTGTACTCGCCAGCATCGTCACTATATTGCTCAAGCTTGTCGCTTTGCTCCCGCGCAGCGATCTCACCTAGCGGCAGCGCGATAGGCATGATGCTAAAATCTGTGGTGCTTAACTCACCGATGTTTGGCCTGATCAAGATATCATGATCGCTAAGCAGGGCTTTTTGCCTCTCTGAACTCGCATTAGTAAGCATGGTGGAAAGCTGATTCAGTACCGCAACCGTACTATTAAGCTCATCCTTACCGACCAAGGGAGAGCCGATATCGACAGCAATAATAATATCTGCACCCATGGCCTTCACCACATCGACAGGCATATTGTTTGCGATCCCGCCATCCACCAATAACTTGCCGTCAATGACCGCCGGCTGTAAGGCACCAGGAACCGAGGCGGATGCCTGCATCGCAGCAACAACACTGCCGGAGCTGAGCACCACAGGCTCACTGGTAACGAGATTCGTTGCAACCGCACGGTATGGAATAGCAAGATCATCGAAATGGCCGAATTGATGCACCAAGTTTGTAGAGCTACGCAACAACAGCGACATCGTCTGTCCTCGAAGCAAACCCGCAGGGGTTTTAACTTCCTCGTCACTGTAGCCAACGTTTATTGGAATATTGAACTGATCGCGAGTCTCTTTATCTCGGTAACTTAATGACTCTCGCGGGATGGTATCTGAATAACCTTTACTCCAATCGGTATTCATCATGATGGCTTCAATTTCTGCCGCGCTATAACCTAAGGCATACATGCCCCCGACATAGGCGCCGATACTGGTTCCAGCGATATAATCAACGGGGATCTTTTTCTCTTCGAGTACCTTAAGCACGCCGATATGCGCTGCGCCTTTAGCACCGCCACCACTCAGGACTAAACCAATTTTTGGCCGCTCTTCAGCAAACGAAAACTGCGAACTAGCTAGCGCTAGAAAAAGAATAATAACTCTTTTAATCATAATGACTTATTTAGCTCTTCTACTGGTATCTTAACGTATTTTATTTAGTGGCAATGCGCAAGGAATTGCGCACTTTTCGGCTAACCTTCTAGGCTTAACTCTTGCTCTAGCCCCATATACTCTTCAATTGCAGCAAGTGGCATGGGCTTAGCAAAGTAATAGCCCTGAATCACATAGCATCCTCGACTGAATACATGTTCGAGTTGCTCATGGGTTTCAACGCCTTCGGCAACGACATCTAACTTTAAGTTTCTCGCGAGCTCTATAATACTGCTTGCTATCGCCTGATCGGCCTTATTGGTTGCGATATCAATCAAGAAAGAGCGATCAATCTTAAGAGTGTTAACTTCAAAATGTCGTAAGTAAGCCAGCGATGAATATCCCGTACCAAAATCATCAATTGCGACATCGATACCTATCTCTTTAAGCGCTTTAAGGTGTTGCTTAGCGACTTTGAGCTCTTTCATCAATACCCCTTCGGTGATCTCTAATGAGAGCGAAGAGTTTGGCATGCCAGTTTCAGCCATGATCTGTTGAACACCGCTAATAAAATCTGGAAGACGAAAATGTAGCGCTGAGATGTTGACCGAAACCTTAATAGGCTCTGCTAATTGCTCCGCCCAACGTGCTCCATATAGGCATGCCTCTCGCATCACCCAACGATCTATCTCAACAATAAGTCCGCACGCCTCCGCAACCTTGATGAAGATGTCAGTTCGAATAAAGCCCTCTTTAGGGTGGCGCCAACGTAGCAGAGCTTCCACACCAACGAGCTTATCATTTTGTAAAATATCAATTTGCGGTTGAAAATGCAGCTCCAGCTGATTTCTCTCTATTGCCTTACGCAGATCAGCTTCTAACTTTAAGTGATAAAGTGCTTCTGCATTACGCTCCTCAGAATAATACTTAAAGTGGCCACGTCCCTCCTCCTTAGCATGATACATAGCCAGGTCCGCATTTTTAATTAACGCCTCGGGTTGCTTCGCATCTTCAGGCCATAAACTCACGCCTATGCTGGTTGAGATGTAAAACTCTCGACCGTAAAGCATAAAGGGTCGCTCAATACTCGCGAGTAACTGTTCACACAGGTAGTTTATCGCATCGATATTTGGGCCATCTCTAAGCAGAATAACAAACTCGTCCCCACCGAAGCGGCACAAGACATTTTCATCAGAGATTAGCGCCTGTAAGCGGTTAGATGCCTCAACTAGTAAGGCATCTCCCATACTATGCCCATAGGAGTCATTTACATGTTTAAACCTATCTAAATCTAAGAAGAGTAACGCTAAACTTGTACCATCCTTTTCAGCCTGATATACAGATTGAGAAAGTTTACTCGAAAATAATGAGCGATTAGGCAAGCCCGTCAGCACATCGTAATTGGCTAAACGACGAAGATCGGCCTCGGTACGCTTTCGCTCGGTAATATCTGAAAACACAGCCACGTAATGACTGGTGTCACCATGGGTATTCAAGATTGACGAAACGTTTAACCAGACGGGCCTATTGAGCCCCTCTCCGGTATCCACAAAACACTCACCAGTCCAACTCAGCCCCTGCTGCAATAAGTTGGCAATACTCGAACTCACTCCGTCTACCTGTAACACCTCAAGGAATGCTAAGCCAATTAAGTTATCTGGCGCTAAACCAATCATATCTTGAGCCGACTTATTGGTAACTTGAATTCTCTCACTACTATCAAAGATAAGCACAGCTTCAGAAGTGTTTTCAAACGCTTGCGCCAATAAGTAGACATCGTCTTTGAGCTTGCGCTGCTCGGTAATATCACTGTAGATCCCAGAAACCCGCTCTATCACTCCAGTTGATAGACTGCGCTCAACAGGGCGTCCCATTACACGTACCCAGCCCATACTGCCGTCTGTGCGCCAGTATCGATACTCAAGCTCAAACCTATCGGTACGCTCCTGTAGCATATCTTCCCAAGCCGCCATCACTTCCGCTGCATCTTCTTGATGAATGGGGAACTCTTTCAGGCTTAGGTATACTTGCGGCTCTTCGGCACTCAACAATCCGGCAATGTTTTCTAGGCGAAACAGCTCCCCCTCTCGCTGCCATTCCCATAGCTCTGAGTTACTGCCTTTTAGCGCCTGTTTTAAACGATTTTCACTATTAGTCAGTGCTGAGTTCATGACTTTAAATGCTTTCACTTGGCGCTGACGAATAAGAATAACGCCAAGGGCTGCAAGCAATAAGCAGATAAGTAGCATTCCTTTAAACCATGAGCTCTGCCACCAAAATTTTTCCACATAAAAACGATAGGAAAATGGTTTGTCTGACCAAATTTCATTATCCATGCTGAGGATATCAAGTGCGTAGGCGCCGGACTCTAAACCGGAGATATTCAGCTGCGAGTTGCCATCAAGATAGATATAGCTAGCTTGTTTATCAAGGCCGCTACGACGCAGGCGATACTGGAGCTGCATCGGCTTTTCATCAAGGTAGTTATTACGGGATAACTGAAAACTGATCAATTGTGCCCCCGGCAAAATATGATAGTCATTCAGTGGCATCAAATTGAGTTCACTGTGGTCCTCAAAATAGATCTCTACTGACTCCAAGATCACTGAGTCATGAGCAGTTCGATTTTCCAGTGTCTCAACATTGAGTAGCATTGCGCCATCAGGCGTACCGAGATAGACCCCTTCGTCAGCAGCAAAATAAGCCCCCTCATTTAGCTCATCGCTGATCCAGCCATCATGTGGTAAGACGGTGACAATTTCTCCGTCGATAAGGTTTTGGCGGATCATAGAACGGGGGCAGCCAATCAAACGGTAATGCCCCAAATCCTCAATAAAATAGATGCCGCTACACTTAACCTTCCAGTCATCGGTCACGCTTCTAAGGGCACCGGTTTGCACATCATAGGAGATGAGCCCCTGGGCATCCAAGCCAAGCCAAAGTTCTCCGGGATTAACCTCTTTAATGAATCGAACATTGGGTTCTCCTGAGCGAAAACTTAATGGTTCCAGTACCGGATGAAAAATATCCTGAGAGTCTAAGTAACCAAAAATATGATTACCACCTAGCCATAAGCGCTGGCTGCTATCTCGAGTAATCGAGACGATCTCAACCGCTATATTACTATTGAGGGCGCTGCCTAACCGCACCGACTTAGGCTCAAGGAACCCCTGTTGCCAATAAAATAGCCCACTACTCGTTGCAAACCAGATACGCCCCTCAATGAGAGGATCGAAGTAAGTATTGTAAACAACTTTATGTTCAAGCGAACTTTTACCACCGGACCAGCTGGCAAAACTTTGGGTATGGAAAGTGTTCTTATTTACAACAGATAAACCATTGGTACTCGAGAGCAATAGATAGTCTTCGTCTAATGAATCGATTTTATAAATACTATCGTTTAAGTTTATGCCATGAGGATTAATGACATAAGACCCCTGAGTCCGCTTGTCCACTAAGATCAGACCGGCATCGGTACCAAACCAGAGGTGTTCATCATCTGTATAGATAGCCCAAATCACCTCATCCTTCATCTGGTAGGGTGAGGCTTTGCTGAATTTATCAATAATAAAGTCGGGATCGTTGGCTAAGATCGCCACTCCATCGCCACTGCCACCGACCCAAATTAACCCCGTTTCATCGACAGCGATATCGTAGGTGTAATCGATATTAGACTTGAGCTTTAATTCATTACCGTAGAGCACACCTTTTTTGGCATCGGGAAACCATCTTAGCAATCCAGCCCGAGTAGATAGCCACAGAAACCCCTGTTTATCTTCGGCGATACTCGTGATGTAGTGCTGGAGTTGTTCAACTTTTTCTATTGCTAAACTGGCTTGGTCGATCTCAAACAACCCCTTACTCGAGGTTATCCACGCTCGGCCACTGGAATGACGAAAAACATTCTTAATCTTTCCCCAGGCATCGGGCCAAGGCAACACACCCAGCCTGACTCCATGGATATCTCGCACCTCTAAATGCTGCTCTTTGCCAATAAGCAGACGCTGATCGGATAGGGGTAACATAATACGCCATGGGTGATCGAGATTGCTGGGAAGGAAGTTTATCCGTTCAAGTGACATGCTTTGATAGTTAAAACGAAGCAATTCACCATCAAAGGTCAAAAAGATCCTGTCACCGTTAGCCTCTTCTATTTGAGATACGATGCCACTACCGCGATACTCAGGAAATAACTCAGGGCTACCAAACTCAATAAATTCGTTGGTGTAAATATCATATAGGTAAATGCGATAGGCACCACTAACAAGGATATGTTGCTTACTTAGAGGCAGAGAGAGGTAAAGCACACTATCGGAGAGTTTTGAGTGTAAACCGACCTTATCGATTCGACGAACTTTATTACTGCTGACTCGATACAGCCCCTCTTCTGTCGCCAACCAGGTAAAACCGTGCTCGTCAAAAGCGATATCCCACACAGTGCCATTGATGAGTCCATCACTCGCACTCAATACGCGCTGCACCACTCCGTTAGCCAGAGCAGGTACGGCGCAAGTAACCATTAATAGAATAAAGCCAAGCCAAATTTTTTTAATTATTGTTCTCATCTGCTTTAGTGCCCTTCCAGATTAACTCGAATGTAGCATTTAGGTAACAGAGATTCACCCTTTGATTACCTAAAAAACACTATTGCATGTAGCTCAAATAAAAAAGCGCTCAAAAGAGCGCTTTTTTCAGGTGAAAAGCAGTTTATCTTAACCGCTTACTTTTTCTTCTTTGCCTTTGGGTTTGGCAAATCAGTGATTGAACCTTCATAAATCTCAGCCGCTAGGCCAACAGACTCATGCAATGTTGGGTGAGCATGAATCGTTAGTGCTAGATCTTCAGCGTCACAACCCATTTCAATTGCGAGGCCGATTTCACCTAATAGCTCACCACCGTTAACACCGACAATAGCACCACCAATAACACGGTGTGTCTCTTTGTCGAAAATAAGCTTAGTCATGCCATCGGCACAATCAGAGGCGATTGCACGGCCGCTTGCTGCCCATGGGAAAGTCGCTGTTTCGTAAGCAACACCTTGCTCTTTCGCTTCTTTCTCAGTTAGGCCAACCCACGCTACTTCTGGGTCAGTGTAGGCGATTGATGGGATAACTTTAGGATCGAAGTAGTGCTTAAGACCAGAAATTACCTCAGCAGCTACATGACCTTCATGCACACCTTTGTGCGCAAGCATTGGTTGACCCACGATGTCACCGATTGCAAAGATGTTTGGTACGTTAGTACGCATCTGCTTATCAACATTGATGAAGCCACGCTCATCGACATTCACGCCAGCTTTCTCTGCATCTAGACCTTTACCATTTGGAACACGGCCAATTGCAACCAATACTGCGTCATAACGCACTGGCTCTGTTGGCGCTTTCTTGCCTTCCATCGTCACGTAGATGCCATCTTCTTTTGCTTCTACTGCAGTAACTTTGGTTTCAAGCATCAAGTTGAACTTCTTCTTGATCTTCTTGGTATAAACGCGAACTACGTCTTTGTCAGCAGCTGGGATCACTTGGTCAAACATCTCAACCACGTCGATTTCGCTACCTAGAGAAGAGTATACGGTACCCATCTCTAGACCTATGATGCCGCCGCCCATAACCAGTAGCTTGCCAGGCACTTCTTTAAGCTCTAGCGCATCAGTTGAATCCCATACGCGAGGATCATCATGAGGAATAAATGGCAGTTGAATTGGGCGAGAACCCGCTGCAATAATTGCCTGCTCAAAATGAACGACTTTAACGCCGTCTTCACCTTGAACTTCTAACGTGTTAGGACCTGTGAACTTACCAAGACCATTAACCACGTCAACCTTACGCATCTTAGACATTCCGCCTAAGCCGTTGGTTAGCTGACCGATTACTGATTGCTTGTATTCACGTAGCTTATCAAGATCAATCTGTGGCTCACTGAAAACAACACCGTGGTTAGAAACCGCTTTTGCTTCTTCAATGACTTTAGAAACGTGAAGCAAGGCTTTAGAAGGGATACAACCAACGTTTAGACATACACCGCCTAACGTGCTGAAACGTTCGACGATAACAGTATCTAGACCTAAATCTGCAGCACGGAATGCAGCTGAATAGCCAGCAGGGCCAGCGCCTAGTACAACTACCTGAGTTTTAATTTCGTTACTCATGTTTTCCTCTATTCTTTTTATGTCGTTGATGGCACCGACTTAACAATAAGTACCGACTCAACGAAAAACTGTGGCCAAATCTTGTAAGGTGGCCGCATTTTAACCTTTGTTTGATACGGATCACAATCCTAGAAACACTTAATCTTGTTGATGATTCTTAATAGTTGAAGATTAAGCTATCTAGAAAATAGGCTGCTTGAATCAAGCAGCCTATTTTGTTTAAAGCACTAAGGTTCGAATATCTGACAGGCAGCTATTCAAGTAAGTGATGAAACGCGCACCATCGGCACCATCGATCACTCTATGGTCATAAGAGAGTGATAGCGGCAACATCAAGCGCGGCTCAAACTCTTTACCGTTCCAAACTGGCTTCATGTCTGACTTAGATACGCCCAAGATAGCCACTTCAGGTGCATTCACAATCGGCGTAAATGCCGTACCACCAATGCCGCCTAAGCTTGAAATGGTGAAGCAGCCGCCTTGCATATCAGCAGCCGTTAGCTTGCCGTCACGGGCTTTCTTAGACACTTCTTTCAATTCATTAGAAAGCTCATGAATCCCTTTCTTGTTCACATCTTTAAAGACGGGAACTACAAGGCCATTCGGCGTATCAACAGCGATACCTATGTTGACGTACTTCTTCAAAATCAAGCTTTCGCCATCTTCTGACAGTGAAGAGTTAAAGGTTGGGAAAGTTTCCAACGCCTTAGCTGCAGCCTTCATAATAAATACTAAAGGCGTGATCTTCATGCCCGAGTCTTTCTTCGCTTCAGCAGCATTTTGTGCCTTACGGAAAGCTTCTAGCTCTGTAATATCTGCATCATCCCACTGGGTAACATGCGGGATCTTCACCCAGTTACGGTGTAGGTTAGCACCTGAGATCTTTTGAATACGTGATAGCGGTTTAACTTCTGTCTCACCAAACTTGCTGAAATCGACTTTTGGCCATGCCAATAGATTCAATTCGTTACTACCACCAGCAGTGTTAACACTACCCGATTCAACTTGCTTGATCGCCGCTTTAATGTAGTTTTGAACGTCTTCTTTAATGATACGATTCTTACGGCCTGTACCTTTCACGTTAGTAAGGTTAACACCGAGTTCACGCGCCATACGGCGGATCACTGGTGAAGCATGCGCGTAAGCACTGTTCTCAACGAAGTCTTCTTTCGCTGCAGTTGTCGCTGGCTGACTAGAGACTGCTTGGCTAGGTGCAGGAGCGGCAACTGGCGCAGGAGCAGCTTGTGCAGCGGCTGGCGCCTCAACTGCAGGAGCGCTACCCGCCACTTCGAAGGTCATAATTAATGAGCCCGTAGACACCTTGTCGCCTTGAGCAACTTTAATCTCTAATACTTTTCCGGCAAAGGGTGCTGGTACTTCCATCGCAGCCTTGTCGCCCTCAACAGAGATAAGAGATTGTTCCTCAGTTACCGTGTCGCCCACTTTAACCATGATCTCGGTCACTTCAACCTCATCGCCACCAATATCTGGTACGTTGACGTCTTGTGCAGTTGGCGCTGCCGATGGTGCTGCTACGGCAACCGGAGCAGGCTCAGCAACAGGCGCAGCTTCTGCTGTACTCGCTGCTGCATCAGATTCAAAAATCATAATTAATGAGTCTGTAGACACTTTATCGCCAACGGCTACTTTGATCTCTTTCACAATACCCGCTTTCGATGCCGGAACTTCCATCGCAGCTTTATCGCCCTCAACAGAGATAAGCGATTGCTCCTCTTCAACCTTGTCACCAACGCTAACAAGGATCTCTGTTACTTCAACCTCATCCGCACCAATATCAGGGACATTAATTTCGATTGCCATTTTGTGTTGCCTCTTACGCGTATAGCGGGTTTGTCTTGTCAGTGTCGATGTTGAACTTAGCGATGGCTTGTGCAACCACTGACTTTTCAATATCACCACGTTTTGCGAGTTCATTCAGTGCCGCTACAACAACGTAGCCAGCATTGACTTCAAAGTGACGACGTAGGTTTTCACGGCTGTCTGAACGACCAAAACCATCTGTACCTAGTACTTTGAATGTTTCTGAAGGCATAAATGCACGAACTTGTTCCGCATAATTCTTCATGTAATCTGTTGCTGCAATTGCAGGCTCTTTGCCCATCACTTGGGTGATATACGCTTGCTTAGGCTCTGCTTCAGGATGCAACATGTTATAACGCTCAACATCTTGACCTTCACGGGTTAACTCGTTAAATGAAGTCACTGAGTAAACATCTGACGCCACATCGTACTCATCACTTAGGATCTGCGCTGCTTTACGCACTTCATTCATGATGGTACCCGAGCTCATTAACTGAACCTTATGGCTACCCTTATAAGATTCAAGCTTATAGATACCTTTACGAATACCTTCCTCGCAACCTTCTGGCATTGCTGGCATCGCATAGTTTTCATTCATCAGCGTCAAGTAGTAGAACACGTTCTCTTGCTCGCCATACATACGACGGATGCCGTCTTGCATGATCACCGCTAGCTCGTAAGCGAATGTTGGATCGTAAGAGATACAGTTCGGAATGGTGTTTGCCTGAACATGGCTGTGACCATCTTCGTGCTGTAGACCTTCACCGTTTAGCGTTGTACGCCCTGCTGTAGCACCTAATAGGAAGCCACGAGCCTGCTGATCACCCGCCATCCATGCCATGTCACCAACGCGTTGGAAACCAAACATAGAGTAGTAGATGTAGAATGGGATCATAGGCAGATCGTTAGTGCTGTATGAAGTTGCTGCTGCAACCCAAGACGACATAGCACCTAGCTCATTGATACCTTCCTGTAGTACTTGGCCAGAAGTGGCTTCTTTGTAGTAAGACACAACGCTACGATCTTCTGGCGTATATTCCTGACCATACGGGTTATAAATACCAATTTGACGGAATAAGCCTTCCATACCAAAGGTACGCGCTTCATCGGCAATAATTGGCACTATGTTCTTACCAATACCCTTGTTTTTAAGCAGGATATTCAAGGTACGCACGAATGCCATAGTGGTTGAAATTTCACGCTTTTGCTCAACAAGCAAAGAGCTAAATTCTTCAACAGCAGGTAGTTCTAATGCCTTAGTGAAATTAGGTAAACGCTGTGGAGTATAACCATGCAGTGCATCACGGCGCGCGTGTAGATAATCATATTCTGGCGAGCCTTCCTCTAACTTTAAGTAAGGTAGCTCAGACACTTTGTCATCACTTAGCAAATCGCTTAGTCCTAGGCGGTTACGAAGCTGTAGCACATGAGTCATGTCCATTTTCTTCACGCCGTGAGCGATATTCTTGCCTTCAGCCGCATCACCCATGCCATAACCTTTTACGGTTTTAGCTAAGATTACCGTTGGCTTGCCTTTTGTCTCTTGAGCATTCTTAAATGCTGCAAACAACTTAGATGGCTCATGACCACCGCGCTTAAGCGCGAAGATCTCAGCGTCTGTCATATCAGATACAAGGGCTGCTGTTTCTGGGTACTTACCGAAGAAGTGCTCACGTACATAAGCGCCGTCTTTTGACTTAAATGTCTGGTAGTCACCATCGATGGTTTCATTCATCAACTGCAGTAATTTACCTGTGGTGTCTTTTGCAATCAGTGAGTCCCAGTTGTTACCCCAGATCACCTTGACCACATTCCAACCTGCACCTCTAAACAAGCCTTCAAGCTCTTGAATGATCTTACCGTTACCCATAACAGGACCATCTAGGCGCTGTAGATTACAGTTGATTAAGAAGCATAGGTTGTCTAACTTTTCACGGGCAGCGAAAGAGATTGCACCGCGTGATTCCGGCTCATCCATCTCACCATCACCAAGGAATGCATATACACGCTGGGCAGAAGTATCTTTTAGGCCACGGCCGTCTAGGTACTTAAGAAAACGTGCCTGATAAATTGCAGACATTGGGCCTAGACCCATAGATACGGTCGGGAACTGCCAGAACTCAGGCATCAGCTTTGGATGCGGGTATGAAGGAATACCTTTGCCATCAACTTCCTGACGGAAATTATCTAGCTGCTCTTCAGTCAAGCGGCCTTCAACGAATGCACGCGAGTAGATACCTGGAGAGATGTGACCTTGGTAATAGACTAAATCACCACCATCTACCTCGTTTGGCGCACGGAAGAAGTGGTTAAAACACATTTCATAAAATGAAGCGGCAGATTGGTAAGACGCCATATGGCCACCGAGGTCTAGATCTTTTTTAGACGCACGTAGCACAATCATGGTTGCGTTCCAACGAATAATTGAGCGAATACGACGCTCAATAGTTGTATTACCAGGATAAGCAGGCTCTTGGCTTGTAGGAATAGTATTGATGTAGTTAGTCGTAATCCCCGTTGCCATATCGACACCGTCTAAGCGGGCCTTATCGAGTACTTGTTCCAATAGGAATTGAGCACGCTCAACCCCTTCTTCACGTACAACAGATTCTAAAGCAGACAACCACTCGTTGGTTTCTAGTGGATCGACATCTTGTAGCATATGTTCAGACATTTGCAGTCCTTTCCTATACGTAATACCTAAGTAACTACTGCCAGTTATTAGTGTATTTGATTTAAATCTACTTCGGTTACAAGCCTATTCCTCAAGTTGAGTAAGCTTATACACCACTCTTTAAACGGCGCAGGCTACGCTGCAACCGGCTATCTTCTTCCCTTACAGACAACATCACTTCTTCAATGTAACTTAAGTGTTCATTGGAAGCTTCGCGTGCCGCTTCAGGGTCTCGACGAACAATGGCAGCGAGCAGTGCTCGCCGATGTTCATTGGCCATCGTAGAGGCTTCTTCGCGTCGGCTTAAAAGCTCTAAGTTCTGTGCCACGTTCTTATGCAGCACAGGGGATAAACTTAATACTAGGTGTAACATAGCCACGTTGTGGGAAGCTTCTGCGACTGCACGATAAAAACGCACAATGGCATTAGCTTGCTCTTCGATGTTTTTAGCGGCTTCCACTTCTAAAATGGTGCGCTTGATATTTTGCATATCGGCATCGGTACCACGAAGCGCAGCAAAGTACGCCATCATGCCTTCTGTGGCATGACGAAACTCCAGCAAGTCATACTGACTCTCTGAATCTGAATGCATTAGTTCAACGATTGGATCGGCAAGACTTTGCCAAAGCTGCTCTTTTACATAGGTTCCGCCGCCTTGACGACGCATCAACAAGCCCTTTGCCTCAAGCTTCTGGATCGCTTCACGCAAAGAAGGTCGGGAGACTTCAAATTGCAACGCCAGTTCACGTTCGGGAGGAAGCTTCTGACCTGGTTGGATACTCCCTTCCAAGATCATCTGTTCCAACTGCCCCATAATGACGTCGGATATTTTCGGCTGGTTTATTTTGCTATAAGCCATATGGGCCTCAGCTCCTATTGTAAATTGGTCTTACCAATTTAATTGACTGAGCGCACTTTATCAAATCACACTTTGGATGTCCAGTTAGTGATCTACATCATATCTATGCACGATGTGTGAGCATAGCTGATTTTTTTCACTATGGGGTCAGACCAATGTGCCAAATTAGATAATTAGCGCAGTGATAATTATTATCATAAGCAATTAAACATGGAGAGATTTTTGATGAATATTAACGATAAATGAGACTGTGCGAACCACTTTAATTCAGTGGTCCGCACACAAATTTGCCTAATTATTTGAAGGCGTATTTTTTATTATCAACCTGACTGTTTGCCTATTAACTCACCACCCTTTAATTAACGACACCGAGTATTGTCATTAATGACAGCACAGTGATCAGCAAGATGAAGTTGCGTTTACTCAGTTGCAGTAGTGCAATAGTCGATTGCAAACAGATAGGTGCAGAAGAAGCTTCCGGCAAGGTTTCTGCTGCGACTGCAACATGGGTAATGATATTTCTAGCCGAGCGATTGGGCTTAGTCGCATTTTGCAGCCAAACCGCAATAGCTTGTCTAAAGTGGCCACTCAAAACATAACCAAATGAGAAGATTCGACTTGGCAACCAATCTAATACGAATAGTAGATTATCCACCAAGGGCAATGGCTTCTCACGAAGATGGCTCTGCTCACTATAAAAACGCACGCTACAATAAAGCACAGCCCCAACAGGGCCTAGCACTATGAGGTATAAGGCAATAGCACCATAGTAACGGTAGTTAATCCAAGCAACGCTTTGACCAACTACCTCACCTAAATCCTTCTCATCCACCGACTTTAGACTCTGGCTAGGATCCAGTGCTTTGGCGTAGTGAAAACAAGCTTGTGAATCGCCTCGACAAGCGGCTTGAATATAGCGCTTAAACGCCTGCCTCTGGGGGTTATGACTGAAGCACAAAACAGCAATGGCTACCCAAAGTGCAACGCTTACCGCCCCCCAAAGTAAACCTGAAACCAACCAAGATAAAATATAAACCACAACACTAGGCAGGATGATCGCCACTATCATCGAACCCAAGGTGGGCTCACGCTCATCGTTTATTAATGTTTTATGGTACTTAGCTAATAACGCATCAAACTGCCACGCATCTGGCAACAGCCTTAACCGCTCGACCAAAATGGCGACTAACAACGCAAACAAAGCCATATTTTCCACCTTTCCTATTTAGCTGCAGCACAAGCCCAAGCCGCATCTCCCATTGGCACCCTATCTAGAATGCCGCCTTATATCGCAGCCAATCAAAGCTACTACCGGGATCCGTTTTTCTCCCAGGCGCTATATCACTGTGTCCTGTTACCCTATTCTTATTAAGTGCAGGGTAATGTTTAAATAAGCTATGAGTTAGCTCAATTAAGCATTGATACTGCTCATCTGAATAAGCAACATCGTCTGTTCCTTCAAGCTCAATGCCTATGGCGAAGTCATTACAGTTTTGCCGACCGTCAAACTCGGACACTCCAGCATGCCAAGCGCGATCATCACAAGAAACATACTGCACTAACTCACCATCTCGCCGTATAAGAAAGTGGGCTGAGACCTCTAACCCCTTCAGCTCTTTAAAACTTGCATCGGCGTCTATGTCTAAACAGCCTTGAAATAACTGGTCGATATAGGGCTCACCAAAACACCCCGCTGGCAGACTGATATTGTGGATCACCAACAGGCTCACTTCATTGAGCGGTCTTAGATTAAAATGGGGTGACGGGCAAAATCGAGCCTGAATCACCCAGCCATCTAGTAAAGTAAGCGACAAAAGCGAGATCCCAAAGCTAATATATTAAACGCACTTTAGCAGTTTTAACCCTATGAATATAGCCACTCTTTTGAGTTTTATCATCCTAAAAAAGCGAACAATTCAAGAGTATAAACCGCAATAATGCTAGCCTCTTTCCTAATACCAATCAGTAAAAACATTTGGTCCCTCAGCGAGAATTTAGCGGCTCAGAGGCAAGCAATGAGTGAAGAGCATAGTAATTTACAGTTAAGCTCACTCTAGTTTAAAAAGAGTCACAACATCAGAACCGCTAAAACTTGCCATTCAGGAGCGTTTTTAACTGCCTACTTATGCGTTGAATAGCTTTTATAAGGGAATAACCATTATTACAGCTATTCGCCTTGAAACAGTTTGTCAAAAAACGCTCTGAGTAGATCAAACTCTTATACTGATTGGTATAACCCTTTATGTTAAGATAAAAACCATTATTAAAGCGTGCCTCATATATTCCTGTATAAGCCAGTAAGAAAGGACAGCTCACATGCTTGAAAATGACATTCGACTCTCAGTCAAATCTGCTCTTGACGAAGATTTAGGTCATCAAGATGCCAATTCGGACTTCTCCTCTAGACCACGATCCGATGCCGACATTACCGCACAACTGATCCCAGCAGAAAAACTCGCTCAAGCCACACTTATCACCCGTGAAGAGGGCGTTTTTTGCGGAAAGGCCTGGGCCGAACAGGTTTTTAATCAATTAGGTGGCGAAGTCGCCCTACATTGGCATGTTGATGATGGTGACTTAGTGCTGCCCAACCAACTCCTTTGCGAGCTAGAGGGTCCCGCTAGAGCCATCCTCACCGGTGAGCGAACAGCGATGAACTTCATCCAAACCTTATCGGGTGTCGCCACGTTAACTAAACACTACGTAGATCGTTTATCTGGCACTCACACTCGCCTGCTTGATACCCGTAAAACCATCCCGGGTCTGCGTACGGCGCAAAAATATGCAGTGACGTGCGGCGGTGGGCAAAATCATCGTATAGGGCTCTTTGATGCGTTTTTAATTAAAGAAAACCACATCATGGCCTGTGGCGGTATCGCCAAGGCCATTCAAACAGCAAGAGAACTACATGCTGACAAACTGGTCGAAGTTGAAGTGGAGAGCATTGACGAATTAAAACAAGCCCTCGATGCCCAGTCTGATATCGTCATGCTAGATAACTTCGACATCACCATGATGCTTGAAGCGGTCGAACTGAATAATAGTTACAAAGACAGAGGGCTTGGCGTAAAGCTTGAAGTATCCGGTGATGTAACCCTTGAGACCATAGGCAACTTCGCCAAAACGGGCGTCGACTATATCTCAGTAGGCGCATTGACCAAGCATGTGCGCGCACTGGATCTATCGTTAAGGCTTAAGTAACCCTTCAGCCACATTCAAGACAAGATGAGATAATCATCAACAAAAAGCCTAAGCTAAACGCTTGGGCTTTTTTTAGTTAAAGAAACGCATTTAAAAGTCGCGCCTAAAATTGCCAACAAATACCCCGCTCATCAAATAAACTTTACCGTCCACTCTCAAATTAACCTGCCAGATAACGTTATTATCGAAATGAATAGAAATGCGTTTAAAACGCTTTTACTCTCTATATTTAATCAAGATAAGAAAGAAATGTTAAACTAACGCAATGACCAAATAGGTATATTTTTCTAATCACACGCGCCCAACTAATAAAATAAAAACAAAGCTTAAGTTTATTTAGCGTCACGACCCAATCGCCAAAATTTAACATTTAAGTCAATCCTGCAGCCCTTGATCAGGCTTCACAAACAAGTTACTCGGCTTTGAGTTTCCCATTAGCATTAACCTTTATTGTTCCTCTCCTAGCCTAAATGCAAATAAGCGGCGCATAGCAGCTTGCAGCATCAGTATATCCATAGAGTATTTAGGGGCATTAGGTTTTATATTAGCTTTTATAAAAAGCTCATGAATCGATCATCAAAAAAATGACACCTTAACCATAAGTGCCAATATTTTAAACACAGTCAAACAACCGCTATAACCAAAGCGACCGCAATTACTTATTTTTAGAAAAATTAGCACTTAAAAAGCTACTTTATGGCAATTCACTATTCCATTTTTATTAACTTTGTACTAACTTGCACTTAGGCGAGATTGCCGGCTTGGTTAACTCGTTATTGATATAACTACAGCTTTGGCTTAACGAAAATGAAACAGATCATTTATTAACCAGAACTGAGTAAGCTTCAGTTAAAAAAAAGTAATACAAATTTGTTAATACTGAATTTTTCTGAAGATGAAACACGTTAACAATAACGGCGGGTGACCTTTAAATTTAACTTTTTATATTTAAGATAGACACGGATACCTAAAGTCGCACTATGCGTCACTAAGTAGCTAAACGAGATACTCTCAGGCAATAGCCAGTATCAGCCTTAGTTGTGACCATTAGTATAAGGAGTCGCGACATGCTAGCGCAGGAGCATCGAGCAGGGTTGAAGCACTATTCACTGATGTAAACAGTGATATACACAGTACGAATAGCGATTTGAATAGCAACAGTCTGCGTTCAAACGTGATTCAAAGCTTTCTAATGGAGATAGACATGAAAAGCATGATGAAATCAAACATGAATAACGCTAAGGGCTTCACCCTAATTGAATTGATGATCGTAGTTGCGATTATCGGTATCTTGGCAGCAATCGCATTGCCTGCTTATCAATCTTACACAGATAAAGCTCGCTATTCTGGTGTAGTTGCAGCAGGTGGAGCAGTTAAAACAGCTGTTGAAATTTGCGCACAAACAAATGGTAGTATTGATGCTACAGAGTGTGCAGCCGGCAAAGGTGGAGTACCATCTGACGTATCAGGTCTAACAAAAGGTGCATATAGTGGGATCTCATGGGATGCAACCAAAGGTGAAATTACCGTAACTCCTATTGCTGCTGGCGGAATAGCAGTAGGTGACACATATGTTCTTACTGGCGTATATGACGCAGGTCGTGTGATTTGGACAGATAACTGCACAGACCTTTGTTAATTGTTTCACTCTAAGCATGAGGGGAGGTAGCCTCCCCTTTTTATTAAGGTTACCATGCCAACAACAGGGCTTCACCTAGGCTTATCCACCCTCTTCATTCGCAAAGGCCTACTTAGCGAAGAGCAGATCGCATCGGCTGTTGCCAGTTCCCGTAAACATAAAACTTCCCTCGTCAGCACCGTTATCAGTAATAAGCTGATCTCAGCACGGGATATCGCCGAGCTCTGCTATGAAGAGTACGGCACCCCACTGCTCGATCTCGATGAATTCGATATCAGCTCAATTCCCGAAGAGTTCATCAATAAGAAGCTGATCGAAAAACACAAATGCCTGCCGCTATTTAAGCGTGGCAATCGCCTCTATATCGCTACCTCTGATCCCACGAATATTGCCGCACTGGAAGACTTTCAATTCAGCGCTGGGTTACATGCTGAAGCGATACTGGTGGAAGACGATAAACTCATTAAGGCACTGGAAACCGTGCTCGAAGAGGATATCAGCGCGCTGGATCTCGACGGTATCGATGAGGAGTCACTGGCTGGAATCGAAGTTACCGACACCGACAAGCGTGATGAAGAACAGGCTGGTGATGGTAAAGATGACGCACCGATAGTCATCTATATTAATAAGATTTTGACCGATGCCATCCGTAAGGGCGCATCGGATCTGCACTTTGAGCCCTATGAGAAACGTTACCGCATCCGCTTTCGCATCGACGGCATCTTACATGAGGTCTCCGAGCCTCCAGTAAATTTATCAGGCCGGATCTCGGCACGCTTAAAGGTGATGTCAAAACTGGATATTGCCGAGCGCCGTATTCCACAAGATGGCCGCATTAAGATGCGCCTATCTCGCACTAAGTCTATCGATTTTCGTGTTAGCACCCTGCCCACCATCTGGGGCGAAAAGATAGTAATGCGTATCTTGGACTCCTCTTCCGCCCAGCTTGGCATCGAGAAGCTCGGCTATGAAGATGACCAGCGGTTGATGTATGAAGAGATGCTCGCCAAGCCTCAAGGGATGATTCTAGTTACAGGGCCTACTGGCTCGGGTAAAACGGTATCACTTTATACCGGCCTCAATATTCTCAACACCCAAGAGCGCAATATCTCCACCGCCGAAGATCCGGTGGAAATTAACCTCGAAGGGGTGAACCAAGTTCATATTAACCTAAAGGCAGGTTTAACCTTCGCCTCTGCGCTGCGCTCATTCCTACGTCAAGACCCCGATGTGGTCATGGTGGGTGAAATTCGAGACTTAGAGACCGCAGAGATCGCCATCAAGGCGGCGCAAACGGGTCACTTAGTACTATCCACCCTACATACCAACTCGGCAGCCGAGACCCTAACCCGTTTAATCAATATGGGCGTACCCGGCTATAACATCGCCAGTTCGGTTAACCTGATTATTGCCCAGCGACTCTCTAGACGCCTCTGCCCAACTTGCAAAACGCCAGAAGAGATCCCTGCTGCCGAGCTACTAAAGCTTGGTTTTAATCAACAGCAGGTCGATGCAGGCATTACCGTTTTCAAACCCGTAGGTTGCGACCTCTGTTCTGGCGGCTATAAAGGCCGAGTCGGTATCTATGAAGTGATGAAGATGTCCGATGAAATCGCCCGTACCATCATGGAAGGCGGTAACTCGTTGCAAATTCTGAAACAAGCAAAACTGCAAGGCATGCGCGACTTGCGAGAATCAGGACTGTTAAAGGTGATACAAGGCGTTACTAGCATAGCCGAAATTAATCGCGTCACTAGCTTTTAACTCTTCTAAATTAATGCACAACGGAATCTACTAAATAACAAGGACTCACTATGGCCACGGCAGCAATCAAAACAAAAACGCCTCAAGCCAAGAAAAAAAAGTCGGAACCTAAGGTTGTCACCTATCAATGGAAAGGCACAAACCGCGATGGTGGACGCACATCGGGTGAGCTGAGAGGCGTCTCTAGCGCCGAGATCCGTGCTCAGCTTAAGGCACAAGGCGTCACTCCAAAAACAGTTCGCAAAAAAGCCGCTCCGCTGTTTAAGTCAGAAAAGAAAATAAAACCCATGGATATCGCCATGGTTACCCGCCAAATTGCAACCATGCTGGCGGCTGGCGTACCTATTGTGACAACACTCGAACTCTTGGGCAAAGGACACGAGAAGCCTAAAATGCGTGAGCTGCTGGCAACCGTAGTTAACGACGTACAATCGGGTATTCCACTCTCCGATTCGCTGCGCCCTCACAGACAATATTTCGACGATCTCTATGTCGATCTTGTTGCCGCTGGTGAACACTCAGGCTCACTCGACGCGGTATTTGACCGTATCGCCACCTACCGAGAGAAAGCCGAAGCACTGAAGTCAAAGATTAAAAAGGCGATGTTTTATCCTGCTGCCGTCGTTGTCGTTGCCATATTGGTTACCTCGTTACTGCTACTTTTTGTGGTTCCCCAATTCGAAGAGATTTTTAACGGCTTCGGCGCCGAGCTTCCTGCATTCACTCAATTAATTATCGGTATATCCCGTTGGCTGCAGGCATCTTGGTATATCTTCGTCATTGCGATTATAGTCGCCGTTTGGAGCTTCAGACGCGCCCACCTTAACTCACAAAAGTTTAGGGATAGAGTTGATGAATTTGTACTGAAGATCCCTGCTATCGGCGATATTTTACATAAAGGTGCCATGGCACGCTTTGCGCGAACTCTGGCAACCACCTTTGCTGCTGGCGTTCCCTTAATTGACGGCCTAGAGTCTGCAGCAGGAGCCTCTGGCAACGCAGTCTATCGTAAAGCCGTTCTGAAAATCCGCACTGAAGTGATGTCGGGCATGCAGATGAATGTCGCCATGCGCACCACAGGCCTATTCCCCGATATGCTGATCCAGATGGTGATGATCGGCGAAGAGTCTGGCTCATTGGATAACATGCTCAATAAGGTGGCCAATATCTATGAAATGCAGGTCGATGATGCGGTCGATGGCTTATCTAGCCTTATCGAACCTATTATGATGGTGGTTATCGGCACTGTGGTAGGCGGACTCATCGTCGGTATGTATCTGCCTATTTTTGAAATGGGTAATGTTGTAGGATAATAAACCGAGAATCACCACAGTATTCACTTTAGCGGCCTAAACGCTCTTGGCCGCTTTTTAAAATTTAAGAAAAATAATGACTGAACTTATTTCTGTTTTTAGCCAGACTCCTTGGCTGTTTATTGCATTAAGCTTTATCTTTGCCGCCGTGATTGGTAGCTTTTTGAACGTTGTGATTCACCGCATGCCGGTCATGATGAAACGCGAATGGCAGCAAGAGTGTAATCATTACCTCAGCGAGTACAAGAAAGAGGTGTTTGATAGCAACAAAAAGCAACTCGAAGCCCCTATCGATGCGTTCCCAGAGAAGTACAATATCGTTGTTCCGGGCTCGGCCTGCCCCAAGTGCAAGGCCAATATTAAGGCTATCCACAATCTCCCGATTCTAGGCTGGTTGATGCTAAAAGGTAAGTGCGCCGCATGTAGCACTAAAATCTCTGCCCGTTATCCTATCGTGGAGTTTATCACTGGCGCATTAGTCGCATTTTTAGCTTGGCACTTTGGTCCTACGTTAGAGTTTGCGCTAACCACAATCCTCACCTTCAGCCTTATCGCCTTAACCGGCATAGACCTAGATGAGATGCTACTACCCGATCAGCTCACTCTGCCTCTGTTATGGCTGGGTCTTATCATCAACTTAGGTGGCACTTTTGCAACCACATCCGATGCCTTAATTGGCGCTGCTGCAGGTTATCTGAGTTTATGGAGCGTATTTTGGCTGTTTAAACTATTAACAGGCAAAGAAGGTATGGGCTACGGCGACTTTAAGCTGTTAGCCGTTTTTGGTGCCTGGTTCGGTTGGCAAGTATTGCCCCTAATAATCTTACTATCATCTCTGGTTGGCGCCATAGTGGGTATCGCACTCATAGTGTTCAAGAAATTAAACCATGGTAACCCTATTCCTTTTGGTCCTTACATTGCAGCGGCTGGCTGGATTGCCATGATCTGGGGTGAAAGCATAACAAACTGGTACCTATCGACCTTATAAAGGCCATACAGACAATAAAAGGAAAAACGATGGCTGATTATATTGTTGGATTAACGGGTGGTATTGGCAGTGGAAAAACGACTGTAGCCAATCTGTTTGCAGAGCTAGGCATAACGCTTGTCGATGCAGATGTGATTGCCAGAGACGTTGTCATGAAGGGCTCGTATGGTCTAGCTCAAATTGCCCAACATTTTGGCGATGATATCTTATTAGATGATGGCAACCTAGATAGAGCAAAGCTAAGAGAACGGATTTTCCAAGACGATACAGAGCGCGTATGGCTAAACGGACTGCTCCACCCATTAATACGTGAAACCATGCTGAAGCAATGTGAGCAAGCGCAATCAAATTATGTAATTATGGTTGTGCCCTTGCTATTTGAGAATGGGTTAGATAGCTTAGTAGATCGGACGCTTTTGGTGGATATTTCACCAGAGCTCCAACAACAGCGAACCATGTGCAGGGATAGTGTTACCGCGCAGCAAGTTAAAAATATAATAGGCAGTCAAGCTTCAAGAGCTGAGAAACTGTCAAAAGCTGATGATGTCATAGACAATCAAGGAAAGATATCGGCGTTAAAGTGCAAGGTAGAAGCACTACATAACTTTTATTTAAAATTATCCAGTAATTCTTGAATAACGCCATGACTGAACTGATCTACGAACAGCCTCTAAATGAAAAAATCCGTAGCTACTTACGCCTTGAGTATTTAGCTCAGCAGCTGCAGGCTAACCTAGATCATGATCACCAACACCGCTGTTTTTACCCCCTATTTTCCCTATGCGAACTCTCAGAACGCTGCGACTATAGAGGAGAAGTGCTCAAAGACTTAGATAGGCAGCTATTTGCGTTATCGAAATGGCAATCACTACCCTCCATAAATGACGAGCAAATTGAGCTGTATATATCAAAACTGTCCGCAGCTAGAGATGTACTGCAGGTAGCACAGAGAGCTGGCCACCAACTCAAGCAGGACCGTTTCTTAACAGCCCTCAGACAAAGGTTTAATATGCCTGGCGCAAGCTGCAATTTCGATCTACCACAACTACACTATTGGCTGGCTAAACCGTGGGAAGATCGTCAAGCGGAATATCAAGACTGGGTAAGCCATTTCGCAAGCTTATTATCACCAGTCAAGCTACTTCTAGACTTAACTAGGCAGACAACAGAGTATCAAGTTAAGCAGGCCTCCGGTGGCTTCTACCAAGGTAATAGTGAACAGGCCCTGTCTTTAATACGAGTAAAACTCTCAGCCGATCTAGGATGCTATCCAACGATTAGCGGCCATAGAAATCGCTACGCTATACACTTTGTCCAGTTTGATCAGCAAAAGCACTCAGACCAAACCGTTGAATTCGAGTTGGCAACCTGCCCCTAACACTTTAAAATCTGCTAATACACTTTGTAACCATCAGCAAAACATCTGACAAGGCCCACTATGTCTTTAACCGTTAAATGCCCCACCTGTCAAACGCCAGTTACATGGAATGCAGAATCTGAATTTAAGCCCTTTTGTAGCGAGCGCTGTAAGCTTATTGACCTAGGCGACTGGGCCTCAGAGAAAAATGCCATTCCCGTCAAGCCTGAATTCGATCCTGAAATGTTAGATCAGCTCGGTTATGATGAAGCTGACTTTTTCCTCGATGAATCCCCTTATAACGATGATAAGAACTGATGACCAAACAGATCCATGTTGCAGTCGGTGTAATCCAAGACTCTAATGAACAAATTCTCATCGCTAAGCGCCCACAGCATCTCCATCAAGGAGGTAAATGGGAATTTCCAGGGGGTAAGATAGAAGATACAGAAACGACATCTGAAGCGCTTATAAGAGAGCTAAAAGAAGAAGTTAATCTAGATGTTGTAAACACGTATCCCCTCATGGAAATTCACCATGATTACGGCGATAAGAAGGTGTTTCTTGATGTTCATTGGGTAACAAATTTCAGTGGTCAAGCTACAGGAGTTGAAGGCCAAGAGATCGAATGGGTTAAAATAGAGCAACTTAGGCACTACGATTTCCCCGAAGCGAATAACGCTATCCTAAATAAAATCCTCAGCTAACAGCCTCTCTTACGAACATCCATGAGCCACAAAAGTGGCTCTTCTAGTCTTCCTGTTACTTACAGACGTCCTTACAAATCCTCTCCTACGCCATCCTTGGTGTTCAAGGATAAGCACTTCCTGTACAAATCCTCTCCTACGTCATCCTTGGCGTTCAAGGATAAGTACCTCCTGTACACAAAAGCCACCGACTCTTCTCATATAAAGTGGGGGGGCTTCTTCACTTAATTTAGCGCCTATAAATGGCCAGCTTCGAGACCATTTATATGCAGTCCTGCATAAATGGCATTCCCTACATCCTGTAGGCCACAAGCTATCCGCGTTGACCCACATGGATGTGGGGAATGTCGAAAATGACAGGAACAATTTTCTACCAGACCATGCATCAAGCTTCGCTTGATAAGCGCAACTTCTCCCCCCTACGACCACTATGGACGGTGGAAGTGTCGATTATGCACGACTATATGGATATAGGAGGTAGAGTAACGCAGGAGCATATAATCGCCCTCGGTTCGCGCAGCGAACACATGGGGGCGAAGAAGCCCTGCTCTGGATGCAACGCATTCAAGGGCTTTGTAGCGCGAGTAACTTGTTACGAAGCTGGAGGCAAGGCACACGGAAGTGCCGAATGCCTGAAACGCATGGACGCAGTTTCAGGCCAAGCTCAGCGGCGGGTCGACATCGGGAGTCGTTCTTTTCGCGGAGCGCATATACGAAAAAAGCCCTAGCGTTGTTTGCTAGGGCTTTTCGTATATTTGGCGCCTGGAAATGACCTACTCTCACATGGGGAGACCCCACACTACCATCGGCGATACTGTGTTTCACTTCTGAGTTCGGAATGGATTCAGGTGGGACCACAGCTCTATGGTTTCCAGACAAATTTGGTAAATTTGAAAAGCTGGACTCGCGATGCAAGTCTTAAAAATTGGGTTCACACTACATTAAGTGCTTCATTCTAATTTTG